>JAGVKB010000085.1 GCA_020050835.1 Candidatus Obscuribacterales bacterium | reverse complement strand
GCGGCGGGCCGTCTCAAGGCTGGAAAGTACAGGGTAAAGGGCGCTCCAATCGATGTTCAAGACGGCACTGAGTTTACTATTTCGCTTAAACTCACTAACAACGGATCGTCTGTCATTAACTTGAAGGAGGCGACTGGAAAGTTTACCAGTACCAAGGAGATCAGGTTCCACGGTGCGCCGATGCCAACTACTATCGAGCTTGCGAAAGGCAGTGTGAGCGGAGACATTCAATTCATTCGCGCGCTCGGCGCCTTCCTGATTGAGTTGGTAAACCAGCAAGTCAGTCCGGCCGGTCAAAGCGGCAGCGACATCGCCGATATGGCCGAGGCGATTCACATTCAAGACTTGGTGCTCCATTTGAGACCTGGTGCTAAATTGCTCTTGCCGGGATTGAGCCTGGCAATTGGAGCCGGCTCAAGGCTGGCGCTGAGCGATCTGGAATGCGACAATCGCTGGAATTACTCGGGGCGGTGCGCCTGCGACTTGAATCTAGAGCCCGGGTCGCGTTTCTATGACCAAAGCTCTGGAGTGCAGATCGATCTCGGCGCGGGCAAAGCTACCAGCCGCCTGGCGGTGTCAGCCAAAGAAGGTGTGTCCGTTCTGCATTCCTTAAACGAAGTTGATGCTGCCAATGAAATTTCAGCACGATCGTTGACCTTGACTGCTGTAAAAGGACAATCTAAGAGTGTAGTCGCCAGCGGCGCCGTGGTCATCAACGGGCTTGATTGGTCGCTGACCAGGGCGCTAAACAAGCAAGCTGCGCGCAGCAAGTTGGCCGGCAAGATTTCGCTTTCAAGCGTGGCTGTTCAAATGGCGAGACCGGATATAGAGGCGCAGTTCAATCTGCCTTCTCAATTGAGACTTACCTTTAGTGCCGAACAGGCACCCGAGGGCAATTCGTTTCACGTAGACTCGCCTGGACCACTGGAGTCCCGGGCGATCAAGCTGGCAATTAATAAGCCGGATGGAGTCCTCTCAATACTGCTCGACAGTGCTTCATTAGGATGCATTCTCTCCTCGGGTCCGGATTTGGTGAGAGTTACTCTGCCGAAAGGAGAGTTCGAGCCTAGGCAGATCGAATGGGGCCGAGACGGAAGGCGCGTGGTCATGACGATGCCGGCTGGCACCAAGCTCAGTCTGGCGCGCGATGTTGTCGTTGCGCTCAATCCAGCCAACCGGGCAATTGAAGGAGCTATTCCGATCGCCTTTCTCGGTGGTGCTATTACTATCCAGAGTGAAGACCAATTGCTGGGATTGGAAAATGTGACCGGTAATTTGACCATAAATATCAAAGATCATGATTTGAACATCAATGGAAAACTCAAGACCACTGTTGTGCTAGACGGCAAGATTGCCGGTGGTGTCACTAAATGTGGTGTCTCAATCAATTCAGTGCGCATTAACCCTGCACCAGACGGTGTTCAAGTTTCCTTGGATGGATGCCGGATTGCCATACCTCGTTCGGTGCTTGAAAGGGCGATCCGATCCGGATTGCCGCCGGTGAAGTCCTTCAGCGTCAATAAGGAGATGTTGGAGGGATCGCGCTGGCGATACAGGAATCTGAAAGTGTTGTCGGCTACTGTCAGTCATCTGGTCTTGCAGCAATTCAGATTCTCTGCTGCGGATAAAATGGTCTTTGCCGGAGAGGCTGATGTATTTGCTCAGGGAACGGTGGAGAAATCGAGCGCTGTTGGATTATTGGCAATTGCGACCGGAGAGGGAACCTGGAGCACGAGACCCTGGGCGGCAAAGGCGCATGTCAAAGGAATCGGCAATGTGGCGTTCCAATTTGCTCCTGGCTCCTCGCTTGCTGACAGTTCAGTTTCGTATGATGCCGCTGTGAGCATGAATGTCCCGGAGCAGGTCGATCTGGATTGGAGTCGGGTAGCCGACCCGGGTGATGGACTTGCCAGAGCGGAGAAAGCGGTGGTGTGTGGAGCGCTGAAAGTAGCGGGGTTCTGCTTGCCAGAAGATGAGCTTTCGCTGAAGCGTTCAGGAACGGTCCGACTCTTCTCCAAGGCAAGCCAGCAGCTGCGCTCTCTCAAGGTCGAAAAAGTATCGGCAAGAGCGGTCGGAGACCAGATTATGCTCGAGTTTCGGTCGCGGCTTAAACTGTAGGACCTTTGTAGAGCCGATTTAAGCCGTTGGATAGATTCAAGTGCCGCCTGGAGCTGCCAGGTCTCAACTCTATCGCCTCCTTTTGTTGTGAAATTTTATCAATCCAATCTAAGCGCTAGAATCCAAGCATTCCTGGAGTTCAGGTCGTATGCGACTGGAAAAACTCTTACATCAATACTAAGTGTTTTAAGGAAGAAAGCCGCTGGCGTGGTAAATTCAGGTCTCGGTTGCCCACGAGTATTGCTGGTCAAACGAATCTGCCAGCTAAGAGATTTAGCCTGGTTTTCACGAGCAGGATCGAGACCGCGACTCAGCGCGGCTTTGTGATCGGATTGTCAATTGCGTTCCGGCTTATCGCTCATAAATTCAGTCCGACCAAGTGAGGCTGTTCGCCAGTGTTTCGAGAGAGAAAAGGTAAGACGGCGCGCGCTTCCCAAAATTGGGTCCGGCGCCTGGGTTTTCTATTTAGTCTCCTGGCAACATGTCAGTTGACTTGTGCTCTACTGCCCGGACTGGCTGCAGATAGTGCTGGTAGTCAGGCTCCGGAGCAGTATGTATTGCCGAATGGATTGAAAGTCCTGGTGCTGGAAGATCATTGTCTACCGGTGGTTTCTACCCTGGTTTGGTATCGTGTTGGAGCGCGCAATGAAACGCTGGGGTCGACGGGTGTGAGCCATTTAGTCGAACACTTGTTGTTTCGCCGGGTTGGAAATATGCGTCCTGGTGAGCTGTCGGCCCAGATAGCGAGAGTCGGCGGCCAGTTCAATGGTTACACCAGCGATGATTTCACGACTTTCTTCGAAGTGCTTCCGCCGGCCAAGCTTGAGCTTGGGCTACAAATCGAAGCGGATCGGATGAAGTCAGCAACTTTTTCGGAAAAGGATGTACAGGATGAAATTGCCAATATTCATCATGAGTTCGAGAAAGAGCGTAAGGATCCGATTCAAAGTCTAAGTCGTGAGATTCGAGCGGCGGCTTATCAGCAGCACCCTTATCACAACCCAACGATGGGCTGGCAGGGTGATGTCGAACGGCTGACGGCAGCGCAGGCAAAGTCGTTTTACGAGCACCATTTCAGACCTGACAATGCCACGCTTGTGATAGTCGGAGATGTTAAAACTGCGACCGTCTCTGCTCTGGTTAGGAGACACTTTGGTGTAATACCCAAGCCCGCATCCAGGTTGGTTGTTCCAACCGTGGTGGAGCCGGCTCAAAGGGGAGAGCGGCGGGTAAGTTTGAGATCAGCCGGCAAGCAGGATATTTGCGAAGTTGCGTATCATGCTCCAGCGATCAATGAAAATGATGCTCCAGCCTTGACAGTCATAGAAAAGTTGCTTAATGCGGCCAACTCGGGTCGACTGCGCTCTAAGCAGCCGGACCCGAGAGTTTATCTGACGGCCTCTGCTCGTTTTGAGGCCAAGAAGGATCCTGGATTGTTTGAAATCACCTGCGTGGCAGCACCAGGCAGTGGTGAGCAGAAGGTTCTTGAGGGGGTCGAGTCGGTAATTAACCAGCTGAAGGAGCAGCCGATTTCGGAGGCAGAGCTGAGGCGGGCGCGAAATCTTGCTGAGTTTACCTACTTTAGCGAGCGTGACGGTCCCTATCGAACAGGGTTTCATCTCGGCTATTTCGACAGTCTTGTCGGCTGGCAGAATGCCTACACCTGGCCGGAGCGGTTACGGGCGGTGACCGCTGCCGATGTTCAGCGGGCCGCAAAACGAACGTTCAACCCAGATAATCGGGTAGTCGGGTGGGTCTCTGCCGCCAATTCTCCTAAAGTAACTCTGCCTAAGCCTGAGTCTCAAGCAGAGCCAGGACCGACTGCAGAACCCAAGAAGGGACCGCATGGCAAGCCGGTAGAGCATGTTCGCATGACCGGCTATAAAGCTGATGACTATGCCTTAGGACCGGAACGCCATCCAGCTGCTCTTGTGGCCCATAAGGCTCAGTCAGTTGCGCCTGACTCAGCGGCAACCAAGAAGAAAACGGGCGAAATTGAATCAGTGAAATCAAGCTCTGCAAAGAAACCCAGCGATAAGTCTCGGTCATCGAGCGGAGCTAAGAAAGAAGCAGACAAAGCTGCTTCAGCGCAAGCGAGCGGAGCTAAGAAAGAAGCAGACAAAGCTGCTTCAGTGCAAGCGAGCGGAGCTAAGAAAGAAGCAGACAAAGCTGCTTCAGTGCAAGCGAG
>JAGVKB010000021.1 GCA_020050835.1 Candidatus Obscuribacterales bacterium | reverse complement strand
CAGAGAATGCGACTTGTAAAATCCGTCACCTTTCATACTGGTTGGCAACATTGTTTTATCACCGGCACCGCTCAACTACCCAACTTCAACCAAGCACAAGCCAGCTTTCCATCCGACTATTGCTCGCTACGACTACAGGCTCGCAAGCCCGCTCGCTAGCCAACTCCAAAGCCTATCACACTCAAAGCAGAACAAGCTTCGACAGTGAAGTCATTGCGCTCTCCGCTGAAGCACATTTAAGCGGTCATCCTACTCATTTGATCAGAACCGGTGGGCACCGCTGTCGAATTTCACTTGAGAACTTTGCCAGTTAGCATCGCGTTGCATCAACCTTGTATCCAAGTCCATGCACCGTCGAGATGATCGACTCGCCGACAGGCGGATCAAGCTTCTTCCTCAGCCGCTGGATGTGCCCGCGTACAGTATCCACCATCGCCGCACTCCCTGATTCCCACACACAGTCCAGCAACTGCTCGGGGCTGAATACATGCTGAGAATGCCTGACGAAAAACTCCAACAAACGATACTCCTGCGGAAGAAGCCTTATCTCTGCACCGTCTCTAGTAACCAGATGCTTGCCGACCTCGACAATCACATTGCCAATCCGATATCGGTCACCATATGTAGTACTATTTCCGCGGCGGAGAAGCGCCCTCACTCGAGCAGCTAGCTCCTTCAGATCAAAGGGCTTCGACAGATAATCATCAGCACCGATATCCAACCCCAGCTCCTTCTCTCTGGATGAGGCCCGGGCGGTTAAAATTAGAATCGGCATGGTGCCAGAGCCTTGCCGGTAGCGGCTGCAAATTTCCAACCCATCCATTCCGGGAAGCATGAGATCCAAGATCAACAGATCATATCGATTTACCTTCAAACACTGGAAGCCATCGTTTCCATTATCAACAATTTCTACCAGGTGTTGTTCTTTTTGAAGCCAATTCTTGACCAGCTCTGCTAAATCGAGCTCGTCTTCAACAATCAATATCTTCGCCATAGCCGATCCAAGATTGTCAATCACTACTAAACGAAGCGGAACGACTGCGGTGCCGCCCGAGCATAATCATCAGGTTCAAATGGAGGCCAGCCTCTGTAACGACCCGCCATTGCCATTCTAAGTCAGCATAGCATCCAATTGTGATGAAGATGTGATCGACAATAACGGCGCTGCAGAGCGAAGCAAAATGATGACCGCCGGCGCCATGAGACACTGCATGAGACACTGCATGAGACACTATATAAGTATAATGAGCAGCGCCTGCCAGCCACCACCTATCTCAGATCAATGAATTTCCGAAATCAAGTTCAAAACTACCAATCATACCTGACTCAACAGGAGAGAAACGACGAGCTTCAGTTCAAGACCTTGCGCAAGAAATTAACGGTTTCATTTGCCTTCGTGTCTCTTCTGATTTACTCGATTACTGCCCTGATGGCACTCGTGATCTTCTCGTCCTTTCTAAACTCGTCAATCAAGACCAACCTCAACCGACTGTTGACTGACATCGGGCCGGCAGTCAAATTGGAGGACGGCCGGTTGTCGCTCAAGGATTGGTCGGCTATGGCCGGCCGGGAACACCTGCGAATTCTACACGTAGTTCAGCTATTCGATCGACAGGGTAGATTGACAGAAGAGTATGGCGTGCCTGGCGTGCGAACGCTATCGAACGGCATCCTAAATGAAGTAGGTCGCTACCGGCGGCTTCAGTTTCGCTCGAAATTCATCTCTGTTCTAAATGCCGGTTTCCTGCAGGTTCAAATTGAAACCAAACAAACCGATGATGCACTAGCACACTTTTTGACCACAATCTTGATGCTCGTGCCGGTAGTCGCAGTTACCGCCGCCATTTTCGGGTACGTGTTCTGCGGTAAGGCGGTCGCTCCCATCTCGCAAAACTTCAAGCTGCTCAGACGCTTCGTAGACGATGCCGGTCACGAGCTGAAGACACCGGTAGCAGTGATATCAGCCAGCCTGGAGACGCTCGAACGTACAATCGCGGAGAATCAGCAAAGCACCAGCATCATAGAGAAAGCCTCCCGGGCCAGTCAAAGATTGCGCAATTTATCCAACGGACTGATTCTGCTCGCCAGCCTGGAAAGCCCCGCCCTGAAGCTCGAGCTCGAGCTGATTGATACATCGACTTTGATTCGGCAAGTAAGCGATGATTTTAAGGACATTGCGAGTGACAAGGGAGTAATCCTGAAAGAGACAGAGTCGAGTTCTACACTCGTGCTCGGTAACGTTGACGCACTCAACCGTCTGCTTACCAACCTGGTAGAAAATGCCATTCGCTATACGCCCGCCGGCGGAACAGTCAGCATCAGCAACGGCATCAGGCATGCCCAAGTAGTAATCACTGTCGAAGATACCGGCATCGGAATTCCAAACGACAGCCTCGGACAGATTTTCGATCGTTTCTACCGGGTCGACCCGTCTCGCGCCCGAGATCAAGGTGCAGCCGGTCTTGGTCTGTCGATAGCAAAAGCGATTGTCGAAGCACATTCAGGCTCAATTATCGTCGAAAGCAAGTTGAATCAAGGCACGGTGTTTGTCGTTACGCTACCAAGACACGGCTCCAACATTTAGATTGAACCATCACTGAAGTCAAACCGGCAGGGTGGGCTCCGCTATGCGATCACTTTGCCTAGACTGAACAATTCCATTCCGTATACGTGTACCAGATCACAAGCCGATCACAATCGTCATTCAAGCTGGTAAGTAAGCATTTCTCATGGGCGGAGAACTTGGAAAGCATGGAAGCAATTATTAGTCCGGCTATCGACAACCGGGAAGATACTCCCGCAAATGGAATCGCCGGACTCAAGCACTGGAAGCAAGATATTCCCGCTGCCCTTGTAGTGGCCTTAGTGTCGGTGCCGTTGTCGCTCGGGATCGCAATCGCCTCAGGAGCGCCTGCCATTTGCGGGTTGACTTCTGAAATAGTTGCCGGACTGATCTTTCCTTTTATCGGCGGCGCATACGTGACAATCAGCGGACCAGCAGCCGGACTGGCACCGGTTCTCTACTCGTCGATTGTGACCTTAGGCCATGGGGACATGCAGGTCGGTTACCATCTGGTCACTGCCGCCATTCTCTTGGCCGGGATTACGCAGATCATACTCACCTGGCTCAATTGCGCTCGTTTCAGTTATCTGTTTCCGAGCGCAGCGATTCAAGGCATGCTCTCGTCGATTGGATTCATGCTGATCGCCAAGCAGATCCCGAACTTTATAGGGCATCCCTTCAAGGCGCACGAGTTCTTCGGAATGATCGCCGAAGCTCCCTCGGAGTTTATACAGCTTCACCCTCAAGTGTTCGCCATTTCATCAATCTGCCTGATCCTGCTGTTTCTGTTGCCTCGCTTCAAAATTCGCTGGCTGAATGTGATTCCACCTCAACTAGTCGTCGTCTTGCTAGGCACTTTATTGGCTTCGAGCTGGCATCTCGATCAAAAGTTCTTGGTCAGCGTTCCGGACAATCCGCTTGCTCATGGCATAGTCTTTCCGGATTTCAAAGCATTGTTCAGCGATCCGTCGCTAATCGGTTCAATCATCGTGGCAGTCCTTTCACTGACCTTCGTCGACGGAACAGAGTCGCTTGCCACCGTGATGGCGGTGGATAAGATCGACCCCTTCCGCCGTAAGTCGAGTCCCGACCGTACTTTGTTCGCCATGGGCATTTCAAACATCTGCTCCAGCCTAATCGGTGGACTCACAATTATTCCAGGAATAATCAAGAGCACTACTTGTATCGTCAGCGGCGGGCGAACAGCCTGGGTCAACTTCTACAACGCACTTTTCATCACGTCGTTCCTCCTGATCGGCGGCCACATGATTAAGATGATTCCTGTCGCCGCGCTTTCGGCCGTGCTTGTACACATCGGCTGGAAGCTTGCCGGTCCGCATAAATGGCGACATATTCGTTCGATCGGCAACGAACAGCTGCTCGTTTATGTTGCAACCATTCTAGTGACGGTCAGCACTGATCTGCTGTTGGGGATACTTGCCGGAATTTGCTTGAAAGTTGCAGTGCTGATTTATTACAACTTCAGAGCAGAGCAATCATTTGGACTTTCTTCAATCGCCAGACTTTTCGCCAATCCGGTTGCGAGCTCCATCGAGACGGACAATTTTACAGAGATCCATCTAAGCGGTCCCCTAGTGTGTTTCAACTCGCTGGCTGTCCGGAAAGCGTTCGACCAGGCTCTGCTTCGCCGCAAGCCGATTGACTTGACGCTGGCACCTTCGGTCACGGTGATCGATCACTCCACATCCTCATTTTTGGAGTCCTATCGGGAAACCTGCCAACGCTTGGGACTCGCCTTGACCATAACAGGCGCGGACGAGCTGCGCTCCGGCTCGCAAAGACCGGAATCATTGAAGTATCGCTCAAAGCCAAAAGATCATTCTGTTTTCGGCTGGAAGGTTCTACTTGCAGTCGATGATACAGAGCATTCACAGGAGGCTGTTCACGAAGTAATCAGCACACCTTGGACTGACCGCTCCGAACTCTTTGTAGCAACAGCCATTCAACTGCCATTCGCAATGGCACCATCAGCGCAGCATGAAGCGAAGGCTAAACAGATGGTAGATGATACGGCCAAGCGTGTTCGAGACGCGAATCCAGCCTTTACCAGCAGCAACACCTTGGTCTTAAAGGGCGATGTAATCGCCGGCATTCAATCAATTGTTCAAGAGCACCATATCGATATGCTGGTCGTGGGTACAAGAAAACAGCAGAACCTTTCGAAACTCCTTTTCGGAAGCGTCGCTCATGCTCTGCTCCTTTCAGCCCATTGCTCGATTCACATCTGCCGGCCACGCAAATCAGAGCAGGGCAACATCGTTATGTTGGCGGTTGATGATCGCAAGTCCTCCCGCTACGCACTTGAGCAGGCTAGCCAGAGACCTTGGCCCGACCGAACAGAGTTCTTGTGCGTTACTGCAATTCCGACCATCACCGAATCCTTCTACGCAGTTCCAAACGCCTATGAGATTGACGAACTCGAAATCAACCGGAGACGGCAAGTCGAGATTGCCGAGCGCACGCTAAAGGAAGCCGTGGAAATTCTGCTGGCGGAAGTGCCCGGCTGCACGGCCAGCTTCAGGATTTTAAACGGAGACCCGAGCCAGGCGTTGCTAAAGGCGGCCAATGACGAGCAAGTGGATCTGATCCTGCTTGGCAGCGCAGGCAAAGGCTTTGCACAACGCTTGATCGTCGGCAGCGTATCAGAATCAGTGGCTGTCCTGTCAGACTGTTCGGTGGAAGTGATCTCTCAGCGAAACAACGGACAGAAACAGCTCTCCGGGATCAAGAATGAGACTCAGAAATCCAGAGTGCCGGCCGGTATCTAGTCACAGCATTTGCGCCTAATATATAATTGTCCACCTTACTTCCCAATTCGGCGAGGCGGCACCATCTGGCTTCCCCGCTGGGTTAACTGCCATAAATGTATCTTGTTTACTATCGGTCATTAGCGCTCTGCCTCCTGTTTGCCTTCTTTGCAGGCTCAACTTGCGCGCGGTCCGCCACCTTGACGTTTACTCCGGATAGCGAAGCTAAACCGAGCAGCGTAACCTGCGAAGTCTCCGTCGAAAAGATCGGCAATGTCACACTCAACGGTGGAACAGCAAGCATTCAAGGCGACAAGATTGAGATCAAAGCGATCGCCGGTGAATACCTTCCGGTGCAATCGATCCTAAATGGATTCGTTTTAAAACTGGAGGCCGACACCGCTGCGAAACCGCCTGAGATCACCGGCTTAGCATACTTCCAGAGCGGTGAGTTGCTTCGCACGTTCGACGACCCGCAGGTTGCTGATTTGATTTTCAAACACGACGGTGCGGTTACAGGACGAATCATCCGCACTTCTGGTTATGACATGCAAATAGTCCGCCCGGACGGGCGCGGCGAACAGATTGACGTCTCGACTGTCAAGTTCATCCGGTCACCGCGCGCCTTTGTGTTCCGAATTCCGCTCACCAGCCGCGTCCCGCTCCTTGAGGCGTCGCCATTCAAAGCGGAGGCTGCGGTCGCCTCATTCCGCAACTCCGCCCCGCAACGGTCTCTGCCATTCAGCTCCGTTATCCCCAATCGTCAAAACAGCGGTGCCGGCACCTTTAACACCACCGGTGATGGCAAGCTATCGCGATTCGGTGAGGGTTCGACCAATCCGCTTGAGCCTCAACCACCCGAAGCTGAAGACGATCAGCCGATCGGGCCGGTATTCAAATGGCAAAAACCGGGCATCGCTCCTGTTCAATAGAGCTTCTAGGCACGAGCTCGGCCATAGAGCTCGGTCAGCTTCTTCAGCTTATCAGCTAACACGTTCGTAAGCTGATAAGCTTTGAATCGCCACGACCAGTTGCCGTCGCTGCTGGCCGGAAGATTCATGCGCGAGGAAGAGTCCAATCCCATAACGTCCTGCAATGGAATAATGGACGTAGCGGGGATTGAAGCAAGTACCGCTCTGATAAAGTCCCAGTGAATCTCTTTGCCCGAGCTGTTCAAATATTCCAGACAAAAATCTCTTTCCGTGTCGATCTGCTCGGCTCCACGAGTAGAGCCGACCCCGGGCTTGCTGCTGAACCAACCGACCGCTGTGTCGTTGTCGTGAGTGCCGGTATAGACTACGGCGTTATGGATGTAGCGATGCGGCAGGTCCGTATTTTCTCTGTCTCTAAAAGCCATCTGCAAGATTCGCATGCCGGGAAACCCGAAGTCATCGCGCAAGGCTTCAACATCGGGCGTAATCACTCCCAAGTCCTCAGCGATAATCGGCAGCTCAGGAAAGGCCTCCTTCAAAGCCGTAAACATCTCTCGCCCGGGCACCGCGACCCAACGTCCACGCTCCGCTGTGGCATCACCGAAAGGTATCTCCCAGCAAGCAGCGAACCCGCGAAAATGATCGATGCGCACTAAATCCACTACCTTCAAAGTAGCTCGCAATCTGTCTATCCACCACTGAAATCCAGTCTCGAGCAGATAATCCCAATCAAAAATCGGGTTGCCCCAAAGCTGCCCGGTCGCACTGAAATAGTCCGGCGGCACACCGGCCACTACCAACGGATTGCCGGTCTGATCGAGCTTGAACAGCTCAGGATTAGTCCAGACATCGGCCGAGTCGAACGCAACAAAAATGGGAATATCACCAATCACTTTTATGCGATTTGCACTGCAATAGTCTTTCAGCTCAGTCCATTGCTTGAAAAAGAGATATTGAAAGAATTTGTGCGCCTCAATTCGGTCGTGCAGATCATCCCTCGCGCTAGCCAGCGCCTGAGGCTCGCGCTCCACCAGCGCCTTTCCCCAATGATTCCAACTTGCCCCATCGTTTGCATCTTTGAGAGCTCGATAGAGGGCCCAATCTTCCAGCCAGTCCGCAGACTGTTGTGAAAAGCCGAGGAAATCTGCTCTCAAGCCGGTATCGGTCGTGCGCTTGAAGTTCTCAAAGGCCTTTTCGAGCAGTGAGTACTTGTAAGTTATTACCGGTCCAAAATCCACTTTCGATGCTGGGAAGTCGGGCACTTTCTCGATCTCTTCGGCCGAAAGCAGCTCCTGTTCAACTAACTTCTCCGGACTGACTAAGAGCGGATTGCCAGCAAATGCAGATAGGCACTGGTAGGGCGAATCACCAAACCCGGTCGGTCCAAGCGGCAAGACTTGCCAGTAAGTCTGCTCACCAGCAGCCAGGAAGTCGACAAAAGCAAACGCCTCTTTGCCCAGATCTCCGATCCCAAATCGACCTGGCAATGAGGTGGGATGTAGAAGCACTCCGCTCGCTCTAGGCAGTTTCATTGGTGGTCGGCACCCCTCCAAACACTTAGCAGTATGATTCGGCAAATCTTTCGAGCAATGAGAATACCTTTCCAGCGCTCCTTTGTACATAGATTTGGACCGCGATACGCAGCGCAGTAAAAGGCAGGTGCAAATAAATTTGCACCTGCCTGCCAAGCACCGTTGCCAGAGAGCACTATTTGGACTCTCGAAAGGATAGCAGTATTGTCCGCGCTCGAGCGACTTTGATCAACCGGTT
>JAGVKB010000145.1 GCA_020050835.1 Candidatus Obscuribacterales bacterium | reverse complement strand
GGTGTCTCTCGCGCGACTCTATACCGCCACGTGCCGATCGCATCAGAGCGGCGAAAATCCTAAACCGCGTCCAAGGCCCCACACTTTTTTATGCTCTCGAATACTAGTTCTGCCCAAACTTGCCTTGCTCATATCGAGCGGGCTTAGAGCCCACTCACTTCAACACTGAGCGCAAAACATCACACAGGGCTAAGCACAACCTGTCGCTGAGGCATTTACGGCGATTCCGCCCCCAACATTAAATGCGAGTAACCGCTAGTCACAGCTATGTGTGGTAAGCGCTTCTGTATCTATTGCCAACAACGCTGGTCCCGGATTCTCTTTCGACATGATTCCGGCCTCGATAAGGAAAAACGACTAAAGCATAAGCTCTTGAGTACGTTTATATCTCGGATGTAAGAAGAGTCTGCATCATGTGCTTGTCAGCAGCATAAGACGCTTGCTTGTTCGGTTCTGATATAGGAGAACCCGTGCCAACCCTGCACGGGCCGTCATCGCTAGGCGATAAGAGGCGGCTACGCCGTTCAATCGTATAGCTGATAATAGTTCTTATGTTTCATGATTTGTGAGATGCTGAACTGGTGAGCGTTTCGGGCGACGAATTTATTTCCCCTGCTCTTTGCATGGTGTCGCTGGCGGTGGCGGTCTGATATTCCACCGTTTTTTAAAGCCAAGAGCTGACTTTCTCAGACTCTTGATATATCCTCGCTCTCATATGGACAACCTCGCTCAGAATTATCAGCCAACCACAACAGATACGAACGGTCTGGACGATCTCTTTGATCAAGGACTCCTTAAGGAGTCCTTCGATATCAGTAAAGGAGTCCTCGTAAACCGTGAAGGAGTCCTTCCTGAAGTTGCGGCCATGCAATTAGGGCTCTCCGTTAGTGGTGTTCTCAAACGTCTTCGCAAGGGCGATTTGCCTGGCTTTAAGGTGCCAGCCCGACGCGGCGAAAAGTGGATGGTTTGTGCGACTGCATTGCCTGAAGGAGTCCTCGGTTTAGCGAAGGAGTCCTTGATTTGCTCTGAGGAGTCCTTAATTTGTTCCGAGGAGTCCTCGATTTGTTCCGAGGAGTCCTTAGCAATCGAATGTGCTCAAGAAGCAGCAGCACAGACCAGTAACATTGATGTGGCGGGACTGCTGAGAAAGTTAGAGGGCGCCACCTATCGCATCGGCTATCTTGAGTCGCAATTGGAAGAACGACAAAAAGAGATAGAGCTGCATCAACAGCAAATCAAACTATTGACGGACAGCCAGCATAAGCCAAGCTGGTGGGCAAAATTTTCAAGCTGGTTTTTTAAAGGCCAGTAGCCAATAAACAGATTTTGCAGTAGAGTTATCGGCGGGTGATACTACCCACGGTGTCGTTTTGCTATCCGTTGGATATGTCGCCGAGATACTTGGAGGAAAATCCGACAACAAAAAACACCAGCTAGAATAGCTGGCGCCCTTGTAAAACCTGATGAATGCAATATCTTCGATTTTGAAGGTGTTTCGAAACTGATCTTGGCGGAGCGGTTTTTGAAACTACAGAGATAATAGAGGGTTAGATTCCGTTCGTCAAGTTGTCGGTCACGATAGGACGATAAGACAACGGAAACTAATAGTGCTCAAACGGCTCCAAATGCCCGCGAGCAAGAATTAACTAGGATAATTAAATCTTCGACAGCGCCACTACTGGCGGTATCGAAGATAGGCATAACTGAGCTGTTCCCAAATCGAGAGCCATCTATTTGGAAGCGTCCTAATCAGAAAAGATGGATGCAGTGGAAAGGGACTTTGACTGACTCCCAGATACTCGGAGTCATGTCAGACAGTGGGAGAGGGTTATTTAGAGGCTGCTACTGGGGCGAGCAAACATGGTTTGCCGTCCTGGACATCGACGCCACGAGCAAATATCACAACGCCCAGGAGCTTAAGCAGTTACGCCAGAGACTAGTCAGCATCGGGCTTTCTGGTAACTTACTTTTTCAGAGCAGCGATTCAGGCGGCTGGCATCTCTATATCCCATTTACCGATCTAGCAGCTAGCAAGGAAGTAGAACAAGCATTAAAAGCCTGGCTCAAGAGCCAAGGCTATGACACAAGGGGTGGGCAGCTTGAAGTATTCCCCTGTGGCAACGGCCTCCGCTTGCCGCTTCAGCCTGGCTTCGCTTGGCTTGCTCCGGACGGATCTTTGATCCGAAGACGAGAAGAAATGGTATTAGAAGCCGCTCTAAGTAGCTTTCTTTCGGACTTCAAAAATAATGCAAATGATTGGAGCTATGCCAAAGCGCTGATAGAGAGCCAAATTAGTGCAGCCGATCGCGCCGCCGGCAGCGACGCCCAGGCGCTGCAAAAACGGCTAGACATCGACGGTTTAGACCACGTGTTTGGCGGCAAGATTCCGGAAATTTGGGAGAAGGGCCGTAAATGGTGGCAGAAAGGTCTAGCTAGCAAGGGCGAGAGACATGACGCGGTTTTGGCCGTCGGTCATTATCTCTGGTACGGGGATAGCAAAAACGGCGTAGCCGCTTTGCCGGGTGCACGCAATGACGAGTACAGAGCCAAGCTGATAGAGCACTGGCTGACCCAAAAACACAATGGGTTCTGTCGGCACATCGACCAAAACAAATGGGAAGAGATCACAGCCCAGATAAAGCGCGCTGTCCTCTGGCGGGGCAACGCGCAAGCGAAGGAGTACGAACCCTATCGCGTCACAGATCGGCTCTTAAAACGGCTTATAGCACTCTACCGTAAGACCGGAAAGCTTTGGACCGTCGAAGAATTTGAGAAGGCAAATCATGACCGGCGACTGGAAGCTCGAGCCAGGATCGCTGAAGCCATCATCAACCTGGAGGACCAGGGGCGGCTAATTACGATTGCAGAAGTGGCCAGACAGGCAGGCGCACACTGGAGCACTGTCAAGAAGAATGCTGATCTCTTGACTCCCTCTCTAGGCGAATATAACCGGGGGGGGGGCGGGGGGCTTGGGGCTCTTTTGCCTTTTCCTTATTCTGAGTTTGAAGAAGAAAATGAAAGTCCTGATTCTGATTTAGAACTTGAAAGTGTTAGCGGTGCTGGTTGCGTGCTTGACTCCCTACGTTACGACAGAACCGGGCAAACGGCGACGAACTCAAGGCAAGTGACTACGGAAGTCCTTGCCGCCGTTCACCCAATTCAGTCTAACTCCGGGGTAAAGCACGAGCTAGCAGGGTTCGCTCCTTCCGTCGCTTCCGGTGGAATTGCCTGCGGCATAAACGGTTTCCTCCCCACTGCTTCGCAGCAGGTCCCCTCCATTTATTCCTCGGCAGTTTTTTCTATAGGGGCTCCAGCTCAGAATCTAAGGCAAGTGGGGAACCGGTGCGATGGATTGATGTATAAGCCAGATGCTGCAACCAGTTGGGACTTTGGGCTTAGTGCTACTGCTCAGGTTCAGCAAGTGGATAACTCTATAACTCTTGTGCTGCCTTTGGAACGAGCCTTTGGCTACGTTCCTTTATCCTGCTACGTTCGTAGCCTAGCGGAGAGCGGAAGGCTGCTAAGCAGCGAAGGGTATATGGTTCTTGGAGCTGAGGCGCACGTAATGAGCAATGAATCGCACGAGAAACCTGAGCAAGAAGGCCCAGCGGAGCAACAGGCCGAACACGTCAAACGCGCCCAGGGCGAAGCTACAAATGCGACGGAGTCTTATACCGAGCAGGTCAAGGCGCATCGCATCGAAAAGAAGTTGAGCGGCAATAGTGGCGCAACTGGTCAACTACCAGACAAAGACGGCAAGGGGCTGGCTTCTGCAAAAGACCTCTTAGGAGACGATGCGCACGGGCTCAGCAAAAGCGAAAAGCAGGCCGCGCTCCTGGCTCAGATAGAACGCGACGGCTACATAGTAGGCAAGGCGCAGGACAAGCCTGTTTTGATTGCTCAGGCATCAGAAAATAGAACGAATGAGACTTGGTTGGAACGAAAAGAACAAAGAGAAAAGAACTATCACAATGACGTCGCTGAGCAGCTTAAAGACGCTCTATATACTCCCCGTGATGGTCAGACGTGGAAATTGTCAGATTTTCTCAGCCGTGCTCATTCGCCAATAATGGAAGCCTACGAGCTTTCAAAGCATCTGGAAGAAGGACAGCCAGGTAAATCAAAGACCTTAGAGGCGGTTGTAGATCGACTAAAGACATGTCCCTGGGCTGATCAAATACGAATCAAGTTTGACAAAAATGCGCATAATCCCGAATACGATAATGGGGCAAGCACCATTACCATAAAGCCTCAAGAACCTGACTGGCAGCAAATAGACACATTTGCACATGAGGCATTTCATGCAACTCATCAGACGCTTAAAGAGCTATACATGGGGAAAGAGCCGATGTCCTTTCAGGACTACCTACAAGTAAAAGCCGATGCAGAGATTAGTTCATTTGAGACGGAAGTTAAGGTACATCGGGAGTTAAACCTGCCCGGCAGAGTTACCTATGTCTGGCAAAATTCTCAAAAACACCAACAAGAACCAATGGATCTAGGCGAGCTTTACAGCAAGGAAGGCAGGTCCGGGCTGGCTAAATTCCTGATGTTTGACGCTCACACGGAAATGTTGATACAGGGACAAAAACAAATTTCCAACTATCACCACTATCATGAATCGACCTATGACGATTATCTAAAAGGCTTCCAGACTGCGAAGAAAAGCCTAGAAAAAATGTTTGAGCATGACCCAGCAAAAGAGAAAAACATCGTAGAGGGACATTACTGATGCTAATTGTGCCAGCGGACGGGATCAACTCGATAGCTTTCAACCACGCCCTTTTCGAACATCAACGTACATTCAAGGAAGGCTAAATCACCTGGTTTGTGAGGTCCATCATTTCTTGTAATTGCATACGACAGAAAAGCATGTTCGTCGTTGGATTTTCCATCACCCAGTGCTTTTTCAACTTTGTCGAAAGACATTCCAATCAGAGAAGGCTGAACGGAAACAAATTTTTGCCAACGCTCTTTATCTGTCTTACCATCTATCAATGGTGGGGGCTGTGACGCACTGCGGAAACAGTGGACATTATCTGCGCCCTTAATTCCTTGGCCAAAAACGACATTTGCATCGCTAATTAATAACGGTACAAGAAGCGAGGAAACGATGAAGAGTAGTATTCGGTGTTGCATTATAGATTCAGTATACCGCTAGGTGCAGCTGCCGTGGAGTTGGCAATAATAGCTTTCGATATCTGCAATCTATATGCAATTGGGCGGCTTTACCTGTTTACTTCGGTCCAGGATAATCAGACGGCAGGCGGGATTCAGGAGAAGGCTGGATGACTGTTGAAACTGGAATACCATTACCTCCACCTGGGGCGATAGGCTGGGTGAGCGGTTTCCTGAAGGAATACGATCCGGAATCCCGGCGGGGCACGTTTGTATTGGCGGATGCTCAAGAGTTGCCGTGCAGAGTGATGTACGTGAAGCCGGAAGAGTTGCTCGGACCCGAACTGCAGCAGTGCGCAATCTATCCTGAAACCAAGAAGAAGCGCGGGCTTTCTTTAAAAGTTTGCGGGCCCACGAAAACACGGCGTGAAGAGCAATGCCGAATAGTTGGTGAGATCTGGCAGATCAAGGGCGATGAGATCCTAGTCGGACTTTGGTCAGACAGGTTGCAGAAGAATTTCATAGTGTCTTTAACCGGTTTCTTGGCGGCTGAGAAAGGCGAATACTGGCGCCTGTTCGCGGTGATAGAAGAAGGACAGTTGATGCTGTTGGACGGAGAGAAATTGGCGGATACTTTTGACCGAAGCCGGTTTGAAAGTGCGAAACCACAAGCAGTGACATTGATCGAAGCAACGCAGAACCTGACGCTGGTGTGAAGTTTGTCGCTGGCGCGGAGTCGGCAACGACGCGCAACCTTACCCGGAGCGAGGAACGAGCGGAGCCTTGCCGGTAGGGAGGCACGACCGTACGGTAAGGCAAGATAAAGGGGACTCTACCGAGCCCGAAAACGCTGGTTATACAAGCCTTTAGACCCTCTTACGGCTTGTGGAAGTGGTGGCGTAATCCTCTACCAGTACCGGAAAGATGCGGCATACAAGGGTTTAGACCCTCTTACACGATTTAAGTTGATAACCTAAGCGGTTTGGGTTATAGTATTCCTAAGCGGCTTAGGTTTTGTCTTTTGCGAGGGAAGAAACGATGGTAAATGACTTGCGCCATGAGCTTTGGCTGATTTATGAACAGCTCAAAGACGCGGAGAGCGACCCTGAAAGGCGCCTAGAGCTTTTGGAGCAGTCGCGGGAAGAGCTTGGGAAGATCATAAACCAAATGCACATGCAGGCAGAACCGAGTTTATATGCGCTTTTGTCCAATGCCGGAGCGAAAGGGGGAGCGGCCAAGACAGAAGCCAAAGCAGTTGCATCCAGGTCAAATGGAGCCAAAGGCGGACGTCCTGCAAACACTTATTTTTGCCGAGGATGCGCACCAACGAGCGATGATCCGGACAATGAGAGGCTAATCGATTGCAGTGATAGCACTTACGCAAGAAAGAAAACTTGTGCCTGCGGTGGGCCGGTGACTTATCGCCTTGAATGACTCGGTGCGTCACATGCCTTAGATTCTGAGCTGGAGCCCTTAGAAAAAGAAAAAGCGGGGGGAGCCGCTTGCGGGGGGCGGCAGCCCAGGCTTGACCCCGTAGTTAGACTGATTAGGGCTGACGGCGGCAAGTACTTTCCTAGTCACTTGCCTTGAGTTCGTCGCCGTCTGCCCGCGAGCGGTCGTAACGAAGGGAGTCAAGCTCGGTTGCTAACTCTTCAATACTTTGCTTTTGGCCATCCTTTTGAATTGGAGCCAGACTCGTAACTTACACTTGGGGAGTAACTCCATTTGTGCTGTCGAACGGAACGCTCCCATGCTCGCTCAGCAACATACAGAATCGGTTCGCACCACTCATCGAGAGTTTTTGGCATTTTTTTTGGATCTTGTTTGACGGACTCGTAAAATGCCTTGCCGCTTGCCACAGCGAAACATGGGTGTCGGGGAGCAATGGAACAGAAAAGTGCCATAAGAACTGGATCAACTGTCTGAAAGCGAGGCTGCTTCAGGAATCCAGCGATAGAGGGTCGGAAT
>JAGVKB010000114.1 GCA_020050835.1 Candidatus Obscuribacterales bacterium | reverse complement strand
GAATTGTCCACGAGCAGGCTGGAAAGCTTTCGAGGTTGCTTGTAGCCGGATTCATCTGTCTTTGTTGCATATTGTATGTTTGCAGCGGTCCAGGCTATGCGGTTTTCAATTCGGATCCCTGGAACCGTCTGACTATTAGCGCGCAGGCTGCCTCTAATCACGGCGATTACCGCCAAGCAGAGCGATGTTATAGACTGGCGCTCCAGGAATCGAAAGGCTTTGCCGCTGGCGACCAACGTATTGCAGATACGCTAGAAGATCTTGGTATTACTTTGACAGCGCTGAAAGATTATCGGCAGGCCGAGCAGGCGTATCAGCTCTGTCTGAAGCATCGCAAGCAGTATTTGGGACCGGGCAGTGAACGTGTAGCAGTAGTGTTGCAACGACTGTCAGACCTGTACATGTTCCAATGTCAGTATGGAAATGCCGTCAAGTGTCTCGAGCAGGAGGTGGCCATTCTCGACAAGCGGTACGGACCGACTCATCGATATCTCTCCTTCCCTTTAGAGAAGTTAGGCAAGGCTCTCGACCAAGATCAACGGTTAGTGGATGCTGAAGAGGCTGCGACGCAAGCAATTAGAATCAGGCAAAACTACATTGGAGCTGATAATCCATATTTGTCGAGTGACTTTGCCTTCTTAGCCAAGATCAAACAAGAGCAGCATAAATTCGCAGAAGCCGAAAGCCTTAATCAGCGGGCAATCTCCGTTGCCGATGCCGGATTCGGAGCAGAGAATGCCATGTTGCTTGAGCCTTTGTTGGCTCTACATCAACTCTATGTGCGAGACAAGCGGACGGCAGAGGCCAGAACTGTCTTGGAGCGAGCGCTCAAGATTTCGCAACATGAGGGTGCTGCAACTGCCAATACAACTTTGGACATATTGATGAAATTGATTCCGCTTTACTATGCTGAGAAGAGGTATGCGCTAGCACGAGACAGCTACCGGAAGTTCATGAGAATGTCCGCTGGACGTCCGGAGTTTCCCCCCGCAAAACTTCAGGAATACACGCTCTGGCTCGGCATGCAGTTGTTTAACTCGAGCGAGAATACGGATCTCGAAGCTTTGATTGTCAGTGGTTTAGCCATGGCTCCCAGAAAAGTTGACGAGGAGACGGTTGGCTACGTCGGCATAATCGGCGTCGCTCAATTGCAATCCGGTCAACTAGCCAAGGCGGAGCAATCGTTCCGGCGAATGCTAGCTCTGAGCGAGACATTCCCCGGCAAGGAGGATGCATTGCGCGGAAATGCTGCCGCTTCGCTGGCCTTAGCTCTGGATAGTCAAGCGAAGAACGGCGAGGCACAACACTTTTACAAAATGGCGCTAGCAATGGCCACTAAGTATCCGAACCAGGGTTATGCTCAGCGAACCTTTCAGAGCTATGCTGAATACCTG
Source organism: Candidatus Obscuribacterales bacterium (assembly GCA_020050835.1). GTDB lineage: Bacteria > Cyanobacteriota > Vampirovibrionia > Obscuribacterales > Obscuribacteraceae > JAGVKB01. The sequence goes on along the minus strand of JAGVKB010000114.1, from coordinate 39,130 downwards.
AGAAAGGCGGGTAGATTAGAGGAGGCGAAACGTTTGGAAGAATTGGCACGTAAACACTGATTGTTACCCAGGAGTCCTGAGCGCAATGCCGAAAGTCTTAGTCGTTGACGATGATGTAATCCTGGCCGAGGTTGTTACTGATGCGCTCAAGGCAGACCAGTACGAGGTAGATTGGGCTGCTAACGGTGAAGATGGTTGGGCTATGCTGGGGTCTTATAAGTATGATGTGTTGATCTTGGATTGGCAGATGCCGGGCAAGAGCGGTTTGGAGCTTTGCAAAGACTATCGCAAGAGCGGCGGGACTAGTCCGGTTCTTATGCTCACCGGAAAGGGCTCCCTTTCTAATAAAGAAGAAGGTCTGGATTCAGGAGCCGATGACTATCTGACTAAGCCGTTCGAACTAAGGGAGTTAAGGGCTCGTGTAAGAGCGCTCTTGAGGAGACCACAGGTTTTTAAACCCGAAGCGCTTGTGGCTCGCGGTATTGAGATTGATGGTGGCGCTCATCGGGTGCAGAAGGATGGTGTTGAAGTCAAACTGATTCCTCGCGAGTTCGCGCTCTTGTATTTCTTGATGCGTCATCCCAACCAAGTGTTTAGTGCAGAGGCGCTGCTCGATCGCGTCTGGTCGAATGAGTCGGACGCGTTACCTAATGCGATTCGCAAATGTGTCGAACGGCTGCGAAAGAAGTTGGATACGGATGGGCAATCTTCAATTATTGAAACAGTCCACGGCGTCGGTTATATGTTCAAGTCCTGAGCTGCCTTTCAAACAATCTCAACTTGTCGGTCGGACGGACCGTAAGCCTAGCTCTGATGAAAGCGATTGAAAATTCCTTTGAGGCGATTCTTGAGCGTGTCGCTGTGTTTGTCGTCGGCAGCCTGCTTAGTTGCTTCCTTGGGTGCAGTCAACCCGGCGCGAATCCTTTCTAAGTCCTTTTGAATCTCTCGCATAGAGCCATAACGCATTGAAGGGTCTAGTGCCAGCGCATTGGAGAGCAAGTGATCGAGCTCCTGCGGCAGATTCAATTCGGGCCGGACGGCACGAATGGGGATGACCGGTTCGTCGAGATGCTTGAAAATGATTTCAACGGCAGTCTCTCCACTGTGTGGCGGGTATCCGACTAGCGTTTCGTACAGCAAACAGCCGAAGGAATACAGGTCCGACCGTTCGCTCAGCGTCTTTCCCTTGATCTGCTCAGGGCTCATATAAGGAGGGCTGCCGATAATCTGTCCGGTTTGCGTCAACGCCGGAGCTTTCTCGATGCCTTCTTCCTGTCTCTTGGCGCAGCCAAAATCCAGAATCTTGATGATTGGTGCCTTGCCAGGTATGTCCTTAAGCATGACGTTGCTTGGCTTGATGTCGCGGTGGAGAATCCCGTGCTCGTGGGCATATGCCAGGGCATCACAGATTTGCAAGGCGATGTCTAGTGCTTCTGGTAGCGGCAAAAAATCTCGTTCGGCAAGCACTGCTTCCAGACCTCTGCCTTCGATGAACTCCATGACCATATAGGGCTGCCGGCGTTCGGTTACACCGAAATCGTGAACAGTCGCTATGCCAGGGTGTTCGAGCCGACTGATGATCTGTGCCTCTCTTTCGAACCGTGAGACAGTTTCGTCCTTAGCCTCTGCGCGTTGTAGCATCTTGATTGCCACCAGTTTGTCTAATCGAGGATGTCTGGCCTTGAAAACAACCCCTACTCCGCCCGAACCGACAGTGGCGATGAATTCATAGTGAGCTGCCAGGCTTGTGCCATCGAGATCGGCGCTCTTCAGCATCTCTTCGTTGCCTTCTCCCAGCGCTTTAGGTTTGGGTTGCCTCGCTTCGCCTTTTCTCATGGCAGCGCGCATGCGGGCGGCAAGCTCCTTCACATGAAACGGCTTGGTCAGATAGTCATCGGCGCCGGAGTCCAAGCCTTGCTCTTTATCATCGAGCGAAGATCTACCGGTCAGGAGAAGGACCGGAGTTGTATTGCCCGCACCGCGGTACATCTTCAAGATGTCTACACCGTTTAAATCAGGCAAGTCCCAGTCGAGAATTACAAAGTCGTATTCATTCTTCTGGAGCTTCTCCCATCCTTTGAATCCGGTGTCGGCTACTTCGACATTGTGCTTTTCGCCCAATAGCCAGTCTTCGAGCGTTCCGGACAACAATGGATCGTCGTCAACCACAAGCACTTTAGCCATTTATCGTGATTTCCATTTTGCTGTCCGGAGTGGACAGTCAGTTTACTTCTAAAGCATTCGAGTATGTTTAGCCTTAAGGCAAGAGAATCGGGCCAAAAGCGCGATTAATTTCTTCAGCGGAGTTACGGTTTGTGGACAGAGCTGGATTCTGGGAACTGTCCATTTTATGCCCAGAATCGGACTGGTAACCACAAACCGCCATTGGGTATGTCACGAAGCAGTGAACGGCGAACGAAAAGCTTAGCTGCTCAAAGATTGCAGTCGGGAATCGACTAGACTGGTGCATCTGGAAAGTATGGCTCGAGGACGATACATGAAAGCCCGGCGCGCGCTGAGAGGTTCTCAGATAGCTGAATTTGGTCCAGCGCTGTTCATTCTGTTCGTGGTTATTCTGTTTCCTTTGATCTTGCTTGTAAGAGTGGCAGTGATCTATCTGACTTGTGCCAGCCTTCACTATGCGGAGTTGCAGGAAGCAGCTATTCGGTCCACGGTGAAGGGGCAGGATTGCACCATCGCCAATTGGGAGGAGGTTGAGGACAATCTGTCTGCTCTTGAGGACCGGTGGAAGCGATCGCCGATCGGACTATTGTTGCCATTTACCGTCTCTCATGAGATCAACGTGCCCGATAAGGGCACGACTACCGTGCGCTTCTTGCATATCCGGAATAAAATGAAGTTCAGCCCTGGCTTGCCCGGTGTCGGAAAACAGACCTTCCAATTTGATGGCGAGCGGTCGGTGGAGAATGTTATCTGAGTCGCATGTCGCTCAGCTGCAAGCCGAATTGCTTGTGATCGTCCTCGCTGTTCAGAGTAAATGACAGCGAGGACAGCGCTGCGCCTCTGGGTAGCTACTCTTACGGTATATTCTGGAATCCTTCCGTTCCGAACGTATATTGCAACAACTGTCCGTTGTTCATTCCCGGGAAGTAGTCGATCGACAATTCATCATACAATTCCGGAAAAGTGCTTGGCTTGTTGACGTCATATCCGCGAATCTTTGCGCCAACCTCGGCTAGTCTGCGAATGAAGTCTGGATTGTATCGGCCGAGATAGCCGGTCTTGATTTGAAATGGTGGCTCTAGTCCTTCTCTTGCTGGTGGGATGGCCCACAACGGGCAGTGGACCCTAATTCGATTCTTCAACTGCTCCGGCTCGCCCGGTGCCGGAGGCATGCCGGGCAGGTCCGCATTGAGCGCCGCGACGTGACCACTTCGGTTGGGGTCTTCGCGCAGGCAGGTAACGGTCGGGACCTGGTGCGTTGCCACGGGAGCCGGCGTTGTGCTCAAGACGCCTTCGATCTCTTCAATCGATGCATTGGGCGCAAATTGATGCACATACCTTGCCAATTCGATGCGGCGATAGTCTCTTACCGGGTTGTACAACGCAACTTGTGTTACTAGGTCACCAAATGTTCCATCAGTATGAACGGTTGGATCGATGCTAGATGGCAGGACAAACGAGGCGAAGTCAGGTTGATTGTACATACTGACGAGAAAGTCCTGGTTAGCACCTTGCATTACCTGCTCTCCGGGTACGATTTCGTTTGGCCACTGACCGTCCTGGGCGACAGTCGGACGAGTCTGCGATGGTAGACGATCCCATTTTTGAATCCCGCGACGGATTACTCTGAATCGCTTTGATTCGGTCATTCCAAATTGCGGAAGATTTGGAGACAGGTCATAGGTTTCTCTGACGTCGGTGTAAGACAGAATGCTGTTGGAGAACTTGACGTGACCGTTTGGTATTTTTGCGACTTTCTTCGTGGCCGGAAATGGTAGCTCGGCTGCGGCGTAGAATGTAAGAGTTTGCTTGGTATTGGGGTCGATGAAGTTCGCTGTGACCTTTACTGCATTTGGCAGCAGAACTCCTCTGCTCGCATCTGTCTTGTATGGCTCCGGCAGTTTGTTTAACAAGTACTGATTGGCTTCCCGCACTGGTATCAGATGGGCCAGCGTCAAGTTGCCGGTTGGGTTAGCTGGCAATGCATAGATGCCATACTTTAATAAGTTCGTATTGGCTGGGACATCGATCGTCAAAGGATTTAATAACCAGGCGGTACTCACTTCCAGCGGCTGGGGCGCCGGTAAAAGTGCAGTTACTCCTGGTGGTTGGGAAGGAAAGAAACTGCCGCGCATCAGGCACATATTGGGCACACTGTCGTTCATGATTTTGATATTTGAGGTCTGACCTGGTTGAGCGACCTTATAATAGACCGGCTCGATCTTGAGGCTGGTCATATCAAGTTTCGCTTGCGTATGAGCAGGCAAGAGCCCAAACAACCTCGCTGGATTCTGCGCTATCACCTTTCTAAACAGCTCTTTGTTCTCTTGGGAAGAGTCCAAGCCGAGCTTCTCCTTGAGCAGTTTCACGACAGCCTGGACTGAGCGATGCAGGCTTTCGTCCTGTGGGAATGGATCTGAGAAGAGCTCTACATTCGGGTTGTCTGTACCATTGAAACCTTGCTCCGGTATGTAGATTTGATCCGCAATCGGTGCCGGAGGTGAGCCGGCATTGGTGCGACCGGCAGTCGACAATATGTAGATATATGATTGGATAAAGTGGCAGTCTTCGATATCGGCCGAAAGCAAAAGTACTGACCCGATTACATCGTTTAAATTGCCTAGGCTTATCTTGTCCTTGTTCGGACCGCTACCAAGCCCATTGAGGAAATAGCTGCAATTGGCTTGAACTCGACCATTTTTTTGAAACAAGGGATCACCGGCGAGTTTGGTATCAACTTCTCCCAACGATACCGATGCTGCTGCCGCTTTATTGGCGAGCGACAGCGTCGCCGCATCGACAGCATTCTGCAGCTCCATGTGAACTCCGAATCCGCTGGTGGCATAGAGCACGAGCAGAGCAAAACCGAAAAGGACGAACAGCAGAGCAGCTGCCAGAGCGGTGATTCCACCAGTAGTCGTTCGCGACTTGACTTTCCGCATTGGCATAATATGACTCATCGAATTCATTCCTCTGGTTTGTAGTAAGTGAAGTGGAAAAATTGGTCCAAAATTGCCTCAGTACGACGATTTAAATTAAAGTACCTAATTCGTAGTTAGATCTCTCTGTCAATTCTTGGCGAATGGAGCAATTGTGATTGGCTCGCAAGCTTGCGCCGCCGTTGTGGGGTCCTCGAGCTTTAAGAACGGCAGGCGCGGAAACACGATATGAGAAGTCATCGCTGTCTTGATGATTACGAAACCAGGCATCGACTGGTTGTAATCGGTCGAACTCACTTTGAATGTATAAAGTGGGTTGCGATTGTACTGCTGTTCCAGACGAGCCACCACTCCGGGCACTACATTACTGGCCGTCTCGCTCAAGCTCACCTGCCCTTCGCGAACTTGTGAAACTGATTGTGCTCCGGTTGCGCTGGATACGGCTCTGGCAACAGCCTTGGTTGCGCCGTCTTGAATCATGACGCCGATTACGAAGACGCAAAGATCGTAAAGCGCAAATCCTAATAGCAGGAACATGCCTATGCTGGCTGCCGCTTCGGCCAGGCTGGCTCCCCCTTGTCCTCGTCGTCGTCTTCTTCTTCGCTCCAATTCAGTACACCTCGCGCCAGCCCTTGAAATAATCATTTATGCTATTCCCTCTCATTCGATATGCTCAACCGAACGCTTACCTGCAAAATGAAGTCGCTTCACTCCGAAGAATGGCAGTCCGCTGTTCCACACAATTTCGCACGGGACTACTATTTCACGCATGGTGCCGTCGTAACCGGCGGCGACAGTCGGATCAGTCGGTCGAAGAATGGTTAGGTTAAGCGCTTTTACGATTGGCGAAGCCTGCAGCTCTTGATCGAGCGAGCTGAGTTGGGTTCTTACCTCTTCGACGTTCAATAGTTGTCCGCTTTGACCATTAACATGTGCTGCCAGAGCTGCCTCTCGCACTTCCATGAAGTTCAAGGTAAACCCGGCGGCAAATGCCACGAAAAATGGGAAAACAACCAGAATTGCTAGAAAGATAGTAAAGACTATGCCGAGCGCTGGTCCGAACTCGGCAATTTGCGACCCTTGTTGCGAACGCCTCTTCTTCATAAACTAACCTCCAGCCTTCCTGCAAGCCTAATCTAGTCTGCTTGTGTGTCCGATCTGTGACTGGATACTGAGCTTGCTTTGCTCCGTTTTGCTTCGGTATTTATCAGCCTTGCCAGACAGCCCATAATCGCTAATATAGCTCCTTGTACTTCGTACCAGGAGCTAGCTATGTCTATCCGGCGCCAACGGTCTTGATTGATATTTCTTATTCAACGGGAATAACAGAAGCTGGAGCTCGCTGGCGCGCGAAATCTCCAATCGCCAAAGCACTTGTTATTGCAAATCAGGAGATCGGTTATGTCTGACAGTCAGGGCAACGGTCCGGAGGAGACGAGCCCAAAATTGGTTTCGGAAGCATCAACTGCTCCTGACTCAGCGCAAGCTGCAGCTTCTGCGGCGACCGGCGGGCAGACTGCTCGAAAGGCTCCTGAGCAGTCTGCAGGCGGTGTGGGAAGAGTGATGAAAAAGCTAAACGTGGTTGTCGAAAGGACAATTCTTGATCTAGATGCCTGCCGAGACGTTGTATCGCGTCTGATAACGGAAAGTGAGTCCAAGGGCAAGGATGAAGTAAACTTTCGGTCGGCGCCGGACAGTACGGAGCCGGTCAAGCAGATTTCACAGTATAAGCTTGCCGCTCCTTGTAGTTCGGACTGGAATGACTTGATTGGAACTAGTCGTTGTCGTTTTTGCTCCGCTTGCAGTCTCAATGTTTATGATTGCTCGAATATGGACCAGGTAGAAGTTGAGCAGCTTGTCTTGCAAAAGGAGAACAAACAGAGTTTTGTTCTCTACAAGCGAAAAGATGGTCGATTCCTGACCTCTGATTGTCCAGTCGGACAAAAGCGAGTTCGTTCGGGAATGGTGACCATCGCTTCCCTTGCCGCAGCAGTGGTGGGAGCAATAGCGGTCGGAATATGGTTGGTGAGTAACAGGCCTGCGGAGCCGACTGATAGTTCACTTGGCCCGGTTTTGCAAACCTCGAATTTCTCTGCCCATCAGACGAAAGGGACCGCACTCGGTAGCAGTAAGCTTCCAGGTCTGACACAGCCTTCGCCTAATGCCAATGTTTCTTCTGGAACATCGGAAGTAAACTCGATTGGCGGTGAGTTTACTTCTACTTCCAATATGAAAGATATGCTCTCGAGAATTAAGCTTACGCCGACTTTGCAGCCGCTCGAGACGCAATATGGGCTGCCAAAGCCGGTGCCCTCTATTCCGGGCAATTCGCCGGTGCCCACACCGGGCGGCTCGACTTTGCCTGCCACCGGTGCTGGCTCGCGACCAGAAACCAAAGTCAATTCTCGCCTTCCCACTCCTGCCGCTGGCGACCAAGCAGCGAATCAACCAGCGCAATCTTCTCCAAGCACTTCTTCTCCTGGCTCTTACGTGCAGTATTACGGTACTGATAAGAAGTGACTTACGTTTAGATTTTAGTCGGCTGGGTGCATCTATCGGCGTCCGTTCGAGTGGCAGACAACTTGCCGGTGCTCCAAGTTCCGATTGCGCTGCCTGCCATCTTTGTGGCTGTAACTAGATAATCGCAGGCTGGTGAAACAGTTCAAAGCTGCTTTGCTCGGTAAGCTCAAATGTCTAGGTTGACTTAAAGAATGCAAGCGGTCACTCATTCAAATAATCAGGAAGGCTGAACATTGAGTTCGGAAGAGCTCTACTGTGGATGATTTGCCAGGAAGATTAGAGAAACTTAAGCGAATTGATTGAACCATTCTGGAAGATCGAGCGTCTAAACCAACAGAAGAGCAGCAATGAAGACGGTCAACAACTCTCAGACAGCCGCGCTTGCGCTCTTCCATAAGTAGATTGGAGGCATTTGTTAATGAAGCGTTTGGTATCACTAAGTCTACTTGTAGCGACACTAGCTACAATGTCTGGATTGGTGTTCACCTCTTCGGCAGAGGCGCGTCAGCCTGATTGGGTCAGACAACAAAAGTCTGAAAAGCGCTTGGCTAAGCAACGTTGGCATGCTGCTAGACAAGGTGGATGCTCAGTCAACAACTATCCATATTTTTGTGGTTCCAGTAATGGAAACCAATACGGTTTTGGAAATCCCTATAACTACGGATATCCAAACAATCTGTCCTTGTGGCAGCGTTTCCGCCAGGGGTTCTAAGTCCACAGGCGGAGTGTGATTGAGCGGAAGCTCTAACAGTACTTACATATTCAAATTCTAGGAGGTTCGATTCTATGAAATCGGTTAATCACTTATTGTGCAATGCTATCGCTATGGCATCAATGATGGTGTTACCGGCGATGGCAGCCGACGGTACTGCGGGAGCGACCGTTACACCAAAATTCGCCAAGGGAGGTTCGGACATGTGCGCTCCGGGAATGCGCCATTCAAGACATGGTGGATTCTCCAAGAGGCTTAATCTGTCGGACGATCAATTGGAAAAGATTGCTTCTTTGAAGAATGATCTCCGAACAGCCACAGCCTCACAGAAGGCCCAGTTGAAGTCGCTCAATTTCGAGCTCAAATCACTTCTTCTGCAGCCGACCGTAGATAAGTCCAAGGCGATGGCGCTCGAAGGCAATATCAATTCTCTGAAAACTGATCTTGCAACCAAGCGCTTAAGCTTCAAGATCGATCTTTTAGCGGTTCTTACTGAAGACCAAAAGAAAGAACTTAAGCACATGATGCTGGCCAAGCAGGCCTTCGGCGGACGATACCATCACCGTGGTGGATTTGGCGGCCGGGCATAACCAGGACGACTGCGAAAAAACAACAAGGGGCGACTTCGAGTCGCCCCTTGTTTCGGTTGCCTTCTCCGATGTCACAAATTATTGAACTGGGAAAGAAATCTTGGGTCCCCAATCGTCGCTATCAATAAACTTCCCCGAACTGTTTCAATCCGCGTTGTCAAGGCTGGACGTTCAACAGAGTATTTTTGATTTTGCGAAAATTTTCTAAATTTCCCGCGACAAAATGGTGGAAGATAAGCAGAACAGCAGGGAGTACGGTTAGGATATGTTTGAGATTCGCAACTGTTGATGGCCATACTAGTTCTGAATGCCGGCTCAACGAGCGTGAAAGCCGGATTGTTCGACATAGTCGATCATTTGGGTGGCAACTCATTGGTCGAGCCTGTTTGGTCCGGACAAGTATCGGTGGCTGATCACCGAACTTCTACCATCACAATCACCGATGCTGATGGCAGCCGGCAGTCATGCCTGGCGGAGGAGAATTCTTTCAAGGCGATCGTAAAGAAGCTGCTTGAATTGGCTGAAAATGGCTGCTCCGGTCGAAGCGTAGATATCGTTGGGCACAGGGTTGTGCATGGCGGTGCTAAGTATTCTTCGCCTGTTCTGGTCGACGAAAAGGTAATGATTGATTTGCAGTCGTTTGTGAGCCTCGCGCCGGAGCATGAGCTTTCTAATATTAGTGGCATTCGAATCGCCGGCGAGCTGTTTGAAGCCCTGCCACAAGTCGCTGTCTTTGATACCGCCTTTCATCAGAGCGTGCCGGAGCATCATCGAGTCTATGCCTTGCCATATGACTGGTATCGAGATCTGGGAGTCAGGCGCTACGGTTTTCATGGCATCAGTCATCACTATTGCGCAACCAGGGTCGCAGAGATGCTAGGTAAACCGCTGACTGAGCTGCGTTTGGTGACGTGCCATCTCGGAGGCGGCGCATCCCTGGCTGCCATCAGCGGCGGTACCTGCCAGATGACAACGATGGGATATACTCCGCTGGAAGGGCTGATCATGAGCTCTCGATGTGGGTCTATCGATACCGGAATTGTGTTGCAGATGTTGATTGATGAAAGATGTACTGCTAAGGAGATGCTGCGCATCTTGAATGAAGAGTCCGGTTTGAAGGGTGTCTCGGGGCTGTCCGGTGACATGCGTGAGATTCAAGCTGCCGCGGAGCGGAACAACGAACGGGCGAAACTGGCATTGGCAATGTATATCGCCAGCCTGCATAAGCACATCGGAGCGTCGCTTGGAGTATTGGGTGGTATCGACGCGATCGCCTTCACGGGCGGTGTCGGAGAAAATTCCGACTGGGTAAGAACAGAAGCCTGCAAGCCGTTTGAGTTCTTAGGGATGCAAGTGGATACAGAAAGAAACACCAATGGTCGCGCTGATCGGATCATCTCGGCTGACAATGCCAAGGTTGCCACGCTCGTTGTCAAAGCTCGTGAAGAGCTGGCTATTGCCAAAGAATGCCTGCGGTTTCTGTAATTACTCTTTGTCGGCTAGCTCAAAGACCGCTACGCTCTGTTCCTTGAGAAGGATTTCGTAACCGAAGTCAAGGCAAACGAGACCAATCGAATCAGTGGTTTCAAGCAAGAGCTTCCAGTACTTGCGGTTGTCCTCGGAGCGATCGAACTCGGATGAGGCTAGCGGGTGCCTGTCAGGTAGAGTGAAAATAATCGCCTCGTTGGAGGCATTGCAGAGGGTAAGCATCGTAAGACCGGTAACCTGGTGACCTTCTTCATCGATTTCTTTGATAACATCGCCATCGGTCAAGATTCCGAACGACTTCAAGTCGGGATCTTTCCATGACTTTTGATCGAGCTCGCGGCCTTCTGGGTTGAGCCAGATTACATCTTTGCTGCCCGAGACTTTGTCTATGATTCTGCCATCCAAAAACGTTCTTCGCTGCAGCGCGACATGGTTCTGGCGGATTGCGCACAGGCGTTGGACGAAAGAGAGGAATTCCCGATCGTTGTCGCTCAAATCCCATTTATGCCAGCTGACGTTGTTATCCTGGCAGTATGCGTTGTTGTTGCCGCGCTGAGTACGACCCAGCTCGTCGCCTCCGCTAATCATTGGCACTCCAATTGACAGAAGCAGAGTCGCCATCAAGTTTTTCCTCTGCTTCAAGCGCAGAGCAAGAACCTTCGAGTCTTCGGTAGGTCCTTCCACTCCGCAGTTGAAACTATGGTTGTGGCTCTCCCCATCTTTGTTGTTCTCCAGATTTGCCTCATTGTGTTTCGTCTGATAACTGACGAGATCTGAGAGCGTAAATCCGTCATGGCAAGTTACAAAGTTGATACTGGCGTGTGGGCTTCGTCCGGAATGTTCATACAGATCCGAGCTGCCGGTGCAACGGGTCGCCATCTCTCCGGCCAGACCGGAATCTCCCCGCCAGAACCGGCGGCTTGTATCTCTGAATTTGCCGTTCCATTCCGTCCAGAGGACCGGAAAGTTTCCTACCTGGTAGCCGCCTTCGCCTAAATCCCAAGGTTCAGCGATTAACTTCACCTGTGAAACGACCGGATCTTGCTGAATGACGTCGAAGAAGGCGGAAAGCTTATCGACGTCGTAGAGCTCTCTGGCCAGCGCGCTGGCCAGATCGAATCGGAATCCATCCACGTGCATCTCTTGCACCCAATAACGCAGGCTATCCATCAATAGCTGTAGCACTCGTGGATGGGTCATGTTCAGGGTGTTGCCGCAGCCGGTGTAATCAACATAGCAGCGCGGATTCTTAGCGTCAGTTCGATAATAGGCCGTATTGTCGATTCCTCTGAATGAAAGCGTCGGACCAAGTTCATTGCCTTCGGCTGTGTGGTTGTAGACTACGTCCAAGATCACCTCGATGCCGGCAGCGTGGAATGCTCGAACCATCATTTTGAATTCGTGCACGTGCTCAGTCGGGCCTTTGAACTGGGAATAGCGAATGTCCGGAGCGAAATATCCGATGGTGTTGTAGCCCCAGTAATTCACCAGTCCGTTATCCACCAGATAGCGATTATCCACACGATGGTGAATCGGCATGAGCTCAACTGCTGTAACGCCGAGCGATTTCAAATGTTTGATCATCGGCTCGGAGGACATCCCGGCATAAGTCCCACGCATTTCGGGTGGAACCTCTTTGTTCAAAACAGTCATCCCCTTGACGTGGGTCTCATAGATTACCGTCTTGTGCCACGGAGTGGCCGGCCGGCTATCGTTGCCCCAGGTGAAGGCCGGATCGATCACGGCCCCGAGCAAGGCATGCTCGGCCGAGTCCCGAGTATCAAAGGACAGGTCCTGCTGCGCTGAACCAATCTTGTATCCGAACAAGCTGTCATTCCAGCTGACAGTTCTAACAATCGCCTTTGCGTATGGGTCGACCAAAATTTTATTGTGATTGAATCTCAGCCCTTTGTCCGGGTCGTACGGTCCATGCACGCGATAACCGTAGATCTGACCGGGACGGACATCGCGAAGGTAACCATGCCAGATCTGGTTGGTGTACTCCGGCAGGGTGATTTTATGACTTTCCCGGCCAGGCAGTGCTGAATCAAAGAGGCAGAGCTCGACTTTCGTGGCGCGCTCCGAAAAAATCGCAAAGTTAACGCCAAGCCCGTCCCAGGTTGCGCCCAACGGGTATGACTGACCAGGCAAGACTCGCATATCGCAAATTCCTCCGACTTCCCGATTATCTCATTCAACGGTATTTCTACCTGATATACTTCCACTTCATATAAGCCAGAAGTCGCCCGTGAATTGGGTCTGCTTGCAGTCCGTCCCTTGATTGTCGTTTTACTCGATGCAGGTGAAGCTCCGGATGAATACTGATACTTTGAATGTTTCCACTGTGGAATCCAAGCCGTTTGATGATCAAAGACCGGGAACTTCCGGTTTGCGTAAATCAGTCAAAGAGTTTCAACAGCCACACTATCTTGAAAACTTTATTCAGTCGATCTTTGACTGCCTGGCCACTTGTGTCGGCAAAACGCTCGTCCTTGGCGGCGACGGCCGGTACTATAACCGCCAGGCGATTCAGATCATTCTCAGGATGGCTGCAGCTAATGGATTTCAACGCGTGATGGTCGGCTGCGGCGGCATTTTGTCAACGCCTGCCACCTCTTGCGTCATTCGTAAGTATCAGGCTGACTGTGGCATCATTCTCTCGGCAAGCCACAATCCAGGCGGTCCAAAGGGTGATTTCGGTGTCAAGTTTAATATCGAAAACGGTGGGCCGGCACCCGAAAAGGTTACTGAAGCCATTTTTAAACGCAGTAAAGAGATCACTCAGTACAAAATTTTGCAGTCGGCCGACCTGGACATAGATAAGATTGGAACTCAGCCTCTGGGCAATTTGACTGTCGAAGTGATTGATTCAGTTGCCGATCATCAACAATTGCTCGAATCCGTTTTTGACTTCGATCAGATTCAGGCATTGCTGACTTCCGGAAAGTTTCGGATGTGTTTTGATGCATTACATGCAGTAACCGGACCTTATGCGCATGCAATCTATGAAAATAGGCTTGGTGCACCATCCGGCACCGTGCGCTCCGGCATACCGCTAGAGGACTTCGGCGGTGGGCATCCGGATCCAAATCTGGTTTATGCCCACGAGTTGGTAGAGATCATGTTTGCCAAGAACGCTCCTGATTTCGGCGCGGCATCAGATGGTGACGGCGATCGCAATATGATCCTCGGAAACAATTTCTTCGTGACACCAAGTGACAGTCTGGCGATTATGACTGCAAACCATCGTTTGATTCCGCGCTACAAGGATGGTATTCACGGCGTTGCAAGATCGATGCCGACCAGTAAGGCCGCAGATCGGGTGGCGGAAAAACTGAAAGTGAGCTGTTTCGAGACGCCGACCGGTTGGAAGTTCTTTGGCAATTTACTTGATGCACGTCTGGCTTCATTATGCGGCGAGGAGAGTTTTGGCACCGGTGCCGATCACATTCGAGAAAAGGATGGCAGCTGGTCCGTACTTTACTGGCTGAATATTTTGGCGGCGCGAAAGGAATCGGTCGAGCAGATTGTGCGTGAACACTGGCTGACTTTCGGGCGCAACTACTATTCTCGGCATGACTATGAAGAGGTCGAGTCTGAGCGTGCGCATGCTGTGGTTGATGGGCTGCGCGCACAGTTGTCCGGCCTCAAAGGCCGAAAGTTCGGGCAAGATGAAATTGAGTTCGGCGACGACTTCAGTTATACAGACCCAGTTGATTCAAGCATTTCGGACAAACAGGGGGTCCGAATCAATTTCACCGACGGCTCCAGAATCGTATTGCGACTTTCCGGCACTGGCACTCACGGAGCGACAATTCGCCTGTATCTGGAGCGCTTCGAGCCGGACCGACTGCGACAAAACAGGCAGACACAGGAAGCGCTCGCTGATTTGATCGATATCGCCGACGAGCTTGGTCAAATTCGCAAACTTACCGGAAGAGATAAACCGACCGTCATTACATAATCGATTCGGCGTCTGAATCTACTCACCTTCATCAAGGAGAACATGCCGTGGAGAAAGTCGTTGCAGAGCAGGTCAGGGTTGAGGACGACCGTACCGGTCTTTCTGTCGAGACATTGAAGAGAGCGATTACTGACAATCTTTTCTATATGCAGGGAAAGTTTCCGCAGATTGCCACCAAGTGCGATTGGTATATGGCGCTGGCCTACACGGTTCGCGATCGCCTGGTTCATCGCTGGATAACGACTCGACACACCGGCATGAGGAAGGACGTAAAGCTGGTCTGTTATCTTTCTGCCGAGTTCTTAACCGGCCCGCATCTCGCCAACAACATCATTAATCTTGATATTCAAGAGCCAATCAAGGAGGCGGTCCGTGAACTGGGCGGCGATCTTGATTTAGACCAATTGATCGAACAAGAGGAGGAGCCTGGACTCGGAAATGGCGGCTTGGGCCGGCTTGCAGCGTGTTACATGGATTCTTTGGCGACGCTTGGTATACCGGCGATTGGTTATGGAATTCGCTACGAGTTCGGTATCTTCGATCAGGAGATTAGAGACGGCTGGCAAGTCGAGATTACCGATAAGTGGTTGCACTTCGGCAATCCGTGGGAGATTCGCAGACCTGAGATAACAATGCCGGTTAAGTTGGGTGGATTTACGCGTTCGTATGTCGATGCTCGCGGTCACTTTAGAGTGGAGTGGATTCCCGGTAAGGTTGTTAACGGTGTCGCCTACGACACCCCGATCCTCGGATATAAAACTAACAACGCCAATACATTACGTTTGTGGAAAGCGGAAGCGCACCAATCATTCAATTTCCAGGCTTTCAATATGGGCGACTATTCTGGAGCCGTCTACGAAAAAATGATTTCCGAAAACATCTCCAAAGTTCTTTATCCGAATGACCAGCCGAAACAAGGAAAGGAATTGCGCTTAGAGCAGCAATTCTTCTTCTCCTCGTGTTCGCTGCAAGACATGATCCGAATGCATCTTAAAGAAGGGGACAATGTAGATAGTTTGGATCAAAAGATAGCCATTCAATTGAATGACACTCATCCATCTGTCTCAATCGCTGAAATGATGCGTATCTTGGTCGACGAATATGTAATTGATTGGGAGCGCGCATGGACCATCACTCAGAACACATTCTCATACACTAATCATACGTTGCTTCCTGAGGCGCTCGAGCGCTGGCCGGTTGAGCTGTTTGGTAGCTTACTACCGAGGCATCTCGAGATTATCTACGAGATAAATCGGCGCTTTCTTGATCTAGTCAAGCAGAAGTATCCGGGTGACGACGATCGTTTAAGCCGGATGTCCCTGATTGACGAAAGCGGAGAACGGTACGTGCGAATGGCACATCTGGCTTGCGTGGGGAGTCATGCGATCAATGGTGTGGCGGCGCTGCACTCCGAGCTCCTCAAATCTGATGTGTTGAGAGATTTCTATGAGTTGTGGCCGGATAAGTTCTTGAACGTAACTAACGGTGTAACTCCTCGTCGATTCATGTTGCTTAGCAATCCAAGATTGGGCGAGATGATAAACGATCAGATCGGTGATGGTTGGCTTCATGATTTGGAAGAGTTGCGTAAATTGGAGCCTTTGGCCGATGATGCGCAGTTTCGCAAGCAATGGCGAGAGATGAAGCTTTCGGCAAAGCGCCGGTTGGCTGATTACATTGCCACCAGATTGAAGATTGACGTTGATCCCAATTCGATGTTTGATGTCCAGGTTAAGCGAATACATGAGTACAAGCGGCAACATCTCAGCGTTTTGCATATCATTGCCTTGTATAACCGGATTAAGGAGAACCCGAAGTTAGAGTTTGCACCTCGAACATTTATCTTCGGTGGCAAGGCTGCGCCTGCCTACTTCCAGGCGAAACTGATTATCAAACTGATTAACTCCGTAGCCGAAGTGGTCAACAACGACCCGGATATAGCCGGACGGTTGAAGGTCGTGTTCTTGCCTGATTTTAACGTCACACTCGGGCAGCGTGTCTATCCTGCGGCTGACCTGTCGGAGCAGATTTCGACAGCTGGTAAGGAGGCGTCCGGCACAGGCAACATGAAGTTCTCGCTGAACGGCGCCTTGACGATTGGAACTCTCGATGGCGCAAACATTGAGATTCGCGAGGAGGTCGGAGCCGAGAACTTTTTCTTGTTCGGGCTGTCGGCTCAGCAGGTCGAAGCGAGCAAGGCGAAGGGATATCGTCCGTATGATATCTATTCCAGCAATCCTGAGTTAAAGAAAGTGATCGATCAGATTTCTTCCGGTTACTTCTCTGCCGGCAACGGTGCGCTTTTCGCTCCGCTGCTTGATTCCTTGCTCAGTCGCGACGACTATCTACTTTTTGCTGACTTCTCATCTTACATGGATTGCCAGGAGCAGGTGAGCAAAGCGTATCTCGATCAGGATGAATGGAGCCGCATGTCCATTCTCAATGTAGCCAGAATGGGCAAGTTCTCTTCAGATCGATCGATACGAGAGTATTGCCAAAACATTTGGCGAACTGAGCCGCTCAATGTAATCATCGAGGTCTGGTAGCGCAGAGCGTCGAAAGTCCAACGACGCTGCTTGATTGGCTGCACAAACCTGCAAGATGCAAATCTGCCGGTCTCAATTGGCCGGTATCGCTTTGGTCAGGAGGTGAGTTAAATGCTCCGCGACAGCTGGTGCCAATACTTCCTCGAAGTACACGCGCCCGCCGCGCATATCGCCGAAAAACGGTGCCTTGACTATTTGATACTGGTTCAATTGCCAGATTTGGTGGCCGGTTTGTCCTGAAACAAGCCGTACCGAAACTATCATCGAATACTTATTAGCCATTGTGCCGGGAGTCCAGCGTACTTCGTCGACCGTTCCGCACACTATGTACTTTGTCCCGAGCAGTCGCCCAATCCTCTGCCATTCCTCTGCACTTTGACAATTTGGATCTGGAACTTGCCCGGGATTCTCGGCAAGCAACCCGCGGGGATCGATTACTCGGTCCTTCAGCTTCGATGCGAGCTCGTCGCGTGTCTTCTGGCTCAACAATGTCGGCAATCCTGCAAAGTCTCCCGGTCCCATTACATTGCCCCAGAACATCGTGCCTTGAAAGTTGCCTATGTTAGTTTTGAGCGGACCGGTAAACGGTAATACGGCTACCTTCGGTTGCAGACTATTGATTGTGACGGAGGCATTTACAGGCTGTGCATCGGAGCCTGGTTTGGCGCTTGCAGAAGAGCTGCCAGCTGGAGCGGATGGATTTTTGGAAGGTGCGGTTGTTGCCGGCGGCGGCTGTAGAGGCTCAACTAGTCCGGGGCGGGGTTGACTCGGTCGAACCGCCAGAACTAGCTCGTTGCCTTGCCATTGACTCTTCAAGACCGGAGTTTGTAAGACGCCGCGCTCTCTAAGCACAGTCTCTTGCACTTTATCTTTCATGAAGCCGAATGCGTCCCCCAGTCGTGTTCCATCGCCCTGCTTCTTGAGTCCGGCGATCAAGTAAGTCGTAAATGCGCTGTTGCTCTGGTCCTTGAGCTCCCATGAAACTTGGCTGGGTTGACTCGAAGAGATTACTAGTTGTCCGCTTCCTTGAGAGATATCGTCTGCATTGAGGTTGCCCATCCGGGTCAATCCTTTCGCATCTGCATTGGCGGCGCCGCTGTGGCACGCGTCCAGGATCACGACAACCCGGTCGGAATGTACTCTGCGCTTAATCGTACGGGCCAGCTCTTGCATCTCGATGCCGGTGGTATAGAGGTCGTCGATGTCCGTGTCGTGAGCAACTATATAGTTAACGCCGCCTACGTCCATCTCGGAGGCACTGCCATGGCTGGAGACATAAATAACTACCAGGTCGTCCGGATTGGCCACCCGGGGCAACCAGCGGTTACCTAATTCGGAGAGTATCTCCCGTTGTGTGGCTTTCTCATCTGTGAGCAGCTTCACATGGTCTGGCGCAAAATTGCCTTCTGTCGTCAGGTACTTGTAGAAATCCTCGGCGTCCTTTGCGGCGCAACGAAGATTGAGCTTGGGATTGGCGAATTTGCTGATGCCGACCACCAGCGCCCACTTGTCTTTCACCGGTCGATTCTCGACAGCGGGCTTTTGTTCTCCGGCCGGCGAGCCGGATATGTCTTGATTCGCAGTAGCTCCGCTGACGTCGGCCGCATGTGCCGGTATCGTGCTTCGGAAAAACACAGCCTGGCTGGCGCATACCAGCAGACCAATAGCAATTCTAGAAACTTTCGCCCGAATATCCTTCATTTTGACCCAGAAAGTTCCATACCCGATCCTGATCTATTATCCACGCATTGCTGGTGAACAGTATCATGATTGATTTTAGAGCAGATAGCTGGCCTTCCCTCGACCGTCTGCGCCGGCTGAAGTTGGTATCGAGGATGATACTACCGGTTTTACTTACTGGGACGAGTTTTGACGCTCCGCGGCAATTTTCTTGCCTTCTTTGCGAATCACCTTGTAAATTTTCCTGCGGGTGTCGTCCAGCTCCTTAATGTCCTGGTGCATTCCTTTCGTGATGGAAGCGATTTCATCATTGCTATAGGGAGGCCCTTGAGTAAGTTGGTTCAATTTGTCCAGCTGCGTGGCGAGATCGTTGACGTCTCCTACCCACCTTTGAATTTGCGGATGCAGCTCCGACAACACATCGGCTGGAAGGTCCAGCTGACGGCGGCCTGATTCGAATTCATCCACATTCGTCTTTAGAAGCCCGACAATCGGGCGAATGTTGTTCATGGCCAGGTCTACTCTGTCTTTGCGAGCAGGTTGGGGTGGCCCTGCCGGCATCGTATTGATTGGAATGTAGATAATCGTCCCCGGTCCTACGATTTCAGGCTGTGTCACCAGGCTAACCGGTTGAATGGTGACTTCATCATACAAACTGCCGACAGCCTTCATTACGTGCTTCAAATCGAGACCCACATCGCGCAGAGTCTCCAGTGAAAGCTCTACTTTCTTTACACCGGCCTGCATCGGTGGTTTAGCTTGACTCTGTGAATCGCTGGTACTGGTGGGGCCTGAAGTGCTGGTCGGTGTTGCAGCTTCGGTGGAGGATTGAGGTTTGGAGTTGGTAGCTGCCGGTGCATCTTCAGCGCGAGCAGCCAGAGGTAGGAGCAGTACAGCCGCCATTAGAAGTGGTGTCAGTACGCCGCTTCGGCTCCAGGTCTGCGTACCGGTCGCAGCTGCCCTTTTCTGGCTGGTACTCATGACTGCACCTCTTTTAATATTTGTTGATTTAGTGAATTAGTCCCCCCGGTAGTGTACTGGAAATTGACGGAATTGACTCTCTCACCAGACCATGAAGTCAGTCCTGACTTGATGTTACAGACTGTGGAATTTTGGCAGGAAGCCGCATGTTTTGGCATTATCAGCACACTCGGCAACATTAGTAATACTCCCATTAACAATTCCAGAAGGGGATGTCATAATCTCGCAGATGTCCGGGGGGGCAGGTGACAATCAACGGTGGGTAAAGGGACGAACGGGTTTGTCCCGAAATAGCCTTTCAATGATTCACTTGCTCTAAGGTCCACCGGGACTGAGGAGTTGGTTCGCAATGGAAACAGACACGGCGCACGAAGAGCAGCAGAACGGCTATACTCTCGCGGACCTGGAACGTTTGGAGCGATTGTTCAAGGCCGGGCACTTCAAGCCGAAAGGTCCGGTCGTTTCGCCGGAAAGTAAGGAAGACGCCTCTAGAGACCGCAGCTCGAAGAAGAAGAAAGGGCGCTCCCAACCCAAATTTTTCGTTCCCTTGCGGGACGTCGATAAGTTGAAGCTGGTTCGCGAGCGTCGCGAAAGACTAATGGCCAGCCGCATAGACAACGGAGAAAATCTCGTTGTTCGACTCGTATCGACCGGCAGCCCATTGCCCAGAATTCGAGTCGCTGAAATTAAGGGTATCTCTTATTGGTATCGCCGCGGGCAGGAAGACTACGTTCAAAACTGGTTCTTGAAGTACACGCCGATGCGAAGATATTATGAGGAGGTTAGCCTGGATTCTGTCGATCCAATGTTCGAGAAGCTGGGAGACAGATCGATTGAATTGGATATCTGGACCAGACCTGGCAAGCAGCCTCAACAGATCAATAAGAGCAGATAACCAAACGCTAATTTAAAAAGCAGAAATAATCGACTAAGAAACAGGCGCTGGAGCAGTATTTGGCTGTAAAGTGGGATCGGGTGTCATGTACGTAGTAAGAGCGCACGCCCGTCAAATTGTCATAGACTCGATACAGCTGCGCTAAGTTTGGCGTCCGCGAGCACATTTGGAAACAACCTGAACGGGAGATTAACAACAGTGGCCAGGTCAGGAAATGTAGGCAGCAAGGTAAAGACTCAAACAATTGTTAAGCGTCCCAAAGGGCAAAAACCTGAGATCGCTATCAATACGACCGAAACCAACGAAAAGGGCGATCTGCAGGCGAAAGCGCTCCTGGCCGGGCTGTTGATATTGGCAGCTGCGCTGCTCGGCGGAGGGCTCTTCTGGACTGGTAGCCGCCTGTATGCTGCAGTCATGCATGCACCGGTAGATTGGGTCTCGGTGGCATTTTCAGTTACTACCATCGCAATCATGTTCTTTGTTGCTCGAAGCCTCGTTTGGTTGAGCTATTTCGGTGCAATCTTGTTCGCGTCAAAAGCGAAAGCCTGGCGTAGCCAGGAAAGCCTTTGTCGGCAGGCGCTCGGGCTCTGGCGCGTGATACCGGGTGCTGCCTCGACTGCTGCTCTAGCGCTCGCTCAAAACCTGCTTGGGCAAGAAAAGTATGATGAAGCGATTAAGGTCGCCGAAGAGCAATGGCAGCGGTTCGGTTCGTCAGCCAAGGCCGATCAAAATCTCGCGCTTCTTTGCGCGACGGTCGGTCTTGCCTATCAAATGCGCGGCAATGCCCGCGAATCGGTGTCCTGGAATGAGCGCTCAATTGAAGGCTTCAAGGCACTTTTCGAGCAGGTGGCTAATCCCAAGGGAATGATGGCCAAGCTGGCATCTACTCAAAGCAGTCAATGGGTTGGACCGATGCGCATGCACATGGCAGTGGTTTATCTGCACAACGCCAATGCTTACTTTGGGATGATGAACTACCGCCAGGCTAAGGAAAACTATAAGCGGGCGGTCGATGCAGCCAATCAAGCCCCTGATTCCAACGAAAAGCGGGAAGTCCTAAATGTCGCTCGCGAGCAGATGTCGCGCTTGAAGCACGCTTGATGCCCAGTCAGTTGTCGTTAGTTGTTGTTAGCCCTGCTCTGGATTGAGCGGGCAGCCTCAAGCAACGGTTTGAGGTCCGGATTGCGTAGGATATAGCCGTAATTGCCGATCGCCGGTGCAAAGACTCCGCTGATTCTTTCATGTTGAACGAGCGGGGCTCCATAATCGTGCAGCACTTGTTCGTGAGAAAGTAAGTACGCAATGTGGTCCTTTCGTCCGACATAAATTACTGAATAGCTTCTTTCCCCGAGCTTCTGGGCCGAACCGGTGGTAAGCATTTCAGCCCAGGCCCGATAGCAATCGAAATCGAATGCGTAGTTGAACATGTCCAGTGTCAAACCGCCCGGCGGGCGCATGTTGACCTCGAGCGGTACTGTGTCGCCGGCATCAGTGAGGAAGTACTCGAAGTGGAAGAAGCGCTCCTTGACGTTAAAGGCTCGCAAGGTAGCGATGCCGGCTTGAACCACAACCGGCTCTATCTCTCGTGGAATGTAGTAATAAATATCCGAGTCTTCGTTGACTACCTCCATTACTCCTCGGCTGTACCTCAGCGATGATGAGAAGACAACTTCCCCGTTGGCGTCAGCCAATCCGTCGAAGGTGACTATTTGAGCGGAGATGAACTCTTCGACGATGTAGTCAGCTGGCGGCTTCTCAGCCAGGTACTGCTTGAGTTCGGTTTCGGTGCCGATCTTGAAGGTTCTGGCTGCGCCTACCCCGATGTCAGGTTTGGCGACTACCGGATAACCGACCTCGGCAATAAAGTCTTTGAGCTCGCGCTCTGTGCGGCATACGCGTCCGCGGGCCGGTTTGAAACCGGCTTCTCTAAACACCTGTTTCATCGCCATCTTGCTCTTGATCTTGCCGATCTGGTCGAGCCTTATTCCAAAAATATTGAAATCAGTTCGTAACTTAGCCTCGGTCTCCAGCCAATATTCGTTCTGTGAGTCGATTCGATCCAGTTTGCCGTAGCGATGTGTGAAATAGCCGAGTGCGCGCAAGAGCTCATCATAGTTGTGCATGTCCGATACGCGGTAATACTCAGTCAAGCAAGAGCGCAGCTCCGGAGCGAGCGAGTCGTAATAAGCATCTGCCAAGCCGAGCACGTTCGCTCCTGCTTGGCGCAATCGGGCGCAGAAATGCCAGAGATTAGGCGGAAAGTGCGGTGATAAAAATACTACGTTCATCGGTGATGGCTCGACTCGAAGGGGATTAATGTAGTACGGCTGAACCGGTGCCTGCCAGGCAATTGTTAGTCGGGTTGAAAAATAATTCTAGCGATTGTAGCGCTGTCCGGCCGATAGGATCAAGGTCTAATTCTGATTGCCGGTCCTCTTAGCAATTGGTCGAATTGTCGCCCTTAACCTCCGCAGTGACACCACCGATGGTGGACATTCAGACTGGCTGCAATCTCTGCTTAAGCGGCTGCCGGCAAGCGAGCATGGTAGAATTTTGCCACTAATGGGGACTGTGATTGAATGAGGCTGAATGCAGATGTTGCGCGAGTATCATAAGTGGCAGAGCGACAACCTCGGTCGTGAAATGGAGTTGCTTGTGTTCGGGCACGCTGGTGCTCGAGCGGTTGTTTTCCCGACCCAATCAGGACGATTCTATGACTGGGAAGACCGAGGAATGATTGACTCCCTGTCGACGCACCTGGCAAATGGCTGGCTCCAGCTCTTCTGCGTCGATAGTGTCGACCCCGAGAGCTGGGACAATGGCAGTGTGCAGCCCAGGCAGAGGGCATCCCGGCATTTGCAGTATCAGGACTTCATCATGAAAGAAGTTCTGCCCTTTTCCGAGAGCAAGAACAACAATCCGTTTGTGATTGCGGCCGGCGCTAGTTTCGGCGCATATCACTCGGTAAACATTGCATTGCGTTACCCGGAAGCTTTCAGTCGGGTTGTGGCAATGAGCGGCATTTATGACATCAGTCCGTGGACAGGCGGATACGACGATGATCTGGTATATCAGGGCAATCCCTTGGAATTTATTCGCTGGATGGATGATAACGAGCAGCTCGCGCGCTTGCGAAAGCTCGACATGATTGTCACCATCGGCCGCGACGATCCGGCCTTTGGAGAAAACCAGGAGTTTTCGAACTCTCTCTGGGGGCGTGGCGTGTGGCATGCGTTTCGGGTTTGGGATGGCTGGGCCCACGATTGGCCGTACTGGCACGAAATGGTGTTGCATTACATAGGTGGACCCGAAACTAAATTGTCATAGATGTAGCTGACTTTCCCTTGTAGGGGCATAATGGAGATTGGTGGGGTTCGCTCCAGAAGAACGTTACTCGAGTGCTGATCGAAAAAGGGGAGCGATTCTAGCTATTGCTGGAGTGTTTGGCGGACTGGAGCACTTTCTGCTTTTACCGCCAGGGGCATCACGGATGCAGCTAATAGACGATACGCATGAGCGACGATACATAACCAGAGGCGCTGGTTCGACTCTTGCCGGCAGATACGAGCTGCTGAAGACTTTGGGGCAAGGTGGCACCGGTTCTGTCTTCATGGCGAAGCACACTCAAGTTGAACGGATATGCGCTGTCAAAGTGCTTTGGAAGACCAAGGAGCATGACGAGCGCGCCTATAAGCGCTTTCTTCTGGAGGCAAAAATTGCGGGATCGCTTTGCCATGTCAACTTAACCTCAGTCTACGACTATGGCGAAACCGATGAGGGTTACCCGTTTCTCGTCATGGATTTTGTAGACGGAGTTAGCCTGGCAGAGGTGCTCAAGCAGTCTGGAAAGGTCGAAATCACCAGAGCGGTGAAAGTTTGCGTTCAGATTTGCGCTGGGCTTTCACATGCTCACGATCGAGGGCTGGTTCATCGTGATTTGAAGCCTTCCAATATCATGCTCGTTGACCATGAAGGACAGGAGCAGGTAAAGATAGTCGACTTTGGAATTGCCAAGGTGATGGCCTCCGCAAATAAGGAGCAGCAGCATTTAACAGGAACTGGTGAAATCTTCGGCACCCCATTTTATGCCAGCCCTGAGCAGTGTATGGGTTATTCGGTCGATGGACGCTCCGATATCTACTCGCTCGGTTGCGTGCTGTATGAGATTTTGACCGGTCAAAAGCCGATCGAGGGCGAAAATACCATTCAGACTATCCTCATGCATCTTCAAGAGCCACCGGCGCCATTTTCTGAGGTTTGTCCCGACCTCGATCTTCCGGAACAGCTGGAAAAAATCGTTTTCAAATGCCTGGAGAAAAAACCTGAGCACCGGTATCAAACCGTGACCGATCTCTCGATCGACTTGGGAAGATTTCTCAACTCGAAGAAGTCAGGACGAAACGGTGCTGACGCAGGAAGGACAGCGGTAATTGGGCAGGGGTCGGTTCGAGCAACCGGTGCCGTCGCCAAGAAGGGACGATTGACTGCGTTTCAGCCAATGACTCTGCTTGTGGTAGGCATACTAAGTGCCGGAGTTGCGCTGGATTTCTTCTTGAAGGGCAATCAAAAGCAGACTGCTACATCTGCGGTCAATCGATCCGCTACAGAGACCACCCCGCCGCTGCAATTTGCCGAAAGCAAGCCGATGCTTGATGCAAAATTGGTACCGGCTCCGCTGCCAAGCGTTGAGCTTGCACCGGTTGTTCCGATGGTGACTGCAAGATCGGCCGCACCGCTGCACTTACTGCCAAGAGTAGGTGCAGACCAGCAGAACTCAAAGACAAACAGTCTATCGATAGTGTCACCGAATGTAGTGCCAGATCAGATGGTTGACAAATCTGACAGAACGGAAAAGTCTACCGGCGTGCAGCTGGCAGCCAACTCTCCAGCTGCAGCATCAGAGCAAAGCGTGCCAGCAAGGAAGGGCAGGCAGAACGATCATCAAACCGAAGCCCAATTAGAGAAAGCGAAACAGTCGCTGACTCAGCTTCAAATGGATCTGGTGCCAAAAATCGTGCAAGAAGTTGCGCGAATTACCGGATTGAACTTAGAGTGGGATATAGATTGGGCGAGCTTCCAAAACAATCCATTGGCGCTAGATACATTCAGGTATTACGGGATTGAAGCAATCCGAGACGCCATCAAGGAATCAACTCTGGCAAGTAAAGGACAGGAATCGAAAGGTGGGATAACAAAAATTCGCATTAGAAACGTCAGCGAGATTTACGAGCGCCAGGTCTCGTTTCGCGAAGGAGTTCTCACGATTGGGGGAGCGTGGGGCAGCGGTATCAAAGGATCTCCATCAGATCTCGAGATTAAGCTGGCGATTGCTGCAGCGCAATAACTGCTTCTCGGCTCGATTATGACTTGGTTGATGCGGCCGGCTTGGTTACCACAAATTTGGGCCCGACTTTGCATTGCTTGATTTCGACGTCACGCCAGACATCTCCCTTGATATATGGCTCTTCCTTCAGCCATTGATCTAGCTCTGCTCGCGACGGGAATTCACAGATAAGCGTCGAGCCGACCATCTTCTCTGAGTCGTCCAAGATCGCTGCCGCGAACAACAAGGAGCCGCCTTGCCGCATCTTCTCTGCGAGCGCTAGATGAGCCTCCCTGGACGCCATCCGTCGACTCAGTGCTTGCTCATCAGCGCCGTCTCGCCCAATTACTAGAAACTGCATCGAACTGTCCTCCTCTCTAATTGGCCTGATTATCCTACCGCAATTCCAATTGGGCTGCCGTTATTGAGCTCTCATCCTACTTCGGATCTTGAGGGCGAGCAAAAGTTGTGGGAGATAGACATTTGCTACATTCATGTGCGGGGTAAATCTGCCTGTGCCAAGCGAGCATGATTTAAAGATGATGCCGTTCTTGGCTATGATTGTGGCATCGAGTACTTTCGCTGGACGAGCGGTGTCTTGGATTAGTTGAGGATGGGTTATTCCAGAGTCTTTCAGCATCTTTCGTACCCTTGCTAATTGATTGATACTGTCTTGCCCGGTATCGAAGTAGAAATTTTGAAATTGTTTAGTACCGTCGGCAAGTGAATGAATGTTCTGTTGCAGCCAGCGATCGAGCGTCTCTGGTACATAAAGCGAGTCAAGGAGAGTTACTGAGTCGATCTTGTCTTGCAAGTCGTTGTTGTAGATTTCACTTGAAGCTGCTCGAAAGCCACCGGAGAAGCTGACTATAGAGATAGCGTCTAAGTCATCGATATCTAGTCGTTTCAGCTCAGGAGTTTTGCTGAAAATCTCCTTGAGCATCTTGCGAAAGAAGCCGGGCTGCGAGAAAGTTGCTGCGCTGGAATTATACGAATCGGGATTCTCAGACCATTCAGGTAAGACTAAAATTGTATTTGGATCAGCGCTAGTCAGGTGATCTCTTAGCCTCCAGATCCGGTTCGTTTCGGTAACGTTAAGCGCGAGTCCATGGTTGTAGACGACCAACCGGATCGGCTTTGCTGCAGAAAAGTCCTTTCTGATCAGGATTATGGCATCAGGTGTTCTGTGCTTCCCGGTTCTGTAAGTTAGTTGTGACAGCCGATACTCGTGGGGGTCGCAACCTGCAGACATTCCGCTGGCAATAGCCTGTGTAGAGCAGGCGAGCCATAGCGATAACAGCAGCTGTACTATTGATCTGAACCGATTTCGACAATCAATCAAATCAGCGGCTTCCTCGAATTCTGCCGCCCATTCGTTGATAGCCTGTGGACGGTCCTGAGATTGGCTGGGCGATTGATACAGGCATCGCGTATGTCTCAACGTCGGTCGCCTTAATAGCAATCGGAAAGTCCGAAGCCAGCCAACGGTCAAGGCTACCTGGATTTTGATTGAATGTAAGCGGCTGGACCGGAACAGTTGGTTGTCTTCCTAACGGTGTTCTGCCTGTTGGTGATCCTTCTGATGGATATCCTTGCGGATGACTGCCTTGGGACCACGGGCTGATTCTCCCGTCGCCTTGCATTCGTTGACGCTCTGCTTCTGCCTCAGAGCGTGCGTTCTCCTGCTCGTAGAGGCTGTTACCGTCCTGTTGCCGCTGTTGCTGTTGTTGGTTTAGACCAAAACGTTGTTGAAACCGTCGGCTGTAAGTCTGTTGAGCTGGAGCGTTAATCGCTGTGCCTAGCCAAACCGCGCCGAGTAATAGCAGCACCCCTAATTGTCTCTGTGAAGCGTTAAACACTGCATCATCCTCAACGCGAGCCGTATGTATGTGTGTCGGACCAGGTTCCTGATCCACTTCTAAATCGATCTGCGGCTCCCCAGTCTCCTGCTCGTTCAGCATTTTGTCGTCCTTCCCAGGATGATGAGCCGTTTCCGCTATCGCTGTTGCTGGTCGGTGTCGAGTACTTCATGACATCGCTTGGATCGAACCAATCCAGTGGACGCTCAATTTCTGCTTGTAGTCGCGCTGCCGCCGCCTCGTCTTGCCGATGGGCCTGAGCAATCTGGGGAGCGAGCCGATTGAGAAGCGTCTGTGCCTTTTGTCTAATCGCTACCGGACCTCGAGTTGGGCTGGATGCAAGTTTAAGATAGGCTTCTGCTGCGAGGTAGGAGGTGTGGTTTGCAAATGATTCACCCGCTAAGTACGGCCAGGATGCGTTTGCCGGCTCCAATTTGTACATGGTTCGGTAGCCGTCCAAGATGCGATTGTAGAGTGATTGCGCTGGCGTCCAGCGCCTGTCTTCTTGGGCCGATTGCTGACCGGACAGCTTGATAAGACAAGCGAGGGAACGACGGCAAAGCAATCTCATGATATCTACAGGTACCTTCCCATACGGTGACTGTGCTCCAGCCTTGCAGATATTCATGTACTGTTTGGAGGCTCCCATCATATCTCCGCGAGCCTCACACTGCATTCCAACGGTCACCGCTGCATTGAGAGCGCTTAGATCCTGTCCGAAAGTGGCGGAACAAGTCATATTGATCGTCATCGCAAGCGTTAGGCAGAACCCAATTGCACTCACACTAGTCACAGTAAAATCCCCAATTTACGTGTTGGTTTTGACTGCAGTTGTTATTCCCGCCAATAAGGGTAACTACTCCGGCTTTCTTAGAATTGTCGTGTTTGTCCGTCCCGGTTCTCCCTTGCTATTTACCACGCTGTCAGACGGTTTCTTCTGGAAGTAAGAACTAAGCCTCACTCTCTGCTGCGCTGAATTCGAAGGAGAGGTACCGTCGAACCTCAAGACATTTCGACACTGCAACAATGAGTTATTGACTGTTGCTTTTACTTTGCGCCGGCTTGTTCTAACAAGGCAATTGTTTCCATTATCTGAGCTTTGGTGTCAGGCTTCACGTACTTTAACTCGTCGGCCATGCTCAAAAGTACATCGACGGAGAACTCGTCGAGCTGGTGCTCGTACTTTAACTCGTCTTTGGCCATGCTCAAAGCGGTGTCCCCTTTCTTAGCCACGGTTTGTCCGCCTGCAGCATCAATCTTTTCGGAGGTTACAATGCGATTCACATCGGCATGCCGTTCGATCAGTAACTTCACGGCAGGCACGTTGTGCGTACGAGCAGCATTCATTAACGGTGTAATGCCAAACTCATCCGATGCATTGACGCTAGCTCCCCTATCGAGCAGAATCCGGGCGAGCTCTGCCCCCTTGGACTTATTAGAGTGTCCAACATCCATTGCGGCGAAATAAAGAGCAGTTCGCCCGTCGCTGAGTTTTGCATCAGGCTTAATGCCACGATCGAGGAAGAGCGTTACAAGTTCGGGATTCTCGTGGATCGTGGCGGTGATTAATGTGTTGTCATTGCCCTCTTCGCCGCCTGATTTAACGTCGGCCCCATTGTCCAGTAACTCCTTAACTTTGTCATTGTTAGATGCGTAGATTGCTTTGTACAGCGCCCTGTCCAATGTCTTCTGGTGAAGCTTAGCTAGTTCGTCGCGTGCCATTCCATACTCGAGAAACGCATTGTTACCGCTATCTACAACCCAGCGAAACTCTTGAAGCGCTTCACGCTTTCCCTTAAATGAGAGATCAAGTCCAATGTAGAACCTGGCTTCGGTTAGCTGGTCTTTATTCCCAGCAACTGCGGACAGCACGCCATCAATAGTCTGTTGTCCTCGAATGTATTGAATCAACGGATACGGCCAGTCCTTACTGGGCACTTTTGCAGCTGCTTCGTCTAAGATTGCACTAGCTCTGGTGTCATTGCCCTCTGCTTTACTGGCTACTGCAGCACAATAACCAGATAGGAGAACATCCTTACTCGGCTCCTTGCTCTTGCGAATGAACTGCTGAAACTCATTGGTGGCATCTGATGTTCTGCCGGTCAGAAGACTGGCGAAGCCGCTGTACATAATTAGTTGAGGATCGGGAGTTTCTGTTACGCGACAAAAGCGATCGAAGTCATCCCTTGCTCTTTCATACTCGCCCATTTGAAAGAATGTCAAACCCCGGTCGCGTAGAGCATCTATATAATTTGGGTCGGTCTTTAGCGTGGAATTGTAGTCTACTACCGCTTTCTCAAACTCTAAGAGATTGCAGTATTCACCGGCTCTACTATATAGAGCGTGTGCCATTGTCGGTTCGAGCTTTAGTGCCTCATCAAAGCTCTGAATGGCCTCCTTGGGATTGTGCATGCGCACAAGGACAGCTCCTCGTCCGTAGAAAAGATGCGCGCTCTTGCCGTCGAGTTGAATGGCAAGGTTGTAACTAGCGAGCGCATTTTTGTAGTCACCGAGCTGACCAAACGCAATCGCGCGACCAGAGTGGGCACCCAATTCATTCGAATTGAGCTTTAGGGCCTTGTCGTACTCGGCAATTGCTGCCTTATAGTCGTTTTGTTCCAGAAGCTTGTTGCCGGACGCTACATAGTCTGTTTGTGCGGATTGTACGGAGCTCTCTGGAGTAGACGCGTCCCTGGCGAAGGAGTTAGTGCAAGAAACGAAAGTACAGAGCGCCAATCCAAATGAGCAAGCGAACGTAGTACTTCTAATTGTCTTCGCTCTCACAAAGTATCTCCTATTGAGTAAGCTTCTAGCATTATACGAGTTTTCGCTTGAATGCAATGATGCCGGAGTGTGTACTATCCGTATTCTTGTTCGAAGCTGTCATGTGCTTTGAGTCAGAATTGTCTGGCAATAGTTCCAGCCTTGTGGGAGCCGGCGATGGTGGAGGTGCAGGCAAATCCGACGATTTTGTTAGTTAGTGGTGCGCGCCGAAAATCTTGGGCAGGAAGAGCACAAAAAGGACACCAATCACAAACAGGCATATCACATACCAAATGAGCCATTCTTTTTGATCTGCTATGACCAAGAAAATTCCGATGGCAAGGAATAGAATTACAGCAACAATACAAGCAATGAACAATACGCACCTAAGTTAGTAGATTGCTGTTCCTGATCACAATTACCAGATATGGATAGATGAATGAGTAGACCAGTAGTGGCGCAGCGATAAGGCTGATAAGGATCAGCGCAAGCAATAGCAGCCAACTCGGAAGATCTGCCTTGAGAAGAAGAATTCTAGAGCATATCAACGACAGTAAACCGCTCGGAACACCACTAAATAGCATTGCAACAAAAGCTGATTTCGAGATTGATTCGGCGCTAGGATAAAGCTCGAATCCCAAGTCGGCACCTTTGAACGCTCGTATTGACCCAAATGCAAACGCCATGACAAATGCGAACCAGAGATAGTATCGTTGAAAGAAGGTATCAACCTCAGGACTGGATGTCATAAGTTGCAGCCTCAGTGCTAAGTATTCTAAACTTTCCCAGTGATTGAGGTTGGCAAACTGATAGTAACGAGCACTTAGTGCAACCTCACCTGGGAAGCACGTACTGTAAGGCGAGCCGCATTTCAGTCACGGTTTGATAGCGATTTCGCGGGTCGATCGCAAGAGCCTTTCGTTTGAACAAATCTAAAGTGGAGTCTTTTCCCAGTTGTGGCAGGTAGTCCGACAGCAGATCGGGCTCGGTCTGAAACTGTCTTAGAAGCATGGCTTCGGTATTTTTTGCTTTAAACGGCAGTTGGTTCGTAATCATCTGGAAGAACATGACTCCAAGCGCATAAACATCGGTTCGGCAGTCAGCTTCCTCGCTACGCAGCTGCTCCGGGGCCATAAATCCTGCGGTCCCGACAACCTTGTCCGCGTCCGTCAGTCGGCGGTCGGCATCTACCAAATGCGCAATGCCGAAATCGACAATTTTTACCCAGTCTGGACGCTCCTTGTTTTCTTGAAGCAAGATATTGTCTGGCTTCAAGTCTCGATGTATTATCCCGGCCGCGTGCACTTCCTCCAGTCCACGGCAGATTTGATCGAGGACCTTCACCGCATCTTCCAAAGGTAATGCTCCGTCGCGATCCAACCGGTCGGCAAGCGAAACTCCCTTTACGTACTCCATCACGAGGTATGGCCTGCCGTGATCCGTTACACCGGCATCGAAAACAGTTGCGACATTGATGTGATTGATCTTGGCCATGGTGAGACATTCACGTTCGAATCTGGTTCGTTGCTTGGCGCTATTAATCAGATGCTCTTGAAGCACTTTGACGACCACTGTTTTATTCATTCCAATATGAGTGGCACGATAGATTAACGCCATTCCTCCCTGGGCGATGAACTGATCGAGCCGGAACTTGCCGGCAACGATTTGACCGGTTTGAATCGAACCATCTGAGGATTCAGCTACTTTAGTCTTTCTGCGCAAAAGCGCTCGCATGCGAGCAGAAAGTTCCTTCAAGTGAAACGGCTTGGTCAGGTAGTCGTCGGCACCTGAATCTAGGCCAATCTCTTTGTCCTCCAGCTCGCGCTTCCCTGTGAGCATAAGGATAAGTGTCTGTCCGCCGGAGTCGCGATACTGCTGGCAGAGATCTACGCCGGATAGACCGGGTAGCTCCCAGTCAAGAATAACTAGATCGTACGAACCAGTGCGCAATCGCTCTAGTCCATCAGTGCCTTTGTAGGCTGGTTCAATCTGGTGCCCCTCGCCATTCAGGAAATCCACAACCAAATTGGAAAGCTGCCGGTCGTCTTCAATAATCAGAACTCTTGCCATTTGAGCAATACTCTTCCTCGTGCAGTTCGATCAGCTATCTATACCTTAAAACTAGATCCTCCACAGATATGCCCTAGGTCTTCAACGCAGCGGGCGAAAATGCTGCATTTCCTGAACATACTACAACCTTCTTGGTTGTTTCCCTGCACGTCAGTCTAGCTTAGCCGCGATCGGAAATCTGAGGCTGGAATGGACGAAAACTTGGTCTCGATTGCAATCTTTGCACCGCTGTAACAATTGCCGGCTAAATTGGCAGAGTGGAGAGCGTTGCAAGTTGTTTCTCGAGCAGGTAGACAAAGTCCCTAAATCTGAATCAGGAGACGGAACGTTTACACAACAAATCTAGAGTGCGTCAATTGTCTCAAGTGCACGGGGAGTTCAAAATGACCAAATCTATAATTGCTGCATTTACATTGTTCTCTTTACTAGCAGTTCCAGCTAATGCTTACCATTCCAACCAGGCCTCGGCCGGAGCCAGCGGTGCTCAAGCCCGTCACACCGCCAGGAGCGGTGGCAGCTTGGGTTGGACGTCTCCCACTGGTGCGCAGTATGTCCAACTGCCACGTACATCATCCGGAGGGCTGGCAGGAGTTTATGGCGGAGCCAGCGGACTGCCTCCTACCCGACTGGATAGCTTCGTAAAGGAAGCAGGCGGTCTTGCTGAATACATCTATGGAGACGAAGGTACCAACGCTCCTCCGCCGATCAAAAACTTCTTGCCGCAAAATCGAATCGACTTCGGAATAACTGCCTCAGCGAGCAACGCCGGTTTGACTACCGGGCATGAAAGCCTGTTGCCCACGGCTTGGGGTTCCGATGAGTTCAGTCCGTTTCCGGAGCAACCCACTGTCTCCGGAGATCATGTCATTCGCGATGGCAACGGCCAGCCAGCAGGTTACCCACTCGATCCCATGTCCGCACTGCCGGGTGGTACTCTCGGGGGTGGAAGTTATGATGCAAGCGGAGCAGAATTCCCTGGTGCAAGTGGACGATAACACGCAACTTGAGCTAAGCACCCGCTAATTTAGTTACGCTCCTCCGCATCCTAATTGTAAATATTCCGATGCAGCGGTAAAGTCGATACCTGCGGTGCATCGGACGGGTACTTCAATTGCTTCCATCTGGTTTGAAAATTAGAAAGTACTGATTAGGTAGAAGTGATATCTCTTGATCCAGAACATAGCCGGCCTCTCGCATTGCTGTTTTCATGTCAGCTGGTGGGATTCGATGTTCCCGAGGTGGACCTTCCGGAGAATTTTCCGTGAAATCAATAATTGCAACCCTGCCATCAGGAAGAAGCCGCTTTTTGAGGGTGGCAAAATAATCGGTTCGGTCGTCGATATGGTGACATGTATCGACGAATAGAACTAAATTTACTTTGTCGGGCAGATTAGGCTCGTGCGCCGAAACCTTGATCGGCATGTGATTGGGCAAAGCTCGCTGTTTGGTTTGCTTCCTGAGATATGCCACCATGGAGTCTTCAACGTCGGCGGCATAAACGGTGGCAGCGGGATACTTCTGAGCTATGCGCAACGAAAAGTAACCCGTGCCAGCTCCGATGTCGGCTACTTTGTCGGTTGCTTCGATATGCAGCTTCTCAATAACCTCGTTCGGCTTTTGCCACTGGTCGCGAGCTGGATCGTCGAACTTCTTAGTCCACCGCTCGATATCATCGAACCTATGATGATAGCCATGTTGGTGAGAGTGATGATCGCTTTCGGTCTTAGTCATGGTTGGGCCGGCCTGTGCAGAATTGAGACAGGAGGATAAAAAATTGAGTACCAGTACAATGGTAGATAGGATCGTGACTATGGAGTTACTCATGGCATTTGTAATGCCTGTAATTCAACCAAGTATGAATAATGCTGGCAGCTTAGATTATGACAGGAATGTTTCGCTCGAGCCAGTCGTTCGCAGCAACTTATCCAGCTCAGATCTTGCTGGACATAGTTGCGTAGCCTGAGTCTACGGGGGGGACGCGTATTTTGTTCAACCGAGTGCGTGACAGCAAAAGACTGATAAGGAACACGAACGGCTTGGTCTTGACGGTGGGGGAAGTGGTAGGCAATACATTTCTGACCTGGTGTGGTGGTGGTAAAGTTTAGTTGTACGGACTTAGGGGACTTAGATGCCTGTTATTAATCGCTCGGTCCAAATAGCAGCAACTTTACTTTTTCTATTTCTTCTTCCCTCGCTCTGCGTCTGGAGCTGTTGCTCGCTGGCTCCAGCTCACTTCTCGGATACCTTTGGGTTGGCAGCCGAGCTTACATACAAGGGAAAACCGGTGCATGTGCTCGCTTATCAGAACAATGTGCAGAATCTGGCATCGCAAGAGGCCGGTGGCAATGCTATGTTTCTACCAATTCCAGCCAAACCAGGCACGATGACTGAGAAGAACCTTGTTTATTTGCCAGAGAACGCTCAATCGTTCCTTCGAGAGGCCGAGGCAGCGCTACCGCCCGGCCCTCAAGGTATGGAAACGCGTGGTGGCGACGCTTTTTTCGCTGGAGATTCTGAAACCGTATCGCAATTCAAGGTTTTCGATCACGGAAGTTACACTGTTGTCCTGGCTAACAGCGCTGCGGTAATCCCGGCTGCCCTTGAACAGGTACCAAAGCAAAAGAGACCCAGGTTGAATTCGCAGATTTTTTCCAGTTATGACCGTTGGTACAAAGGATGGACATTTGCTCTTTGCTGTTTCAATAACAAAGACCTCAAATCAGCTGAACCACTGGTGTGGTACTACGAACCTATAAACAAAGACGAGCTGTTTTTTCCAGCGCTGGACGCTCATGACGGTAGTCCGCCTGCTCTCTTGTCCATGGTAGACGTAAACCACACGCTGTTTTTCGGTTCCGATCAGTTGGAGGGAACCCCGCGTTTTCCAATCCGCTTGAGCAAATCGTTGATAGGCTTACCATTACCCGAAATGGTGATGGGACAGCAATTTAATATGTCAATGCCGCAAGGTGATTTCGTAGTGAATGTGAGCGATGCCCGCAAAGGCAGGCTCATTATCCGGCGCGAGCTGCCACCAGCTGCGATGGCAGAAAGGCTGCTCATTCTGGTTATCGGAGGATTGCTCGCAGGAATTTTTGCAATTATGCTTCCCGTGTCGGTCTGGTTAGGTTTGGATACACAATCCAGGCGAAAGCGTAAGGCTGCAATAGCTTGTTGTTCTTTGCTTATCGCTATGTTGATGGTTGTTTGTCCCCCATTTGGATTTGAAAATGGTGCCATGCAATATGGAATGGGAATTGGGTACATAGTGTGCCCACCACATCCACGCGCTGACCGGATCAATTATCAACAGCTTTGTGCCCAATTGCTCGCGCTTGGTTTTCTGGCACTGATCGCAGCCGTCTCTACAGCCAAGAAACAGAATTCCAACTAAGCTGCACCGGCTCAAACATTCGCGCTCTTCCTGTGACCCACAAAACTTGAAGTCGGAGTGCTCCTATGGACCCGCTCCATTTTCTTGTATCACGTCAAGTAGACAAAGACTGTTTTCCAAGGAACTTGGCTCATTCGGCGTAAGTCCGCCGAGTGAGCCAGCTATCGTATGAAAAACTTAGCCGACAGTGGGAGTCGACGAGCCCGAGGATTGAGAATCTCGAAATACTGCACGAAAGCGGCTCTGGGAGCCGCGTTTTGTTTGGAGTCGAAATGGACAGGAGTGTCCCTGAAAGGACCCAAAAGTACACAGTGGAGATCACAAAAGAGATCACAGGCAACAGAGCAGCAAAGAATCTGCGACAACCTGTCGCAGATTCTCCAAGCAAGAAACTTCAGCGACTTTTGACTGCAGCCCTCTTGCTGGATCGTCGCGGCGAGTTTTCAAGAGGGCGACCGGATTTTTGGTCCTTCTCAAAAGCCTCTGCCAACGCGGTAAGCGCATCGACAATTTGGATCGCATTGAGATCAGCCTTTACGCTGTGTTTCTCACCTTCGAAAAGGAATTCAAGCAAACCATCTTCAATTTGCACTGCAAATACATCCTTGCTCGAACCTGCGGATGATGGTTTCGTGCCAACCAGCTGCTGCATGCCGCCCAGTATGTTGTCGGCAAAGGAATACGTGCGATCTTCACCAAACATGCTTGCCATGCTTGGATAAACTGCCACCAGTTTGTTCTTGAATCCGGTTGCTTCAGCTGGTTTTCCGTTCGCTTGACAGACCTTGCTAAGAGCCCAAATTGTGTCTGTCAGGGCGTCATCGTTGTCCTCTAACAAGGTCTTCTGAATTTCGTAGGCCCTCATTAAGAGCCGCTCTGCATCAGCGAGTCTTCCAATTTTACAGTAGAGCTTCGCCAAGTTCTTTTAGGGTACCGCGCAGCCGGCATCTGGTTCATCAGGGTTACTCTCCAGGGCTTCGATGGCACGTTCGAGTAATGGCTGCGCCTCCTCTACATCACCGCGATTTCTGAAGATCATGCCCAAGTTGTTCGCGGTAAGAGCAAACGCAACTGAGTGATGCCCCTCCAAATCTTGAGCTAACTGCATTCCGCGTCGGAGGATTCATTCGCGCTCATCAGTCCGTCCCTCAGATTCCTTCAGCGCTTGTCTTAGCTTCTTGCAGGCGACCTTCGAATTCCCACGCTCCAATGCAGAATTGCCAGCATCGAAATATCTTTCCCATACGTTGCGCATATAATCATCCTCGCAGCCTTTTCCTGTTGATCGTAATCTACTAACAATTCGACAACCTTATGCAAATTTCTGGAATGATATATGCGTTCCGTAGCTATTATGCGATTGTCCGAGATACCCCCTTCAAAGAATCACTGGTTGCGAAATGTCTGATTTGCAAAAACTGATTTCAAAAGGCGAGTCCGAGACTCTTGAGTTTAAGAGGTCTTTTGGCGCAGAGACAATTGAAAGTTTGGGAGCGTTTGCGAATGCTGAGGGTGGAACTGTTTTGGTTGGTATTGAGGATGATGGCACTATAGTTGGTGTAACAGTAGGCAAGAAAACAGTTGAAGATTGGGCCAATCAGATTCGGGAGGCGACTGATCTTCGCTTGCTTCCATCGATCGACCTTGCAGACATTGGCGGTCGAACATGCGGTGTCATCGCAGTTGATAGAAGCGCCGGGGGCACCAGTTAGTGTTCGGGGAGTATTTCTTCGCAGAGTGGGACGCTCCAATCAACGCATGAGTCATGCGGAAATCATGCAACGCCTATGGACGACCAGCGGATTGAGCTGGGATGCAGGTGCGGAACCAGGGTCGTCTTTAAGTGATTTGGACATGACTTCAGTTCAGCACTTTGTCGAGCAAGTTAAAAAGATTGGTAGGCGCCCAGTTCCGGCAGGAACCGGTGAGGTAGAATTTCTGGAGCGCCTCAATTTGCTAGAATCAGGCGTGCCTACGAGAGCAGCGCTGCTCCCTTTCGGGAAAGATCCTCTCAAACATTTTCCTGCTGCATATGTGAAACTTGGACGTTTCCGCTCTCCGACACTGATTGTTGATGACAAGCGCGTCGATGGTACTCTGCTAAGCCAAGTAGACGAATGTATGACTTGGTTCAGGGAACGATTTCAAACCGAGTTTGTAATTACTGGCGCACCACAGAGAGAAGTGATCTGGGAGTATCCTCTCGAAGCTGTCCGCGAGGCAATGATAAATGCCTTGTGCCATCGTGATTACAGAAGCAACACGAACGTGCAGATACGCCTCTACGACGATCATCTTGAGATTTGGAATCCGGGCGACCTACCTACCAACCTGACGACAGATGATTTACTGCGTGAGCATGACTCGGTGCCGCCGAATCGGCTCCTGGCCGATTGTTTGTTTTTCTGCGGCCTAATAGAAAACTGGGGAAGCGGCACCATCAGAATGGCGGAAGCGCTGACAGCCGCTGACTTACCACTGCCCGAGTTCGATAACAGCACTCATGGCAAGTTCAGGGTCGTCCTACGGAGCGATAGACTCACCGAGGAGAGCCTCCAGAAATTGGCGCTGAGCGAAAAGCAGATCAAGGCCGTCATGTGGCTGAAGACCGAGGGGCAGATACTTACCAACGAGCGTTACCAGGAGACTTTTGCCGTCTCCAAGCGCACAGCCTCAAATGATTTACGGGGTTTAGTAGATCAAGGCGTCTTGGAGAAGCACGGGAAGACGGGCAAAGGTACCTATTACACGTTGATTCGAGGCAAAGGGGCAACAAAGGGGCAACAAAGGGGCAATGCTCAAAACCTTCGCTGGTCAACGCTTTTAGGCAGTCGTGTCCACAAAGGGGCAAAACGGGCCACAAAGGGGCCGGCTGTGTCGTCACTCTGGTGGACCGTCTCATGCACAAAGCCGAGGTCGTGCTAATTGAGGGAGCTTCCTTCCGAAACAGAGAGGCAACGGAACGGGCTGAGCTACGTGCTCAGAAAAGGCGGGGTAAGAGCAAGAAACCAGGAGAAGTTCCTAATGCTGAAAGTGCTGATCCTTCTTGAATGCGACATCTGCAAGGCTCTGATCGCAACGTCGCCTGACTCAAGCCGAAAGGATGGACTTGCCTGGACGGCAAAAGCAGAGAATCTGGAATACGACGCTCAGCAAGCCGGCTGGCATATCTACCGCTCGAATCACACCTGCGATTCCTGCATCATCGAGGCGCAGTACGAG
>JAGVKB010000096.1 GCA_020050835.1 Candidatus Obscuribacterales bacterium | reverse complement strand
TTGCAAAAAGCGACCAGAACAGGTCGCCATTTGCAATTGCTAAGATGGTCTTGGTCAGGGCTGGTCGACGAAGATCAACGACACCCAGGACATCCCCATAGCAGCCACCCCAGGCTTTCATGCCCTTACCTGTATCTATACGCTGTTCAGCCCGAATACATCCCCAACGAAATCAACGCTCGGACCGGCGCACCAGTCCGAATCCGCCGAACCACACCTCGCTAAGATTCCGGTAGACGACCGTGGATGCCGCTTAGAAAGATAGTGGTTGCCAGATCGGCAAACTCCTGAGCAGAAACAGCCCCCTGAGCCTTGAACCAGGTGTAAGTCCAATTGATCGCCCCCATTAGATACATCGCCAGCGAAGTCTTGGTCGGGGCATCTAGACCGGGTCTGAGTTTGGCGAGCAGATCCTTAATCACTTGCAGTACCCGTTTTTCCTGGTCTTTGATCTGCTTCTGCTGGTCTTGCGGCAAACAATGCAAGCTATTCAGCAGCACGACATGCTTGTCACGAGAGCTGACATAGAGAGCCATGAGCGAACGAATCAGACTTTGCAACTGCCTCTCCGGCTCGTGATTTTTTTCGATGGAGCCTTTGGCCGTCTCCACCAGAAGTGTGCAATGCGAGTGAAGCATGTCGAACAGCAGCGCTTCCTTGGACTGATAGTAATGGTAGAGAAGCGCTTTCGACACGCCGCAATACTGGGCAATCGCGGCGATCGAGGTGCCATCGAAGCCTCGCTCAGCAAACATGGCGGCGGCACCGTCCAGAATACTTTGCCGCTTTTCTTCGTAGTTTTCCGCGCGAGGTCTAACCATTCGCAGCGCACTCCAAGCTACACCGGACAGTGCCAGTGTCAGGTGCCAACTAGAAAATCGGCACGATCTTGTCGGCGTCGAAATCCACGTCTTCGCCGTCCACATCTATCTCCGGTAGCGCCGGAAATTTGATGCCATAAGGCTCGACAACCGACTTGAGACGAATCACAGCTGTTCGCCAGTTTTCTCGCCGCTTCTCCAACGTAAGTACTCCAAAACCGGCTTCACGAGCCTTCTCCTCGAGTAAACGCTGGGCCGGCAAGAAAGTCTCCGGAAGCTGCCAGAACTCACCGGGCGGCTCGTACAAGATACCCGAGAGGAAGACGAATCCTGCTCTAAATTGCTTGGTAATTATGGACTTGTCTTCGTCGCCAAGCCGAGGCAGTATCTCTTTCAACAGCGCCAGACAGAAGCTCAAGTGACGACCTTCATCACGGCCGATATTTCGAAAGGCTTCCTTGAAAACAGGGATGTCCGTGCTTTCATACATGCTATGGAAGAGCGTCGAGGAGGCTACTTCGCCAAACAAGAAGGAGCTAAACAAGATCGGCATCGGATAGTACTCGACCGCCTTCTTGTAACCGTTCCAGTAACGCGCCCCATTATGGTAGAGCCATTCGACATTATTGCGCGCCAGCTTCCCTAACAGCGTTTGCGGCTCGTAGCCGAGCGGGCCGTTCGGAGTCATCTTGTTAATGGCCTTACCACACACCTCCTCGTGATTCATTTCATCGCGAGTAACTGAGAAGAAACACTTTCGAATAGCATCTTCTTCATGCACTTCATAGGCGTGAATCATCGCTCGCGCGAACACAGCCGGTCCGGAAGCATCGAACACGGACAGAAGCGACCACCAGTAAGCGATTGCGTAGCGCTGATCCAACGTAAAGCTATCCGGATCAAGCGTGTCCCAAGGCAATTGACTCGGCGACCAACCGGGATCGCGAGAATTTTCATAGATCTCCATCAAACGTGGAGTCTCGACCCGCCAGTCGAATGGAAAGATGTTCAGTCGGTCGGTGATCTTGGGAGCATCCTCCGTCTCGAGCAACAGCTTTTCCGGATTCGGCATGCTCTCATGAACCGTAGGCGGAGCAACTATTTGCGATTCATCGATCAGACCAGAGGCCGATCGATCAGGAGTCTTGGTTTTGGCGGCATGCTTTTGAGACGGCATCGTTGATTCTCTCCCGGGAAGGCTAGCGCATGTACATCGACTGCTACTGATTATTTAATCATTTACCGACCATTCGGTCAATGATTAAATAATCAATACAACCCGACCCTTGACAGTCGGCGACTCGCTCAGCGCCATTGCTTGAGGCGCTTGCGCTACTTGTTTTTGATATCCAGTTAACTCTTCCAGCGACAGAAAGCGCTGTCCCTTTACTGCTGCGATGTCTTTACCGCACTACTGGCAACCTTTCTGAAGTCGCCCCAGGTGCCGACGCAATGATCGTTTTCCATGAACTTGTAGACCATGTTTTGTTCGACATCATGGGCGACTACCTGAGCGCTACCGGGATTCTCTTTGCGCTCCAGAATGCGCCAGTAGAGCTCACGGCCATCAAGCAGAGCTTCGTGAATCCAGATATTCTGTTTGCGCTCTTCCTGCTCGAGGAAAACCGGATCTTTGCTCCACCACTTCAAAGCGAACTGGGCGCGCGTGGAATACGGCAGGTAGGAGCTCCAGTTGTTTACGAGGTCTTGCCCGCTGCCAGCCATCATAGCGGCATAATCAACGGCGAAATGCGCCTTGTGTTCGGCAGACGTTTTGCCATAAAGCGATTTGAACGTACGTGGATCTCTACCTACGATCCAGCCGTCTTCCAGGATTCGGTCTAATCTTTGAGCTTCCGCTACAATCTGGTTGTAAATCGGCTTGTCACTGCCGGCGGTGCCCAATTCGCGATCAGGCAAGCTTCCGCAGCCAACCGACCCGAACAAGCAGATGATCGCGACGCACAGTGTCGCAGCTTCGCTGAATTTCATTTACAGAACCCATATGCAGAGACAATCGTGATCCTAATATGAAGTTGCTCACTTTGTCGGTCTTCATTAGGATAGGTAAATCTTCGCTCTGGCACTTTCATGCCCTTACCGTTGCTGTCTGGGTTTTTGCCCCGATTTATTCATACATATAGTATGTCAAGCGAGGACTGGCGCGAAATGGGCATTCCAAGCGATTTGTTTTGGTTAACGTACAGGCAAATTTTGATT
>JAGVKB010000139.1 GCA_020050835.1 Candidatus Obscuribacterales bacterium | reverse complement strand
GGTGGCGGCGGTGGTACCGGCTGCTCGCTGCCCGTCTGGTTAGGTGGAAAGAATAGCGGTGGATTTTTGCGCTTGTTTCTTAAGCCGACACCCAAAGCAATTGGAAGGGCGATCGCCGTTGCCACCAGTACCATCGCTACGGCAATGACTGTAATTTTTGCTTGCGGCGATAATCCGGTATGGCTTGCTTGCGATGCCGCTCCACAGCAACGCCTTCTCTTTTCCTTGCTGCCGCTCTTAAGGGCAGTCGCGCTGGGACGTTCATTCTTCCGGCAGCGCCGTGTGGTTTCACTAAACTTGATATCGGCTGCATTTACCGTCAGCTCTGCTTGGCCAGTAGCCGGTACGGACAGGGCGAACTTATACACTCGCGGTGAGCAGATAGACCTAATTTTTTTGACCGGTATCTCTCTGGTCTCTCCCTTCGAGCTGATTGTCGCTACGTCACGATTGATTGACAGAACGTGTCCCTGCACGGTCTCGCCGCCGTCGACAGCGATCATCTCCTCGCAATCGGGATCGTCGATGGCGCTTATATTGCCGCCCTGGTTGAAGAATACTAATCCGGTAATTTCGGTTTTGTTGCCATGGGTGACCGCTTGAGTGTTGAAAACCGATCCGGATAGTACAGTCCTCTTGGCGTTGGATCCGGCTTGTGCGGCGATGATGTTGACAATGTGATCTTTGGTGATCACTACTTCGCCGCCTGGCAACTTCAAATCCCCAACCGAGCTTGTTTTACCGCTGGCGGTGATCGATGTTACGGCAGTGGCGTTGGCTGTCGAGCTAGCAGCCAATCCAGCCGGAGTAATCGTGCTTTGGGTTGCAAGCAGTACGCTGAGAACTAGCGCCAATCGCTTGACTTGCATTCGTTCCGGGTTTACCAGGTGCTGAAGACTACTTGGATTTGACATATATGAAAAGAAATTCCTAAGCTTACCCGTCTAGAGCATACCTTAAGAAGTATCTTTGGATTGTCTTGTGCGGTCTCGGTTTGAAGCATTTAACAAAGATCTGAGCAGCGGCGTTTGTCAAGGATCGAAATCTGTAGGCGCTCAACTAAAGCGATCCGTTTTTACCGTGTATGGCGCTTTGATCTCCAGCAATATGAGTCTGATAGTAATCGTAGATTTGCTGGTAAGCTTTCACGCTTGTCTCATACAGTCTGACTTGCTGTGTCAGCAAATCCTCGAGATAGCGCTCAGAAAGCTCTCGATAGCTGGTTGTGAGCAGTTGAGCCTTGACCGAATAGTCCTTGCTTGCGGTCACGCCACCCGCGTGCTTGCGGTAGTGGTAGAGCGCCTCTTGAATCTGGCTAAACCGGAAACCGGCCTCTAGGCATCTGATCATGAAGTCCCAATCTTCATAGCGTCGGAGATTTCTGTCGTAGCCGCCTATTTTGTTAAAGATCTCCTTGCGATACAAGAAAGTGTTGGGCCAGTCTTGGCTCAGCAACTCAGGCATGCTGGCAGTGGGATGCCAGATCCAATGTTTGCCGTCGCCCTCGAATATTCGCACTGCCGTAAAGACGCCGGCGGCTGATTGATCTTGGAGAAGGACCGCCACTGCTTTCTCGAGATAATCGCTGGTAATCAGGTCATCTGAGTCCAGTGGTAGGATCAACTCGCCGCTGGACTCAGCGACGGCGATATTTCTAGCTTCGGAAACGCCGCCATTTTGCTCGAGCCGAATAATCTTGAGTTGTTCCATCCGGCGCCAGGCTAATATGTCGTGGGCGCTTTGTTCTGTCGAGCAGTCATCGACTACAATCAATTCGAAGTTTTGATAGGTTTGATCTTCAACGCAGATTGCCGCATCGAGCAGATATTGATCTTGCCGGTAGAACGGCATGATCACTGAAACCTTGGGATGCTTGCTCAGTGAATTCATAGCGGCGGCGGTGGGAAGTCTTGCATCCCCTTTTCCTTCAAGCGAGAGTTGCGAATCGCTTTTAAGAGCGGGTCAGCCGTATGCGATTCGAACACATTTTGACAGTAATCGTGAAGCTTTCGTTGTTTCTCAACCAGGTCGTTGCGCAGTTCGTACTGTAGTACCAGTATCTCGAAGAGATTGTCGAGTGCTAGCTGTCTGTGCTCTCTGACCAGGTTTGCAACCGATTTGCTGATGAAGTCGCTTTGCCGCGTTTGCTCGCGGCGATGTCTTCTGTAATGGAATAGCTCTTCAGGGATATGAGCGAAGCGCAAACCGAGCTCCAGTGCCGAAAGGATTAACTCGCTGTTTTCGCCCTCACGCAGATGTGGTTTGTAGCCACCGGTTGCGGTGAAAACATCCCGACGCATTAGCATAGTGACCGGCGATCCCTGTCCGCAAAGCAGGTGAGCGGGCGAAATTACTGGCTGCCAGCTTATCTCGCATTCACCAAACTGGTAAACGTTGGTGTACACGCCGGCGATTTTGGGATCGGAGATTAGAAGGTTGACGGTTTTTTCCAGATATTCAGGCAAAATCAGATCGTCGGCGTCCAGCGGCAAAATTAGCTCACCAGACGCTAATTCGATGCCTTTGTTTCGGGAAGCG
Organism: Candidatus Obscuribacterales bacterium; assembly: GCA_020050835.1. Classification (GTDB taxonomy): domain Bacteria; phylum Cyanobacteriota; class Vampirovibrionia; order Obscuribacterales; family Obscuribacteraceae; genus JAGVKB01. Next base: position 135,454 of record JAGVKB010000139.1, on the reverse strand, counting down.
GCAGCCCCGATGTTTCTGGCGTTTCGCTCGATGCGCAAGCGGTTCGAGCGGTAAGTTGTCAGCAATGCTTCCGCGTCCGGAGCTGGCGAGGCATCGTCGATTACGACCAGCTCGCAATCAGAGTAGGTCTGGCCGAGCGCGCTTGCAACCGTTTCTTGAAGGTACTCGGCCTGATCGTAAAACGGAATAATGATGGAGACAAGCGGTTTTCTTACCATCAAATGTCAGTTTGTATTAGTGACTGAGCCTGACGAAACCTTATGATACAGGCTGTGGCGGATGAGGTGGTGGTGGCGGCGGTGGTGGCGGTGTTTCGCTAGGAGGAGTTGTCTGGGGCGGGAAGATGAAAGGCGGTGGCTTGTTTCCTTTGCGCCCGCTTACACCCAGTGCAATCGGCAATGCGATGGCAGTTGCAATGCCGATCATAGATATTCCAATTAACGTAATCTTGGCTTGCGGGGACAACCCTTGATGAGTGACAGGCAGAGCTCCACCGCAGCAGCGCCGCTTGTTCTTCGTGACCGGGTGCTTGTCGTTGGGAGCTGCGGCTTGTTGCTCGTTCTTCTTGCACCGGTGTGTCGTTTCAGTGAAGCGGATGTTCGCCGAGCTGGCTGAGATATTAGCTGGATCTGCTCCGGCCGGTACGGTCATGGCGAATTTGTAGACTCGCGGCGAGCAGATGCGCTTAATCTGCCTAACCGGAATTTCACGGGTTTGTCCGTTGGTGTTTATCGTGACAACCTCGTGGTTGATCGAGACGATTCGGCCTTGTACCGTCTCACCGCCTTCGACCGAAATCAGCTCTTCGCAGTCGGGATCGTCAACAGCGGTCATGCTGCTGCCTTGACTGAAGTAAGCTAATCCGCTGACAGTGCAGGTCTTGCCGTGAGGCACCAGATTGGCGCTGAAGATTGCTCCCGAGAGCGCCGTCTTCTTAACGCCTGTTCCAGCTTGGGGAACGCGGATGTCAATCGTGTGTTGCTTGCGAATCACGACCTCGCCATGCAAGACGCTCAGGTCACCGACGGAGCTTGTGTTGCCGGTTACTTCCAAGGTCGATACCGGAGTGCTTACCTGGCTGGAGGCGGCAGCAAATGATGCTGGAATGGTTGCGCTCTCAGTAGCAATCAGTAAGCTGAGACCCAAAGCAAGCCTCTTCAACGGCTCTTTGGCTAGATAAATATTCGAACTGCCGCCGGATGTGTACTCAGGCATGCCGGTAAATCCTGTCAGTAGTAATAGCCAATGATAAGGATACTTGAAGTTCTCCGACAATTGACTGTGCATCGGTTAGAACTTCCAACAATTAACCAATACACATGTCGGCTTGTCAGGTGGGCTGTAAACTAAACGCAGTTTGAATTTAAATGGAGTCCGATTGAGATGGGGTTCGACGAGACGGATGTCTCAGCGCAATCCGGGCGGGTGGCGCTTGTGACGGGAGCCAATACGGGCATCGGCAAAGAGATCGCTCTTGCTCTTGGTCGCGCCGGTGCCAGCGTTGTTGTCAATTACTGTGAGCTGGAGAATCAAGCTGCGGAGATAGTCAAACAGCTGCGGGTGAGCGGATGCAATGCCGCCAGCTTTCGTGCCGACGTAGCCAGCGAGCAGCAAGTTCTGGCCATGTTCGAGTTCATTGAAAGAGAGTTCGGGCGGCTGGACATTCTCGTCAACAACGCTGGCATCGAAAGTAGCTCGCCGCTCGTCGACATGTCGCTTGAGCAATGGCAGAAAGTGATCGCTGTCAACCTCACCGGCCAATTTCTCTGCGTCAGGGAGGCAGTGCGAGTATTCAAGAGTCGTCCAAGGCTGGAGTCGTCGGCCGTGCGCGGCAAGATTGTTTGCGTAAGCTCTGTGCACGAATCGCTGGCTTGGGCCGGCAACGCCAACTATGCCGTCTCGAAGGCCGGTGTGGGAATGCTCGTCAAAACGGCCGCTCTCGAGTTGGCAGGGTTGGGCATTCGGATCAACGCAGTGGCTCCCGGCGTGATTCAAACTCGGTTGACTGAGGCGGCCTTGGCCTCGCAATCTATAAAGTCACACATTTTAGGTCTCATTCCATCCGGTCGAATCGGCACCACCGCCGATGTAGCTGAAGCAGTGCTGTGGCTTTGTTCGGACCGGTCCGATTATGTTCACGGCGTCACCTTGTATGTAGACGGAGCGATGCATCTCCAGCCCGAGCCGTCGCCGACTGCAGCCGAGATACCTATTTTGTCCGGGCTTTCGAAGGCGGCCAACGCCGGGCTTTCGCGACTTAGAGGCAAGTATGTTCGACGCCAATAAGGATGATGCTAAATCTGGACTTGTGGCGCGCTTCTTGAGCGCCACCGATTTCGCGCCATTCGACCGAATATACGCCTGGTTCTACCAAGCCGGTGTCAGTAAACTGAAGGCATGCCTGTCGGCCATCCCCGAGGTGCAAGGAATTTATCTGACCGGTTCTTATGCAATCGGGCAGCACTGGCCGGGCTTGTCAGATATAGACTACTTTGTCGTCGTAGCGGCGCCGGACCACCGGAGAGCGGCGATTCTCAGCCGGGTAGACCGAGTTCTGGAGCAATGTTGCGAGCGATATCCCTTCCTTGGCCCGCCTTCCGAGCGTGCCGAGATGATTGTAGTCTTGGCGCCGGACGGCTCATTCGTAAATGACAACTTCAACTACCGCCGAGCTAGTTGTCTCTTCAAAATTGCCTTCGAGCGCGAGGGATTTTCTCTGCCGCCTTCGCCGGACAGCGAGGCGGCTGTTTTTGGACTGGTCAGTGAGCTTGAATTGCAAATCAGATCGGTCCTGTCCGCGGTGGCTTGCGAAAAGGACAATCTCAACTTCTGGCGCACCAAGTTGCGCTCGCTTTTGACCGCTTCTACCGGGGCGCCGGACTTGTCCGAGTTGACAAGGTTGCAGTGTCTCTCAACCAAGGACGAGGATTACCTGGCAGCGCTCTGGCGTCAGCCCCGCAGCCAATTGCTCAAACAGCGCACGGTTGGCGATTGCGCCGCCTGCTATCAGATCTTCTGGAAATTAGTAAAAGGAGCTATGTCAGCGACCGAGCTTGCGCAATGGCCCGATCTGTCGGTTCCGTATCAATTGGCAGGCAATGAACGGATGGGCGACGGCGGGCAGCCTGTCAGCGAGCTAATCTTCGACATGACTCCCAAAGCCAGCTGGGATTCCGAAAAAATGGCTGTGATGGACGAAATGCCGGAGCGATTCGAATTCTTGCAGGCTGGAACTTGGAGCTATGAAGAGATCGCCGGTCGGCTTAGGCAGTGGTCGGCAGTCGCAAACACCGGACTAATAATTTATTTGGATGGTTTTGTGGCGCGCTGCATTCGAGCGGAGATCACGGTAACGTCATCATACAACGCGCCGCTAGTCACCGCTGGCGGTGAGGCGCCGGACTCGGTCGTCTTTAAAGGCGCCTTCTGGAAGCGAATCATGCAGCGCTCGGCCAAGGCCGTTGCGGAATTCAAGCAAGAAGTAGCTGAAGTGCTCGAGCCGCCTGCGCAGATAGGCACGTTTGCTGCCGACGCCCAGAGTTGGGGGCCGCGCAAGCCGATTACGATGCAGGACGATTGCATGCTAATCCGGCGTTTCGTGAGAATCTGGCGGCTTGCTCAATTAGACAAAGGTCTGCTCGTTTTGTATCCATCGGCCGATGATGTCTTTCAAGAGCTAAAGGAGAAGTATTCTAGATGTCGAGCTTTCGTCGATCTCTTGCAGCGTTATTATCTCTCTTTGCGCTGGGCGGAAGGAGAGTCTGATACCAGTTGGCTGCCGCCTAATTTCTTTGGATACATGAACAAGTATTTCGCGGCTGTGCTCAATGGCGAAGAGCCCCCGGCGGTCGAGCGGATGTATGCCAAGTTGCGTGTCAGCCTCTGCATCTGCACGCGCAATCGCCAGGAGATGCTGAAACATTTGTTGCTGTCGGTTCTCGAGCAATCGAGGTTTCCTGACGAGATGGTAGTAGTCGATAACAGCGATGGCTCTGAGACGGAAGCGCTGCTGCTCTCCTTTGGCGATCGATTTAATTTGCGCTATGTAAGAGAGCAGTCTCACAGCATTCCATACTTGCGCAACCAGGCGATCAAGCACGCCTCCGGCGAGCTGATCTGCTTTACTGATGATGATTGTGTCCTTGATCCCGATTGGATTGCGCATGCAGAGCGGAGCATGCTGCGCAGTCCGCGGATCGCGGCAGTCGGAGGAATAGTCAAGCACGATCTCGGTAAGCGCTCAAACACTGTCGAAGACTTCTATCTGCGTTACCTGGGAGATGGTGTGCGATGCTGATTGACTTGCTGTCTAAATCGAGACAGACTGGTTATCTCGGTAAGGAGCTCGAGGAACCGCTATCGTTCTTCTCGAATAACACGCTTTGCCTGAGGCGATCGGCGCTGGATAGTCTAGGCACATATGACGAAGATTGCTTGCTGAGCGAAGATGTGGAGATCTGTGCCAGGATCTCCCAGTCCTCCTGGAGCATGTTCCTTTGCGCTGAAATGAAGGTGGGTCATCGGGCCAGACCGACAATACCAGCGCTTCTCGAGCAGTGGTGGGGATATGGTCGTTTCGTGCCCTATGTCTATAACAAGTACAACGGTCGCCATCTGGAGATCTTTGTGTCTCGAGATTTGCAATTTTTCTCCAAGCGGAAGGGCGAGTATCGCAATGTTTTGTACAAGGAGAATTGGCCGCTCAGCATATGCATCTTTGTGACACCATTCTTGGTGTTTCACGTGATAGCGGCGCTGGCGCTTTTGCTGATGCCCTTTCTGCCTGGGTTGTCGGCTGTTTTACTTCTTCCGGCGGCCTGGGCGCTTTTCGAATATCTAAAACCTGATCTTCCGGCAGCAGCGACATCGTTCAAAGAGACCCGCGTCGCCCTGGCTCGCTACCTCGTCAATTGCGCCTTTTTTCTCTCTCATGTCTTGAACGGTTGGCGACACAACTGTCTTTACTTGCCTCCCGTTATCAGTGAGCGTAGTCTGAAGCAGGCTGAAATCGCCGCCCAGCCCGACTTCAATGGCGTATAAAATGGCGTACAAAGAGATGGCTGCGCCGGTCGCTCGCGCTCCTGGAAAAAATATTGCGGCGGTGAGTCAGTCAGCCGGCTCGCCCGTCATTATCTGGCTTTTGGCGGTAGCGGCGATCTTTGTTTATGGGCTGGCGGCTTTGACTTCGAGCTGGGATGACAGTCCGGCCTTCGACGAAACTGAGCATGTCACCTCTGGATTTCTTTGCCTTGCTAGTCAGAACTTTAGAGTCAATCCCTGGCATCCGCCCTTGGCTAAGATACTTGCTGCGGCACCATTAGTGGTGGCACAGGTTCGGCCGCCGGCCGCGGTCGCCGGCCGGGAGATCACTAATCAGCAGATCTCGCATGATTTTTTCTTCGCTGTTGGCAACAATCCGCAAAGCATGATCCGGTTGGCTCGAATGCCGATGATTGCAGCTTCTATGGTCTTTTTGGCAATCTTTTTTTGGTTGAACTCTCGCTGCTTCGGACCGCTGTCCGGACTGTTTTCGGTGCTGTTGTTGTCGTCGTCGCCGACTTTTCTGGCGCACAGCCGTTTCGTTGGAAATGACGTTTTAGCGGCTGCGGCGTTCTTTGTCTCGATTAGCTTGTTCGTAGATTTCCTTGGCCGGCGTTCGTTCGGTGGATTCCTGTTGTTGACACTGGTGACTGCGGTATCGCAATTGGTGAAATTTTCGCTGATCACGCTTTATCCCTTTTTTGCAATCGTCTGCTTTTGCCAGTCGGTCAGACAGCTGTCCGGTTCGAAGACTGTCTCTGCTGCCCTGCGGACCGGGGCTGCGTTGCTGAGCGATTGGGCGCTGGTCGCCTTCATGTATGTTGGCGGTTTGGCGCTGGTGGCAATTGTCTATCAGTGGCATGTGGCAAATCTTCCAATCGACTTTCAGACCTGGTACAACGACTTTGCATTTCAGAGATTCGATGCGGTCGACGTTGGCGCCGCACTCAATCTGATTGCGGCTGACGAAAAACTGCGGGGTATCTCCTGGTACTTGACCGGCCTGGCTGCTCAGAGTCTGCACGTACAAAACGGCTTTGGAATGGAGTCCTACCTTTTGGGCAAATGGTATCGCGGTGGCAACTCAATCTATTTCCCACTCGTTTTGTGCATAAAGGAATCGCTGCCATTTTTGATGCTTCTGACGCTGGCTGCGGGAGCGTTTTTATTGAGAGCCTTTTCCGGAAAGACTGCTGTTTCCGATTCAGGATGGCGGGGGCAGCGGCAGTCATTGTTTGCAGCGACTTCGTTTCTGTTCGTGTTGCTTTATATGCTGCTGTCGATCAAGAGCGGGCTCAATATCGGCGTTCGACACGTCCTGCCGATATTGCCTTTCGTGACCGCTCTGGCTGGGGCGCAATTGGCTGCCTCGGCGAAAGACTCAAGCGGCCGGACGACGGCTTTCGGAGCGGCGGCGACCGTGTTGTTGATTGCGGCTTGCATTTGCGTGCATGCCAGTTGGCCTGGCTATCTCTCCTACTACAACGAACTGGTCGGCGGCAAGAGAGGCGGGCCGCGTGTTGCCGTTGATTCTAATTGCGATTGGGGCACCGATTTGTTGAGGCTCAAGCGATTCGTCGATCGCCATCAACTGGCTAAGATTGAGCTCCTTTACTTCGGCAAGGGAGATCCGCAAGCATATCTGGGTTGCAAATACATTCCTTTCGCGGTCGAAAACCAGCTTAAACCGGGAGAATGGATCGCCGTCTCAGTAACATACTGGAGGCGGATTCAGTCTGCCTTCAAATCAAAGGAGACGAGCATTTATCTAAGTTTACAGCCGAACGGTCAAAGCGAGCCGGTCTCCGTTGCATCGCTGGAATGGATGTCACGCTTGAGCGAGCAGGAGGTGGTCGGCGACTCTCTAATTTTATTTAAGCAACCATGAGCGCTACCAGAAAGCTCCTTGCCGCTATTATGGACTGTCAAGAGTCGTTGCCTTCTCTCGAAAACGAAAACATGTCTGTCGCGTCGGCGTCTCACATATTGTCGGTTGTTATTCCGGTGCGTCCTGGCGGTCAGCCAGCGGAGTCCGAGTTGACGCTGGTTTGCCGTCGTCCGGACGTAACAATTGAGTTGCTAGTAGTAAGCGGCAACAATGTTTCTGAGCAGAGGAACCGGGCTGTTCGGGAAGCAACCGGAGAGTTTCTTTACTTCCTCGACGATGATTCGAAGGTGGCTGCCGGAGCGATTGATTGCGGGCTGGATCTGTTGCTGGCGGGTGAAGTCGATCTGGTCGGCGGGCCAGCTCTTACCACACCAAATGCGACACCATTGCAGACGACTTTCGGGGAGGTCGTCGGTTGCCGCTTCGGTTCGGCGATCACGCAGGCGAGGAATGAGGCCATTGGAGAGCCACGTCCGGTGCGTGAAGATGAGCTCGTCTTTTGCAACTTGATGATGCGGAAATCGGTTTATGAGAAGGCCGGTGGCATGGACCCCTTGCTCTATCCGGGTGAGGATATTGACCTTTTGAAAAGAGTGGCCGCGACCGGCGCTCGGATGTTTTACATTCCGTTCATGGCTGTCTGTCGCACGCGCAGACCGACGATGCTTTCTTTTTCGCGTCAGTACTTTTCCTACGGCGACGGACGGGGAAGGCGATTCTTGAAGCTGACCCGCTTGATGGATGTTTGGTACGTCATGCCATCACTGTTCTGTCTTTATCTGTTGTCGCTTTCGATTTTTAATCAGCCTTTCTGTTTTGCGCCATTGATCTTCTATGGGCTCTTCTGTCTGTTGCAATCGCTCATCATCTCGTTTAAGACGCGCAACCTGCTCTCGGGACTTTTTGCTTTGACTGCATTTCCGGTTTTGCATCTTTCGTATGGCATCGGGTTTCTGAAAGGTGTAATTCATTGCTTGTCATACTGCAGGCTTCATAGCATGAATCGGGTGCACGCTCAAAATCTCAGTTCGTATTGAGGGTGGTGCATTGATTCAAACTGAGCAGCGTGAGGCGGTCGAGAGCAACGAGTCAGCGAAAACCTCTAGCCGGCTTGTGCGCCTTACCATCCATGGTGTGACAGCTGAAATTGTTTGTAAGCACCGGCGAGTGCTGGATGCGCTGGCGTTCGATTTTGACCTCTTTTTAGATTCCGGTCAGTCAAAGCCGGCTGATCTTTCGCTTGCGATTGTGGTGTCAGCGCCGCCCTATGAGAGCATCCCACCGCTCGATGAGTCGATGCGCACATCGCAATGGATCTGTTTCGACGATCGAGCGAAAAGATACATCGACTATAACGGCAAGGCGCTGGTCGTCTACGATTTCGACCGGCGTAGCGGGACAATCTATGCCGGCGAGTGGCAACTGGCATACGAGCGCGCCTATCTCGTTGTCCTGTCGAGGGTTGGCGAAGAGCTCGATCGCCGAGGCATGCACAGAGTGCATGCGATGGGTGTGGCTGGTAAGCGGAACGCTGCTATTCTTTTGATGACTGCCAGAGGTGGAAAGTCCACTCTGGCGATCTCCCTTCTTGCCAGACCTACAGTCAAACTGATTTCAGATGACACCGTTTTTATTGATCGCGCCGGAGGCCTGCATTCCTTTCCCTTCCGCCTGGGAGTACGCCCGGATGTTGATCTGGCTGGCCTGCCCGACTTATTTGTCAGGCAGACGGAGATTCCTGGCTGGGGCTCAAAGCTGCTGGTCAATGCTCGAGTGTTTGCCGACCGGATCTGGAACGGCGAAAGCAGGCGACGACCGATCGTGATGATCGGTTGCCGGACAACCGCCGATTCACCGCGCTGCGAGCGAACCACCCGGCTCTTCGTGTTGATCTGCCTGTTGCGAGATTGTGTGGTGGGGCTTGGCTTGCCACAGGTTGCCGAACTCTTCTTGCGCAGAAACTTCCAGGACGTGATTTCAAAAGCCGTCATAGCGGGCTCCCGGCTGTTTTCGTCGCTGGTTTTGGCGGTGCGCTGCGAGCCGGTCAAGCTTTACATGTGCAAACATGCCGAGCTTAACAGCGAACTCGTAATGTCATTGCTGGACGGCAGCGCACCGGCTGACTGTCCAGCTGAATAGATGCGGCCGACTTCTGTCGGCTGCGGCGGGCTAAGAAACCGCTTCCAGCGATTGCTCCATGATTGCCAGAGCCTCGCCGACTTCGCTTTCCGAGACATTCAAAGCCGGAGTCAGGCGCACGACATGATCGCATTCTCCGCAGTCCAGCAGGAGTAGCCCGCGTTTCATGCATTCAGTGACGAAGTGATTGAGACGCTTGCCGTCCGGTTTTCCCTCGGCGTCAATCATCTCCACGCCGATCATCAAGCCGAGACCGCGCACGTCGCCGATGAATGAATAACGAGGGCGGAGCTGATTGAGCTTCTCCAGAATGATCGAGCCCATCTTTTCCGCATTGGAGAGCAGCCGATCTTGCTCGATCACGGCGATGCTGGCCAAAGCTGCGGCGCAAGCCACCGGGTTGCCGCCGTAAGTGCTGCCGTGACGGCCGGCTGTCCAGCGGTCCATTATCTCCTTGCGGGCTATCACTCCGGCCATTGGAAAGCCGCTGGCTATGCCCTTTGCCATGATCATGATGTCCGGCTCGACAGCCCAATGATCGCAGGCAAACCACCGGGCGGTTCGGCCGAAACCGGTCTGCACCTCATCGAAAACCAGCATGATGCCGTGCTCGTCACACAATTGCCTCAAACGCTTCAGATAGCCGGTGCCTTTCGAATACCCGACTGCCGGAGCTACTACTCCACCCTCTCCCAGCAGCGGCTCGAGGATGATAGCGGCTACTGAGTTAGGCTTGACGACGTGCTTGAACAAGCGATCGAAAAGGTCGAAACATTCCAGGTCGCACGAATCAGGGTTTTGCTTGACCGGGCAACGGTAGCAGTACGGGTGATCGACGTGAAAAATGCCGCTGGGCAGCGGCTCATAGCCTTCCCGGTAATGAACTTTTGAGGTCGTCAGCGCGGTTGCCAGCAAGGTACGGCCGTGAAAACTGCCGTTGAAGGCGACAATATTAGGTCGTCCGGTGGCGAATCGCGCAAGTTTGAGAGCGGCATCGACGGCCTCGCCGCCGCTATTGTTGAAAAACACGCAGTCGAGACGACCGGGCGTGATGGCTGCCAGTTTTTCTGCCAGCTCGATGTTGAGAGTGTGATGAGTGACCGCCGAGCAGTGAATCAACTTTCCGATCTGCTGGCGCGCTGCTTCTACCACTTTCGGATGACAGTGCCCGACGTTGTTGACGGCGATGCCCATTGCAAAGTCGAGATAGCGAACGCCATTGACGTCCCAGAGATAACTGCCGGCAGCCTTTTCAGCGACCAGCTCGAAGTATCGTGAGTTGGCTGCCGCAATGTGCTTTTCGTCCCTGACCAGGAATTCCTGCGCTCTGTCTACAACAGTTTTTTCGAGTACCATCTTGCAATGCTCCGACGGATCTGGCTGATAAAGCGGTTTGCCATAGATGAATATTATATTTGAGAACCGGATACCGCATTCTAAAAGAAAGTACACGCAGCGCTCTTGGCGCGGCTGGCTGGTGGCGCCGGGCTGTCTCGACCCCGGCTTGGGGGCGGCGGACTTATAATGAATCGAGGGGAGCTCCTCCGCTCATAGAGGAAGATTACCGATGCCGCGATTTCAGAGCCGAAAGATGTTTTGTTTGGGTGCATTTTTGCTCACTCTTTCCGGCTGCTCCCAGCAGGAGGAAAAGCTGCCGGCGATTGTGGTTCAGGAGCCGGTGCCCGGCGCCGGGCCGAGCACTGGCGCGCTCTATCCGTTCGGTTTTCCGATTCCACAGTACCCCGGCTCTGGGCTGACAACCACCAGCAGCTCGGCGCTTGCCAGCGGTGGAAAGGAAGCGAGAGCAATTGTTCTGGCCTCGCAAGACGACATCTTCCAGATCGCCAAGTTTTATCAAGAGAAGCTGATTGAAGGCAACTGGAAGATTACGCAGATGACGACGAGCGGATCTTTGCTGAGCATCGAGGCGCAAAGAGAGAAGTCGAAGGTAAATATTAGCATCACAAAGGTCGGTGCCAACTATTCTGTCGCGGGCAAGAAGGGCATTGGCAGCTCGATTCAATTGGTCTTGATTTCGTTGTGAGAGGTAAGCGGGAGGCTAAGCAGGTCTCTAAAGGCGAAGCCGCAAGGTTACCGGGCAATGATCGGAGCCCTGCACTTGAGTCTGGATGCCGGCGTCGATCAATTGTTCCTTCAGGTTGTCTGAGGCGAAGAAGTAATCGATGCGCCAACCTACGTTCCGTTCCCGCGCTCGAGTCACCAGATGCCACCAGGTATAATTATGAGCCTGGCCGTTGAATGCCCGGAAAGTGTCGATGTAGCCGCTGTCGACGAAGCGGTCCATCCAATCTCGTTCTTGGGGGAGAAATCCCGAGACAGCTTGATTGTCTTTGGGGCGGGCAAGATCGATTTCCTTATGGGCCGTGTTGAAGTCGCCGCAGATGATCAGCCTTTTGCCTGCTTTCTTCAATTTGTTGACCTGCTTCAAGAAGGACTCGTAAAAGTCCATTTTGTATTGAAGACGTTCCGGGCTTGCCTTTCCATTCGGGTAGTAGATGTTCATCAATGTGAAATCGCCGAAATCGGCTGTGAGCACCCGTCCTTCGACATCGAATCGTCCTATTCCCAAGCCCTCCTTTACGGATAGAGGCTTTTCGCGAGCATAGATGACTACTCCGCTGTACCCTTTCCGCTCGGCATGGCTCCAATAACTGACATAGCCTCTGGGAGCGGAGAGCTCCGCTGTCAATTGACTGCCGTCGATTTTTGTTTCTTGCAGGCCGACGATATCCGGCTTTTCGGCTTCCAGCCAATCAAAGAAACCCTTCTTTGAAATGGAGCGTACGCCATTTACGTTCCAGCAGGCTAGTTTTATGGTAGACATGCCAGCTCCCTTTCTGATTTTCCGCGTGATTGCTTGGCTGTTGCAGTCGGCGGCCGTGATTCAGCCTCAGCCTTAACCTGAAAGGGCGCGAGCCGGCAGCAATGCTGTTTGTCCGACTCGCGCTCCATTGGTGGTGCTTGAGCGGCAATCTTCCGGGTTAGACCCGAGCGACTGCAGGCTCTGCATGTGATTATGCCGTTACGGCTGCTACTCCAACCGCTTCAGCTACTCCGGCGTGAACGATCTGACCTTCGTGGATGTTTACGCCACGATTGAGGGAAGGATCGTCGAGGACGGCTTGATAGCCGAACTTAGCCAGTTTTAAGACGTAGGGAAGCGTGGCGTTGGTGAGCGCTCTGGTGGATGTCCAGGGTACTGCGCCAGGAATGTTGGCTACTCCGTAGTGAACGACTCCTTCCCAGAGGTAAGTCGGAGAGGAATGGGTCGTCGACTTGATGGTTTCGATGCAGCCACCTTGGTCTACGCTCACATCGACGATCACGGAGCCGGGCTTCATCTTCTTGACCATTTCGGCAGTGACGACGCGCGGTGCTTGTTTGCCGGGGATTAATACCGCTCCTACGACCAGGTCGGCCGTTGGCAGGAGGTTGTTCAAGTAATGCCCGATTGAAAACACCGTTCTGAGCTGTCCGTTGAACACATCATCCAGGTAGCGCAATCGTTCGATCGAGCGATCGAAGATGGTTACGCGGGCGCCAAGTCCGAGCGCTATTTTGGCGGCGTTGGTGCCGACCACGCCACCACCGATGATGATTACTTCGCCAGGTTCGACTCCCGGCACACCACCCAACAGTACGCCACGGCCTCCCATCGGTCTTTCCAGGTAGTTGGCGCCGATCTGGGTAGCCAGCCGGCCGGCGATTTCACTCATCGGCGTCAGCAAAGGTAGGTAGCCGGATTCGGTTTGAACCGTTTCGTATGCGATGCAGGTCGCGCCTGTTTTGCACAGGTCGTGAGTCAATTTGGGGTGAGCTGCCAGATGGAGGTAGGTAAACAACAATTGCCCTTTGCGCAGAAGCGGAACTTCAGAGGCTTGAGGCTCTTTGACCTTCAAAATGAGCTCAGCTTCCGCGAAGATGCTTTGAGCATCAGGGAGGATTTTCGCTCCGGCCTGCTTGTACTCTTCGTCCGTAATACCGCTGCCGAGGCCGGCTCCGGCTTGAACGTAGACAGTGTGTCCATCGGAAACAAGAGCAGTCGCTCCAGCCAATGTCAACGCCACTCTGAACTCGTTATCGAGGATCTCTTTGGGAACACCAACCTTAGCCAAGGTTCACCCCTCCATATAATAATCAAAAGCTTGTGAATAAGCGGATGCGCCAATTCTAGCCCGACAATTAAGAAGTATATACACCCTTATTACTTGTTTTAGAATTCTCTTAGACCAACATCTGATGCAGGAAGGCAGCGAATCATGAGTGACGAACTGGTTATCGTGGAAGGGGCAAGGACTCCATTTGGCGCTTTCGGTGGCGGGCTGGCCACCCAGACGGCCACCGATCTGGCAGTAGTGGCGACCAGGGGGGCGATTAAACGGGCTGGCATCGATCCTGAGCTGGTCGATCATGTAGTAATGGGCAATGTCTTGCAGACAAGCAAGGACTCCATTTATCTGGGCCGGCACGTGGCCCTGAGAGCTGGCTTGAAAATGGGGACGCCGGGCCTGATCTTGAACCTGCTTTGCGGCTCGGGCGTCTATTCAGTGGCGACGGCCGGAATGCTGATGGCTGGCAAGCAGGCCAGCGTAGTGGTGGCCGGCGGTACCGACTCCTTATCGATGACTCCTTACATCAATTGGGGGATGCGTTGGGGGGCCCGGATGGGACATCTCGAAATGTGGGACGGATTGGACATTCGGGATACGGTCGCCAAGAAATCGATGGGTGAGACCGCCGAAGAGCTGCAGTCTCGCTATCACGTGAGCCGAGAGGATCAAGACGAGTTTGCGCTGAGAAGTCAACTGCTGTGCAAGCAGGCACAGGACACAGGCCGGCTGGCCCAAGAGATTGTTCCGGTCGAGCTGGTCGACAAGAAGGGCAAGACAGTTTTTGTTGAGAGAGACGAGCATTTGCGTCCGGAGACCAACATCGAAGGGTTGGCTAAACTTAGACCAGCTTTCAAGAAAGAGGGATCTGTCACGGCCGGCAACGCTTGCGGTATCGTCGATGGTGCAGCAGCGGTCGTAGTCACCACCGCCGGCAATGCGGAAAGGCTTGGACTCTCACCTTTGTGTCGCGTCTTATCTTGGGCCGTCGAAGGCGTGCCTCCGGAGATCATGGGCATCGGTCCGGTGGCGGCAGTTCCAAAAGCGCTCGAGAAGGCAGGGCTCAAGCTCGAGCAGATTGACTTGATTGAAATCAACGAAGCGTTCGCTGCACAATACATAGCCTGCGAACGGGATCTCAAGCTCGATCGCGAGAAGGTTAACGTCAATGGTGGAGCGATTGCGCTCGGCCACCCGTTCGGCGCTTCGGGAACTCGCTTGATATTGACTCTGGCGATCGAACTCAAGAAACGCAACGCCCGCTACGGTTTGGTAAGTCTCTGCGTCGGCGGTGGCATGGGCATTGCGATGGTAATCGAGCGGCTTTAGAGGCTTGCGCGCTAGCCCTTGTTGTTCCAGTAAGTGACGTACTTGTTGGGCTGTTTGGGAGCGGGGTCCTCGTGACCTTCTCGAGTGTAAACGTATTTCTTATATGGATTAGCCGGCTTCTCCGGTTCCACCGGATCGACCGGATCCGGGTTCTCGGCTGTTTGCAGCTCAGGAAGGATCGAGGGCATGTATGCAGGCGGTGGTGGAACCAGATAAGAGTTGTACCGCTTACTATGCGGCTGAATAGCATGAGTTTGTTTGTGATGCTTGGCTTTTGCCGATGCCGGCGGCGCTGCAGGCAAGAGAGACACGCCTGCAATGAGGGTTACAACTAGTTTGATTCTTGAACTCATTCAGATACCGCCGATCGACTCCAGGAGAGTCGAGAGAGCATAACGAAAAACCGACATACCCCGATTCTATCATCTAGGTCAAAATCGTTTGCTGACAACCCCCCCCGAAAAAGGGGAGCGAACGACGGTCGGGATCCGTCGTTCGCCTGGCGCTCGGTTAAAAGCCGAAAATCAGAACTGCATCCAGCGATTGCGTTTTCTTTGCTGGGCAGGAGCAAACTTAGCCAGCTCGCTTGGTTCTGGCGTCTTGTAAATGGTCGCTTTACCCCACCAGATCTTCAAATCAGTCAATGTGCCTTGCTTGTTTGCCGGTTGAGCGGCCGGCAGCGGCGGCGGTGGCGGTGGTGGTGGTTCGGACGATGTGGTGCTGGCGGTGACGCCGAAGCGGACCTGGTCCGTCTCGCTTCGCAGTCCGCGCTGCAGTCTTTCCAGCTCACAATGCCAGGGATTGGGCGGTATCGGCGCCTGCTTGTCGGCCGGTTTGCGCGTTCCCAGTGCGCGTATCCTTCTGAGCATGCCAGGATGGGTCGGTCTTAAGTCGGGCAGATGAATACGGATGAAGGTTAACATGGCTTTGCGAGCTCCTTTGTCACCTGTTGTATGCCCCCCCTGTGGAATAGATAACCGAAAAAAGCCGCTCCTTAGGCGCGTTTTAGATTGACTCTGGTTAATAATCGGTGTCGCTAACAGCTCCTTTTGATATGCGACAATGCCAATCCTTACCGTAAGATTGCCGAAGAGGCGGGTTCTTCTAAGTCATCGAGGGTTTGACAAAATGGACGGAAATCACGCGATTGGATGCAGCTTGATGGGTCTGGCTTTTACGGCCTTGCTGGTGAGAGTAGTTTGGATGTCCAGCCCGCCCTTCAACACGATGGCTAAGAGCAAGGTCGACTGCTGGAAGTATGCCTTAATCGCCGCCACTGTCGTCCTGACCGGTGGTGGCCTGTGGCTGCTCAGCCTGCCGGAAGATCCCAGCATTGCTGCCCGCAATGCTGAAGAAGGATTTCAGTTTCACTAAACCGTTTCTGTCCGAAACGATAGCGACGAGCACGCACTGCAGATGGTGTGTGCCGGTAAGGCGCCCGGCAATTCGGCTGCTAGGAACCTGATTCCAGCATGACGATTTGCGGTTTTACTGTGACGAGCTCAGGCAGCTCCAGTTTGAGCTGATACTCGAATGGCGGTTCAAAGCAATGAATGCAACGAGCTTCGTATTGCGAATCGCCGACCAAGATTTGCTCGCTGGATTGCACCACCCGCTGTGTGCGGCAAGCGAAATCCGAACCGCATTTACGACAAACAGCCAGCAGTTTGTCTATCCGGTCCGCCAGAGCAAGAAGATAGGGCACCGAACCGAACGGTTTGCCGCGATAGTCGAGATCCAAGCCGGAGGCGATTACTTTCTTCTTCTGCCGCAAGAGCAGTTGGACGACATCTACCAGATCTTCATCGAAGAACTGACATTCATCTATGCCGATCACGACAGCTTGAGTCGAATACTTGAGCATCTCGCGCGCAGAGTCCACCACGATTGCTTGAGAGGCTAATCCGTTGCGCGATTCAACGTGGTTGGGTTTGGAGCGAGTATCAGTCGCTGAGCGGAAAATGATAGTTGGCAAGTAAGCGAGGCGAGCGCGTTCGATTCGGCGAATCAACTCGCTTGACTTGCCGGCGCTCATACAGCCGATGATCATTTCGAAGCGATATCCATTCAGCATAAAGACACCTGACTCTGAGTTCAAAAGGGAGATGCAAGGCGGTTGTTATATCAAACAATCGCAAGAGATTTTGAACAAGGATCTAATGGTAACCGCAGGTCAGGTCGACTGTTTTGCTGGTATATATTCACGTTTCTTCACATTACTTGTGCGTAAGAAGTCGAGCTGAGGCTTGCGCATCCCCAGCTGTTATGTTTGGCGAATTGCCGTTCTAGAATCTGGCGCCGGAGCTGGTATCAAAGGTGGTGCCAGGTTGAGTGACTTGCCGGCAGGTCAGGAGCTTGTCGACTTGGTCTTTAGGTAGCAGGTCTTGCTCGAGCACGAGCTGTTTGAGAGTCTTGCCGGTAACCGGAGCTTCGTCGGCCAGAGCCTTGGCCCGCGTCATTCCGATTACGGTAGCCAGAGCTAGCATCTGTGCTTCGGTGGAGTCGAGAAACTCTTTGCATCGCCCTGGGTTGGCCGTAATGCCAGCGACGCAATGCTGATTGAAGGAGCCGAGCGCTTGCCGCAAGATGTCCATTGACTGCAGGATATTGTGAATGATCAGCGGTGTCATGATGTTTACTTCCAATTGTCCGGACTGGGCGGCCAGCATCACGGCTGTGTCGTGGCCGATTACCTGGTAAGCAACCATGCATAGGCATTCAGGATGCCCGGGGGTGGCGGTCGGTGGCAACAGTTGGGGTGACAGTGGATTTGGTTCCAATACGGCCGGCGGAAGCGAAATCTCAAAGAGCCCGGTGCGGGGACCGGAGCTTAATAAGCGAAGATCATTGCTAATCTTGATCAGCTCAACGGCGAGCTCTCTCAGGCTCGCTGAGAATTCAAGAAAGTCGGATGCCGACTGGCTCAAACGGAAGAGATCTTCGCCTGCTCTCAAACGAAATCCGGTCATCTGCGACAGTCGTTCGATCATTTTGCCGCCATAGGCGGAGTCGGTCATGATTCCCGAGCCTACTATCGTTGCACCGATATTGAGTTCCAGCAGGCTCTGGCTGGCTTCTCTCAGTCGGCGGCAGCTTCTTTCGACCGAAGAGCCGTAAGCATTGAACTCCTGACCGAGTGTAATCGGTACCGAATCTCTCAGCTGCGGTCGGGCTACTTTCACGATCCGATCGAATTCGAGCGCTTTGCGCCTGAGGAGTCTTTCGAGATCTAAAAGAACATGCTCCATCTCCTTGAGCTCAAGGAGGATCGCTATTCTCATCGAGCTGGGAAAGACGTCATTGGCCGACTGGCACAGATTGACATGATCGGCCGGGTGCACTACTGCGTACGTGCCTACCTGTCCGCCCAGAATCTCGGCGGCGCGATTGGCCAGTACTTCATTGGTATTGGCGTTATGAGCAAAACCGCAGCCGGGCTGATACGGGTCCACGACGAATTGATCCCGCCACTGTCCGCCTAAGATTTCGTCGGCGGCTTGTGTTATGCCTTGAGAGATCTCGCCGCTCAATCTGCCGCTTTCTAGATTTACGAAGGCAGCGGCCTTCTTAATTAAGACAGTCGCTTCCACCAGTCGGTGGTGTGGCCTTAACCCGCTTATACTGAAGCCTTCGCGCGCGCGCATGGTCTGAATGCCCCAGTACGCGCCAGCCGGCAACTGCATCTCGCCCAGCAGGTCTCGTTCGACACGGACTTCGACTCTCTTGTTCACTAAAATTCCGGAAGAGTTCGGCAGAGGGAAGCTGGATGAGCGCCGGCTAAGAACAAATCTAAATTGACTGTAAGCTGACTTTCCTAAGCTTACCGCGTGAATACCGGGCTGGAGTGGTTTAGCGTTTAAAACAAATCTCAAACTTCAGTGGGCGGGAGCTTCAATCGTGTTGACGGTTTGTGAAAGCTCTCTCAGAATCGCTTGCGATCGCTTCTTCGCAGGCTGATTCTTGGGCGTGTCAGCTAAGGAGTTCAAAAAGAGCTCGAGCTGTACCTTTGCATCGTCGCGTTTGCCGAGCGTTCGAAATGCCAGCGCTTTGTAAAAGAAGAGTGCGGTGTCGCTACCTCCTAACTCATAGAAGCGATTGAATTCAGCGAGAGCAGCTTCTGTGTCTCCTTGGTCCAGCAAGGCTCGACCAAGATTGAAATGGGCGTGCGGCAGCTTGGAGTCGATTGCGATCGCCCGCTTGTAGTTAAAAATGGCATCGACCGGCCTGTCCAGCTTGAGGAGTGTATTGCCGATGTTTACGCGCAGCTCCGGGCTATCCATTCCGGATTTCGTCGCCAGATCGAGGCAACGGCTGTAAGCCCAAATCGCTTGTTTGGGTTCGCCTGTTTCATCGAAAGCAAGTCCGAGCCAGAAGGGTCCGTCGGGGTCGCTCGGATGCTCGGCTGTGTATTTTTGCAACAGTGAAACGGCGTCTGCGGCTCGACCGCTCTTAAGGAGATGTTTGGCGTTGCCGAGCATCGTAGACGGCGCGTATTGCCTGCTCTGAGGCGGCCGAGCCGAAGCTGCGCCTCCCGCTTGCGGTGCGCTGGTATTTTGGCCGAGAGCAGCCGCCGTGCTTAATAGCAAAAGTGATACTGTCGGTAGTGCCAGGCTGTAGGAAGTGTGATATCTCATAGCTAAACGAGAAGCTCGCTTAGCTATCCGGGCGCAGCACGGCATCGCCCGGATAGGCAGTCGGCAAGGCATCGGCAATGCAAGCCGATGGATGCGTGAAGACTCAATGTGGTGAGAGTATCGCAGGGTACTGGTTGAAGAGAGCATGCCAGTCATGCCCCGCCGTATGCACGAAAGTGACTTTCCGCACCACGAAAGCACCGTCTTGAAGTTTTTCATCACAATCAGATGGGTGAGACTATTGTTACCTCTTCCCTAGAATAGCAGAGCGCTCACGGGCGGCGGTGGACAGGCATCGTGCCGGTGTGAACCGGGCTTTGCTGGTAAACGGAGGATGCGCAGCAGGCGATCTGCTAAATTGATGAGGTAGTTGTAAAAGGCAGCAGATGACCGGCTTGGGTAGCGAAGCAAATGAAAGAGGCCTGCTTATAGCAGAGGCGCCAACCAGTTGCGTTCAGTGCAAGGCGCCGCTGTGTTTGCGCAAGCAGGTGATTAATCTAGCGCTCGGAAACACGGATGATATGCTCTGTCTGGAGTGTTTGGGTAAAGACAGCTCCCAGAAAGCAATTGATGTGCTTGCCGGCATCCAGCCTTACTTGCTCAGCCGTGACTGCTTTGCCAAGCAATGGCAGCGTTATGCCGATGACAGCTTTTGTCCGGATCCGTTGGGATGTTTTCCGGCTGCCTGCTTTGCAGCTAATAGTTGACTTCGTCTTGTATCCTGATTTGGGTCGTTGGTTAAGGTGTGCGTGCAATGAGCGATTTGAAACCGGACTTCGAGTTGGATTACCGAGGGCTGCCCTGCCCGATGAATTTCGTTAAGACAAAACTCTTTCTCGACAAGATGGGAGTTGGACAGATGGTTAGAGTTTTGCTCGATGCCGGTGAACCGGTCGAGTCCGTTTCAGCCAGTGTGGTTGCCGAAGGACATGAAATCTTAGAAAATGTTCAGGACGCTCTCGGTTTCTATCGGGTCAGCATTCGCAAAGTATGAGAGCGTACCTGTTGACAAAAGGACAGGGGACGTTGGACGATACGCTCCATTCAGGATTAGATTGGAGTTTCAGGTGTTGTTGCTGATAAAGACGAAGCCGGCTTTAAGGGCTTCGCGATTCGCGTTTACAACCAGCTTGCTGGCTGCAGCTGTTTTTTTCGGCGGGCCGGCATTGAGTGGTCGCGCGCAGGGGCAAAATGGTGCCGATCCGCCTGCCATGTTTGTGCAGGGACAAGCGGACCCTCAAGCTCAACTTCAAGCTGCGCGTGATCTGGTCCGGTCTAATCCGGCTGATTCAAAAGCTCATTATGCTCTGGCAGAGCTGCTGAGAAAGTCTGGACGATATCGCGAAGCGGCCGAGGAATATATTTACACGGTCGAACAGGACCCAACCTTCTACGTCGCCTATCACCAGCTCTCGACCATCAACGCGGACGAAGCTCAAATTGATGATGCAATTGCGAAACTCAACCGGCTCAAAGATGAAAAGCCGAAAGACATGTTGCTTCGCATCGCCTTGTCCGAGCTGCTCGAGAAGTGTGGCAAGTATTATGAAGGTGCGCGCGTGTTGGTTGATCTCGTTTATCAAAATGCGGTGCCGGATAAGTATCTGCCTAAGGTGAATTCGAGAATTCATTACCTGCTGGCCAAGTCGCGTGACAGCAAGGAGACGGACAAGGCAGCCGGCTTTTCCGAAGAGGAGCTCGACACTTTGCCGCCACCACTGCCGGAGGCTACCCTGCATAAAGAGATGTCGGCTTCCCGCCTGAAGGAATCACGAGTAATGCGCGGTGTCGGGCACGCGCCACTTTTGCCGTGAAAATTGCCATTAGCCGAGAAAGTCCGGTGCCGATTCGCGATCAGTTGATCGAGCAGATTGGCTTGCAGATTGCAGCGGGGTTGCTGCGCGGTGAAGAGAAGTTGCCAAGCATTCGAGCGCTCGCGCAGCGGTTGGGCATTCACTACAATACGGTCAGCTCCGCCTACACGCATTTAGCCGAGGTCGGACTGCTGGACATCCGTCAAGGTAGCGGTGTCCGAGTCGCCAGCAAAGTCAGGCGACGCGCGATGGAGCTCGAGGAGGCAGGGCTGGACGATCTGCTCAAGGACTTTCTGGCGATTGCAGCCGAGCATGGCTACACGCGAACTGAGCTCAAGACCCGCTTTGCAAAAGTGCTCGATGCCAAACCGGCGGTCAGATTACTTGTCGTCGACCGCAATCCGGACTTTCACAAGCTGCTGTTGGCTGAACTCAAGCCACATTTCAAGCTACCGGTCGAAACGACAACGGCTGAGCAGTTGAGTCTCGAGCGCGGTTTGATTGATGATTCTTTGATAGTCACTAGTTTGTATCATGTCTTTTCTTTGCAAGCTATGGGGATCGAGCCTACGCGGTTGGTAGTCTGTCATGTCGAGCCGGCCAGAGCGGAGATGGAGTTGGTTTCCGGAATGCCTTCCGGCAGCTTGATCCTACTGGTGTCGGTCAGTCCAACCTTGCTTCGAATGGCTACGAATGTAGTGGCAGCGGTGCGCGGTGAAGAGATAGCCGTGCGAACCGTCCCGCTGGACGACCAAAAGGAGCTTACGTACGTTCTGCCATATGCTGATGCGGTTATCTGCGACGGGCCGAGTCGAGCGACCGTAACCAAATTGCGAGGCAAGCCGCCGGACAGAGTCTTTCAGCTCTATTCGCAGTCGACGATTGATCTCGTCAAGGACCGTTTGAGCAAGTGGGGATAAGGCGGGAGCGGAGGTAAGATGCAGAACAGGATTTGGTTGGCTCTGAGTTTTGTGGCGTTGACATTGGCGCTTGGTGCTTGTTCCAGTCAGCTGCGATCGCCGGCTGGATTGGAGCAAACGGCGGTTGTCGATGGCAACGGTAGTGCCGGTGCGGTGGCTATCTCTGGTGAGTCTGTCGACCTTGCTTCCGAAGAGGCTGTTTCGGAGGGATGCCTCAAGTCCTGGCGGCAGGCAGTTAAAGGTGAGCAGTCTGCTGCGATGAAACAGCTGGAGGAGCTCGACAGGCAGTATCCCAGGCAGACGACCGTGCGCTTCATGATGGGTCAGGTGATGGAGCATTTCGGCAAGAAATCTGATGCGGTGAAGTTCTATCGTGAAGCACTAAGCAAGCAACAACAACAAAACTCACTCTATCTGTTCAAGCTGGCCGAAGCGCTGCGCACCAGTGGTGATACCAAAGCCGCAATCGTCGAGTACAGAAAAATTCTGGGGTGCTACCCGAGGTTTGTTCCGGCCAAAATTGGATTGTCAAAAGTGTTGTTAATGTCCGACCGTAGCTCCGCCGAGGCCAAAGAGCAGCTGGAGCAGGCCCAGCGTTTGGAGCAGGATAATCAAGAGGTGAAGAGCCTCTTGGCTGGGCTGGCATCGGGCAAGTAGCAGCCTTGCAAATTGCCGCTCGGCGGTTATACTAGCGCCGACAATGTCGGCCGATTGCTCGGACAAAGGAAGCGGACCAGCATGCAGGCAGAGGCCTGTCTGACCACCCAAACGCAAGCGCCCTGGAGAGAGTCGCTCTCTCCGCAAGTCGCGTCGGCGCTCGAACTGCCCCGACTTGAGTCGCTTTCCGCGGAGGCATGCGAAGCGGTCGAGGTTGCCATTATCGGT
Source organism: Candidatus Obscuribacterales bacterium (assembly GCA_020050835.1). Taxonomy (GTDB): domain Bacteria; phylum Cyanobacteriota; class Vampirovibrionia; order Obscuribacterales; family Obscuribacteraceae; genus JAGVKB01. The sequence goes on along the minus strand of JAGVKB010000139.1, from coordinate 112,675 downwards.
GGTGGCATTGCCGGCTTAAGTGCGGCCCTGTCTGCGGCCCAAGCCGGCGCGCGCGTGTTGTTGCTCGAATCGGCACCGTCGCTGGGCTTGGGCGCATCCGGAAGAAATGCCGGGATTTTAAGCCCCGGTGTCAATATGCCGCTGATTGATACTCCTTGTGATTCGCCGGCCGCGGCGCTCTGGTTGCAGACAAGCGACTTGCTGCACGAACTGATCAGCGAAGCAAACCAGCCGGGCAGCCTGCTGGAAGCTAAACTGACCGGAGCGTTCGTGCTAGGTCGCAACCGCAGCGCTGCCAAACGGCTGATTCAAGAAGCGCGGGCGCGCGTCTCGAAGTCTCTGCTGGCAGAGCCGTGCGGTCCGTCGTTCGTAGCCAATGCGACCGCCGGTCGCCTGAATCTGGCGGGAGTCGAGCTGGCTCTATGGTTGCCTGATGAAGGACGGATTCAGCCGCTTACGCTCTTAGCTCATCTGGCCCAGAAGGCGCGCCGTCTCGGTTGCGTGCTGGCCGGCGGGGCGCCGGTGGTTAAGACCGAAGAGAACGACGGTGGCGCTTTCCGGTCTGGCTGGCAGTTAACGCTGTCCAATGGCCGGACAATCAAGGCCCGCGCCCTGGTGCGGGCGGTTGGTCCTGGTGTCGCCCCCAGTGCTCGACTTTATGCGCTGGCATTCGATGCCTGCTTTCCCGACGACTTTCCGCTGTTCTGGGATGCCGCTCCTTACGTCTATTACGACTTTCGACCGGGCAGCTCCCGGCTGGTAGTAAGCGGTGGCCGCTACGGTCGAGCCGGGGCTGTCGAGCGTGACCGGCGTTATCATCGGCGGATGGCGGAAGAGACCAGGCGCTGGTTGCCTGAGCTTAGCTCGGCCGAGCCGAGTCATGCTTGGGCGGTTGATCTCAAGATCGACTCCGAGCTGCTTCCTAACCTGCGTTTACTATCCGGGTCGGCAACGGGATTGGCGATCGAAGGGCTCGGCGCGCTTGGAGTTCTGCCCGGCATCGTGCTTGGCCGTCGAGCGGGAAAGGAGCTGGCGTCGCAACTTTAGATGCATGATTGCGGGAAGCCTGTTGCTTGGTGGCATGATAAGATTCGACTGGTGCCGGTTTGTAATTGTGAATCCCTCAAAGTGCTGGAGACTGACGGCTTGCGGATGGGCGATAGAGGAATCGGTCTGCTGTTTGTCCTGTCGGCGCTCGGCATCGCTGCTGTCAGCCCGGCTATCGCCCAGAAACAAGGCTCTGAGGCGATTGCCGGACCAAATCGGCAAGCCTGGAAAGACGTAAGTAACAGCAAAGCTGACAGCGCTTGTAAAGCGGGCGAGTTTGAAAGGTTCGGACGCTGCACTTCAATCGCTCAATTGCAGGCGGTAACTAGCTCGGCGGACGACCCGGTGCCCGAGCAGGCGGTTGCACTCAATGACGCGGGAGTAAGAGCGCTTGAACGCAAAGACTTCAAGCTGGCGATCGCTAAACTCGAGGACGCTGTTAGGCGGTGCCCAGCATACAAAACCGCCGTGGAGAATCTTGGAATCGCTTACAACAATTTTGGAATGCAGCTGCAGTCGAAGCCTTTTGAGTCGCTCAAACAGTTTCATAAGGCTCTTTATCTGGATCCGCAGAATGCCACGACGCAAGGCAATCTCAATGCGATGATCAAATTGATGCACCGGAATCCGGAGCAAGCAAGCGACAGAGTGGCTCTGGGAGACAAGGCTTTCGCCGCTGGCGATTGGTGTGGTGCCGTGGTCGAATACGTGATGGCATTGCGGCTGAAGCCAGATGAGCAGGTTGCCGGTAAGCTCAAGAGCGCCCGCCGCAGATTGGCGATTGCGGCCGGTGCCGAAACTATGCCTGGCGCTGAATACTGGCAGGTTGCTGTGCGGTCGTTGCCGAAGGTGAGCGAGAGCAAGCCGGGGCTGGCTTCATCGACAATGGCTACCGGTGAGCCTGCCGGCAGTGTGGAGAGCTCCCGGCAAGATGTTTTTTTGCAGCGCGCCAAGGAGCTGTTCGATCAGTATGTTTTGGCAAGTGATTCGCATAATCCTGGCCTGGTCAATTTTTACGCCAAGGACGCGACTCTTTCGATGGGCGGCTCAGATCCACATTCTTTGACGGCTAAGTTGAAGGTGCCGATCGAGCAATGGAAGGAGCGTTATCTCACCAGGCAGAGAAAAGACGGTGTGCTTAACAATAAGGATCGCTTTGAAAATGTCATTTACAAGGTCGAGCGCAATGGCGTGAAAGTATGTTTTACGCGGGTCGATCCTCAAGTCACCGCCAAAGTGGAGTGGTTTGTCAAGCCTGATTACGATCGACACTGGCGGATTTTCGAACAGACTGAATTGGCGGTGCCGCCGGCTAAATCGCAAAAGCGATAGTGGTGTGATCGGCCGTAACAAGCTAACGGTCTGGCTGCGCTATACTTCGTCTGAAACCATAGTATGGAGCAAAGTGTTAATGTCGCAAGATCTTTTGGCAGCGAAATCCCGATCGGCTTATGTTCTTGACCTGATCGGCAAGAAGGAGCTGTCGCCTCAGGAGAGGCAAACTGTCGTCCAAGAATCGGTCCAGTACTGGGCCGATCATGTCAACGCCGGGTTCTTGCAGTATCGAAAGTCGGTGAGTACGGACTACACCGCTGTTGAGTGGGACGATGAAGGTGCCGTTTTTCGCGACGTCAATGGCAAAGAGTTCATCGATATGCTCGGCGGTTTTGGCATTTATAATGTCGGGCATCGCCATCCGAAGGTGCTCAAGGCTGTAAGAGAGCAACTCGAGCGCCAGGCTATTCATTCGCAAGAGCTGATCGATCCGCTGAGAACTTATCTTGCCCATCTTGTGTCATTGATTACGCCGGGCGACCTGCAATATGCATTTTTGACTAATTCCGGTACGGAATCGGTGGAATGTTGTCTGAAAATGGCCATTCTTACGACCGGGCGTCATCATTTTGTGGGCGCGCTCGGCGGCTTTCACGGCAAGAGTTTGGGGTCGCTCGGAGGAACGTCCAAATCGGTATTTCGCGAGCCGTTTCTTCCACTTATGCATTGGACGCATGTGCCGTTTGGCGATGTTGATGCCTTGAAGATGATCTTGCATTCTGCCGATTTTTCCGGCAATCGGGTGGCGGCAGTGGTGCTCGAGCCGATTCAAGGTGAAGGCGGCATCAATGTGGCGCCGCCCGGCTATCTGGCGGCGGCGCGCGAGCTTTGCTCACAGTACGGAGCGCTTTTGGTTTTTGATGAAATCCAATGCGGAATGGGCCGCACTGGCCGGATGTTTTGTTGCGAGCATGATGGTGTGACGCCCGATTTGTTGGCTCTGGGAAAAGGCTTCGGCGGGGGCGTGATGCCGATTGGCGCCTGCGTGGGAACGGCCGAGACCTGGCAGAAATATATCGAAAATCCGTTCTTGCATACCACCACATTTGGTGGTAATCCGCTGGCTTGCGCCGCGGCGATTGCCACTATCAATGTCTTGCTCGAAGACGATCTCGCCAATGAGGCCGCAGAAAAAGGTGATTACCTGTTGCCCAGGTTAAACGCGCTGGCCGCGAGTTATCCTCAGGCGATGAGCAGCGTTCGCGGAAGGGGTCTGATGCTGGGTATGGAGTTTGCCAGTCATGAAGTCGGTTATGCGGTTGCGAAGAATCTATTTGCCAGGAACATCTTGATTTCAGGAACTTACATCAATGCCAGGGTGCTTAGAGTAGAGCCGCCACTTGTGATCGCCTACCAGCAGCTTGATCAGTTTCTAAGCGCTCTGGAGGAGTCGCTCAAAGAGTCTATTAATGAGCTGTCATTGTAGTTCGTTGATTTAGACGTCATATCCGGCGGCCCGGGCGGGTGTCGCAAAGAGGCATAATCTCTCGAGTTCGAGTTAGCTTATAATAGACTCTTGGCATATGCGGGCTGATTCTTGTCTGATGCCGGGAGTGCGATTGTCTGGTAGCACGGGGTTAACTGTCATGGTGAAAAATAAAGCCGAAGTCGAGCCGGGGACAAGTGCAGTAGAAGAGCTGGTTGTCGATGGTTTCGACCATGTCGAGTTTTACGTCGGCAATGCGCTGCAAGCCAGCTATTACTTCCAGAAAGGGCTTGGTTTCGACCTGGTGGGTTACCGCGGATTGGAAACCGGAGACAGAAACAAGGTCTCCTATGTGATGAAGCAGGATCATACGTTTGTCGTGTTGAGCGGTGCGGTTAGCTCCCGATCTGATGTAGCCGAGCATGTCCATCAGCATGGTGATGGCGTGAAAACGATCGCTTTCCGGGTCAAAGATGCACGCCAGGCATTCGATACGGCTGTCGCTCGTGGGGCTAAGAGCGCCGGCGAGCCGCAAGTCTATCAAGACGAAGATGGTGAATTCGTTTCAGCTTCGATCAAGACCTATGGCGATACCGTCCACACGTTCGTCGAGCGACACAATTTTAAAGGCGTGTTTGCCCCGGGCTTTACAGGAATCAAGAAGGCAGCTGCCAAGCCGGTTGGATTGGTGTCTGTCGATCATGTGGTTGGCAACGTCGAGCTGGGCCGGATGGATTATTGGGCTAACTTCTATCAATCGACTTTTGGTTTTTATGTTGACCGCTATTTCGACAAGGAAGATATCACCACGCAGTACTCCGCTCTGCAATCGAAGGTGATGAAGAACAAGAGCGGTTCCGTCAAGATGCCGATCAATGAGCCGGCCGAAGGTTTGCGCCGATCGCAGATTCAAGAATATCTCGACTATTACCTGGCCGAGGGCATTCAACATGTGGCTATAACTACCCGAGACATTATCGCCACCGTAGCGGAGATGCGCCAACGTGGCATTGAGTTTTTGAATGTTCCCAGGTCGTACTATGACGCGTTGATCGAGCGCAATATCCAAATCGACGAGAATCTCGAAGAGCTGGCACAGCAAGGAATATTGATCGACAGTGAAGACAAAGGTTACCTGCTTCAAATTTTCACCAAGCCGATTCAGGACCGACCGACGTTTTTCTTCGAAGTGATTCAACGCAAGCATGGTGCCAGCGGTTTTGGGCAGGGCAATTTCCAGGCTCTGTTCGAGGCAATCGAGCGGGAGCAAGCGATGCGGGGAAATCTGTAAGCGATGGCCGAGCAACTCAAATACCAGAGCGGGTTCGGCAATCATTTTGCCACCGAAGCGATTGAAAATGCGCTGCCTCTGGGGCAGAACTCGCCTCAGAAATGTCCGTTCGGGCTCTATGCCGAGCAGATAAGCGGCAGCGCCTTTACAGTTGATCGCAGCGAGTGTCTGCGCAGCTGGGTTTATCGCATACGTCCGTCGGTGCTCCATGCCGGCCGGTCCGCAGAGATTGATAAGCGCTTGCTTAGAGGCAAGCCGTTTACCGAGATTCCGGCTTCTCCGGATCAGATGCGCTGGGATCCTGTTCCCATTCCAACTGTGCCAACTGATTTCGTCGAAGGGCTGGTTACGTTTGCGGGCAGCGGTGGCTATGGTTCTTACAAAGGATGTGCCGCGCATATCTATGCCTGCAACAAGCCGATGACCGATCGCTTCTTCTACTGCGCAGACGGCGACTTTCTGTTTGTGCCGGAGACGGGCAGCCTTGTGCTTGGCACCGAATTTGGTGCAATCCGCATCAAGCCCGGCGAGATCGCCGTTATTCCGCGCGGGATCAGATTTCAAGTCACTCCGGATGAAGGGCGGGCTCGCGGTTACATTTGCGAAAACTACGGACCGCCGTTCAAGCTGCCTCAACTTGGTCCGATCGGAGCTAACGGTTTGGCCAATCCGCGCGATTTCTTGACTCCGGTAGCGAGCTTTGAGGAACGCAGCGGCGAGTTTCAGCTGGTAGCTAAATTTGAAGGCAACCTCTGGCAGTCGGAGATCCGCTACTCGCCGTTTGATGTGGTGGCATGGCACGGCAACTATGCACCGTACAAATACGATCTCAGTTTTTTTCAATCGGTCAACACCGTTAGCTTCGATCACAGCGACCCTTCCATCTTTACAGTTTTGACGTCGCCCTCCGAATTTCCTGGTGTGGCTAATGTCGACTTCGCTATCTTTCCGCCGCGTTGGCAAGTTGGCGAGCATACCTTCAGACCGCCTTACTATCATCGCAACGTGATGAGCGAGTTCATGGGGTTAATTTTCGGCACCTATGATGCGAAGAAAGAGGGTTTTGTTCCGGGCGGCTCGAGTTTGCATAACTGTATGTCAGCGCACGGTCCCGATGCCGAAACCTTCAGCCGAGCATCGACTGTGGATCTTAAACCGAGCTATCTCGGAGACACGCTGGCTTTTATGTTCGAAAGTTCGCTGGTTTTTCACCCGACTCGATTTGCCGCAGAATCAAAGCTATTGCAAATGGACTATCTTGATTGCTGGCAGGGGTTGCAGGCTAATTTCACTGGCGTCAACTGAGTGCTTTCATCGGGTCCCATCGCCTCCGCTTCTTTGGTTGAGCTTGTGCAAAGCCGCATCGAAAAGGCTGGAAAACTTGCGCTTCAGCTTTTCGTCAAAGGGAGCCGGGCCACCAGTAATGGTGCCACTGTCGCGAAGATCTTGCATCAGATTGCGGCTGGCTAGAACGTCGCCGATGTTGTCTGCGTTGTAGCTATCGCCGCGTGGGCTGATAACCGTGATGCCGCCGGGCACCAACTGTGCTGCCAGTGGAATGTCTTGAGTGATGACGAGATCGCCAGCGCCGGCGTTAGCTAAAATGTAGGCATCGGCGATATCGCTGCCGCGCTCCACGGGCACGAAGGACAGATGCGGATGGGCGGGCAGAGCCACCGGTTTGTTGGCGACAAAAACGGTGTCGACATTCAGCCGGTTGGCGGCACGCACAATTACTTCGCGAATCGGCACGGGACAGGCATCGGCGTCTACCCAGATTTTCACGCGTAACTACTTCTCCCCAGCGGGTATAAGGACGACAACACGAAAGAGGATTTACCAGGCATTTGACCGGCGAGCAGAAGTCTAACACGAATCTTGTACGCAGCCTGATTAGATGCGGTTGCGCCTGCTTGTTTTTGTTTGCTGGCAGCTGTCACTTCATTTATCCGGCGGCTTTTGACCGTGCTATGCCTGATTGGATACCGGCCCATTATTCGCTGGTGCTGTTCACCGGAGTATGTGAAATTCTCGGAGCAATCGGCTTGCTGCTTCGGCGGTTCAGGCAGTTATCGGCGCGATCGCTTGCGCTCTTTCTGTTGGCGGTCTTTCCGGTCAATATTCACATGGCGATCAATAGCCAGCTCTATCCGGCTGTCGCGCCGGGGTGGCTCTGGGTTCGATTGCCCTTGCAATTCATTTTGATCGCCGCGATTCTTTGGTCGACTGCCACCGGAAGCTACGAGGCTGACCGTGCCAATCGCCGATAGCGTGCAAAGAGTGTCTAATCAAACGGGCTGGCACAAAAGAATGATTTTGAAGTCTTGTTTCGGATTGGTGCAATTGATTGTCGGGTAGGATTCTCGAGTTCGTCCCTGGGCGTGGAAGATCGGCGTCAACCGAGTCGGGCTGTCCGGAATAATCTGAGACGAAGTGCTGCAAGTTATTCTTTAGGGTCGATTGCGGCAAGTTTTGGAGATGCCACTGTATATGGTGTCGAGCGCTTGCGCAAAAGAGGCGCGCAGTTGTAAGAAGTTTTGTAAGGAGCGAGCGTCGACTTGATTGCCGGGCGAAATCAAAAGCTACTGAAGGCGTGAGCTGGCTGACGGTGCTGCAGCAGGATAAGTGTGACCATTGGCTCATCCGAGCTTACTATCAGTCAGTCACACTTATAAGGGATGGGCAGGCAATTGGGCGGTGATATGATGACAATAGGAAGATGCGCGAAATTGATTCGATTGGGCTCCGTATGTCAGCATATTTGTCTCAACCAGAGGACTTCCACCAACAGACTGAAAAGAATCGCCAAGCGAGAGTAAGTATATTCTTGGCTGACAGCAGCAATTCGTCTCAGCAGCTGCATGAATATCTCAGCCGTTCGGGGCGCTACGAGCTTGTCGGCAGGACGGATTCGGCAGCGGAGATTCTTTGGCGCGTGGCCGAAAGGAAGCCTCAAATAGTCTTGCTTTGCTTGCCGATCAGCGGCTGTAATGTGGCTGAGTTGGTCGGACAGATTAGGGAATTTCATCCGCTATGTGGTGTGATCGTGCTGGCGGCAAGCACTGATAATGCCTCCGTGCTTGCCGCACTAGCGTCGGGAGCAAGAGGTTGTCTTTTGAGGGAGTCAGAGCCGGCGCTGCTCAGAATGGCTATTACTTCAGTAAGCAACGGCGGAATGTGGCTTCATCCTGATGTCGAGCAGCTTTTTTATCAGATGGCGAAAGAGCGGGCTTCGATTTGCGAGGAGCCTTCTTCCATTTTTGACAATCGCAGTGCCAAGCTGACTATGGACTGCACTTTGGAGCTTTCGCCGGCCGAGCGCGCGCAGATCGTGAGGCGGGTAAGAGCTCCGCGAAAGTTTCCTGTCTGGCAGACCGGTGGCGTGGTGTTGTTATCGCTGGTGCTCGCTCTGTTATTGTTGCAGTTGCTCGGCCGCATGATTAGCACTGCGGTTGCTCCGGAGATTGAGGCTCCGGCCAGTGCGGGCGAGCCGCATTTCATATGGTCCGGCGGCAAATCGTTTCGCATGGTCGAGATGCGCTGAACATCAGCGTTTAGCTGTTTAGGTACTCAGGGGCTGAGGCGATTGCGGTCGCGAGGGAAAAGGGCCGCGAGCTTGACGTTGGGCAGACCCAACAGTTGTTTGGCCAATCTCTCCAGCCCGATGGCCAGACCGCCGTGCGGCGGCATACCGTATCGAAAGCATTGCAAATAGTCCGAAAAGTTGTCGACAACCAGCCCTCGGCCGGTCATGTTGCCGATTAATTGATCGTAATCGTGGATACGCTGTCCGCCCGTCGTAATCTCGAGTCCGCGGAAAAGTAGATCGAAGCTGCGACTCAAAGTGGTTTCAGCCAGCGGCATGGCATAGAATGGCCGCACTTTGAGCGGATAATGCGTGACGTAAACGAGCTCGGAGTTCTCCGTCTTTCCGAAGTACTGGCAGAGAAGACGCTCACCGTCCGGGTCGAGATCTTCCACTTCGGAGGCCGCCAGCTTCCTGCCGGCGGCGTCGGTCGGCTGCCAGCCGAGCCTATCGATCAGGGTTCTTGCCGCTTCCTCTAAGGTGACTTGCGGAATGGCGGTCACTGTCGGCACGGTTGCGCCGTGCATGGCAAGCTCGCGTGAGCAGGTAGCCTGAAGATGCTCGAACATGTGCGCCAGCAGACCGACTTGCAAATCGATGATGTCTTGCTCGCTACTGATAAACCCGAACTCGAGGTCCATGCTCACGTACTCATTGAGGTGGCGGGAGGTATCGTGCTCTTCGGCACGGTAGACCGGGCCAATCTCGAAAACTCGCTCGAAAACGCCAACCATAATCTGTTTGTAGAACTGTGGGCTCTGTGCTAGAAAGGCCGGGCGGCCAAAGTAGTCGAGTTTGAATAGCTGTGCGCCGCCTTCCGTTCCGGTGGAAACTATCTTCGGTGAGTGAATTTCGGTAAACCGATTCTGTGACAGGAAGTGACGAAATGCCGCACACAAAGCGGCTTCTATCTTGAAAATCGCTCTGGTCCTTTCATTTCTCAGTGTGAGCGGCCGGTAATCGAGCATGCTTGCCAGAGACAACGCTTCGATCCGCTGGTCTTTCCCAATCTCGACCGGTAGCGTGTTGCCCGGTGTGCTGAGGATTGCCAGCTCTTGCAATTGCAATTCTGCCTTACCGCCTGGTTTTCGGTTTCTAACCAGTTTTCCGCTTACTACAATCGGAGTTTCAGCGGTCAGTAAGCTGGTAGCTTCGAGCAGCTTGGGGTCTTCTACAACGAGCTGAATGGTGCCGGTCGGGTCGCGCAAAACTATGAATGCCAGATTGCCGAGTCGGCGCATTGCGTAGACATGCCCGCGCAAGCGAGCGTGGCTGCCTATGGCCGCCTCGGCTTGACTCGCTTGGATCTCCACTGTCTCCATGATTGAAACCTCTCATCACAAAAGACCGCAAGATTGATGAATCTTGCGGTCGGAGTAATTAGTGCTTGATTAACTCAGAAGCTCATACCGAAAGACCGCAAGAACGCCCGATTGTCATTATTATTGTTGCGGTCAACGCAGGACGAAGCCGCCGCCGTGCTTGCGGCTGCGGAGAGCGCTCGTATGGCTATTATGTGAGTGGGAGCCATAATGGTACCTGCGTTTGATTGAGAAATCTTAGCTTCGGCGAGCAGTCGTGTCAAGGAGCTTAGATTGAGCTTGAAAGCTCTATTTTAAGAGATCAATCTATCTCCTTAAGGAGAGCGGAGACTGCTTTGGCGGACGCTAGATCGGAGTATGAAGCGGCATGTTGCAAGCTTCGGCAAGATGCTCAATTCGAACCAGCAGCTTGTGGTCGACCATGAGAAGCTCTTGCCGGCACATTCGCTTCCAGACGATCGGCCGCATTCTTTCGTCGTGAGCGACTCGAAATAGCCTGGGCATTGCGGCTTTTACCCAGCAGGGCAAGCCACCATCATGGCGGACGGCATCTTCGAACTGGTCGACGCGTGGCGCGTCAATCATCTCTATCTGCCCGAGCAACACTTGGCTCGCGGACACCGCCGGAGCTGTTGTTGCGACTGCTGCCAGCGCCACCAGGATACCGACTGTCAGTGAATTGGAAGTAAACGGGCGCAAGGTTGTTCTCCTGTGAAATGCGGCTGTAATTGGTGACTCGATCTCATACCACTCGTGTTCTAACCGGCAATCCACTGCTCTGGTAGTGGATTAAACGATGTGACAATCTTTTCTCAAACAATCAGACCGGTGGTGCCAATCCTATCAATTTGTGAGTTTCCGAATCTTGTACCAAGCCTGCCTCTGTAGCGTGTTGTGTGTGAACGGACGTGACATTTTAATGGCACGCGACACCGGGCGGTGTCCGCTGAATATCGCTCAGCGTTTCGTCAAGACCGCGAAGTTTGGTACAACACAGAACTTGTCAGGCGCCAGCCTTACCATAAAATAAGGCCGCGCTGATCTAGTGTCAACGCGACAGTGGTGAATATACGAAGACTTTTCGTTAGATTCCGTTGCATCAATCCGGCCGCACGCAGATCCGACCCGAAAGCGATCTGTTTTAAGCCAGTGACTAAAGAAGCATGCGCAAGGCCTTGATGAGCGCTTCATTCTCCTCCGGCAACCCGACTGTTACGCGGAAGCAGTGGGGCAAGCCGAAGGCGACCAGCGGGCGAATGGCGATACCGCGTTGGAGAAGAGCAGCATGGAGTGATTTCACGCGTTCTTCGCTAGCGAAATCCACCATCAGGAAATTCGCATGTGAGGGGACCTGTTTGAGACCGAGCCTATCCATTTCGTTGGAAAGCATGGCCATGCCCTGGCGGTTATTAGTTAGTGAGCGTTCGAGATAATCGTCGTCCGCCAGCGCTGCCAGTCCAGCTACTTGCGCCAGAGCATTCGGTTCGAAGGGCAATTTAATCCGGTTGACAAAGCCGATCAAATAATCGTGACCGAGTCCGTATCCGAGTCTGATGCCGGCCATTCCATAAGCTTTTGAAAACGTTCTAAGGGTAAGAACGTTGTCGTATCTGTAGCTCATCGAGTCGGGGAAATCCGGATCTCCCAAGCTAAACTCATGGTATGCCTCATCGAGAATGATCAAAACATGGTCAGGCACTCGACGGACGAATGCATCGAATTCGGCTCGAGTAAAAATTGTGCCAGTTGGGTTGTTCGGATTGCAGAGATAGACTATCTTCGTTTTTTCATTGATTGCATCCGCTATCCCTTCTAAATCGAAGTGGTAGTTCTTGAGCGGAATCTGGGTGAGTTTTACGCCCTGGGCTCGCACCAGCACCAGGAATCCGATGAATGTCCCTTCGGATGTAAGCGCCTCATCATCATCATGAAGAAAGGCGCGAATGATGTTGGCCATGATGCTTTCGGAGCCGCTGCCGATCGCGACATTTTCCAGCTTGACGTTGTATCTCTCTGCCAATGCGCGTCTTAAATTTAGTCCGCCGGATTCCGGATAGCGATTGACCTGCGGAAACGCCTCGTACATCGCTTGCAGAGCGCTTTCCGGCGGACCAAGCGGATTTTCGTTTGATGCCAGGTTCGTAAATCTGGTCAGCCCGAGCTCTTCCATTAACTCTTCCGGCGGTCGGCCGGGCTGATAGGGCTTGAGCATTTCCACATGCCGCGGCACGAGTCTTTTGGGAGTAGAGCCGCCGGCTTGTTGAAATGCCATCTGATTAGAGTCGGTCATCTGTGCGAGTCGCTCGATAAAGCTTTGCATAATCTACACCAGTTTTGTGGGATGCCTAAGAGTCCCGGCAAGCCAGGAAAGGCTTCCCGAGGTGGGATGGATTTACCGATAGGCGTAAAGTAACATTTCGTAATGAGAAGTACAAGATGCTGAGATTGCTCTCGTGACAACCGCTTTAGGCAAATGGTCGTGCTTGAAAACGAATCGCAAACAAGGTCGCGCCTTCCGCCCAAGGTGTTAACCACTCCTTAAAACCTGCCAGAGATCAGGTTCTGCGCTTAGCGGAAATTGTGATACCATGACTAAACACGCGGGTGTAGTTCAATGGTAGAACGGCAGCCTTCCAAGCTGCACACGCGGGTTCGATTCCCGCTACCCGCTCCATTAACAAAAATAAAGCGATTCGTTCCCTTTCAACAATAAATCCGGAGGCTCTGTGTTGTCGCTGGAAAAGACTTCCGTATCTCTAAGTGATGTCCTGCTAGCGCAAAGACGACTGGCCGGCAAAGCGCTCGAAACCCCATTGCGAGAGAGCCGCTGGTTGAGCGATCTGGCGGGTGTTGAGGTACTGCTGAAACATGAGAATTTACAGGTTGGCGGTTCCTTCAAGTTTCGCGGTGCGCTCAATGCGCTGACCTGGGCTAAAGAGAACGGCATTCATAAGATCTGGACTGCATCGGCGGGTAATCACGGACTGGGTGTTGCGGAGGCTTGCCGCTTTACAGACAGTGAAGTAACAGTCTGTCTTCCGGCCACTGCCTCGCCTTTGAAACGGGAGCGCTTGCGCGCCTACAACGTCGGTGTGATTCAGCATGGCGAAGATTGCGAAGTGGCCGAGAACTATGCGCGCCGCTTGGCCAAAGAGAAGAAGGCATTCTATGTTTCGCCGTACAATAATGCCGAAGTAATTGCCGGGCAGGGCACAATCGCATTAGAGATGTTGGCGGCTCGACCGGACCTGACCACGCTTGTAGTGGCTGTTGGCGGTGGCGGGCTGGTGAGCGGAGTGGGCTTGGTAGCCAAGGCGATCAATCCGAACATCAGGGTGGTTGGAGCGGTAGCCGCCAATTCACCGGTAATGATGGAGTGCGTCAAGGCCGGTCGAATCACACCGGTGTTCACGGACAGCACGGTCGCCGATGGTATTGCCGGCCGGATAGATCCGGACACCATCACCTTTCCAATCGCCAGAGAAGTCGTAGACGAGTGGGTGGCGATCGACGAGCAAGACATTCTATCTACCATCTTCGAGTTCTTGGACAATGAAGGTATGGTGATCGAGGGAGCGGCGGCGGTGGCAGTAGCTGCGGTTTCTCGTAAGATGATCGGCATTGTGCCGGGCGACAAAGTCGGTGTTTTGATCTGTGGCGGCAATATCGCCCGGGAGATCTGGCACGATCTTTGCTTCGCTCAGTTTCAGAAATCGAGAGGGCTATAGGCTTACTTGCCGGTGGGCGGTCTACCCGGCAAAAGAACGCCTGGAATATTGAGCGGGTTTAGCACTGCTGGTGGTAGCCCGTTGAGAGCTGATCTCGGAGCGATTGGCTGAGCGGCATTAATAGGCAGCGTTGCCGCTGTGTTTTGCGGTACTGGTCCCGACAAAGTTCCGGCCAAGGTGGGCTGGATTGAATTCGGTCTTGCCGGTGCCTGGGCGCCTTGGCCGGTTGCAGATTGTGGATAGCTGTACCAGGGGCGACCAACCCAACCGGCTCCAGCAATTGGATAGATGACGGTATACCCGTTTGAAACCTGTGGCTTGAACTGAGACCAATCTACCTCCGGCTTGTCGGGCTCTGGTTTTTCGAAGTTCAAGACAACGTGAATCTCTTCCATGTGAGATCTGTCCGGAAACGACACCGAAGTACAGTTGTTCAGTCGGGAGATCGCTGCTCCTATTGACTGCAGGTAATCTTCACTGAAGGCCGGATTTGAAAGCGTCTCGACATTATTAATGCAGCCGGAGCGAGTAACAACTAAATGGTAACGTCCTTGCTTAGGTAGATCCGGTGATTCAACGATTGCTGATTCCAAAGCATTCTTCATTTTCTTTAGCCAGTCTGCCCATTCTCGATTGAGCGTGCTGCGCTGTTCGGTGTCGAATGCAGACCAGCGTTCTCGGGGTGGACATTCAGCAAACTGCAAGTGAAATGTCCACGGGCGGCCGCCGGCGCTCAGCTGCTCCGGCAGCGGCAGGCTGACGTCCAGGTATGGGTCGTTTTGATTGGTGGTAGGCACCGCAGCTAATGGCGTATGCTGAATGAGCAGTACTGGCGAACGATCTCCACCGCGTCTTGCCGATTGATTGGCTAAGGTCCCAGAACCAGGCACTAACTTGTGTCCATGCCGGGCGGCGTCGAAGGTGAATTTGGCTTCTTCTGTCCGTCCGGTTCTCTCTAGAAAGAGGGCATACTGCCGCAACACATATTTGTAAGTGTCGCCTCCTTGATTAGAACTTGATTGCAGCGCTTTGCTGAATAAAAGTTTCGCTCGGTCGAACTGAGAGCTGTCTCGATAGACAGATGCTAGATTTGCGGTAAGAATGGCAACATCGCAGGCAGTTGCGTGGGCTTTCTCGGCGTTGGTAAGCGCGCTCGAATAAAGCAACTCAGCTTCCTTGAAATGCTTGTTTGCATAAGCAGCCGCGGCGCGCTCGCTTAAATATCGGTAGACCGTATCGCTCAGTGCCTGGTCCGGGGCGGTCGCCTTTAGTTTGTAGAGCTCTTTATCTTCTGACTGTTCGTGCGAACCGGCAGAGCCAGCGGTGCTGATGCCGATCAACAGTGAGGCGGCCAGGAAAGCAAGCTGAGAGTTGCCGAGCGCTTGCTTGGGCGGGCGTGTTGAGTCGCTCTTTAGATTGGTGAGCATGGACCAACCTTGCTGCTTTCGGAGTACGCTCATATGGAGCAGACTGGATAAATCCATATTAGCGCCGATAGGCTGATGGTGGAGCCAGTGAGGCAAACACGATTCTCTGATAGCTTCTAGATTATTGGCGTGTTGCGTCTTGATAATGGTTGAGTCATTCTGACTGGCTCTGAAGACACTCCCCACAAGGATTTTGTCACTCATCGGCGCGTTGGAGCTGGCATTGGAGTTGGATATGGAATGCGCTTGGTTCCATGCTCTTTGATAAAAGCTATCAATCTTTTGTCAGTCGGTGGAACATCGCTGCAAAAGAACTGCGGGCAAGTCAGCGGTTCTCGACCGTTTCGCAACTTATTGTTGCATACGTATGGCTTGCTAGGTCCGAGCGTAATGAAATCGCGCTCGATGTACCTGATTGATGCGCGATTTCATTACGCGCGTGGTATGCTTGTAATGAAATCGCTCTAGAATGCCCCTTTTGTGCGCGGAATCATTACATGCTCTATATCGGAATTACCCCAGACGACAAGAATGCCCTCAGAGTAGCTGCGCATCGCGGACAGCTCGTTGCGCTCACGCGGGGAGTCTACTGCGATGAGCCTGATGCCGATCCCGAGCAACTAATTCAAACAAACCTACTAGCTATCATAGCAAGGCTCTTTCCCGACTGGCATCTTTCGTTCAGCACTGCCGCAACGCTCAGCCCGATCAATGGTTTTGCGTTCATCTCTTCCAGGAGTTCTACACATTCGCCAGTTGCATTGCCGGGACTCAGGATCGTGCGTAATAGAGATCTTCCATACCCCGAGGTTGATTGGATACAAGCGCCAAAGCTCATTGCTTCACGCTTGAAGGAAGAGCCTCAGGCTGTAAAGGTGGCTGTATCCAGCCCGCTTCAAACCGTCTTTGAGTGCCTCTCTGCATCGAAGTCTTATGCAGAGAAGTCTCTGCCCGAATCAAAATTATCCGAATTGATACAAGGTCTCGGTCAAGTAGATCGCGAACGAGCTCAGGCATTCGCCGCCCGCAATGATTTAAAGCCAGAATATTGGCGACTGACCGAACTGATGGATAAACACGAGTTCATCGCCAAAGTTCAAATCGCGAAGCGCCGCGAGTTTCAAGTTTATTTCTACGGTTGGGAAATAGGTCAACTTGTTGGATTGTCTAGCGAATATCGATTTGAATATTCGCCTAATTGGAAGGTCGAACTCTCTCCTCAGCTGCCGCTCAAAGCTCAAACAGCTTACGAAGGCAGGCAAATGCCAGCCTTCTTTGAGAACTTGCTGCCCGAAGGCTGGATGGAGAGTCAGCTACAAGCGACCTTCAAAATCGCAAAGGAAGACAAACTTGCACTGCTAGCAACCAGCCAAAAGTATCTGTCTAATCTCACTCTGAGAACAGCGACCTCACAGGATTCCGAAATTACTTTTGACACATTGCAACTGAAGCTCGCTGATTTAGCGCCGGAGCCGCAAACAATCCTTGAAGTCGAGGATCATATAGTCGATGAAAAGACGCTTCAAGACGTCATGCGGGGGCTCGGCTCAAAAGGTCCCGTCCGCGTCTCGGGTGTCCAAGCAAAATTGCCGGTGGTGCTAAGTATGCATAAAGGACAGCCCAAGCTAGAACTTGGAGTTCTGGCAAATTCTTGCAGCCATATCCTCAAATACCAGTCGCCCACGTTTTCGAATATGGTCGAAAACGAATGGGCCACAATGGAACTAGCTCGGCGTGCAGGACTCAATGTAGCTACCGTGCGAATGATAGACGCTACTAACAAAACCGATCTCTTTCCAGGTCGGGCTCTTTTAATCGAACGCTACGACGTGCCGGGCAAGCGAGACTTGCAAGAGATGCATCACAGCCTAAAGCTGGCGTTGCAAGAGGACGCTGCATCATTGCTCTATCTATCACGAGCAGACAAATACGGAACATCAGCAGAGCGAGTAGCGAAGACGTTGGTCGATCTCAAATTGAGTGAAGCAGACCTTTGGCTTTATATGAACCACCTGATTTTTTCGTGGTTCGTTGCAAATGGCGATTTGCATGCAAAAAACATATCAGTGATCAAGTGGCTCAGACCGGGCAAATTGGGGCTCTACCCTGAGCTTGCTGATATAGCCTACTCACCAATCTATGACCTGGTGAACACTAGGATTTATCTGGCTGGCGACAAGTTTGCGATCACAATAAATGGACGAAACGACAAAATAAAGCGGAAGGATTTCGCGGCTGTCGCAGATAGTTGGGGCGGCGCCAAAGAGCGAGTCTTGCAGATCATGCAAGATCTGGCGAAAAGCATTCAAGAAAATGTTGATGAAGTCTTGGAGCAGTCACGACTCTCAGAAGAGCTCTCGCAAAGATATCGCGATGCAGTCATTGCGAACATTGAGACGTCGCTTGGATAGCTTTCCTCTTTCTCTTTAGTTTCATGCGCTGTCGTTGCGTAGGGTCCACTTTGCTCCGGAGTCGGGGGCCACGCGCGCCCGGAAAACGCACCTCCGGCACAGGATGCGCATGGAGTTGCAAATCCCCTTTTGGTCGCGCTCTACGAGAATCGCTCTTCAACTGATTTTTCACTGTGTCGTCTATTGGACCGGTTAACAGATCTATCTTGACCTCGTTTTGGGGCAAGTTAAAGCGCCAATATTCAGAGCCAGAGATGGCTTCGAAGTGCATTTCATCGATTATGGATCGCACTGCTTTCATTTCGTCTAAACTAACGAGCACTTCCAACGGGAAGAAAACATCAATATCCGATGTGCTTCGCGGTTGAGGCCATCCGCTTGCATCTATCAGTGTTCTGACAGGGCTTTCCATTAAGTGGAGTTGCTTTAGATACAATCCCAGACCGCCGCCTAAAATTGTTGAAATTCCTCTGCCTGAGAGCTTCTCATGCAAATCAATAAAGGTGTTGAAGAGATCTAAGTCGCTCATTTGCCAGATTTCTCCTGAAGATCTTGCATATCTTGAATGATCTTCTTGCGGATCTGTTCTGCAACTTCCTGGCCGCGCTTGTCTGAATTCGCTAGCTCAAGGTAAGCCTGAATTGGAGAGGCAACATTGTAGCCGTTCATGTTTCGCATATCGAAGTAAACAATCTCCGCGTCGCACTTCTTAAGCTCGACGTTCGGAAATCTGCTGAAGACGTCCATCTCAGCATTCAATTCTTCCAGCTGTAGCGACGTAGTCTCGGTGCAATAGAAAGTGTCAATCGGTTCCTTCGCCATAGTTGCATAGAAGTTCGCCGAACTTTCTCCTGAAAGCACAATTCGCTCACCCGCCTGTTTGGCAGCTTCGAAGAGGATTGCGCCGATACTGGCGTTGTTTTTGGTGGTTAGCTTACATCGAACAAAACCGCGCGGCTTCGGCGGCTCATAGTTTGACTTCAGCCGGTCCAATAATTTGTCTGACTGCAATGTGCGGATACTCTTCGACGACTTTTCGATTACTACGTCCTCTTCCAACTGCTTCAGCGCCTTGGAGACAGTGGGAAGAGTAATGCTTCCGCCTCTCGCTGTTATCTCATCGAGAATTTCGGAGACAGAGTTATATTGCGGCCGCAGCAGAAAGGCGAGTCTACGAGAGAACTTGTCCTCTCGTAGACTCGCCGCATTAGACTGGATGTCGGAAACTTGTTTGGCAGCCCGGTCCTGAACACCAGCAGTTCGCCCGGCACGAGTACAATTCCGTTGCCGCAGAGATCGACGCCACTGATATTCCTCTGTTCAAGAGAAAGAAGCTGCTCGTTAGAAAGCCAGGGCACTATCACGAGCGGGTTGACTTGCAGCCGTTCTGCGTACTTCCGAGCCTGTTCTGCCGCCTCACTGACAGACTTGTCGCTACCGTACCGCTTTACCTCGCCGACAAAGGCATACGTCCTTCCTTGCCAACTCGTCTGAACCAGCACATCAGGCTCAATGTCGCCTCTTTCAATCGACTCAGCTGTTGGCATGAATCTGAGCGGCGGCAGCTCTAGCTTGCCGGACTGTACATATTCAAGAATGTCTTTCTCTGCTTCCGTAATTTCCTATTACACCTCATTTTCTCGCGCGAGAAAAGTGGGGCCAATCGGAAATTTCTTGTTTGTGACTGAATTCTCGCGCGAGAAAATGCCCGTCAACTGGAAAGCGCTCTAATCGTAGCGTCCCTCGGCTGCAAGCTGGGGACCAACCTTGATGATGGAAGCTATTGTTTCCAGTCCAACCGGTTCGAAATTCCAGTTCTCGACGCTGACATTGATCTGCCGCCCAGAGACTTTCCAGCGATTATGAACGTGTCCGTGAATTAACCAACCACCGCCATCGACAGGACGCTGACCATAATACTTCTGCTTTGGTTCGGTTTCTGCGCGATATGGAAATGGTGCAACAAGACCATCTCGCCAGCAATTTCCGTTTGCATATCAATCTGCACAGACACGCACCCGGCATCAATACATGCCTGGAGCCATTTACTCGCGCCAATCTTCGGGTGGCAGCGGTCATGATTTCCTGCTATGAGATGCTTTTTGCCATTCAATTGAGGCAAGACATCTGCCACTAAATGTGGTAGCATAGCAAAGTCGCCCAGGTAATATACAGTGTTGCGTAATCCGATGAACGTGGCCCCCGTTCGTATTGAACATTGTGAGGACGTATCCATAATGGTTCTGCGCAAAATAGTGTGGGGAAGATCTATTGGGGTGAGCATGATCGGAGCGAGCAATTTTAAGGGCAAATGTTTGTATGAAAATTCTGTTCTTCCCTTACCCGTGATTTCCTTGTTGCTTTCTGTATTGGCGCTGGTATGTCTCCAACAATCTGCAGAATCGATGAATGCTGACGAATACCAGCGTACGTTGGACCGGACTTTGAGTAGTACGGGGGGCGGGGAGACTCTAGGCACGCTAAGTCTTCGCATGTCGACAGCAGAAGCATATAGAACAGAGAAACGCTATGGCGATGCTGAGCGCATGTATTCAATAATCATCTCAGCCTGTAGAAATCGACTGGCGTCCCCGGTGCTCCCGTTCAAGCTTACAGCGATACAAGAGAATGCACTGTTAGTGTAGACGTCCGCCTCGTACTTCAAGGCGCGCCGATAAATTTCATCGCATAAGTGCCTAAACACCAATAAGAGTCTTACCATTGCCGTACATGGGTCAGCAGAAGGAAGAGACCGGCGCGCTTTCGGCTTTAAGTGTTTCCATAGTTACGCCTCTAAAGCCTCAGAGCAACAATCTAGTGCCCCCAGATCATCGAGCAGCCTGAGCACGCGAGTCTTAATTCCGTCGCGGATTGTGCAGACTTCGTCGTCGGCTTTGCCCTTAGGATCTGGCAGTGGCCAATCTTCTCGGCGAAGCCCAGGCACATAGGGACAGGCTTCTCCGCAGCCCATCGTTACGAGAAGAGCGGCATCGTTTGCCAACTCCTCCGTAAGAAGTTGGGGTTTTACATCGGAAAGATCAATATCCAATTGTTGCATTGCCTTGACGACGCAGTCATGGACTTTTTCCGCAGGCTGTGTACCAGCCGAAACCGCATGAGCTTTCCTCTGATCGACAGATTGATTGAAAAACGCTGCCGCCATTTGTGAGCGTCCTGCATTGTGGATGCAGGCGAAAATCACTTTCTTCACGAGCAACCGTCCTTCTTCTTTCCAAAACTCACAGGAATAACTTCGGGCATAGGCGAACAGCAGGCGGAACTTGTCTGAGTTTCGAATTGAGCATCCTCGCCATAGGTGGTTGCGGCTCCGGTTGTGTAAAAGCTTTCCCACGCAATTCCTTGTGGATCCTGCACCCAAGTTTTATCAGCTTTGGCGTAGCAACACGTGGTTTGATCTTGTTCCAAGATTGGCTGCTGAGCCGCTTTTAGGCGCACTGAAATTTCTTTGAGATCATCTGAAGTTTCAACCTGTATTCCCAGGTGATCTAAACCGGGCTCTCTGCCTCTGGTTGAAATCGCGAAATTTATGCGCGGATCTTCCAGCATCCACTTCGCATAATCTTCCTTTTCGACGGAAGGCGGAGTGTTGAAAAACGTCGAATAGAACTGAATTGACTGGGACAAATTTGCCACAGCAACATGTACATGGAATCTCTTCATTAGCATTTGCCTCCGTTATCTGCGCAGCAGTTTTTCATCAAGAAGCCGAGCAACTCTTGCATTTGGTCATAGTTCGCTGAATAGATAATCGATCTACTTTCGCGTCGCGAAACGATCAATTCAGCATTTGTGAGTTCCTTTAAGTGGAATGACATCGTAGCTGGTGGCATGCCAAAATGAGTACTCAGATCGCCGGCTGCCATTCCGGCAGCTCCTTTTCTGACCAAAAGTCGAAATATTTCTAGGCGTGTTTCCTGTGCAAGTGCGGCTAGAGCCGTGACTGCGTTTTGCGTTTTCATATTTCCAAGATTATCGAAGCATTGAATGCGCGTCAACTCCTTCTTGTGGTTTGTTTGTTGTCACCCAGTCAAAATGGAGCGTGGATGGTGAAAAAGAGAAGTTTGGAACCATATTGAAGAAATTGGAACCTGTTGCGGTGTTTTTGCGGCAATTTAGCCTAACGTGAGAAAATCGGAACTTGGATATGAATTTTTGAGCAATCTGGAACCTCTATTGATAAAATATATACATCTGGAGCCAAAAAGAACGATCTGGAACCGAAAATGGACTTGCCCAGCCAAAAACCAGCCCTGTTTCAAGAATCGGCTTTGCCGTCCCTCACTAGCCTTGCCGGACTATCTGCCCTCGTTCATGCCTTTGATGTTCCGGCTCCTGTTCGAGAACCTAGTTGTATCTCAGAGCAAAATATAAAAGGACACATAAGACAAGATCGCGGTTGGAAAATCTATAGCAAACGGCACGAGCTTGAACCCACTGTTCAGGCACACCTAAATTTCGCAATGCGGTACGAAAACATAGATCTACTTGTTCTAAAGCGGGTGTTCATTTCTCTGCCAGCGGAAGCAATTGAGCAATATGTGTTGTCCGCGCCCAACAGTGTGCTGACGCGTCGCGCCTGGTACCTCTATGAATTGCTGACTGGAAATAAGCTTGCAGTTCCAGATGCGCCTAATGTCACATCGGTTGATTTGCTCGATAACGACAAGTATTTCACCAAATCTAGTGGCACGCTATCGCGTCGGCATAAAGTGCGTGACAACCTTTTGGGGACTTCCAGTTTTTGTCCTATTATCAGAAAGACGGAAACGTTAAAGTCCTACTCTGAGAGCGACCTCTCGAAATCCGCACTAAATGTCATTGGACGCGTGAGCAAGTCCGTCATTTCTCGCGCTGCAAGTTTTTTGCTCCTGGCAGACAGTCAGGCTAGTTTTCAAATAGAAGGAGAGCGGCCGCCTCGAAATCGAATCGAACGATGGGGGCGAGCCGTCATGCAGGCGGGTAAGAACCCTCTGTCAGTGGGAGAATTGATTCGTCTTCATGGAATTCTTATTGAAGACAACCGTTTCGTACAAGGCGGATTGCGTACTGAGGGTGTTTTTCTCGGCGAACACACTCCTGATGGTGAGCCGCTTCCCGAGTTCATAGGTGCCAAGCCGGAGGACGTTGAGCATCTGATCAGTTCGCTAATCGAATCTAATGCCATCATGAAGGAAGGTAATTTAGATCCTGTTCTTCAAGCCGCTGCAACCGCTTTTGGATTTGTCTACGTTCACCCATTCGCTGACGGGAACGGAAGACTTCACCGATGTCTAATTCATCACAGCCTATCAGATCGGCAGTTTGCGCCGCCTGGAATGCTTTTCCCTGTTTCATCCGTAATGTTGGATTGGATAGATAAGTATCGTGAAATGCTTCAGGCGCATTCCGGTCGGCTCATGGAGTTTATTGAATGGGAACCAACGGTCAAGGGGAATGTACACGTCTTAAATGACACTGCCGACCTCTATAGATACTTCGATTGCACTGAGGCTGCGGAGTTTCTCTATAGCTGTGTGAAGCGCACTATAGATGCCGACCTGCCGAGAGAAATTGACTATCTCACACGCCGCGATCAAGCTGTAAGGGACGTCATGAACGTTGTTGAGATGCCGGATCTCATTGCTGAACAGTTTGTGCTGTTTGTACACAGAAATGGTGGCATGCTTCCGAATAAGAGAAGAATGAGCGAATTCGCTGCCTTGACAGATGAAGAGCTGTCCGAGTTGGAAGAAATAGTTCGAGGCGCATTCGATGGTTTCGATTCGGCGCCTGGAGCAAATCTACACTCATAGTCAGGCGGGTAGTCGCAGTCGTGTAGCCTGTCCAGTCACCAGCTTTGATGGCTGGTGTGCATGGCACCATATGCGGTGTCGCTATTTGATCTGTGCCGCCATTGGCGGATGGGTAACTGCGCGGTTTTCCTTACCTGTCTCCAGATGGATTAATCCTGATCTTCATCAGGGTAAGGCAGAGGGTAAGGCGCGCTCTGTAGGCTACCCCAATAAAAACCGGCACTTCTCTCGAAACTGCCGGTCCTTCTAGGCTTTTAATTGGTTGCGGGGGTAAGATTTGAACTTACGACCTTTGGGTTCCAAAGCCTTATCGAAAGGCTCGGAAGCAACATGATCGTGACGGAGGCAACTCCAGGTTACGAACCGGGCGAACTGTACACGTTAACTGCGGGATGGCGTAAACAAGCAGGTCACACAATCTTCTCCTTCAATCCCGCTGATATGTCATCAACCCGAATCAATCCAGTAGACCGGGTGAAATGGGCTCCACCACTGGAGAAAGCAAAAGAAGCCGAAAAACTAGCCGACTTGATCATCATGAATGGCAGCGGCGAGGAAGGAAGAATCGACCCAACATGGGACAGGTCCGAGAAACAACTCCTCGTTTCACTGATACTGCATGCGGCGGCAAGCGAACCAGAGAGGGGACATATCGGCGCTCTCAGATGGCTGCTGCTATCGGGCGTGAGTAAGGTACGCCAAGAACTCGCCAGAAGCCCCTCAGAACTCGCTCAAAAAGGAGTTTGAAGGATGGCTAGGGTCAACCTCAGAGAACTTCCGATTCGGGGTCTTGTCGGGGCTAATGACAAAGTTGAATCCATGGATCACGGATCAACTGGTCGCACTGACTGAAAAGACAGATGTCGATTTTGAAGCACTGAAGAAACAGCTCTTCACCTTCTACATAGCCATTCCAAGCCGCTCTCGCGATAGCAAACTAATCGGATCGCTCCTGGTCAACTTTCTCCTCGATTACCTGCTCGATACAAAATCGGCGATGAAGTATCCAACATCGCTCTTTCTCGATGAATTCACAAACTTCGGCAAGATCGCAAACATTGCGAATGTTCTATCAATCGTCAGAAAAGCCAAGCTAAGTCTAGTGCTCGGGTTTCAAAACTATTTCCAGCTTGAGCGAGTGTACTCACAAAAGGAGGCGCAAATAATCTTCGATCAACCGGCAACGCAAATCTACTTCCGACAGAAGAACTTTCGTGAGGCTCGTGCACTGAGCGAAGCACTCGGAAGAACGACCATCGAAGAGGTCAGCGTAAGCGATACCGGACGAGTTCAGGAGTTCATTCAAGGAAGATCGCTTGCAACACCGGATGAACTGATCAACTTAAGCGGCGAGGTCATCGCTTTCACGAATGACACCTGGCCGCTCAAGATTGCGCTGACATCGCCGACTGCCTATCACCACGCTCTCGCGTATCCGCCGCCGGAACGAGCGACGCACGAAATTTCCGAATCAATTCGAAAGCGCGAAAGAACTGAGCGACCAGAGACGAGCCAGCCGAAAGAGGAGAGCAAACCTGAAGGAAAGAACCGAAGCCGCCACAATCGCCGCAACGATAAGAAGCGGAATTCAAATCGACGCAGCCAGCAAGAACGCATGCACGAAAACAACACTAATGACTTTCAACAACAAGACTCACCGGAGGTTGATGACGTATGGCCATCGTAGCAATCATTGTCGGAACATTCGTGTTCCTTCTAACAGGAGCACTCATCGGCGAAGCATCGCATGATGCAGGAGCAGGCGTAGTGCCTGGACTAGTGCTCGGCATACTCGCCGCAATTCCAATCTTCAAAAGCGCATGCGAAGAACGCGCGAAATTTCTCCATCCTCAACCGCGAGAATACAAGGTTCCGGCAAAGATCGCATTCGCGAAAATTCGCGACATTATCGCGGAAATCTCATACAACTATGGCGACAAGTGGCACGTCGTAACGGCGGATACACAGACGGGCAGAATCACAGCGAATCTTCGCTTCATTGATGAATTTACAAGATTCGAAGGCGACGCGCGCGGACAGATTCACACACGAAAGGAGCGCCTACAGCGCTTCCTTGCAGTCGAGATACAAGTCCAGCCAACCGAACGTGGAACAACAGCTGTCCTAGTGGACTTCAGACCCACTGTGGAAGGCGTTAACTACGCGGCGTGTGATTCGATAATCTCCTCGTTAACAGCCAACATCGAGTCCGCGCTCGGTGGCGCTGTGGCAGTGATTTAAGCACTGCGAATCAATTCAAATGGGGCGTCCGCAAGGGCGCCCCGTTCGCTATCCGTCCATGTGCGGGCAAAATTGAGGCTCAGCCGCAGGCTCCCCCATAATGGGTAGCAGACCTGAGGCTATCTCTTTATTGCCCAATCGGTATATTTGACATATATTCGGCGTGTATGCTATATTGGGTGCATGAAACTTCAATGAAAATTCAGGCATCCGATGAACGCATTGGCTACTACACCAAAACCTACCGCCGCGGCCCTTCTGTCCCGGCGACTTCGAGCTGGCGGCGTATACCGGCGGGAAGATCTCGCACCGGCTTCGAATGCAGTAGATCGACATTTGAAACAGTTGCAAGACTCTGGGCGGCTAAGAAAGCTTGCCCAAGGGTTGTATTACGTTCCTCGCCAGTCCGCATTTGGACCGGTTCCACCAGAGGACAGCGAGCTTGTTGCTGCATTTTTGCGTGACGACGATTTCTTGTTGCTGTCACCAGCCAGCTACAACACCCTTGGATTGGGTGGAACTCAGCTCTACAATCGCACCGTTGTCTATAACCACAAAAGACACGGTAGGTTCACGTTTGGCAATCGCACGTTTGACTTCCGAATGAAACCGCGTTTTCCGAACAAGCTTTCCTCAGAGTTTCTGTTGGTTGATTTGCTCAATAATCTGAATGAACTCGCTGAAGAACGTGATGACTTGATGCGCAATGCTCAAGCGAAATCGCATCAGTTTGATCGTCACAAGTTGCTACAGGCCGCCTCAAAATTCGGAACTGTAGGAACGAAAAAACTGATCAACGAATGGCTTGATGCCTGAATTCCTGCACAAGCGCGCAGATTTCGCGGACCTGTTGCGAATTGTCGCAGAGCGGGACAGCATCACGCCGACCTTGGTCGAGAAAGACTATTGGATCATGCACTGCCTGTGGGGACTAAAGGGTCAGAGTTTCACTTTCGAGTTGAAAGGCGGAACCTCTCTATCGAAGGGATTCGGAATCATCAAACGCTTTTCGGAAGACATCGATATTCGATTTGAACCTCCGCCCGACATGGATGTGAAAACGGGCAAGAATCACGACAAGGACATTCATATAGAATCGCGTCGAAAGTTTTATGACTGGCTAGCCGCAGAGATAAAAGTTCCTGATGTAACCGTCTCGCGTGCCACCGAATATGATGACGAGCGACTTCGCAATGGTGGCATCAGGCTAACTTATGAAACCAAGACTGAAGAACTAGTTGGAGTAAAGCCCGGCATCCTGTTAGAGATTGGGTTTGACGACACCACGCCCAATACACCAGTGGACATTTCATCTTGGGCAATGGAAGCGGCTAAAGCGAGCAAAGTCGATGTCATCGACAATCGTGCGCTCGGCATTCCCTGCTATAACCCTGCCTTTACCTTCGTTGAAAAACTCCAAACGATCACTACGAAGTTTCGGAAGTTTCGTGAGACAGGGAAATTGCCGACCAATTTCCTTCGCCATTACTACGATGTATATTGCCTGCTTGATATTGATGCAGTGAAGGATTTCATAGGAACGGACAAGTACGAAGAGAGAAAGAAACAGCGCTTTCCAAAGGCAGACGAACTGCGCATAGCGGCTAACCCAGCGTTCCAATTCGAGAATGCGGAAGAAGTGGCAAAGTTAGAAAGAGAGTACAAAGGAACGCAAGCGCTTTACTATGCAGGACAACCATCGCTTGCCGAAATCGCCGACAAGATCAAAGAATATATCGACCGCCTCTGACGACTAGCTTTCTGCGTAGGTCTCGTTGCTGCCTTCCGCTCTTGTTGCCGGACCCGCTCCAATTATTCTCGCGATGCAATCGAGGCTCACCGGCTCGAAGTCCCACATCTCGACGCTTACATTGATCTGGCGACCAGATACTTTCCAGCGATTGTGGACGTGTCCGTGAATTAACCAGCCGCCATCATCGATGGGGCGTTGTAGGAAGTAACGCTGCTGCGGGTCGGCTTCGTTGCGGTAAGGTAGGTGATTTAGCAACACGGATTGCCCCGCGATCTCCAGGCGCATCGACTGCTCTACCGACTGAAAGCCAGCATCCAAGTAGTGTTTCACCCAACGATGTGAAGTATCCTTCTTTTGCCAGCACTTATCGTGATTGCCAGGGACCAGAATTTTCGCGCCTTTCAATCGCTCGACGAGCAACGGCACCAGTCGAACGTCCATTGCGAAATCACCGAGATAATAAACAACATCATCTTTGTCGACGACTCGGTTCCAAGCAGCTTCCATAGCCACGTTCATCTCATGCGTTGTGCCAAATGGGCGGTCGCAGTATTTGATGATGTTTGTATGTCCGAAGTGATGGTCGGACGTAAACCAGATAGCCATTGATTCTCCCTCCTAGCTGCGTTGATTCCGGTGCTTCTATGAGCAGCTTCGTCGGCAAATTTGGAGTCGAAAGATTTTGATCCGGTCCTAATACACGACGAGACTGCTTCCTAGCCTCTATTGGCTGGGATTGCATCGACGGTCGTTTGTATTGTCAGACGGATTTTCATAATGCCAATCATAATACATCTCGTGAAATCCAGAACCTGAATGCTTTTGCGAGACAAACATTCGATGACATTTTCCATTGAAGCGTCAGCAAAGAGACGCCAATCCGCGTCACAGTGGCGAATCGCCGATGTGTGGGTTAGGCAATGGGTTAGGCAAGCACTGCGCTAGGCATTGCGCTAGGCGTTCCGCAGCCACTGCGTTAGGCATTGCGTTAGGCGCTGCATTAGGCATTGCATTAGGCGCGGAAATCGCCACAGTCTTCATGCCAGCCAGTTGGCGCGATAGAGGGATGCGATAGAGGCTGCGATAGAAGGCAAAAACATCGCGCGGAGTGTTTCAGCATTCTTGCTGGCGAAGGGTAAGGCGTGGAAAAGGCAAGCTGGAGGCTATATTGCGCAGTTGGCTTGGGTTTTTCGATTGTTCAGTACATTGCCAAGTCTGGCTGTCAGAGCTGGTTTAGCAAGAATTCTGCATGCAAATTTGTTCGCGTTCAAGCGGGCTGCGAATCGCGATAGAAAAACGATAGAGAAACAAAAAGGCTTTCGGGTACGAATCGCCGAAAGCCTCATGTAGATTGGTTGCGGGGGTAAGATTTGAACTTACGACCTTTGGGTTATGAGTCTAAAGGTTACCATTTTTCCGGCTTTTTTCGGACCTTTCTTAATTCTCGCTATCCTTATCTCTGTCAGGCTTTGTGACGATTTCATTGTAATTCTAGCGCACTCAAATTTTTCGATTTATACTTAATTTGGGTAAGGCAAAGGGTAAGGCGTTTTGCCCCCGAAAATGACAGCCTACCGCTTGTAGCGAAACCCAAAGGTCATTTAGGGTAAGGCAAAATCGCAGGGTAAGGCAAGAATGACAAAGAACGAGACAACTGGAAAAACGTTCACAGCCAAGTTCATCCGCTCCTTGACTTGTCCTGCGCACATGAAGCAGTGCCCTGTGGCGGTGCTTCCAAATGTGCACCTGTATGTATCTGTGGGGCGGGGCGGCACTAAGGCGTTCTGTTTCCGCTGCAAGGAAAATGGCAACTGGAAAACGCTGGACCTGGACTGCAAATTTGATGATTCTCTGCCCGACACTCTCGCGCGTAGATCGATGATTGAAGCTCAGACAAGAGCCGCTGAATTGACCGCTCGCCGGAACAGAGGCGAAAACGTTTTCGAGCAAGTAAAGGCTGCTAATTCTCCTACTTTGGACGAGCTGTTCGAGCACTACAAAGCCCAGCACCTGGAGAAAAGAGGTAAGCGGGTGGACGACAACGTGAACAACTTCAATCGCTGGTTTGGCAAACGCAATCTTGGAAAGAAAAAAGCGGCAGATTTTTCGCACGATGACGCTTCGCGACTGCATACGCAGATGGAGAAGACACCGGGCAGTGCGAACAGAGCGATTCAACTTGGCAGAGCAATGTTCAACTTCGGCATCAAGACGCGCTTTATTGAGCGCACAGACAATCCTTTTGCAGGCGTTTCTCTGTTCCACGAAAACCAGCGAGACCGCGTCCTTTCTGACGAAGAGGCTGGTAAGCTGATTCAGGCGATTAGTGACGTTCCGCTGAAACACTGTCAGGAGCGCACACTAGCCGATATGATCATGCTTTGGCTGCTCACTGGTGTGCGCAAGGCTGTGATGCTGAGCATGCAATGGTCGGAAATAGATGAAGATGGATGGGTGTGGGTTATTCCCGCCGCTAAGATGAAGGGGCGGAAAACGCAGGAGATTCTGCTCGGTCCGGCGGAAATTGACATTTTGACGCGACGAAAGAAACTGCTGGAGGCTGCCGAAAAGCTGACAGATTTTGTGTTTCCAAGCGATAAAAGTGCAAGTGGGCACATTCAAGATCCTGGAAACGCGTGGGAAACGCTGCGAGGGAAGCTCGAATTAGACGACGTGTGGATTCATGATCTGCGGAGGAGTCTGGCGTCGGCGATGGCCAACACTGGCGCCAGCGTCGCCATCGTGAAGCAGGCACTTGCTCATACGGACGAACGAACGACGATGCGCGCATACATTAGGACAAATAGGCAGGCGCAATTGGAAGCCAGGAAGAAAGCTCAGGAAGCTTGGTTTGAAGCGGCGGCAAAGGCTGCTCAAGAAGAGAATCAGGACGGTAAGCCCGTATAGTTAGTAACTTTCTGTCGCGGTGACTTGACGCTGGGCTTGCGTCCGCTAGGCTTGTCGCCGGGCAGCCAGGGAAGCGCCGATGCGCTCCGAGTTCACGTATTTCGTCTAAGGTTCGGCGCACCCCTGCTGCGGCGCTGCCGAAATAGCGGGCGCAAGGGGACCCGACGTCAAGTCGATCTTGCGGACATGAAATTATTGGTACTATATGTGGTATCGTGCAATCGCTTTGCTTTAACATATGCGTGACTAAACCTGAGGATTAGGCACTTTGGTAAATGCTCTCTCCTTCGCCCTGGTAACAGTCATAAACGTGTTGATATATGCAGTCACATTTAGTTTCATACAACTCAGGCGTGAAGATACGGGGGAGTTCGTCCAAGACGGTCTTGACTGTAGAATACACGTCAGCCCTAGTCTGCAATTTTTTCCGCCAGTCCAGCACCAGTTTCGCTTGCTTGAGGGTTTGCAGTAGCTTCCGAGCAACTGCTTTTACTTCTTTCCGTTCCTTAGTAGTAATTTCAAGGTCAGGCTTCATTAGGATATCAAAAATCGCTAGTTCTTCTTCTGTCAATTGCTCAGATACGCCCCGCTTCTCCTCTTCGTTCAATTCCTTTGCAAATGACATAAGCTTGGTGAAGAACAAGTCAACATTCAAACCACTGTTGTACTCTTCGATCAGTTTTTTGAACTTCTCCAATAAATCGGTTCTGCTCTTATTGAGCTGCACCATGCGTGTTACCTTCTTGCTGACGAATCCCTTCAATTTCTCTGCTTCAGTGTGCTTGCGACCCGCAGCAAATTGAGCCTTCAACGCCTCGAAATCGATTTGGCCTAGGTCCACGAGATATGACCCCTCGCTCTCGTGAATGACATAGCCCACCGTCGCGATAGATTCATCAAGGAGCTTGTCCACTTTATCCATTAAGTCATCGATGTCGGTTTCTTCAGTCAATGATCGAATCTTGTCTGCTAGCACCGCAAGACATGTTTTGATGGGAGCAAATTCGTTTGCTTTTTGGTCTGGCAAAATTGCTTTATAAAGTCGGACCACGAGAGCAACGAGCGATAGATACTTTTTCTTTAGGTCATCGTTCAGGATGATTTTTTCAACCGAGTCGTCGATAGCTGTGACTACTTGGATGTCAACCAAGTGTGTCGTGGCGTCATCCAAGAATGCGACGCGCTGGAAACCTTCGGACTTCAGAATAGAGTCAAGACTGACACCTCTTTCTGCGCAAAAGGTTGTTGCTTTGGCAATGGCTTCCTTAAGGGCAGTGACCAGTTCTTCCTTCTTCTGAATTGGGCACTCGCCCGGCTTCACTCCACCGCCAGACGACGAACCGTAGATGGACAGGGCTTTTTGCAGGTCACGAAAGACTCCAACATAATCGACAATTAGTCCGTTGTTCTTTTCTCCGAAGACTCGGTTCGCCCGCGCAATTGTCTGCATGAGCGAGTGGTTTTTCATCGGCTTGTCGAGGTAGATTGTAGAGACAGACGGCGCATCGAAGCCGGTCAACCACATCGCGCAGACAAAAACCAGTCGAAAAGGATCATCGGGGTTTTTGAACTTGCTTTCCAAATCCTCCTTTACTATTCGTTCGCGATGTTTCGTGATGTCGAATCCTTTCTCGTTGAAGTAATCCACTTCGTTCTGTTGCTGGGACACCACCACGGCCATATCGGTATGTTCCATGTAGCTTATCTTTTGCTCTAGGACTGGACGATTAAGATCGTTTGAACGTGCCGCCTTGAGATCCTCAATGTAAGCGAACCAGTACTTCCGCACCTTTTCATACATCTTTACGGTCGTAAGCTTATCTATGCAAATGACCATGCCCTTGCCGCCCTGTTGCCGACCCATAAAGTGTGCTACTAAATCTTCAGCCACTTTTTCCAAACGATCTTCCCGAGTGATCAGGTGATACTCACGAGCGAATTCACGCTCCATTTTTTTTTCTTGCCGGTCATCCAGTTCAGCCTGTTCGATCAAGCTTTCCAATTCTTCCTTGAAGTTCTCATTAGCAAGTTGAAGTTCGGGGATTCGGTTCTCATAGAACAAGGGCACTGTAGCTCCGTCTTCGATGGACTGACGGAAATTGTAAATGCTAACGTAGTTACCAAAGACCTCTTTTGTCTTTTCTTCACCCGCCATCAAAGGTGTTCCCGTGAACCCTATAAACGCAGCCTTGGGTAAGGCGTTCCGCATATTGAGAGCCAGCGTGTCGTATTGCGAACGATGGGCTTCATCGGTCATCACGATGATGTCACTACGATCGCTGAGCTCTGGGTATCTTTCACCTTTTGGGGTCCCAAATTTTTGAATTAGCGTAAATATGAAGCGATGGTCTTCGGTAAGCAATTGCTTGAGATGCTCTCCACTCTCAGCTTGGCACTCCTGGGTTGCGGCTCCAGTATTGCGGAAGTTTTTGTAAATCTGATTATCCAAATCGTCTCTGTCGGTGACAACAAGGAAAGTCCAGTTACCGGGAATCTTACGGAATACCTTTTGAGAGAAGAACACCATTGAAAATGATTTACCACTTCCTTGAGTGTGCCAGAACACCCCAAGTTTTCCCTGATTAGTTTTAATTTTTCGCAGGGCTGCAACAGAGTTGTTTACGCCCAAGTACTGATGGTTCTTCGCTGTGACTTTTACCAATCCACCCTTTGACTCATCAAAGACAGTGAAGTTTTCTATTAGGTCTAGAAAACGAGATTCTTCACAAGTACCTCTAATCACAGTTTCCAGCGAAATGATCCCCTGTTCACCCTCGTCGTTGATTCGCTTCCAGTCTGAAAAGTGCTCCCATCCTGCTGTCATACTGCCGATCTTGGCTTCGCTTCCATTGGACAAAATGATCAACGCGTTGTACCAGAATAGTTGCGGAATGGTAGCTTTGTAATCCTTTAAATTGTGCTTGTATGCGTGTTCCAGCTTGCCGTGCGATTTCTTAAGTTCAACAAACAACATTGGTAGCCCGTTAACGAATCCAACAAGATCGGCTCGACGCTTATAGATGTTGCCGGATATCCAGAACTGTGAGGCCAAAAAGAAATCATTGTTTGTTGGTTCATTCCAATCCATTATCCGCACGGTTTCATCGGCTTCTTCGCCCTCGTCGTTCTGGAAAGTTACTTTTACACCATCCTTTAGCAACTTGTATATTTCGCGGTTGGCATGCGCCATACTCATGGCACTACGATCCTTGGCAATTTCATCAATTGCTAATTTTATAGCATCGCGGGCGATACCATAGTTGAGTTTTTCCAGTGCGGCCCTAAGTCTCGGCCAAAGTATTACATCGTTTGTCGTTTCCCTTCCCAAGGTGGATGTCGCACCACCGACTCTTTCGTAGAAGCAATTTGCATGGCGGTAGTCCAACTCTTCAAAGAGTGCAATTGCAGGTTTCTCGACCAAGGCGTTTTCAGAGTAGTCGATGCTGGTCATTCTTTAGAGTCCTACTGTTCCATAGTTTCAATGTCGAGTTTTTCCACGTTGAGTTGTCCGCTAAGCAACTTGGGCAAGAGCAGATCTCGTGTTCTGTGAAGGTTGGCAGTCTTACGATTTAACAGATGAATCTCGTCGAAGAGAGGAACGACCAAATCTGAGAATGCCGATTGAACGTTCTCCGTCGCCATGATGAAGGGAATACGGTTCATGTTGGCCTGTGTGATTTTCGGCTGTGCGGCCCCAGTCACACATCCCGACACATCTGTAAAGGAAAGCGAGAGGTAAAGATGCTCGGTGCTAACCGGATGTTTGCCCTGAAGAATGTGAGTGTGGTTGTTGACCCAGAACTTGCCGTAAGCCATCTGCAAAACCGGCTTACGGCTCGGCGTGATAACACTGCCATCTTCCGCAACGAGAAGATACTTGCCGTCAAAGATGTAATCGTCAATGTAATCGAAGATTTTTGCCGCACCGTAGTAGGGGTACCCACCCTTCATGTCGGCGCGCTGCATTGACGATAGGGGCTTACGAAGCCGATCAAAATTTGTGGCTACCTCTCCAATGTTTGTTACTTTCCACCCCTCTGGAATCCTTCCCAGCGAGGAGTTGATCAATTTTACTTTTTCGTGGCCGACGAACCGAAGGTTGACGAACCATTCCCGGTAAATAGCTTCGGCCATCTCTTCCAAGACGACGATTCGCTGGGCATTGTTTTCAATTAGATCGTCATATGCATTAAGGATACCGGCAATCTTGCGCTGCTCATCCAGCGGGTGAACCCTGACATGAATCTCTTGAAAGTTTGATTTGTTTACGTGTTCACGGCCGGAAGCTGATCCACCTTGAAGCTTCTGCAACTTTGGAATTATCGTTGAAAGTAGATAAAATACGTAAATTGGATCATAGAAATCGGTATTAGGTATGACTGCATTTAACTGTTGATTCGTGAAGGAAGTGCGACTTGTAAGGCAAAGCTTTCCAATCGTTCCAATGCAAACGACACAGGTTGTATCTTTCGGCAAAATTCTACTGTTTTGATATTGTCTACCCTGCTCAGACAACTTTGTTTCAGTGTCAAATACCCTCCGGTTACCCAGCGACATGTCGGACGGCTTTATGAATAGGAATTCGTTTCCGAATAACTCAGGTCGAACCGTTGGGGGTGTCGAACCCGTGAGTATCTTCCCTAGGTCTTTAATTTGGACCACAGTCATATTTTTTGTCATGCTAAGGTACCTGTCCGAGCAGCGCGGCAACATTGTTGGCAACTTTTTCTTCTAATTCACGAGCTTCGCTGTTGAGAACTTCCAACTCTTCATGCAGTTCTTCCAACCGTTCAGCGAAATCAAAATCATCTTCTCCCTTGTCGGCGACGCCAACGTAGCGACCGGGGTTGAGACTCCAACCTTGGGCTTCGATGTCCTTGAGAGTGGCTATTTTGCACAGCCCGGCAATGTCTGCGTACTGAAGACCGGGAAAGGTCTGATTAAGATCGGGGTCGGGACCTGTCGATTCATCGTCATCCCCTGCGGTGAATTCGGGACTTTGACCACGGTACAGGCGCACAATGTTAGCGATGTACTCAATCTGTTTGGGGCTAAATTTCCGGTGTGCACGGTCCACCTGGCGAAAAATATGTCGCGCGTCGACAAACAACAGTTTATTTTTGCGGTCGGAATTGATCTTGCCACGGTCCAAGAACCACAGTGTGCAAGGCAGCGTGACTGTATAAAAAAAGTTTGGGCCAACAGCAATCATCACATCGACCACGTTTGCAAGCAGCAGTTTCTTGCGAATTTCTAACTCAGATTGCCGCGCATCGGTGGCACTGTTGGCCATGACGAACCCTGCTCGCCCCTTTTCGTTAAGGGCCGAAAAAAACAACTCAATCCAAAGGTAGTTGGCATTGTCGGCCTTGGGCATTCCAAGCGGGAATCGCGGATCGTCTTTGATTTTTTCTTTGTCGACCTTATCGACGTTGAACGGCGGATTTGCCATTACGAAGTCAAACTTGCCGACACATTCATGAAGGTCCTCGTAATAGCTGTTGCCTTGCCGAATGTCCCCCGATAGTCCATGTACAGCAAGGTTCATAAGGCACAACTGCCTGGTTTCATCCACTCGCTCTTGCCCATAGACGGAGATGTCTACGCTGGGGTTATTGCGGTGGGCTTTGATAAAATCGGCTGATTGGACGAACATGCCGCCCGAACCGCAGGTTGGATCGAAAATGCGCCCGTGATATGGCTCAATGACTTGAACTATAAGTTTTACGAGAGACGTTGGTGTGAAGAACTCGCCGCCCTTTTGTCCATCAGCCCGTGCGAAGTTTCCCAAGAAATATTCGTATATTTTGCCGAAAGTGTCCCCTTCCGCATCGACCGGGATGGCAGAAAGATTTTTCAGCAGCGCAACCAGTGTGGAGTTTTCTATTTTTGTGTAGCTTTTTGAGAGAACCCCCTTAAGTTCTTCATTCTCACTCTCCACGGCTTTCATCGCTTCGTTAATGGCTCTGCCAATGTTTTCCCCTTCGGGCAGTCCCAACAAGTGTGAGAAGCGGGCGTGTGGCGGAAGGAACATGATCCCTTTTGCTTGATAATCTTCCTTTCCGATAGACCGTCGCCCAGTCCCTTT
Organism: Candidatus Obscuribacterales bacterium; assembly: GCA_020050835.1. Taxonomy (GTDB): domain Bacteria; phylum Cyanobacteriota; class Vampirovibrionia; order Obscuribacterales; family Obscuribacteraceae; genus JAGVKB01. The sequence continues at coordinate 76,300 of JAGVKB010000139.1, read as the reverse complement.
TCCTGCCAATTCTTTCTCGGCAAGAGCGAAGCGATGATCGGCGTAGCGCAGGAAGATCAGACCCAAGACCGGCACCGAATATTCCGATGACTTGAGTTTGCTGTTCGCCCTTAGCTCATCCGCGGCCGCCCAGAGTCTTTTTTCGATTTCGGACTGATTACTGCGCACTTTGCTGACTACTCCTTTTTGAGTTTCAATGTCTGTAGAGACTGTCAATTGGCTAGGGTTCATTACGTTTCTCCGTTTGCGCATTTTGTCTGATGAAAGAGCTTGATGGACACAGTTAGAGCCAGTCTTCGTCGAGTAAGTCCTCTAGCTGCTTTTGAAGATTTTCGATATTGCTTACGATTTCCATGATCTGCGAATATCGAGCTTTGATGGATGCCTGTTCTTCTAGCGAGGGAAGGATTACAGGAAGACTTTGAATGTATTGCTTTTGTAGGTTTGGAACCGTGGTGCCTGTCGCTTTAGATTTGATCCAGCTTTGCGCTACTTTTGACCTTAAATACATGAAAAGAACGATTGGATCTATCTGTTCATTAGCTCTAATCAGTACATATGATTGGCCGACAATCCAATTTGTGGACGCTATAGCTGGTACAACACTTGGAGACAATGTCACGTCCGTGCCGTCAAGTACACGAATCATTGGTATAGACCAATCGTCCGACAATCCATCCTGCTCTACACGACCAACAGTTCCTACGCTTCCCTTTACGGCCATTACAATGTCTCCAGGCCTCAGGATCTGTTTAGAGAAAGCTCCGTGCAAATCTTTCTCGTCGACGAAAACCTCTTTCTTTGGTGTCCGCACTATCCCATCGGGGCCGATATCGGCAGCGCCGATTTCATAGAAAAGCAATTGGATTTTGTCTTCGCCCACAGGCGGCGACTGCCCTCTGATTATGAGGGATGTCACTCTTTCAAGAGGCACATGCTGACCTGTGTCCAATCCGCCCTGAAGGACAGCCAACTCATTACTGATGACATATTGACCAACAGAAAGATCGAAATCTCGATTACGGCACTCCTCCCGAGAGACGATTCTGGAGGTAACACCATCCCTCGGTTGACTGAATAACTCGGTAATTGACTCGATCCCAGTAAGTCTGTTTTTCGAACCGCGCCGTTCCTTTCGTGGTTCAAAGAATTGCTCACTTCTTGCATCAATAAAGACAATGCTATCAGTGTGTTCTTTTTTGTCGAAGACCAGCAAATTCACTGGAATATTAGTTCCCGTCAACAAGCCATCAGGCAATGCAATTACTGCTCTGAGCAGTCCACTCATCACAACCTCTTCTCGAAACTGCCGCTCAGCAATTCCGTTTCGAGATAGAAGTCCGCTTGCCACAACGGAAACGGCGCGTCTAGCGGATTGCGAAATAATGTGTTGTGCGTCGACGACGTCGCTGAACGCCATTTTTCCAGCAAAGCGACCGAATACATCGAAGTCTGGGAGCTGACGCTTTAGGTTGAAAGCCCCACACGCGAACGATACATCAAACTGTCTAAGTTTGCGTCCATCCAAGTAAGCAGGAGACAGAATAGGATCAGAGAATCGGACTTCGATGTTCGCATTTACTAGAACCAGAATGCTCGCCATGAATTGATCACGGTGAGGCAATTCTACAAATACCTTCTCAACTTTATCGGCGCACGCTAATGCGAATCTTAGGCTTCCCACGAACGGGCAATAGACGGAATCCTGTGGGGCTATATCGAGTATTCTCATTCCCAGTTCTGCCACTTCATTTGGTATCAGCGAAAAGAGATGATTTGGATACCATTCGCTTAGCAGGCTCTCGGCAAGCACCGTGTAGTCTGCCTTTTCGGTAGTAGCTAAGGAACTTACTCTTCCGACGAGTTCATGAATCGTGTATGAATCCAACGCGCGGAATCGATTCGACATACCGGTGAAAGCAGTTACCCACAAGTCATTCGGTGATTTCCTGAAGAAGTCTTCGGCATCTTCGAATTGCTCTAGCCCGACGCGCATACCTGTATGAGGCGCCTGGTATTGTACTGGAATTATTTCGGAATCACTTAGCTTGAGCCAGGCCAAAAGCTGCGTCACGGCGACGACACCTTCATCTGATGATAGAGAAGTGGCACGCAATCTGTCAAAGCAGCCATACAGAACGCGCCGTAATGTCTCGCTATCGTGAGCGCCATACGCGTGCCTCGACCCTTCGTTAGTTGCGGCTAGTTTTGATACTTCGTCCATTCTTGATTGACTCATATTCATGGCTTAGCTGGCGGTGCGTCTATAGCTTTCGAGCGTGTAAGTGGTTATGTAAGCTCCCGTATCAGGCGCGCTGACAAGCACAAGTCCACCCTTATCTAGTGCTTTGACGGCTTTGCGGCGAATTCCGTCCAATTCGGCAATTAGCGCTTTCAATTGATTTTCGGACAGAACGATTTTATCGTTCTCAGTGACTCCATATTCCGCCGCCAGGTCAACCATTGTTTGGTTGATCGCCCGTTGCGACATTCGTGTTTGCATGTGTCTTGTGCGACTCACGGTTGTACCTCATTCATCTGCATGCCGTCAATAGTACCACCGGTGAAATGAATTAGTCAAGACACTGTGCAAAGCTTAGTCAGGCGCTGACTAAAATGGTTGCTGGTAAGCCGTGACTGCGTTTTCCCAGTTTTACCCCTTTGCATGCCGGAAAAGTCGAATGCGATTTAATCTTTGGCGTTCAATATATAGGCAGCGGAATGCTCAATGGTGCTGTCGCATTCCGCTGTACCTACAGTAAGCCCGGCAGAACGAGGCTTTGGTATCGGCTAGCTTGTTGGAGGAGGCTGCGGAGGGCAAAATGGCCATCTGTTGTCCAATGAGTTCAGTTTGTCCTGTGCGCTGCGCAGCTCCTCGTGGGCTGCTTCAAGATTGTGTTGTTGGAAATCGCGCATTTCTCGAATTTTGTTTTTCTCAAATTCACTGAGATAGGAATCAGTGAGTTTTAGCTCCATCTGTGCGATGTCGTGATTACAGTGCTCGATTGCCTTTTGTGCACGATCAACTTGGAGCTTGGCGAAGTAGATGTCTTGCTGGCGCTGTCTTTCTTCCTCGGACTTTCGGCGCTGCTCTTGCTCCTCGTGAAATTGTCGCCATAAGGTCGGATTTCCTCCGGGGAATCGCTCGTATGGCGGGATGTATGGTTCGGTCTGTTGGCTAGGTTCCTCCGGTGCATATGAGGGTGGAGCAGAAGGACTTTCTTGTTTTGGCTTGAATTGCGATTGGAATTCATCCCATCGTTTGCCGGTCCAGTGGACAACATCTCGTGCGGCGCATCCGACCCAACAGTAACCAATCAGTGCGATGAATGTGACTCCGACTGCGAGACTACATTTCCACCTGAGCGCTTCCTCCTTTCGCTCGGACTCACTCTTGATCGCGTCCTCGGCTGCCTGGTGTTTTTGTTGCGCTCTTTGTGCGGCTTCGGCGGCTCGTTGGGCCGCCTCCGCTTCCGCTGCTTGTCTCTGTCGTTCTTCAGTTCGTTTTCGTGTTGCCTCTTCCTCCTGGCGTTTTCTTTCTGCTTCTGTTGGTCCAGATGATGCATTGGGGCCGGTGTTTTGATTGGCGTTTGTATTCTGCGAATTGTTCGGCGGTGGGCCGGCTGCCGCTGGTTTGCAGCAGCAGCTCGGTCCCGATGTGTGTTCGTTCTCAAAGTGCTTTTTTAGTTTCTCGAACATGTTGTTGATTTTCTTTAGTTCCTCTTCGGCTTCTCGTTTTGCATCGGCGCTGGACATGCGGTCTGGGTGCCATACGAGAGCTAGTCTTCGATATCGACGTTTGATTGTGTCGAACAAGGCACCGGGTTCTAGACCGAGTGCCTGATAGGCCTTGTGTAGTTCGTTCATTGGAATATTGCCTTTTGAATGTCGCTCAGTAGAGCGAATAATGCGAGTGCGCTTAGGGAGATGAGCCACCAAGGTGGGGCTGGGATTCTCGTATCTGCTGGATCGCCAACTTGGACGCCGGTTCCGATGCGGTTTTCGATTGAGTCGATCAAGCCTGTCACTATCGAATCGCAGGCTTGAAATTGAACACCTTCAACTTTGGGAGCGAAGTCCATTTGGACCAGAGCGGTATCTCTGCCGGTATCACTTATTGTGATTTCCAGCGCCAAGTATCTTTGAAGACGCTCTTTCCGAGTGTGTATCTGCCCTCTTTGGTCCATGTCGTGATGAATCTGTTCGTCGGTGAATCTGAGATCGGCGGTTATTCGTCCGCTCGTTGTATCAGCGCTGGCTATGTGCCATTTGTCACCGAAGTTATATGAGGTGTCTGCCAGTAAGTCTCTAACTTTGGCGAAAGCTTGTTTGACCGGGACCTTGTATTCTCGCGGTACCGGATGTAAGAAGTTGTATCTTGTGACGCGAGCCTGGTGGAGAAATGGCCATGCTGCCCATACGCCTGCTACCAGACCAGGGAAAAGACCTGCTTCGTTGTTATGAAGCACCAGCTGCCCGAGGAAAGCTCCTGTGAGCAGGAAAACGAATACGCCGAGTGTTATTCCGAATCCCATTATCTTTCTGCCTTATCTGTATCTTCGAAATCGAATCCCACTCCGTAGTCATCGACATTGCAGGCTTTACACCAGCGGTGTCGGCTGGCTTCGATTATTTGTTCGGTGAGTTGAAAGTGCATCAGCTCCTCCTCTGCTGCGAGCACGTGCCGGTTGCCGCTTCCCCAGTGTCGTATTAGGTAGACGATATTTTGTTTAAGCATCGCCTCCGCCTCGTGGATTCGTCCTTGCTCCCAGAAGAATGTCGCGAGAGCGACGCATATGGTGGCTGCATTCATTGCCATTCTGTTTTTGTCGAAGAGCTTTATTGCCTCTCGGTAGCTTTGCTCTGCCAAATACGGCTCACAGAGCCTCGCATACAGACCAGCCGTGCAGGATAGTGCCCACGCGGCGTCGAATTGGTCATCTCGCTTGCCACTGTTTTTGGTGGCATCGAATATTTCCTTGAATCGGCGGAGCACTATTTCGATTTCACTTTTGCTTGATGCTACGCAATACATTCTGTGCATCAATGTGTATGTCTCAGGTTGCATATTTATTGTTCTCCTTTTATTGAGATAGATTGTGTTCGGTGGTTAATCGGCATAATCGGGAGGAACTCCGTCAGACGGGTTCTTCTCTTGCCGACTTGGTGTGGGTTCAGTGTTGCGATTCTTTGTTTCATTGGAGGTGGGTTTTGGAGCGGGTTTTGGTTTGTTTTGCTCAAACCGCCTCTGTTTCTGTGACTTGTCATTTTTCCAAGTCCTTTTTCGAGGCGGATCTTCTTCTTCCGATTCGTCTTCTACTCGGTTTTGTGTACGACCGCGCTTGCGGACGAAGTCACTCACTTTGTGCTGAACGCGATCTGGTGGGTCGTATTCCAGCGCTTGGTTGTATGCGATTGGAGACGTCAGAGGCAGCTTGAGTGGATTCGTATCTGGTGCGAAGATTATGACTTCGTTATTCAGTCCTATCAGCTCGTCTGGCGTAATCAGAGCGCGCCCCTGAATCATCTCGTGTACTCTGCCGTTGTCGTTTACGGTTGCCTCCTCAATCGTCGTTCGTCCTATTGCCTCGCTCAGTTCCCTGGCTTCAATGAATGTCTTTTGTTTGAAGTACACTTGCGTTGCAGGCATGTCGATGATTATTTGCGCCTCCCTTCTGCTGTACACCTGCTCTAGTTGGAAGTAGTTCTGGAAGCCGAGGATTAAGCCGATCTTGTTCTTTCGGATAATTGAGAGTGTGTCTCCGATGCCAGATATCTTGCCGAAGTTGGTGAATTCATCAAGCAGCATGGTGATTGGGTATTTCATCTGCTCTCTGGTCTCAAGGATGTGGTCCAGGAGGAAGTTCACCATCAGTGAACCGATAAGCTTGCTGTCTCGACTGCGGCTCGGAACCGCTAGATAAAAGGTGAAGAGCTGGTCCTTTAGCGCATCCAGATCGATGTCTGTGGTTTCAGTGAGCGTCACCATTTGATCGGTCATCCATGGATTCAGCTTTGTGATGAGACCGGAGAAAACTCCGTATCGGAAGTCTGTTTCTCCACTGAGCCTCAACCATCCTTCGAATTCCATTTGCGCTACTTGCGATGGGCTGTTCTTCAGAACCTTGGCTAGTCGGTCTGGTCCTGTTAGGAGGAGCCAGCGCAGAGCGCCGAAGTGTCCATACTCTTTAGGTCCTGCGCCCGCATGCAGTATCAGTGGAATCAGCAGCAGTTTTTCTGATCGGTTCCAAGTTTGCTCATGTTTCGCTTCGCTTGATTCTCCGTTCATGATGATCAGGTCGGCTAACTTTTCGGCGAGTTGTGCTTTCATCTCCTCGGGCGCTCGCCTCACCCGGTCAATTGGATTGATTCTGTGTGAGGTCAGGTCAGAGGCGTTAAAGCAGTAGATTTTGTGTCCTGCGAGCTTTCGCCATCCTGCCGTCAGTTTGTAGAGTTCGCCAGTTTCGTATCCGGGTGTTGCCTCTGTTACAACCATGCTGGTTCCGAGTCGCTCGATGAGCTGTGGAATGAAGAATCCTCGCGATTTACCGACGCCGGTTCTTCCGCATACTAGAGCGTGGGCATGGGTCCAAAGCTCCGGTACTTGAATGTATTGATTGTCGTTTGTCCTCCCTATGATTAGTCTCTTCGCGTCCGCCTTTGGTTGGATGTAACCTGCTGTTTTTAGTTCGTTCACGGTTCCCCATCGGGCGGCGCCGTATACCGTGCTTGGCTCTTTGTGTTGTTTGGCTTCGGAAGCCCTTCTTGCGTCCTTTTGAAGTTCGAGAAGTATTTGGTCGCATCGTTTCTGACAATCACTCTGCGTACCCGCTCCTTTCCTTTCTTCGATTTCGATTGTGACAAGCATGTCATCGCGGGCGGTGCGCCTCCATCGCACCACTACGCGGTATTCATGCCGCCACCAGTCTCGCCCTATTTGCTCGTCGAGTCGCTCGACGGCGAGTATTTGATCTAGCTGTTTGCTGGCTCTTGAGACCTGGTATCCAAGCCGGTCGAGCACATTCACAGCTAACACCGGAAAGTCTTGGGCATTAGTTTCGACTATGCCGGAATCATTTGCTTTCACGTGTTTGTTACCTCATGTAATCAAGGCCGTCGTCTCGTTTTCTGCGCTCTTTGTCTTTCTCCTTTCGACGTCTTTCGCGCTCGTCTTTGTTTTCGTCTATTGCCTTGTCTATGTCTTCGATAGTCTCCTGATCTCGCGCTCTTTGTTCGTGAGTTCGTTCAGGTTTGACGTAGTCTTGGTGCTTGTTTAGCTTCGCCTCTTCGAGGCCGTCTTTTGCCTCCTTTAATCGGTCTCGGTGATCGCGCAAATCGACCAACTTAACAAGTTCGTTGGCGATTGATGCGCCTTGCATGAAGAGGCCAACCACTGGGTTGGACATCATCTGCTGTTGCATCGGATTCACGTAGCGGTTGGCGTTGGGCGATGCTTCCGCAGCGCCTTGGCGTGCGAATTTGTCTTTCGACATTTGCAGTTGCCGGTCGGTGACTCCAGCCCATCGCGCTCGGTCGGCGTTTTCTATCCAGCCTCTAAACTTCTGGTACTGGTCAATCGGTAGGCGCTCTGCTTTCGCTTCTCTTAGTTTGCTATCGAGCTTTGCCAGCTTCTCATACGAACTGTTCTTGTCGTATTTCTGACCTTGATACTCGAATGAGTCCTTTTCTTTTTTCGGATTCTCTTTGTCTGGCGTCTTTCGTTGTTCGGTTTGGTCCGGCTGCCGTGAGCGCTCCTTCTCTTTGATCCAGGCTATGAGCTTCTTATACTCCGGCGCCGGTATTCTTTCGTCGTGGTTATCCCATAGATGTGTGTTTAGTTCTTTGAGTTCGGCGATTGTGTTTTGCTTGGACCATTCTTTGCCTGCTGCCTGAATCGTTTCGTGAATTTGAGGTTGCTCTCTTTTTCCATCAGGCGTTTTTTCAGGACTTTCTTTTTGCTTCTGTTCGTTTTTCCATTTGTTATAGGGTTCGTATTGTTCTCTGATGATTTTCTTGTGCAGCCAGGGAAGTTCGAGTCCGTCCTTGATTCGCTCCTGGCGCTGCGCCTCTCGTTCCTTCTTGCGAGTTTCGATCCGCTCCCTGTCTTTTCGTTCGCGCTCTTCTCGGGCGTATGCAAATTCAATTGGTCGGGTGCGTTCTAAATGTCTGTCGCCCCATTCCCTTAGTTTTGGATAATCGTCGTTGTCGATTCGCACGCTTTTGCCATTCTTGTCCTTTCCGAGGATGACGACATGAATGTGGTGGTGCGCGGTGTTGTTGTGTTCAACTGCCACCCATTTGAGATCGAGCCCTTTTTCATCGGACAGTTGCTGCATTATTTCTCGCGTGTACTCTTTCTTGTTGAGTGGTTCAACTTCAGGAGAGAGCGTTAACTTATGCGCCACCACTTTGCTGTCTTCGAGTTCCTTGATGGCCTTTCGGAGAGATCGGCCATCGAGGTTCTCTTCTGTTTCGTCGAAGAATGTTCTGCCGTCTGGAGGTTTGTCATCGCCGGGTCTGTGCTGGATGTATTTCACATGGGCTAGGGCTCGACCGACCGCTACGACCTTTGGTGAGCGACCAGGTACCCGACTTTTCTTATCCCTTGCTGAAATATAACCGTGGATGACAACGTTCACTAGCCGTTCACCACCTTCTTCATCGTTTCAGCAATTTCTCGCTCGTCGTTCTCGACGTGGCGAGCCATTCTCTGTTTTGCTCTGGTTGCTGCCGCTTCGAATGCTTTGCGAGCATTCTCATCGTCTGGCAGAGACATCCAGCTCAGCTCGTACAGTGTTCCGATTGCTCGACCCTGTCGAGAGAGCATCTTGCAGATTCTGTCGACGCCACTGTTGATTGCTTTGATTAGTCCATCAGTGGCATACTTGATTGCTTGAGATACTTCTGCTTCCTTTGCTTTTCCTCCTGTTTTTTCGTGGTTGTCTAGATACCATCGAATTGCCTCTCGGGCTAATTCTGTTGTTGCCAGATTTTTTGCCTTGGCTTTTTGAGCGAGTCGCTCCCTATCCTCGGCACTTAATCCGACGTAGATTTGATGAAACGTTTTTGTTCTAGGCATTTGCTTGTACTCATCCTTAAAAGTTCCGCCCCATGGGCGATTGCTGGACTGACTATGAACATAAACCGAGCGCGCGTTCTTGACTAACACCTAAACCCCTCTAGTGAAGCCACTTTCCGGGTTTGACCTAGTCATATGTATCTTGCATTACCGTACGGTCAAGCCTCCCGGTAATGTCTCGCTGCGCTCGGTTGTTTGTTGCGCGTCGGTGCCACCTCCTCGCGGCGACACCGTATGTGGTTACTGTGTGTTGATGGTGTGTTCTACTGTTACTGATGTTATTGGCACTTGGTCTGGTGCTTTCTATCTTTTGTTCTGTCTTCCAGAGCCATTTTTGAGCGTCTCTGCCAGGAGACTTACTCCGGACACGAGAACATTACCCAAGACTCTAAACAGAGTGATTAGAAGGGTGCTGAGCAGGCTAAGAAGAGCCCTTACCATCTGCCCGACAATGTCGAACACTGGATTCAGAACCATGCTCGGATTACCTCCGGCAATACCGACAAGAACCATCAACATGAAGAGAAGTAAGAGAACCTGCTCTATTCCGCCAAGCGGTGATGAGGTCGGTGTCATTGTTTCATCTCCTGCCACCGGTGAGTCTTGAGAGTAGGAGGCACGCGGCCGTCCATGTCATCTCGCGAACTCACCAGGTGACTAAATGTTGTTTTATATGTTTGGGCAAGACAGATTCAAAGACTGGGTAACACCGGCCGTGGTGCGTCTATGTTTTTCTAGTTTGCGCCTTAGCAGGGTTAGCCCAAGAAGCCAGCCATTCGAACGTGTCACGGCCCTGTTTTCAGGGTTCGTCCCCGGAGGGATTCTTACTGTTCTTGGGTCTTCGGTTACTTACGCTGTCTTGTGATTTTTTTCGATGAAGGCATCGAGATCAGATTTCTTGTATTTCACAAGTCTGCCGATCTTAATGTAAGGGAGGTTGTATCTGCCTGTACATTTCCAAATTGCAAGGGTCTGTTCAGAGATGCCGAGATAAGTAGCTGCCTCTCTGCGTGTGAGAAGCTCGGAGCGCACGAAGGCAGCTCCGTAGGGAGTTTCTTGTGTCATTATTATTTTTCCTTATTGGTTATCGTCTCTCACCAGCAATTGTTGTGACGCGCTGGCGGACGGAAATTGAAAACTTGAAAGTTGATGGCTGCACTGGGCAGCTAACAAACGAAAATCGAGAGATCAGTACTGCTGATCAGGAGTGTTGATAAATCGCTCTTGAATGTTTTCCTTTTTCGGTTTGGTCTGGTTTGTCACGGCAGCCTGTCCAGGCACCGGTTAACGAAACTCAGAGCTAAAAGAAGAATGTTAGAAGCTGTATTTTCGAAGTAACAGCAGAAAAATAAGCGGGAAGAAAGATCAGTTACTGATCATTTTAATGGTAGGTTGCGCATCAGCGGCAATCGCTACCATTTGTAGTCGACGATACTAGTATATCTTTGTTCCCGGTTATCGCGTAATGGGAAATTGTATGACTTGACAATGGGGTAAAGGATAGCCAAGGGTTTGTTGAACATTGTTCGTGCGTTTAAGCTTGGCATACGCTTACTGAGAGGTTGTTTTATGGACCGCACGATAGTGGTGCAGGGAAAATTTGAGTCTCCTTTTGGCAAAGGCGAGTGTAGAGATGAAGCGCACGTACTTTTGAGACCATTTGACAGGCTAACGGCCCAAAGCGTACCGCAGGAACCCATCAAAATAATGTTTGTTCAGTCACCGGCGACCGAAGTCCCGAGTCACGTTGTTGGAGTGATTCTTTACTCTTTGGGGAAGCGGATAATCTTCTTTCCTGGATTGCGCGACCGGACTGCCACGATGACGCCGAAGAATGGCGCTGTGATGGGCAAACCCATCCATCATATTTCAGTCGAGCCAGATCTTAAAGACTGGCATGCGACAACTGCCAATTCCAAACACCATGAGACGATTGGTAAGACGCGGCTTTTAGAGCCAGATTTATATCATTTGTTCTCCATGAGTGTGCGTAGCACCAATTCATTGGAACAGACTCCAGAGCTAATTGAGATGAGCGTTTCTACTACGGAAAAAGATGGAACGCGACGAGCCGAGCGATTCAGCAGTGCTGTAAAAGATGCTGAACATCAACTTATTACGTTGGACAAAAAATACGATGGCTTTCTTAATTTTGATTTCTATTTAGATCAGCGAAAGGACAAGCTGGATGTATCGTATAAGAGTTGGTTGCCTAAGGAAAGCGAAGTTCACGAACTGGAGGCGCCCAAAGAAGATGATATTTGCAAAGTTCACTCGATAGAACTCAAAGACCTTCTCGGAAGTATAGTAGTGAAAGCTGCGTGGCTTCGCGGTTCTTTGAAATACGAAGCAATCTTTTGGGAATTACCAGCGAATTGAAAGCAGCTATGGCAAAGAAGAGGTTCCGCTTCCATGACCGTGATTAGTGCAATTATAGAGGCGGGATATTGTGTTCACGCAACTGATTCTCTACTCAGTATTGAAGACGAAAGTGGCAACAGAGTTGCTTCTAGCGAGAGTGGCAGAGCAAAGGCGATACTCTTTTCGAAATTGCGCGGATGTGCTTCCTTTTGGGGCAGCGTGACCGCTCAAAAAGGTTTCGGCATGGTGGATCTTAGAACGATCTTGATAGACCGCGCCAAAGCCCTCTCATCGTATTCAGGCTCAATCAATTTAGATGATTACATGAATGAGCTGTCGGATGAGATGAATGCTAGGTTTAAAGACACTCGCATTCAAAATAGGGGAGTCGGAATTCACTTCTCCGCGTTTGAGGCAGTGGAGGGGATCGGGGACGTACCGGAGCTGTTCCTAATCACAAACTTTCGAGGGGACTATTCGGCAGCTCCTGAGTTCGCTGCACAGAGGCAGACGTTCTTTACCCTGTCAAGCGAGACCGACTATGCCTTTGAGAAGCACCACTTGGCAGAATACAGGATAAAGGTTGCTAATGAACTGCGCTCTGGAAGCGGGTTTCACTATTGCAATGGGCAACCTGAGTTGTTCGGTGAAGCACTGCCTAGTGTGAATGGCCGATATACTTCTTCAACGTTTCCATTGGCACTTGTTAGTGCGATTGTCGATGTACATGTCGGTAAGGTTGACAAAAACAAGCAAATTGTTGGGCACCCATGCCTTGACGTTATAATTCCTGTTGATGGTGATCCCTGGTCACATTCCTCGATGGAGCTGGTTGACGGCGCATAAATTAGGAAACAAGCCCAAAGCATAAAAAACACTTTGAGCTTGCTTTAGCCAGTTCTATTGCCACATGTAGCCATGAGTCTCTCGGAGACTGCTCAATCCATTTGAGCTGACAATGATATGGTCGATCACTTTCACTCCCAGTAAATCGCCAGCTTTGATGAGCGTTTCCGTGGTTTCGAGATCTTCTCGACTAGGCGTTAGCGATCCGCCTGGATGATTGTGAGCGACAATTATTGCAAACGAATTTGCGATCAAAGCGCCTTTAAACACTTCACGCGGATGCACTAAAGATGCCGCGAGACTGCCATGTGACACAATTTGATAATTGCAAATTTCATTGCGCGCCGAGAGATGAAAGACAACGAAATATTCTTCAGAATAACGCCGAAGAGGTTCTACAAATCTTTCGATGTCATCGGGACAATTGACTGGGAGCGGGTTAGGACCGGGCTCTCTTATCAGTGCCAGGCGCATTTCTGGAACGATGTATCTAAGATGTTTTTTCAACGTTCTGCTATTCATACCAATACCTCCGGTTATGTTGCGGCTTTCGCCTAACGCAAATCGGGGTACGGGGGCGGCTCTGCGAGTCAAGCGGTGGGTGCTTGCTTCTCTTTGCTGTACTCAGGTGCGCTTGATGCGCGGTGGTGCTGCCCCCGTAGAATGGAGCGTCCACGAGGAATGCACTTTGTCTATTTCCGGTACCAGCCCAGACCGTGCGGGGCAAAGAATTGCTGCGTCATTTTTTCGGCAATGGCGCATGAACACGCAAAAGAAGTCAAGATCTGTTAGGGCTGCACAGCGGCTATGATCCCGGTTGTAATTGTCGGTCGGGAGGACCTAGCTAATGTCCTTGTCGTTGTTCTCTACTTTGCTCCCTGTCAAATGGCAAGTTATCCTAGTGATCTTGATTTGCTTATACCAGCAACCTTGTCTGGCTGCCGATAAGAAGTCTGGAACTTGGGTTTCCGTCCCAGTATTTTTTGCGACAACTCGTAGTGCAGTAGACGGCAAGCAAGACTATTCAGGTGCCCGCAACTTAGCCAAAGACGATCAGGGTGTGGAATACGGAATTGTCACCGTGACGATTCCGGCAGAAACCGCAACAGACGTCGACAAAACTTCGATGGTTAAATTGGGCTGGAAAGATTCAGAGAAAAAGAAACGCAAGGAAGTAAAAATCGAAAAACTTTCGCGCGACGATTTTTACAAGGCTCTGCAAGGTCGGCATCAGATCACGAAGTACGAAGAAACTTGCGTTTTTGTCCACGGCTACAACAATAAGTTTTCCGGAGCCGCCGGGTCAGCGGCGAGGTTGGAACTTGCGCTCAAAGAGCCTGTTGTTCTCTTCTCATGGCCGTCGGCCGCTAAACTTAAAGGGTACACCGTCGACGAATGTAATGCGGAATGGAGCGTACGCCCGTTCCAGGTATTCATGCAAGGGATGGAACAGTTTTTCGACAGCAAACATCTCATGACGGTCTCGCATAGCATGGGAAACCGGCTTGTTAACTGGTATCTCCAGTCGAGATACGACAAGAAGAACGGAAGTCCTGATCGATTCCGCGAGGTGGTGCTCACGTCTCCAGACATTGATCGGGCAACCTTCAAGAATTATTTTTTCAAGGTCGCAGCAAACGCCGACAAGACGCGCATCTATGTTTCTTCAAAAGACATTCCTCTCCGACTGTCCAAGTTCGTTCATGGAAGTCCTAGAACTGGCGCCGACCTCACCAAGGATGAGAACAAGTGGGATATGCCCGGTAACATTGAAGGTACTCAATCGATTAACTTTACTGATGTGGACTCGGGAGCTATCGGTCATAGCATTCAGTACAAGATAATCGGATCAATGCATAGGGATGGAAGACCGGGCGACGGACTGTCGCTGGAAGAAGACAAAACATTCAAGGGCGATTACGTTCGAGTTCATCGAGCAGAGTAGCGCTGGTACGGATTCTGCTGATACTAAATATGGTGCTTGTGGGTTTGCCCGTTTTAATCCCAGGATTTAGAGATGTTAATGGGTAATCCGACTCGCATAAAGAATCGAGCGAACGCTTGTGACAAGTGTTCCCGATAGGGTGGTAATAGCGTTAACCGAGGTGTGTTCTGCGATTTGACAAAGGATTGAAGAAATTCAATCGGCAGAGAATAGATATAGTGGAAGTCCACGATTCGCCGCTCTATCTTCAGATCGCCGTCGTCTTTGCCATTAAGCATTGATAGATGCCAACGGTATCCATCGCAAACATCATTGCAAAGGTTTTTCCACTCTTTGGCGTTCGCCGTTTGCCCTTTTGCTTTCTTCGTCTCCTCCCAGTTTGTTTTGTACTCGGACAGAGAATAATGTGCGCAAACAATAACGTTGTCGACTTTCTTTTGAGCCAAATCACAGGCTTGCGTCATTACTACGACGTCGGCAGAAATTCCATCACAAATTGCTTTAAGCGATTCTGGTGTGTAATCTGCGGCAGGCTTACTCCATTCGAGAACCGGGCAGCCCATTATCAGATCACCTTGAGTGATCTCGGTCTCTGGGGGAACTTCTGCATACCAGAGGTTAGTCATCGTCTCGGGAGCGATATCCCTCTTCAAGGATGATTTTTGGCTGCAGGCGTCGCATAGCCTTTGGATCAATGGAAATTTCTTTAGAGAATAAAACGCTACGAGTATGCGTGACCACCAAGTCTCGATCATGCGATTCATAGAAAACTTGTGCCTCGCGCAAGTCGCCTTCAGTGATACCGATAATGGAGTCTTCAAAACCAGGGAAGGCAATGACCTGACCCGCAATCGTTGTATAGCTACCAGCCGCTTCAGCACGCTGTTTGCGTGGCTGCTGCTGAACATTTTCTCTATGGTGTTCAGTTACATAAACATTGTCAGAAGTAAGTAGTTCGCTGTCAACAGAAAATGGCTGAACAGAGGTCTCAACAGATTCTGCTGAGCCGTCACTTGGTGCCTGATAGCGTCTTTGAAGTGTTTGAACCATACCTACTTCCTCCGCCAGATTTCTTTCTGAGCCTTTTCTGTTGTAAGGTCTGCAAATCCCTTTACGATTGATTCATGCGCAATATCAAACCATGAGTTCATATCACCAAGTTTCTGAAACTTTCCAATTCCTCGTGCTGTTAAATTCAGCTGCAGTAGTTTCTTTTGATTATCGTCAGATTTTACTGCTGTCCGAAGTTGTACGTAAAGGCGTCCGCTGTCGTTTGGCAATGCAAACGTCGTTGTCCAATTAAGACCTTCAACGTCTGGCAAGAATTGTTGGTGACAAACTTGCTTATTGAATGCGACGAATAGTTGGCTCAGGTCCGAGGCTGATTCCCAGCAGTCACCCTGCGGGATGTGATTTACATATGTCAGTTCAAACTGAATTGGCTCGATTTCGCCAAGATCATGTTTCGCGAGAAACTCTGAGAACGTGCGGATCTGCGCATTGAATTCAGAGATAACACTTTTGTACTTTGGATACCTTGTATCTTCGTCTTTTTTTCTCCAGTTATGCAAAAAACGATCTCTCTGCACTTGAATCAGTTCATTGCTCTCTTGATTTACGAACCAAATTCTTGGGATTGGTGGAACGTCAACGAACTCCAGATCAACTTGGTCTCGCCCTGCTGGAGCCTCAATTACTGGAACCAGGGGTGGGCGTTCAGCGCACCCGGAATAGCGGTCTTTGACTTTCTCCCAATACATACCAAGGTGAGGAGCAAGAAGTCGATCAAGCGATTTGAAAGTAATTCCGCAGACCACCTCAATCACGGGTGGCCTCTCATAATCGGGAAGCGGCGCTTTCTCCAATTCCTTTGCTGACTCTGCCATTTTTTGCACGTTTCTTCCGATGAATCCTAGTAATCTTGCTTGCTATTCTAGCGGACTTAGTAGATGCCTGCGGCCCGGCGGAATGCCGCTTGGCAACGCTCGACATTGTTTTTATAGCACTGCTAACTCCATCTTTTCTTCTTTATCCCCATTTTCAAAAAACATCCGTTCACCTTGCGAAAGGCGGACGTCTACGAGCTGATAAAGTTTCAGCGCCTGCCTGAGTACGGCAGTTTTGCTAAGGTCCTTTTTGATTGCGAGTTCTTCCAGAACAGTCATTTCCTGCTCTGTCAGATTGAGTGTCATAGTCTTCTTATCTGCCATCCAGTTGGACCTCCAGACCTTTAGTATACAAGAGGTGGCTAAATTTTGGCTAATTTTTATAGGTGTTCTTAAGAATTGACGGGTGCATGCCTGAGCCTATGAAAAAGGCAGGAACAAAGTTCCTGCCCTGGTTGAGCGCCTAGCTTTTTACAGCGGACAGGCGACTCTTCTTGCCTGCGTTTGTTGCAGGCTCATTTGATGGCTCAGAAGGCCTGCGACCGCACAGATGAAAACTCGTCAGCTTGATCACCGGCTTTGTGATCTCCACTTTTACACCATTCACGTCTTTGTTGTAAGTGGAGAGCGACAGTCGCCCGTGTACCACAACTTCGCGCCCCTTGGTGATTGTCTTAAGAACGCGCTCGCCAAGCCCGTTCCAGGCGTCAACATCGAGCCAGAGTGTCTTGTTTTCGTCCGTATTCGCTGAAAACTCTTTCACGGCTACGGAAAATTTGACGACTTTGTTTCCGGTATCTTCAAATGAGATGGCATGCGGGTTCTGTCCGACATAACCTACGATCTGAATGGTATTGTTCATGGTGGCACCTCTAGTGCGTGTTAGTGCCGTCTTAGTGGACACGACTTTCAGATGCCCAATGGACGCGCGTGCGCGCCCCGGTCGGGGCCTGCCATTGGAAGCAGTTGGAAGTTGTGTCAGTCTCCGCACGTTAAGACATGCACGGAGGCAGCCGAATGAACTCATTGATACCAGTGGCAGAAAAAGCAGGCGAATCTCTTGGGAACTTGATACACTAGAACATCGCTGCTCATGTCATTGCCGACGAATGAAGGTATCCGTCTAGATCTGAGGTTTTGTTTTTAGTGTTTGGAATGACCTATTTGCCGTACGTAATCCGTATCCAACTTCCTGGAGATTCAGGAGACTACATTGCTCTCCACGAACGCATGGAGGAACTTGGCTGCATGCGTACAATCGATACGGAACTCGGAAAATTTCACCTTCCGCACGGCGAATACTTTTTGAGTAGCCCGGAAACATTTGAGATGGTGGGCGAGCATGCAAAAAGGATCGCCAGAGAATTGTCGCCAGTAGGGCGCCCACAAGTGCTAGTGATGCAAGTTTTGAATTGGTCCTTTGAACTCGAACCTGTTGAGAAATCGGTGACAGGCGTGAATGCCACTAGCTCCGAAAAGTTCGCTAGCGGAGTTGAAGATGAGTTGAAGGAGATCGAATTAACTGGCAGCTTGTTTGAATCAATGCGCAACGAAATCAGCTCACTGGGCGTATTGCGTGAAGATGGCTTGCAAGAGCTCAACGAAAAGCTATACAAGGAAATCGACGATTTTCGAGTCATCTTTTATCCGAACGAAAGCAGGCATCCTGGCCGCCCACACTGCAAGGTAGAAATTGGCGGCAAAACGGCGAATTATGACATCAATACTTTTGAAGTGTTGGCAGGAGATGTAGGCAAATACCACCGGACCGTAGCAAAAGTCTTGCGCAATCACCAAAGCGGGCTGCTCAAAGAATGGGATGACACACGACCAACCGATCAAAGACTGCCAACAAGATGAACAAGAGCCGGTCGTGCTCTGGCAAAACGGTGCAACAAGACAAAAGGAATGATCAAAGAATGTAGTGGAAATGCCATGAATAACGCTCTATACATGGCAAAAGCGCTACATTTTGCGTTTGATTTCTCGCGCAGCGTTGCCGCGGCCGCGCACGGTGACAGGCACTGCATTTAGTGTCATGCTCTAACGCATCTGGAAGTTCTGGTGAGTGTGAAATCTTGTTAACTCGTGCTCTTCAGCCTGATTTCGGCATATGAGAGTGAACAATTACGAAAGCAGCGGAAGAGAGAAAAAGCTCAAATCGCTGCTTTCTCGCTCAGGGTAAGGCAGAGGGTAAGGCGCGCTCTGAAGACTACCCCAATAAAAAATCGGCTTCTCGCTGGAGACCGCCGATTCATCATGGTTTTAATTGGTTGCGGGGGTAAGATTTGAACTTACGACCTTTGGGTTATGAGCCCAACGAGCTACCGGACTGCTCCACCCCGCGATACTGACATTTGAATGTTAACATAATTCGGCGCGGTAGCCAGGGTGTGAAGTTAATTATGACTCACGGCTGGCTGTGTGGGGGCGCTGGTGGGAAGGCGATATGAAGGCAGTGTTACAGAGAGTCTCTAAGGCGATGGTCAGAGTCGACGGCAAAGTGGTCGGCGAGATTGAAGCCGGACTGGTCATTTTGCTTGGAGTGGAAGAGGGAGACAGTGAAAAGGATAGTTCCTACCTGGCTCAAAAATCGGCGGACCTGCGAATTTTCTCTGATCCGGCGGGCAAAATGAATCTTTCAGTCAAAGACGTGGGCGGAGCTTGCCTGGTGATCTCGCAGTTTACGCTGCTGGCCGATTGGCGAAAGGGCCGGCGTCCGAGCTTTATCCGGGCCGCGAAGCCCGAATTGGGCCAATGCCTCTATCTTCACTTCGCCGATGAGCTGCGCAAATTGGCAGTTCCGGTCGAACTTGGCGTGTTCGGCGCGCATATGGAAGTATCATTGACCAATGACGGACCGGTAACGCTCCTATTGGAGAATCAGTTCGGCTCGGCGCCCGCGCCCGTTTGATTTTCCGTTGTGGGTTAATTTCGGTGCCTTGACAGCTCGGCTGCGGGCGTTATTTGATGTGTGCTGTACAGGGTTCAAGTAGCTTCAGAATCGGCGGGCAGACAGGTTTAAAATGAGTTTTTTCGCAAAAAAGTTTGAGCGCGCTGTTCAAGTCATGCGGGCCGGTAGGCGGCCCTTAGCGGCGATGCTGATTGCCGGAGCTTGGGCTGGAGTTAGCATTGGCAGCAGTTTCTGCCCGGCTAACTGTGAACCGCAGGCAGATGCAGAAGAGCTGAGACCAGCTCCAGCCGAAGCAAGCAGCTCAGATGAGGCGGGCAAGCCTCAAACGGAAATGGAAGGCTCGGATGAAAGCGAGCGAAGTGCGGACTCCGGCGAGCACAGATCTTCGCCGACTTTCGACTCGCCGGCTGATAGCGACCGGCCATTCAGAGCGAGAGCGATGGATACGACGCGCACCGACGATATGATGCCGCAGGTCGGCGACCCGATTCCGGATAGAGAAACTGTTAAGGAGTCGGATTCGGCGCCTTCTGATGAAGAATCTGAAGTGGAAAAGGCTGAAACGCAGGCGACCGGCGACGAAAAGCGTGCCGATATCGATCCGGTTCCACATTATAAAAAGGCCGTTCAACTGACCAAGGACAAAAACTATAAGGAGGCGCTGGAAGCGCTGGAAAAGGCCCTTTTGCACAACCCGAGCTATCTTGAGGCCCGCTATCAAATGGCTTTCGTGTATCAAATGATGGGTAACTCGAAGACGGCTATTAGGAAATATAAGCAGTATCTGAAGATAAAACCGGAAGATATTCAGGCGCGAATCAATTTGGGAACACTTTTGAAGACTTCCGGAGACCAAGCTGGTGCCGAAGCGGAGTTCAAGAAAGCGATTGAAGGACATTTCTATTCTTTTATAGCTCACTATGACCTGGCTAATTTGCTGGTCGAGCAGGGGCGGCTCGAGGAAGCACAAAAGGAGTACAAGCTCTGTTTGAAACTCAAGCCGAATAATGCGCTGGTTCACAACAATCTCGGTGTGATTTATCAGCGGCGCAATTATCTGGAAGAGGCCGATGAAGAGTTCAACAAGGCTCTGCGGCTGGATCCTGGTAATAAGGTCTTCCACACTAATGTGGCCTTAGTGCGCACCCAGTTGAAAAAGGGAATGTAGTCCGCCGGCCGGCTCTCACGGAAGACCGTTGAGAAACAGTTTGCGGCGGTCACCAATAGAGCTGCTTTCCAACCTCACCGAACGCGTCTTGGCGGTCCGGGTTAGCTTGCCTCTTCCGGCCGGGCAGAAAGTCTTGCCTTATAGCTGAACGCCGAGATCGTTGGTCAGCAGAATCTCGATCTCCTGGCCGGGTGTCAATGCGATGTTGTCCCCGGAGCGGAAAAGTGCCACTGCCGAGCTGCCCAACATGGTGGCGACTGCCGGCGCTCCTAATGTGGCAATGTTGGCTGCCATCAGCGCACCGCGGGCCGGACCTGTTGAATTCAGACCGGTTACCGAACGTACGTCCTCTCCGACCCGAGTTGAGAAGCTGGTACCCGGGTCGAGCTCGCCGCGCTGATTGGTGGTTCCTTTCTGAAACTCGAGTGCGGCATCGAGCGGCACAGTTTCGCCGGTTGGTGTGACGATCTGCTCCAGGCGCAAGCCGATCTTTCCGGCGCGGCTGATTAGCCTTGGTTTGCTCACTTCGGTGACTCGCCCTCTCACCAGGCTGCCGCGTGGCAAGAGCAAGCTGCTGCCGACGGAGAGATCGTCACGCACGTGTGCTTCGAAGATATCTCCAGGCTGGCTTGTTCTGGCGTCGATTGCATACTCGACGACCAATTTGAGTCGAGTTTCCACCGGCAAAGTCGTCGATTGCAACCCGGCTTGCAGCGCAGTGCCGGTCTTTCGCTCGCCAGCTGGAGTGGCGGCAAAGTCCGGCACGTTTTTGGGCTCCATCAGGCGACCCGGTATCGCTGCTGGAGCAGGGCCGGCACCAAATCGCGGCGTATGCGAATCGTTTGGCGCGGCAAAAGTTTCGGAAGTAAGTGTTAGGCAAAGAAGGCCGGTTAGCAGTAACGAGGGAGGTAATTTACTCACTTTCAATCTCCTGGCAACCGGCTCATTGCTTTTTCTCCCGGCTGGAATGCCAAGATTATAGTTGAAGCAGTCGCACGGTCAAACAGATTGTTCAATTGGGATTGGCAGACAGCGCAGCTTCTACGGCTTTGATGTCCGATGGCACATCGATCGCCAGCGAGCGGTAGAGTGTTTCAACCACCTTGATTCTAATGCCGTTTTCCAGGGCGCGGAGTTGCTCTAATGATTCGGCCAGTTCGAGTACGGTCGGTGGCAGCGCTGCCAGGCGCAACAGGCAGTCGCGGCGGTAGACATAAAGTCCGATGTGGCCCAGGTAGTTGCGGGCAGAAAATTCTCGGTTGTCTCTGTAACACGGAATTGCCGCACGAGAGAAGTAAAGAGCGAAGCCGGAATTGTCAGTCACCACTTTCACTTGCTCCCCACGCTCGACTTCGGTTGGGGTGGAAAGCTTTCTTGCCAGCGTTGACATTTGCAGATCGGTGTCGGCCAGAAACGGCTGGATCGCCGCGTCAATCGCTGCTGGATCGATTAACGGCTCGTCGCCTTGAACGTTTACGATTAGATCGATATCGTCGTTTTGAGCGGCTACTTCCGCCAGCCGGTCTGTGCCCGAGAGATGTTCTTTGCTGGTTAGCACACAGTTGCCGCCAAAGCCCTCGACTGTTCTAAAAATGCGCTGATCGTCCGTGGCAACAAGAATACGGCTTACCAGCGAAGACATTTCAGACTGGCGATAAACCCGCTCGATCATAGTCAAGCCGCTGATTTTCACCAGCGGTTTGCCCGGGAAGCGCGTTGAAGCATAACGGGCCGGAATAATGGCTACGATGTTGGGCTTTTCAGGCACGGATCATCCTCTCTGGCTCTAGCGATCTGCCAGTTTTCCTTAAGAGCTGTTGCTGTACATGAGTAAAATTTAAGAAAATGGTGCTAAATCAGGGAGAGCTGCCGCCGGGTGATTGTCAAGCAATTAGAAGCGCCTCAAATTAAGCCTTGCGCCTGGATACCAAGAGACATAGAATCGAAAATATGGTGGATTGGGCTCCGCGTAAAATATCAGCCCAGACTGTAGAACATGGCATTCAGCGCTAATGCTCCTTTTAAGTCAGACCGGATTGAGGAAATTCAATTGAGTTGCCAATGTTGCTCCGGCAAGAAGTTGTTGAATCACCAGCTGGTACAGAGGCTTGTCTCTGTGGAGCAAGATCTCGTCGATGTTGCGAAAAGGCTTTTGCGAACGGCGGGTGACCCGGTTTCGGCGGTCGTGCGCTTCTTGCACGAACGCCCGGAGAATTCCTCATTGCCGGGTTATGTCGTCGACAGGCTTCTGGTCGAAGCGTTTGGCGACAAGGAGCATATACCGGGATTAATTTCAGTTTTGGCCGGACATATGAAAGAGACCATCCGGCAGTCCAACGTGATTAACATCATTAATGAGCATGCTGCTGTCGAGCGCTGGGGCAACTACATTATTAAGGCGAAAGAGCTTATCAAGTTTGAAATCTCTCGGGAGAAAGGGAAGCTTGTTCTCAAGGATATCGTCGGTCTAAAGGCGGTTGAAAATGGCATCGAGCTGGGACTTGAGCGCATCTTGATCGATCCGCCCAAGTTGCAAGTTACTGTTCGGCTGGGAGTGTTTCCGGTCCAGCGAACAGTTGATATCGTTTGAGCCTTCCGCCAATGCGTCGAAAGCTGGGCGGTGCTATTCTGTAGAGGCAAATTTGGCTGGTTCTCAGGGTCGTGGGAGAGGCCTCGATGCTCTATGCGGTGATCGCCTTAACGATAATCAGTTTGGCGCTCTGGTTCGGGATGAATTACAAGAATTTTGCCGATCTGCGCGGCAGCATTGCTGCGGCTGCCAATAAGGTCAAGGAGCATCTCAAGCGGCGCCATCAAGCTGTCACCAAATTCACAGCTGCGCTCAGCGATGAACTTTCCAAACAACCAGAGCTTTCAAAAAAGCTGAAAGAGGCTCTCGACAAGGCTGCGGTCGCTGAGGAGAGTCCGCTCAAATCGCGTGAGGAATGCGAAAACGAATTGGGCGATTGTCTGGGCCGTTTGCTTCAGTCCTTGCAGGAGGACGAGCAGCTCTACAATAGCGATAGTTACGGTTTTGAACGAGACAGCGTGCTCGATGTGGAAGATTCACTGACGATCTCCGTTCAAGAGCATAATGATCTGGTGGTGCGCTTCAATCATCAACGGCAATTGTTTCCAGTCAGCGTGATGGCGAAGAGGCTGGCAAGCGAGTCTGTCGGCGAGTTCGAATTCAAGGATGTTTTCAGCCGGTATCCGCTCAAGATCAAGCTGAAGCTGCCGACTCCTAGAAAGTCTGTCATTCCCAGCGGAATATTAGAACCAGAGTCCAAAGAGAATAGCTCCCAGTAGTAAATTAGGAATTGCATCATGGACGAACGCAGACCGAAAGTATTTGCGCATCGCGGTGGCAGCGATTGGGCCCCGGAAAACACAATGGCGGCTTTCCGGAAGAGTCTTGAATTCGGAGTGGATGGCATTGAAATCGACGTGCAGCGGTGTAACACCGGCGAGCTGGTCGTTTTTCACGACCCTGATGTCGGACGCACCACCAATGGTGTCGGCCTGATCAAAGACATAAGCTATCCAGAACTTAAGCGCCTGAGCGCTGGACTGTGGTTCGATGAGGAGTTTCGACAAGAGAGCGTGCCGTTGCTTTCGTCGGTACTCGATCTGCTCGATGGCAAAGTAATTTTAAACATTGAAATCAAGAATACTCCGATCGATTATCCCGGCATTGAGAATGATCTGCTCGAGCTGCTCGAAGATTATCCGCACCGTGAAAAGCTAATCATCAGCTCCTTTGATCATCAAGTCGTGATGAGAATTCACCAGATGGCTCCCGATCTCAAGCTGGCTCTGCTTGCGGATGCGGTTTTCGTCGATCTCGGTGATTATGCAAGGCGAATTGGCGCAACCGCATGGCACCCTTGCGTCGATTCGCTTCATGCTGATGCGGTGGCCGAGGCGCACGCAGCCGGGTTGGAGATCAACGCCTGGACCTTGAACGACGCACGCAAATGGGATTATGCATTGAAAGTCGGGCTCGATGGCATCGTCACAGACGACCCGCTCGGTTTAGTCAATTTCCTCGATCGATTCGCTAAGGTAAGAAGCTGATATTCTTCAAACCCTCAGCTGCCCGGCGCCCGAGGTCGGAGTTAGGGGTGAGTCTCAGCACTTCCTTGTAGTCTTTCATGGCGTCTGGATACTGACGCAGATTGACAAAGACGACGGCGCGAACATAACGAGCTTGCGGATGATTGGGATTATTCGAGAGCACCTTATTTAGTGTCTCAAGCGCTTTCGGATACTGTTTCGTGTTCAACTGGAAGAGCGCTTCGCGAATCGGGCTGTAAATGGCAACGCCAAACTGTTGCTTCTTATCCTTCTCTTCGGCCTGCTTGTCTTTATCGTCACCTTTGCCGTTTTCGTCGTCCTTTTTTGCTTCATCCTTCTTCTTGCCTTCGGAGTCTTTGCCAGGATCTTTGGTTTTCTTGTCATCCGGCCCAGGCTCATCGGATTTTTTCTCATCCGGCAGTTTGCCATCTGTAATTGAGCCGGGCTGTGTCATTGCTGACGGCGGAGCGGACGATGGCGTCGCCGACACTGGTTGGACCGGCGGCTCAGGTGTATAGCCCGGTGCTGTGCTCTGTCCAAACGGGTTGATTGCGCCGTCCCTCGGCATCGGGTTTGGTGTGTTGAGATTGTTAGGCGGGCTGATGGTCGGTGTCGGCACCTGCGAATTGGGCAAGGTTTGATTGGGAAGCGGGGCAGCCGGCGTACCGAGCGGATTGTATGGCCACGGTACCGACGAGCCTGCTCCCTGAGTCGGAGCATCCGGCGGCGCTATCGGAATATACGGATTCATCGGCGCATAAGGATAAGCTGCATCCTGGGCGTGCGCCGCCGAACCAAGGGTGGCAGATAACAGGCAAATCAGGAAAGACCCTTGCAGTGCGTTTGCCAATCGGAGGTCTGCAGAGCTTACGTTCCTGGATTTCATTGGTCGAGCACCTGCTGCCTGCACCATCTGCTTGCTTCGATTTTAGCAATATTTACCTTACTTGGCCGGACGGATTGCCGTCTGACCTATTGAAGCTGTGGTGATATCCGCTTGAGACCTTCGGCGGCGCGTTTAGCCAGGTCTGAATGAGGAGACAACTTCAAAACCTGCTGGTAATCGAGGACAGCAAGCGAGTATCGTCTGAGGTACACATAGACGCAGGCGCGCAGATAGCGGGCATTTTGATTGTTGCAATTGGACCCCAGGACTCGGTTGAGCGTCTCCAATGATTTTTCATACTGCCGGGAGTTGATCAAGAACATCGCCTCCTTCAGAGGATCGTAAGCAGAAGTGCTTGAGTGGATGTGCTGTCCCGGCGATCTGTCTGCGTGTTGAAACAGCGGCGACGGTTCGAGGCTGGTACTTGCGCTGTGAAATGTCGCTGGTGGCTCGTGCGGTGCGGCACGATCCGACCGGTCTGCCGCCAGGCTGACGGAGGCAGGAGGCGTTGCGGTATCCTCGCTGCCCGGCGTCCGTGGTTCGGAGGTCTCCTGCGCTAATTGTGATATCACTTGTGGTGCAACATTCGAGTCGCGAAAGAAGTCATAGTGTTCGGCCAGAGCCTTTACATCTCTGGGTGAAAGCTCCCGCGAGCTAGCCTCGTCGCTGGCGTGCAGTCCGGACATTCCGGGAGCCATAATGTCATTGGGGTTAGTGAGATGTGGCAGTCCGAGCACGTGCCCGAACTCGTGAGTGGCGACTTCATCGATCAACTTATTTTGAGCCTCGAAGAATGATGAGAACGCCGGCGTTACGTGAGTCGGAACGACAGTGCCGTCTTCGAGCTTGTTTGTACCGATCCAGACATGGGCCTTGCTGAGCAACGCTCTGCCGTCTTTGAGCCGGCTTGTCCAGCTCACTCCCAAGGCGTGAGAGAGGTGATCGGACCAATGCACATGAATCTGAGACGATACCGGATCAGCTGGCATTCGGGCGAGATCGGCGGTCGTATTGAAGGTGGGCAGCCTTTCCTGCCGTTCAATTTTCTTCCATTCAAACTCTTTGACTTGATCGGGCGGATCGAGCGTGAAGGTTAGTGCGCCGCGCGAGGCTCCCCACCAGGCTTGCAACGCTTTGTAGACGGCATTCCTCATTTCCGGACGAAATCCGCGCGAATCGGATCCGTCATCTATGTAGACATGCAGCGGCATCTGCTTAAGGTCCCACCAGCCCAGGCCCTCCGGCCCGAGACCGACGTCGATCGGGAAGAAGCGGTCGGAGCGCGCTTCCTCGTCAGCTTTGTTGAGTTGGCTGATTCTGGCTTGAGCGGCTTTGGAGTAGTTGGTATTGGGAAAGTCGCGCACCAGGCGATCGTAATAATCGGCAGCGCTGCTCAAGTCGTTTGACCCTTCGAGCGCACGGGCGAGCGCGAGCATCGCTTGTGGATTCTTAGGCTCGAGAGACAACAACTTTCTGTACATGTTCTGGGCGTTATTGAAATTGCCCTGATCCATGTAAAGCTCACCTAGCTTCGCAAGAATGGCGGTATCGGTGGGTTGTCTCAGCATGACGTGCTGATACTCGCTTTCCGCTTCGTTATAGCGGTGGAGCTTGGCGTAAACATCTCCCAGCAGGACGTGACTGACGATGTTATCTTTCTCAAGCGCCTTGGCCTTCAACAGTGCGTCCAGGGCGCTTTCGTACTCGCCCATCTGCATGAGAGTAGACCCGCGGCGAAGATATCCGGTAAAGCCGATATTGTCGGACGGACCGCTAATAGCATTCTGGTCCGGTGCCTTGAGGGCCTGCATCGGATCAGACTGTGCCGGGCTTGACTGCTCCGGCGGTGAAGTTTCTTCATCGGCCAAGGCGGCCAATACTTGTCCGCTGAACGACAGCAGGAGGCACAGTACAAGCAATCTGCTTTGGGCAGTGTGGCTCAAATGGATCAGGGCGTATCTGCCAGCTGGCGCCGAAATAATTTTTATGAGCGTCTTCATTACTGAATTGAACAACTGCATTGCCGGCCATAATACGATTATGCCCAGCCGGAATGCTCGGGCTGCGCCTGGCTGAATCGTGCGGCCAGCGGTTGTTTAGTTGTTTTTGCTGGCAAGCTTTCAGAGTTGCGAGCCTGCTGTTACCGGAAATGCTCCCGACACGAATCCTTTTTCGTCTGCGGTCTTGTTTGCATCGTTGCGCCGGAATGTTTCGATTGAGGCAAGGGACAGCGGCTCGTTAGCAGCAAAGCTTGATTCGGTCGCCACGTATTGAATGGTTTCGCGGAAAAAAGAGCGCTCGCCTTTTACGTTCATCACTCGGTCTGGCAGGATTAGCACCGACCGGAGCAACGGCTCTTCCCCTTTTAAATCCAGATAGCGGGCCGTAATCTCGATCGCCGGCAGCCCGCCGGACAGTGTCAACCGATCGACTGCCGTAATCTTCATGCTGGTGACCAGGCCGGGTGCGGTAAGCCTGCGCACCGACGAGGCCGTTAGCGGTGCTTGACCGGAGAGCAGTCTTTCTAACAGGTCGTGAGATTCTCTGTCCACTGGAGTTCCGGATAGTTGCCAGCGGATCATCGCCTTTTCACCCGTCGGCAAGGTCATGCTCTTGAAGGATACAAACGGTGAGACGCCGCTGAATGGCCAGCTTCCGTCCAGACCGGACTCCTGGCGTTGCCAGCCGGCCGGTGGCACAATCTGCCAGGAGTAGCGGCAGGTGTACTTGACACCAAGCATGGTGACAAGCTCATTTTCGGTCGATCTGTTCGCCTGCTGCTGTGCGGGGGCAGCTAGAGCGGCTTGAACCGGTTCAGTTTCTCTAACCGGTGTCGATTTCAAAAGCTTGGCGAAAAACTGGCCTAGCTGCATTGGTCTACCTTCCTTTGTGCCGAGACCCAGCCTCTTGGAGAGGCACAAAAAGAACAGCCGGCGCGGTCTGCGTCCGACTTCCAGCATGTACATCATAGGCAAATTACGCTCCAGCTTGACAGCCAAAATTCTAATTTCTGCTTAATCGTCAATTCGGCACCGCAACCCCTGACGGGTAGAGCTGCTCTCCTGGCCTGTGGCCAGGCTCGGGAGACCTCAGACCGGCCCCGAGCAAGCTAACTGCCGCAAGAGAGCAGTGACTGGCTGGAAAGCGGTGATTTAGGTGCCGGCAGATTGAGCCCAGCTTCGCTGGCGAAGCATCTTTTCGATCTCCATTGCGAGCGTGAGGTACGGCAAGAGCGAATAGCTCACCATCGACAGGTCGAGCAGATGCTTGCCGGTTTGAGCTTTGAGCTCGCCCAACAGCTCGAACTGGCTGCGATCTGGGATGACCGTCTTGAATACGGTGAATTCTTCCGGCAAGGAGCGCAGACGTTCTTCCAATTCGATTTCGACCGTGCGGTCCTTTCGGAACTTCGTAAGCAAAACGCCTAAGATCTTCAAGTTTGGATTGAGCGGTGGTTCGCCCTGAACGATCTCATGAATCTGCTCGATCATTCGCTCCAGACCGGTCAAACTAATGACCGAAGCGAGAGTTGGAATCAATACCCAGTCAGCAGTTACTAATCCGTTCAGGGTAAGCATGCCCTGGCTGGGCGGGCAGTCGATCAAAATGTAGTCATATCGATTGGCGATTGGAGCCAAGGCACGATTCAAAAGCCTTTCGGGCTCTCCGGAGAGCGTATCTGGTTGGCTGTCGAGTGTGACTTCGGTCATCACGAGGTCAGGAGAGGCGGCGATTAGGTCAAGATTCTCTCGAATGGAGACGAGCGCCTCTTCGACTGGTTGACCGGATTCATAAACGGATGCCAGGTTGTTTTCCAGGCAGAAGTCCAGCTGTGGAGGTTCGAGTTCGAGGCTGTAAGTGAGGTTGCATTGCGGGTCGGAGTCGATCAGCAAAACGTGCCGGTGCAGACGAGCGAGCGCCGCGCCAAGATAGGCGGTGCTGGTCGTTTTTGCCACTCCGCCTTTTTGATTAGCTATGCAGATAATGTGTTTCTTGCGTTCTTTAGCCAATTGCGCTACTCCCAAGCCTGAAGACTTTGCCGGTCTTTTGCCGATCCTTTATTCCTCACAGCTCTACATTCGTACCGCTGCTATCTCATCTGGCGCCGAACGACGTCGGAGATGAAGGGGATTTCGGCGAATTTGCCGATAAAGGCCCAGATCATTCCATAGACGAGCAGCAGATAAAAGGCATTCAAGATGATTGAAACCCCCTGGCCTACCCAGAAGCTGACTGTCGGTCCGTTTTCGCCCAACATCGGAGAGATCATGGCGAGCAAATCGCCGAATATTTGAATGAAAATGTTGGATGACCAGGAGAGAAGTAATCCGATAATTCCCACTACTATCGATTGCAGAAAATGAAAGCGAAAGAACTGCGATTGGCTGCGTTGCCCGGAGATGATTATGTAAAGCAGTCCAGCCAGACCAAAAGTGGCGTAGCAGAGCCCACCGATGACCCTTTCCAGACCGCTTGGACCACGCTCGTTTAACCAGGGCATTAATCTTTCTCCTAAGTCAGCCTCATTTTACCGGCTTTTCTCGCTGCTCGTCGCAATTATTCGGTGGTTCCAGCGCCGTGAGGAATTGGAGCGACTGCTGCCGGCTAAGTCTTTTTTGTTCTCGCGAACGCATGTCTTTGAGTGTAAGTTCGTCGGCGGCGAGCTCTTCATCCCCTTGAATCACGGCCCAGAGCGCTCCTGACTTGTTCGCCTGCTCGAGCTGCTTGGTCAATTTCCGAGGTTCGGAGCCGGTTGCAGGGAAGTCCAGTTCGCAAGAAATCCCAGCTTTTCTTAACTCAACGGCTAATTTCAACGCTTCGATCTGGTTGGAGGAGACTATGAAGACCAACGGTAGCCTTATGACCGTCCGGTCTAGAAGCAGGACAAGCCGTTCGACGCCGAGCGCCCAGCCGACCGCCGGCGTTTGTTTGCCGCCTAGAACCTCGAGCAGTCCGTCATAACGTCCGCCGGCGCAGATAGTACTTTCCACTCCCAGCTTGGGGCTGCTGGTCACGACTTCAAAAACCGTGCGAGAGTAATAGTCGAGCCCTCGGACCAGACGCGGATTGACCTTGAACTTGGTGCCTTGGGCCGACAAGATACTCTTGAGACCATGCCAGTGGCTCTGGCAGACCGGGCAGAGATAGTCAATGCTGACCGGCACAGCCTGGTAATAAGCTTGATCGGCAGCGATCTTGCAATCAAGCATGCGCAATGGATTGCGCTCGAAGCGCTGGCGACAATCGGCGCAAAGGTTTGGTAGATGCGGCTCTAAGTGAGCTTTCAGCTCCTGACGGTAAGCCGGACGGCAATCCGCACAGCCAATTGAATTAATCTGTAGATCGAGGTTGGTGACTCCGGCCGACTCGAGGAACTGAACCGCTAAAAGGATGACTTCAGCATCGATCAGCGGTCCGGCCGAGCCGAACGCTTCCAGTCCGATCTGGTGAAACTGACGTTGTCTGCCGGTCTTAATACTTTCATAGCGAAACATCGGTCCGGCGTACCAGAGTTTAACCGGGGGGCTCCAGCGGTGTAACCCGCCGTTAAGATATGCTCTGACAACTCCGGCGGTGCCTTCCGGGCGTAATGTAAGCGAGCGGTCCGACTTATCGGAAAAACTGTACATCTCTTTGTTGACTATGTCGGTGGTTTCACCCACGCCACGCTTGAACAACTCCGTGTGTTCGAAGATCGGTAGGCGAATCTCGCGATAGCCGCCGGAGCTGAAGACTCTGCGAGCACAGTCTTCCAGCTCTTGCCAGAGCTCGGTTTCACCGGGCAGCAGATCGTACGTGCCTTTCGGGGGGGTTAAGCTGATCTTTTCTGCCGAAATAGTTGGTTTTAGCTGAGCGGAGTTGCCGTCTGGTTGACTAGTCAATGTTCCTCCGGATTAAGCGGACTCGCTAAAGTGAGCACAGTAAGTGATAATTTTAACTGGTTATGGTTGTCAGTAAAGCGGGTGAGACTTGGCAAGCCGTGTGGAACAACGCAGATTGAGCGGCAGCAAAGGCAAGAGTCGGAAATTGAGGAGTTCAAGCGCGCGTTGCGCGTTGCTATGAAGGCAGATATTACCCAGAGCATACTGAAGCTGCTCGCCTGTGCGGACCTCGACCAGGCGATGGAGACGGCTGCCGAGCTAACCATGCAGCTAACGGCCTCGTCAGCGGTGGCGGTCCTGATGTGGGACCATGACATGGAAAGTTTCAGCGATAAAGCAGTATTTGGCAGCAGAAAGGCAGAGCTATTCGAACTGGTAGAACGCTTCACCGAGCAATACGAGCCAGCGATGCAGAAAGTGCAAGGGCTGGACCCGGCTGATTTCGCGGTAGATCTGAAGGAGGGGCTATCTCCGCTGGAGTGTTATCGAGTCTTCGAGGGGCAGCTGTTGGTCGCTTGCATTTTGATCGCCGGACCGTCTGATGACCGGTTGCTGGAGCTCGAAGATAATCTCGCGCAAATCCCTTTCGCGGGCGCGCTCGGTCGGGCCTGGGAGTTTCGCGAGCTGAAAAGAGAGAACGAGCGCTTGCGCACTCAGTACGAGCATCTCGAAGACAGCATCAGCGCGATGGAAGAGCAGACCCGCAAGGTCATTCATGATCTTACGGCCAAAGATGCTTTGCATACGCGCAAAGTTGAGCGTGAGCGGCTGGTTTATTCAATCAGCAATGCTGTGCGCAGCTCGCTCAGACTGCAGGAGGTGCTGCAGACGGCGGTCGATCAGATCGGCCGGTCTCTGTCGGTCAGTCGTTGTATCTTACTGCGGCAACTGGAGCCTGAAGTCAGATTGGCGGCATACGAATACCACAGCAATTCACAAAGCTCGGCGGTCGAACTATTCGACAGTGAAGCCGGTTTGAATTTCCTGCGTAAAGCGATGACCAGAGAGGCCCTGCAAGATCTGCACGATCCCAGCACCGACACTCAAAGCATGTACGACCGCGAATTCCTCCGCCGGCTCGGCTTGCGCTCGGGGCTGATCGTGCCGTTGATCTTGCGCGACCGGAAGGTCGGTGTGATTTTCTTGCAAGACTGCGAATCGACGCGGGATTGGAGTATTGACGATACGGCGCTGCTCGGCTTTCTGGCTGACTTGTTATCGGTCAGCATCGAGAATGCCGAGCTGCATCAGGAGCGCGAGCGCCAATCGGTGACGGATGGTTTGACCGGAGTGGCAAACCGACGCCATTTCAATGAAGCTTTCATTCTGGAGTTCGAGCGTGCCAAGCGATACGAGCAGCCACTTTCCTTAATCGTAGCGGATCTCGATTATCTCAAGAAGATTAACGACTCATTCGGGCATCAAGTTGGCGACGAAGCGATCAAGGCGATAGCGAGAGTCCTGCACGAGGGGTCTCGCTCGATCGATCTGGCGGCTCGCTATGGTGGAGAAGAGTTTTGTGTGCTTTTACCGAATACGGAGCTTGAAATGGCAGAGCAGACCGCCGAGCGCCTGCTCAAGAAAATTAGCGAAGTTGAGCTCGAGGGGGTCGGCCCGATTTCGGCCAGCATCGGCGTCGCAAACTTTCCAGCTCATGCTGATGAGCCTGATGGTCTGTTCCGGCAGGCAGATGAAGCGTTGTATCAGGCCAAGCAAAGTGGCAGAAATCGAGTTTGTGTCGCTTCGAAAGCGCTAGCGGCGCCTGGCGGCGATTGACCGCCGATGTTCCATTTGATTTCATAAGCGGAAGCAGATCATTTTGATCGTTGCCGAGCTGGGTATGCTCAAATAATAGGCAGGTAGGATTTCGCTTTTCGATCCAATTACGATGTCAGGGATTCCGCACTGATCACTGCTGACCCAGAAAACTATTGGAGCTTCAAGAGAGGGAGTAGGAAATGGGATTAATCGATGATTTCGTACAAGGCGTCAACCGAGAGTTCTCCCGGGTGCAAAGCCGCGGTCAGGAGATGATGCAGAGCTATCAGCTCAGCAGCCAGATCAGAGTGCTCGAAGGGAAAAAATCTGCGACATTGATTGAGATCGGCCGACTCGTTTTTGAAAAGTATCAAAGAGCGGTTGACGTGTCAGAAGAGCGGTTGATGGACAAGGCCAAGGAGATTACCGGTTTCGAGCAAGAGATTACTATCTTGCAGGCGGAGTTGGACCAACTCAAGGCTCAGTACGACCCGGATCGGCCGGCTTCGCAAAGAGCGGAAGCCAAGGCTGGCTATACTGCCACTCCCGGCTTCGTCTGCCCGCACTGTCAGGCACCGGCGGCTTCCGACAAATCGTTTTGTCCGGCCTGTGGTGGCGTGCTCAAAGATGCCAACGGCGGTAAGAGCTGCGATAGCGTCGACGCTAGCACCAACTGAGTTAGGCGGTCGGCTGCGACTTTACATGCGGGCGTTCTTGCCGCAATCAGGACAGAAGAAGAATGAAGGGCTAACCTTGGCTCCGCAATGAGGGCAGTTCCTGATATCGAGACCGGGCTCTTCGGTCGGATAGCGGCCGGCCATTATCTCCTTAAACTGCTTGCTTTCGGACCAAGCTTTGATCTCCTTGGCGCGGAAGATTGGCAGCGGATGATCGAGCCAGAGCTCCTGCATAAACTTGTACATCTTGTTCAAAGTGTTGTGATCGAGATCTTCGTATCGCTCTGCTTGCTTCAAGAATTCCTGGGCGTCTATTTGCTCGTAAACCGTTTTCGACCCGCCGGCGAGCTTCATATTCAAGCGCATGCACACGTCTACATCTTGGACGACCAACAGCTCCGCTCGGTCAGCGGTGAGCTCCGATTTCCTGGACCATTCGAAGAGCGCTGCGGCCAGACCGAGCGAGGCGATTCCACCGAGTCCGAGCATACGCGAAGCGATATGCGCCAGGAAGTAGGCGATGCTGCGATAGAGGACGTGACCGGCTTTGACGTGACCCAATTCGTGAGCCATCACCGCCATTAACTCTTCTTCGGTCAAGAGATCGACCAGCGACGAATGCAGAGCGATAAACGGGCGGTCGACACCGAATGTGAAGGCGTTGGGATAAGGTTGCGAGATCAAGAAAAGATCCGGCTCGTGCATGTCCAGTATGTCGGCCGATTCTTTAAACAGCTTGTATATCTTGTGACATTGTTTGGGTGTGACATGAATCGCTTGCCCCATCAGTTGGATGCGCATAATCCGCTCGACGCCAAGCTCCAGGAACTTGCGGAACACTTTGTCCAAAACCGGGATTTTCTTTACGGCCTCGAGCGCTATCCGGTCGGACGGATGCTCGAAGGCGGCAGAGGTAATGCGTGGGAAGCGCTTGCGCGTTTTTTCGTGAACAGTGCTCATGAAGCCTCCAGATTGGGCGCGAAAACTTGAACGTTCTCCTATCTCCATTTCTACCCGAATTGAGTGCAACGGGCTGTACATTTAATCTGACTCGCCATTAACTCCGCGCGCTTGGCATCATCGATCTTGCGGCGGCAGGCATTGCACGAGCCTTCTAAGGTGATCTGTTCGGCTTTCGTAACTAATCGTTTCAGCGGCGCTCTTGGTAACCGGCTTAGCCGAGCGACAGGATCTCCAGCCCTCGACCGACCACGATCGCCAGGCGATCTTTGATAGTCACCGCCGATGATGCTTCAACCGATGGAAAGGAAGCGGCGATGCGCGGAATTGCCGGTGTGGATAAATCGATAATGGAAGCGAGGTCTTTCCCTTCGGCTGTCCGGCCGACTACGACTGCTTGATTGCCCGCGGCCGCTACCGCAGTTCCGTCGTCTGGCAGCGCGATGGCGCCTAATTGACTCAGGTCTTTGCCGTCTCTTGCGAGCACAAAGAGATAGCCTTTCGAAGAATGATCGACGGCGGTCACGACAATCTGCTCGTCGGTCATCGCCACATCTCTTATCGCATAACCCTCCAGAGTTTGCTTTCCGACAAGTTCAAGCGTCTTGCCGGCTTGATAGAGAGCGACCTCCTTTAAGCTGCAAAGCAGAATGGCGCCGTCATCGGCTAGAATCCGCCGGTAGCCCGCCGGTAAGTCCAGTGGTAAATCGGCCACCAGTTTGTTCGAATATGCCTTAACTGGAGTAATGACGGTCTTCTTCTCTTGGGCATGCAGGACATAAGCTTTCTGTTGTTTCTTATCGAAGGACATATCCTGTCCGGAAACTTCGGTGGAGGCGATTTGATTGGTGAGGCTATCCAGCCGGCGCAAGGAGAGAGTGTTTTTCGACAGGCTAATCAGAAAGACTCCGGCGGTGGCGATCGCTTTAACCGTGCCACCTGTTTCGGTGGTTTGCACCAAGACCGGCTTCTCCGGTGTCGAGATGTCGTAGAGTTTGAGATCGGCGCCGGCTAGGAGCACGAAATTGTCCCAGGTAGCCACACCGGAAGCCGGAAAGCGAGGTATGGAGTAAGTGAAGGTGTGCCGCCAGTCTTGCTTCTCGAGGGTGAGAACATCGACTCCCTGCCAGCCGGCAGCGACATTGATGCTGCGGTTCGAAATCGCCATCGCGAAAACAGCTCCGGTGCCGACCTTGCCGCCGGTCAATTCGGTGGTTTTCTCGGCAGTCAGCCTGAGGTCCTTGCCCATCAAGAATTCCACTAAGCGTCTTTCGCCGTTGTGTTCGCCCAAGAAATAGAATCGGTCCTTCTGTGCAACTGCACAGAAGACGCTGCTCAATTCGTGCAGCGCTTCGCTTTGCATCACATGCGGTGCGGGCTCGAGCGTGACTGTCTTTGCTTCGAGTTGACCAGCGGCGGATTGTCCGGCCAGCACCAGCAGATCCTTGCTGCGGGCCAGCACCCGGAAATCGCCGTCTAGCTTCATATTCTTGCGGAGCTGAGGCTTCTGTGGATAGAAGAGATTTACATAGTCGAGCTGCGAGCTGCTGCCTGATTCCAGCACTACTAGATTCCGCTCCTGCAGATCGAGATCGGTAATCGGGTTGTCGACAGCGAAAGAGGCGATCAAGCCCGGCTCCGTTGACTTGCCCCGGGCAGCGAAAATCGCCACTTCGTTTGCACCGCGGGCGGTGGCGCCTCCGATGCAGACGTAATCGGTCGTAGCGGTCAGGCACGATGCGTCGGCGAACTGAGTCAGGATGACTTTCGAAAGGATACTAGGCTCAGTTGCCGGTGCCAGACTGATTGTTACCAGCACAAACTGCACGTCTCCGGAGGCGGAATCCTGCGTTGTCAGGGCATAGGCGCGTTGGCGAACGGCGACGAAGTCGAGCAATTTCTTCGTTTGCAGCCCGAGCTCACCGATCACCTTTGGAGTGGTGACTTTCTTGAAATCGACGATCGCCAGGCGCCCAAATTGATCGGCGAAGCAGGAATAACCTTTGTCGATGAAAGCGGCATGATCGGGAACGATCGCCGGTGGCCAGTCTTGCCGGGCGACGCAATGAATTCCGACTTTGACGTTCTTGTTTTTTCCTCTTGCCATTGAGGGCGAAAGGCAGTATGACTGAGCAAGTCCCAATCCACCTAGCAAGAAGACTCTTCGCGAGATATTCATCTTCTGTCGTTAAGGGATGAGATGGCGGACCAGTGTGGTCAGCATTTGCAGAACGAAAATCGCCAGCATCGGCGAGAGGTCGAGTCCGCTAATCGGTGGGATTAAACGTCGAAACGGCATAACCATCGGGCGAACCGCTTGATCGAGCGCTTTGAATGGTTGGTCGTGCCAATTGATGTTCGGAAACCAACTCAACAGGCACCAAACTACGATCAGCATGGAAATTAACTGGAGTAGCCCGGTGAGCATTGCACCAATGTCTAACACGCTTCCACCTTTCCTGGACTTTCTACACTGCTAGATTGTAACATTTATCGGTCTTTGAAGCGGGCCGGCCAGCAATCGACAGATGAAAACCGAAACTTGCGAGCACAAACTAATTGATTGGATACGCAGTGTAGCCGGCGGCAGCTACATCGGCGATGACTGCGCTGTTTTACCAGGGCAGTCGCTGATAACGTCGGACACGTTGGTGGAAGGCACGCACTTTTTGCGCACCTTAACAGCGCTCAGCGATTTGGGCTGGAAAGCGGTGGCGGTAAATCTGAGCGACATCGCCGCGATGGCCGGCCGACCGCGGCAATTGCTGGTCAATCTAACGCTGCCGCCGGACTTTTCCTTTCCTGACTTTCGCCGACTTTACCGGTCGATAGTGGACTGTGCCGGTCAATACCGGACTGAGATCGCCGGCGGCGATCTTACGCGTGGTCCGGTCCTGTCCTTGACTTTGACGGTCTTGGGTGAAGCGCATGAGCGAGGTTGTCTTTTGAGAGCCGGTGCGCGTGAAGGTGATCTGGTAATTGTCTCTGGTGACTTCGGGGCCAGCGCCGCCGGATTGTGGCTTTTGCAATCAGGCGTGCCCGGATTCATGCATCCGCGGCGCTGCCATTTGCGCCCCTGTCCGCGTTTTGGCGATGCCTGGGAGCTGGTCGAACATTCAGGCGGCCGGGGCTCGCTCATGGATGCCAGCGATGGTTTAGCCGATGCGCTCGTGCAGATCTCTCGGGCCAGTCAGGTTGGTATGGCGGTGGATCTCAATTGCGTTCCGGTTCATCCGGAAACCCTCGAGGTTGCCAAGCTGGCTGGTGTTAACTACATTGATTGGGTGCTCTACGGTGGTGAAGATTATGAGCTGGTTGGGACTGTCTCGGCATCCGTCTGGCAGAATTTAGGGCTGTCCGGCCGGCACCGATTTACTGTTATCGGTAAAGTCACCGCCGGATCGGCTGTTACGCTATCAAACGGCTGCCAGCGTCAGATCGATCTATCGCAAAGCTTTCAACATTGGCCAGATTGAAAGCCCGGATAGCTGCCCAGCCGGAGCCTGGGTTTTCGAATTGGGCGGGCGCTACGCCCTCGACTTGGGAGTAAACTCTGTAATGCGACTTTCTAGCTGGTCGCTTGGTTGATGATAAACGTTGACGTTGGGGGACGAAATGCAAGCCGATACAACCGCCGAAATTCTCGATGGTAAAGCCGTAGCCAATCAGGTGCGCGAGGAGTTGCGTGTGCGGGTCGAAGATTGCCGCAAGCAAGGAATGCGAGCGCCTGGTTTGGCAGTGGTGCTAATCGGAGACAATCCGGCCAGCCATATCTATGTGAAGAACAAGATTCAGGCCTGCAAAAAGGTTGGAATTGAGAGCTTTCTTCGGCAGTTTCCGGCCGACGTGAAAGAGGAGGAAGTTTTTGCTTGTATCGACGAGCTAAACCGGTCAGAGCAGGTCGACGGCATCCTGGTGCAATTGCCGCTGCCGGCGCACCTGCCGACCGACAGGATATTGGATGCTGTGTCGCCGGATAAAGATGCCGATGGCTTGCATCCGTTAAATCTCGGCATTTTGACTGCCGGTAAACCTGGTTTGCGACCGTGCACGCCTCAGGGGGTGATGGTTCTGCTCGAGCGTTACGCGGTGGAGTTGAAAGGAAAGAATGCAGTTGTAATTGGCAGATCAAATTTGGTCGGTAAGCCGGTTGCTTTGATGTTGCTTGAAAAGCATGCGACAGTCACTGTCTGTCACAGTCGCTCTAAGGATCTGGCTGAGATTGCCAAGACGGCCGATGTTCTGGTGGTGGCGGCCGGCCGTCAGTGCATGGTGAAAGCGGATTGGGTGAAGCCGGGCGCGGTTGTAATCGACGTGGGCATCCACAAGCGGGAGATTACCGCCGGCCCGAAGGCCGGTGAAAGTGAAGTGGTTGGTGACGTGGACTTTCCCGAGGTCGTTAAGAAGGCGGCTAAGATCACGCCGGTACCGGGCGGTGTAGGTCCGATGACAATTGCAATGCTTCTTTCCAATACCCTGATGTCCTACGAGGCCAGGATGGCTGGTAAGTAGAAATTTGCCGTATTACAATGCACGGAATCTTTTCGGACGCATTTTGTCCTTTTGACCGCTCTTAAAACCTGGGAATCAAGGTCTGGCAAGACTGGCGGCGGCAGTCTGGCAAGGCAGAAGACATACTGCAGGGAGAATTCTGATGACAAGTGAAGAAGGCAAAGGTGGCTTGCCAACCTGGGCAAAAGTCTTGATCGGCCTGGTAATTGTCGTGATTCTAGGAGTGGGCGGTCTGGTTGTGGGAGGAATTGTCTTCTTCCAAAACGCCTCCAAGCAGTGGACCGATCCGGTGGCGATCGCTAAAGTGTCCCAATCGATCGCCGACTTTCCCGAGCCGTTGCCCGAAGGCTATAAGTATCTGATGGGGATGGATTTGGCCGGTATAAAAACTGTTACGGTCGAGCACGCTGATGACAAGCAGACGATTATTATCATGAGCTTTCCAAAAAAAGATAAGACCGATGCTCAAACGATGGTCAACGAGCTTTTCGAGAAGGGTGTCAAGACTCAGCAGACGCAGGCCAAGTTCGAGGATGTGAAGTCGAAGGGAACCGAGACTGTGGCTGGTTTGAGCATGCCCTATATCATCGGCACGATGACCGACAATACTGGCAACAAGGCCGAAGGGATGGTCGGCTGTATCGTCAGCGAAACGAAGTCGGAGACGATTTTTATATACGGAATGCAGCCGCAGGGTGCTCCTTACAATCTCCAAGCGACGCTTCAGCTGCTCAAGTCCATCAAAGGAATATAGGCGACAACATCCGGTTGAAAAATTGCAAATTCTGGGGTGAAACAGCATCCCTGCTGCGTTATGATAAACGTAGGTTCTAGGTGGCTGTCAGGAGAGAACAGGTATGAGTGAAGGAACGCACGGCGATGTCAGCTTGGGGTGGTTAACCTTCTTCTTTGTATGTTTCATCCTGGTCATGTCGATCGGACTGGTCGCTGTCTTTACTTACAACGCCAACGCTCCGGAGGCCAAACCGGCCGGTGGCGGGCATGGTGGCATGATCTTGCCGCAAGACGGTCAGTATGCTCCGCACGTAGCACTAAACGTGGTGGCATAGAGCGCACAGCCTGGCAGTTTGACAGAGAGTCTGTCGAGACGTACTTTCAATAGCCGGAATTAGTGGCGTAGAATCCGTGCCCGTGCGTCACCATGTTGAGCACGGCTGCGGTCTTCAAAATGTGCTCGCGCAAGGTCTGGTCGTGCCTGTCTTTGGAGTGGGCAACGTCGTAAAGAAGCGGATCGCGTTGAAGCGCGTGGAGCAGATAGAATTCGGCGGTGACAACGTGCTGGTGTGAGCCGACCTGATGCATTTTGATGCGGCGCCGACCGATGTCGTCCGATTCGGTTATCTCGCGATAATTAGGATCGTGATCGGTAATCAGCACTTCTTTACCGGGACCGAGTTTGAGCTTATGGTTGTGGCTGATGACTGTCACCGCATCCGGTCCATTGTCCCAGAGCACCATGCAGCGCTCGCTGCCGCGTTTGACGCGAAATAGCACGGCTGATTTGTGCATGATCTGCGTTTGCGAAAGCGGAGTGATGACGGTAATGGAGCGATTCGGTTCGATCACAACTTCACCGCGTTCAATCTCAATCTTATCCGG
Organism: Candidatus Obscuribacterales bacterium; assembly: GCA_020050835.1. Taxonomy (GTDB): domain Bacteria; phylum Cyanobacteriota; class Vampirovibrionia; order Obscuribacterales; family Obscuribacteraceae; genus JAGVKB01. Next base: position 35,729 of record JAGVKB010000139.1, on the reverse strand, counting down.
CTCTGATTGCTTGATCTCAGTGCCGGGCGCCGAGCGCCAAACGGCGGAGCTTTTCAGCCCGTGCCAGCCGGCGGTATCCGCTGCTGCTTGTCCAGGCTCAGTGGAGGGTTGTTGTCTTTCGGGGGCAGCTTTGCTAGTCTGGTCTGGCTCGGCGGTGGTTTTTTCGGCGCTCGTGGCAGCTTGCGCTTGGCCGCCCGCAGGCTCGCTTATGTGAGCGGCCTGGTCGGCAGTGCTGTGGGCCGGTAGGCTGTCGGCCTGGGCGGGGCCGATGCCGCCTAGTGTGAGCGCTACTAACAGCATGGTTGATAGAGTAAAGCCGTCAAAGCGGTTCATGGCAGCCCCCAACCGATTCTATCTTTCAGTCTACCAGCTCAAGCTTTAAACTTTGGAGCCGGTGTCTACTGAAAGACGGATAAACAGGGACGGAAGTATTAAGATCATGGCTGATTCGAAGTGCCGGTTATGGTTGGGTGTAAAAGAGAATGATTGAGCTGCAATCAGACAACAGCAGTCAGCCGGCGGTTGAGGTGATTACTGTCGGCACAGAGCTTCTGCTCGGTCAGATCCTGGATACAAATACTCAGTTCTTAACCCAAGAATTAGCGGCGATTGGGCTGAACTGTCATTGGCATTCGACTGTCGGCGACAACAAGATTCGAATCAAAGAGTGTCTAAGAATCGCCTTCGAGCGGGCTGATGTTTTGCTTGTTACAGGTGGTTTGGGTCCAACCGCCGACGATCTGACAATCGAGTGTCTGGCGGAATTTTTCGAAGTGCCGATGGAGTTCAGTCAGCCAGTCTGGGAAGATATTGCCGACAAGTTCAGTCAGCGGCGCTTGCCGATGCCGGAGTCGAACCGCAAGCAGGCCTTGCGTCCTTGCGGTGCGGCGGTGCTGCCCAATCGCTTAGGAACGGCTCCGGGCATTATCTGGAAGCTCGACAGCGTTTTGCTTAGGCAGGCGGGTTTGAGTAGTCCGGAAAGACCTAGGTATGTTTTGACATTTCCTGGAGTGCCGTCCGAGATGACCGATATGTGGCGGATGACTGCCCGATCCTTCTTGCTCGAGACCTTTGGTTCCGGGGCAATCTGGTCTCTAGATCTCAAACACTTTGGCGTCGGTGAATCGGCGCTGGCGGAGCTGCATGCTGACTTGCTGGGGCTCACGAATCCGACGGTTGCTCCGCTGGCCGGAACAGGTGAATGCCGGTTGCGTGTGACTGCTAAGGCTGGCAGTCTCGAGGCAGCCAAAGCGCTTGCCAGCGGTACGATCGAGAAAGTCCGGCAGAAGAGCGGTAGCCTCTGTTATGGAGTGGACAATGATACGGTCGAGTCTGTGGTTGGCGCCATGCTGACCGAGCGAGCGCTCAGTCTGGCTGTGGCTGAATCGTGTACCGGTGGGTTGGTCAGTAAGCGTTTGACTGATGTGCCAGGCAGCTCGCGTTACACCAAGCTCAATCTGGTTGCTTACGCCGACCAATCCAAGCGGGACTTCCTGGCAGTGGAAGAGAGCATTCTGGCCGCGCACGGAGCGGTCAGTGCTGAATGTGCGTATGCGATGGCTGATGGAGTGCGCCGACTGTCGGACTGCGATCTGGGCTTGGCGGTGACCGGCATCGCCGGGCCGGCTGGCGGTACGCAAGATAAACCGGTCGGTCTCGTTTTTATCGCCCTGGTGTCCGAGCGGTTCCGCTGCGTCAAGAAGCTCAGTTACAGCAGCTCACTTTCGCGGACAGAGATCCGCCAGCGCACAGCCAATGAAGCACTGAATATGGTGCGGCTCTATCTGATCGATCCCGGCCAACTTACAAACAAGTAAAGCGGCGAACTTAGTGTCGACCTTAGTCCGAAGAAAGTTAGCAGAAAATGTCAAAACAATCGCCTTAAATTCGCTTACACTCGTTTAGACAAGCTGATGAACTACTGCGAGCGGATTAGAGCGGCGATTGATTTCATTGAGGACCATCTGTCCGAGGAGATATCAGTTGCTTCGGTCGCCGCGCAGATCGGATTTTCCGAATATCATTTCCACCGCATTTTTCAGGGAATGCTCGGTGAGTCGGTCGCGGCCTATATTCGCAAGCGGAGGATTTCGGAGGCCGCCGGGCGATTGGAATGCTCTGAGCGATCTATTCTTGATCTGGCGCTGGAAAGCGGTTTCGAGACGCAGGAATCTTTCAGTCGGGCGTTCAAAAGGATGTTCGGTGTCTCGCCCAATCAATACAGAAGACAGAGTGCAAAAGGAACGAGTTATCGCAAAGGGAGGACAACCAAAGCTATGATCGATCATCTCCAGAAAGGAATTACTTTGACCCCGCGTTTTGAGGTTAAGGGTCCGGTGTTGGTGGTCGGCTTGGCCGGCAGCTTCTCGACAGGGTGCCAGTCGGAAATCGAGCAGCTCTGGGCTGAGTTTGTCAGGCGGCAACCCGAAATTGAAGGTCGGGTAGCCGGAACGGCCTATGGTGTCTGTCTGGCCAGCCACGACAAGGTGCCGATCAAAGACGGCGCGACGTTTGTGTATATGGCCGGTTCGCCTGTTTCCGAGCTTGGGCGGCTGCCGCCTGGGATGGTATCGTGTGTGATACCACGGGCGAAATATGCAGTGTTTACTCACAACGGCTCGCTGGATGCGCTGCCACATACGATTGATTACATCTGGGGCACCTGGATACCCGGTAATCTAAACGAGTACAAGCAGTCCAGCGGTCCGGATTTCGAGCTTTACGGCGAGCGCTTTGATCCGGAGACCCGCTCGGGCGAATTCGACATCTGTATTCCGGTCGAAACCGATGAGCCGCTTGACTAGAAGCTTTAACTCGAGCTAGCTGCTGTCGTTCTAAAGAATCAGCATCGCATCGCCGTAGCTATAAAAGCGGTAGCCTTTCAAGACTGCTTCACGGTACGCGTTCTTAATCAGCGCGTGTCCGGCGAAGGTAGAGACCAGTACGAGCAGGCTGGAGCGACTCAAATGAAAGTTGGTGAGCAATCCCGAGATGATTCGAAATTGAAAGCCCGGTTTTATATAGAGTGAAGTTTGGCTGTCCTCGACTGGCTTCAACTTTCCGTCTCTGCCGGCTGTTTCCAGGGCGCGGCAGGAAGTCGTGCCGACGGCTATTACGCGCCTTCCTTCGCGCAGGGCCAGGTTGACTGAATCGGCGGTATCTTGCGAAATCGAAAAGGATTCCGGATCCACCGTATGCTCTGCCACCGAAGTGGTGATCGGCTTGAATGTGCCTGGACCGACATGCAGTGTGATGCTTGCGACCTCGACCCCAAGTTTGCCGAGGTCAGAAAGAATCTCGCTCGAGAAGTGCAGTCCGGCCGTAGGGGCTGCCACCGCTCCTGGTGTTTTAGCAAAGACGGTCTGATAGCGGCTGAGGTCGTCCTGGCGCTTCTCGATTTCACCGGTGCGCGCTATGTAGGGCGGCAGCGGTGCATAGCCGTGCTTAGAAAGCAGTTGGTAGACAAGCCTTTCCGGACCAAGATCGAGGATGAGCTGCTTGCGGCCGTCTTGGGACAGAACGATATCGCACACCTGGATCTCCGGAGCGCCGGACTCGGTGGAAAGCAGCTGGAGAGTCTCTCCTATCTTAAGCTTGCGCATCGGTTGGGCGAGCGCAAGCCATAAATTTGGCTTTTTCGTGGATGGACGGAGAAGCAGGATCTGAATTAAACCGCCGGTCGCTCGGCGGGCCAGCAGGCGGGCTGGAATCACCCTTGTGTCGTTGACTACGAGCAGGTCGCCGGCTTGGAGCAATGAGGGCAGATCGCCGAAATGATGATCGGCGATCTGTCCGTCGTCCCGCCTTAGATACTGAAGTCGGGAGTGCTCTCTTGTGGCCAGTGGCTCCTGCGCGATTAGTTCAGCCGGTAGGTCATAGCTGTAAAGTTCCAGGTCCGGCTCCTGGTTATTGCTGGTCAGGGGCGAGCGGCTACAATTTTCATTAGGTGGGAAATTTGACATGGATTTGAAAGCGACGATTTGCGATGCTGCTGCAGAGCTTGGTTTTGAGCGTACCGTAATCGGTAGTTTGGAGCCGCTGGAAACCGAGCTGGTAGAGTTTGAAGCCTGGTTGGCTAAGGGCTACGCGGCCGGAATGGAGTACCTGAAGCGCAACCCTCATTTTAGGGCATCGCCTCAACTGCTCTTTCCTGGTGCACGCTCGGCGATAGTAGTGGCTGCCAGTTACTATACCGAGCCTCCAGCCGACCCTGGCCCTCGTTTCGGTCGAGTAGCTCGTTATGCGGTCGGACAAGATTACCATATTGTTTTGAAAAGCAAGCTCATTCAGCTTAAAGAGCGGCTCGAAGAGAAGTTAGACCGGCCGCTTATGGGCCGGGGTTACACCGATGATGTGTCGCTGCTTGAGCAAGCATATGCCGGGCGGTCAGGCTTGGGGTTCAAGGGCAAGAATACGATGATCATCGGACCGAAGCTAACTGGTTCATATCATTTTATTGCTGAGCTGTTTACCGATCTCGCACTCGAAGCCGATCAGCCTTACGAAGGCACTTGTGGTCGTTGTTTCCGTTGTGGCGATATCTGTCCAACCAGGGCGATTACGGCTGCCGGAACTGTCGACGCCAGGTTGTGCATCTCTTACTTGACGATTGAAAACAAGGGTGGCGTACCGGTAGAGATGCGAGAAGCGCTCGGTTACTGGTTGTTTGGCTGCGATCTCTGTCAGGAGGTCTGTCCGTACAATCAGCGGCCGCCGGCCACGCCGTGGGTAGAGTTTAGACCGGAGTCCGGTGTTGGGCATTTTATCGACCTACTCGAATTGTTGGAGATAGACAGCGACAGTGAGTTCAAGCGACGGTTCGGGACGACGCCGCTTAGCCGGCCCAAGCGTCGAGGACTGCTTCGAAATGCTCTGGTTGTCCTAGGTAATCGCCGGCCGGGGGATGTCGGGCCGCCGCTGGAAAGATTTGCAACCGGCCAACCGGACAGCATGTTGAGGGAGCATGCCGTTTGGGCTCTGGTCCGCTGTGGAGAGAGAAGAGTTGCACACAAGTTATATGAAAAGGAGAGCGATCAAACTGTCAAAGCGGAGATTGCTGCTTATCTAGACTAGACTTACCGGCTCACATGCCGGCGGTAAGTCCGCCATCTACCGGTAAGATTGCGCCATTGATGTAGCTGGCTTGTGGCGAGCAGAGGAAGAGAACTACCGAGGCTACTTCAGCCGCTTCACCAACCCGCTGCATAGGTACATTGGCCTTTACGAAATCATCGAGTGCTTCCTGTCCCGTTTTGCCTTTACGTGCTCCGACCTCTTCATTGAAACGCTCGCACAAGGGAGTACGGATGCAACCTGGGCAGATACAGTTGCAGCGGATGCCTGAGCCGGCATAGTCTAGCGCCACTGAGCGTGTAAGGTGGATAATCGCTGCTTTTGAAGAGCTATAGGCTGCGCTCAGCTTAATTCCTCTCAATCCAGCATCGGAGGCGTTGTTGACGATTACTCCGGAGCCGGCGTTTAGCATTGTCGGTAGAACCGCTTTAGTAGTAAGAAAGGTTCCTTTGAGGTTGGTAGCCAGGACGGCATCCCAATCTTCCGTGCTTGTATCCAAAAGTGAGGCAACGAATTCCATGCCGGCGTTGTTGAACAGAAAGTCTATGCGATTCCAGCGGTAGGCGGCTGCTGAGGCCACTTCATTTACCAATGAAGCATCAGCGATGCTGCCAGGAAACGCCAGGTATTGAGCTTTAAGCGCCTCCAGCTCTTTTGCTGTCTGGGCCAACGATCGTTCGTTCAGATCAATGATGGCCAAGTGGGCAGCTTCGGCCGCGAAGGCAAGCGCCGTAGCCTTGCCGATTCCCGAGCCGGCGCCCGTTATTACTGCTACCTTTCCGGCGAAGCTCACTTGGCTCAGGCCGGCTTAAGTTGCTTAGTCTTGGTCTTCAACTCACGCCAAAAGACAAGTAAGCAGCTGGCGTTGAAGATGGAAGAATAAGTTCCTGAGATAATGCCAATCAACATAGCAAGGACGAAGTCGCGAGTCGTGACGCCGCCTAACAGGAACAAAGCAGTCAGTGTGATAATCACTGTCAAAGAAGTATAAATAGAGCGGGCGAGCGTTTGGTTGACGCTGTCGTTTGTGACGTCTCCGAAGGTCTTGCGAAAATCCTGACCAGTCTTGGCGTCGGTGGTTTTGCTGCCGACATACTTTGAATTTTCACGAATCCGATCAAATACGACGATCGTGTCGTGCACCGAAAAACCAATCACAGTTAGGATGGCGCTGATAAACAAGCTATCGACTTCAGTCCCGACCGTTAACCCCATGATAGCGAAAATGCCGCACAAGACTAGAACGTCATGGGTCAAGGCGACGATTGCGCAGATGGCATAGTCGAACATGTAGCGATATGAAATGTATGCGACCATCATGCCAAACGTTACTACTAGTGCAACCAACCCGCTTCCGAGCAGCTCCGGACCGATTGTGGCACTGACTTTATCGACTGCCAGCACTTTGAATTCGCCAAGCTTGCTCTTCAACTGATCGTCCAGCTTGTGCTTAAGCGACTCATCGTCGAGCGCTTTGGTGCGCATGACGATTACCTCTTTGCCGGAAATGTTGGCTTCTTGTACTTGCGAACCTTCCAGTCCGGTATCAGCCAAGATCTTTCTGACGGTCTCGAGATCAGCGTGTTGCTCAAACTGATATTGAAGAATTGACCCGCCGGTAAAGTCGATGCCTGGTTTCAAGGGAGCATGGAATTGCACTAAGCAGAGCAAAATGCCGATCAGCCCGGGCACTGTAATGGCCAAGGAGATTCCGAACCAGATCCAACGGTATTTAACGATGTCTACTTTGGGCCCGTTCACTAGTTATGCCTCCTTGCTGACCAGTTTCGGCTTCTTTCGGTCGTGTTTAACTCCGAACAGGGCAAATCGCTTTGGTACTAAATGTAACAACTCGCGACTGGCGGTAATTGCGCTGAACATGGAGACCGCCACCCCGATTGCCAGTGTAACGGCGAAGCCTTTCACAATTGAGGTGCCAAATAACATTAGAACGCCGCAAGCGATCAAGCTATTGACGTTGCTGTCAAAAATTGCCGAAAAGGCTCTCGAGAAGCCGGTTTCGATCGCTGTATAGAGGTTCTTTCCGTTCTTGAGCTCTTCTTTAGTTCGTTCAAAAATAAGTATATTTGCGTCGACTGCCATCCCGACTGAGAGAATGAAGCCAGCTATACCTGCCAGCGTCAACGTTACGGGAATCGTTTGGAAGATGGCCAAGGTCGTAAGCGTATACAGGATCAGTGCTGTGTTGGCGACCAGTCCGGGGACACCATAAACACCGACCATAAAGAGCATGACCAGGGCGATGCCCACTACTCCTGCCACCATACTCTTGTGAATTGAATCTTGACCGAGCGTCGCGCCGACAGTTCGTTCCTGCAGAATTTTGACCGGGACAGGTAATGCGCCTGCATTCAACTTTACTGCCAGGTCGACAGCTTGATCTTTAGTGAAATTGCCTGTGATCTCGCCGTTGCCTCCAAGAATCGGCTCGCGGACGGTGATGCCGCGATACTGATCGACCGGTAACGGGCGACCATCAGGGCCGCGCTCGGTTGGCTCGCCGTCAAGGAAGATGCCGATCTGACGACCGACCAGGCGGGATGTCAGATCGCCGAACTTCTTTGCCCCGTCGGGCTTAAATTCGAAAAGTATCCGCCAAGTGCCGCCAGAAACCATTGGAACGGCTTGGGCGTGCTTGAATTCAGCTCCGGTCAATCCGACATCGACCCAGCCAGGCTGTCCTTCAGCCAGGACTGACAGCTCTTTGAATTCCAGCAGAGCGGTCGTGCCAATTCTGTCTTTGGCTTGCTGGGGATCCTTGACACCTGGTAGCTCAACGATCAAGCGGTCCTGACCGGTCCGCTGCACGATCGTCTCCGATACCCCCAGGCTGTTGACTCGGTTGTTGATAACCGTTTCTACGCCTCGCATTACTTCGGGTGTAATCTCAGGAACTTGCTTAGAAGGCAAGGCTTGCAGGAGGAGTTGACTGCCGCCACGCAAGTCAAGACCAAGCTTTAGATTAGTCAGAATGCAACCATTTGCATATTCAGACAAGACCGGTACTTGGGAGAGTGCCGGACTATGCCAGCGTGATAACACTTGGATGTTATTGGCGTATTGAGCCTCTTCGAAACCGCGCTTGATGGCATCTTCTTGTTCGAAGTTATTCAACTTGTCCCAGCCAGGCACTTTCCGAGCTTTCTCCACTACTTCTCTTTGCAAGTCTGTCGGCGGAAGGGACGCAAGATGTTCTAAGTGTTGCAATTCCTTTTCTGATGCGAGGCGAAACAGAGTAAGCATCGACCAAGCTAGGACTCCGATAACTACCAGGAGCTTCCATTTTTTTCCAAGCATTTTCTTCGTTCGTTTAAAAGGGAATACGCGCCAACAGTGGCTTCAGTTAGTGAACTTGATGCCGAAGTTCCAATTCTAACCTGAACGGTCGGGTATTGCTGCTTTCTAAGTTAAGTTAGTCTGCAGTTTCGTTGGGCCTACGGTGTCCCAACTGCTCGTTGTCCATCTTTTCGGTAGTCGAAACTGCCTATTGAAAATATCGCTCAGCCAGGCTGGTACTAAATCAGCAAATCGACGAAGCTCCTCTTTCTCTGTGCGGCCCAGCTGGGCTGTGATCAAAGAAAAAAGTTTCTGGTCGCACCGGTTACGGCCGAAATGCAGAAGAGTCTTGATTACCAGTCCAGTCTGAGTTTCTTGTCTACTGACTCTCCTTGGGCAAGAAGATTTGAAATAGACCACTACTTTTCCATACCGAAAGGAACTCGTGCTCCCATTCACAAAGAAGGTATTGGGACGACTTGCTCTAACAGGAATTCCTAGAAGTGTGGCTGCATCCGCTCCATAGATGAAAATTTGTTTGCCAAAGGCGGCTGCCTTGACTGCAGCGACTTCCGATGGCGGTGGCGTGGATTTTTGTTCATCATAAAGACAGAAAACGCCTCGCGCTAATCGCTTGATGAATCTTTGTTTTACTAATCGGTATAAAGTTTGGTCTACTGCAGCTCTTGTTCCATATGCTAACAAGTCTCTTGTGGTGAACAGCATGCCAGGCAGAAGCTTGTGAAGGTGCCTTTTGATATGGGAACTTGTCCACATTTTCCCTCCTCTACAGGCTGTTAGATTTTCCTGTCTTTTTCTAACAGACTGGAAAATGAACAAAAAAGTTCAACAGGGCGCCATGGAGTTGTCAGGAATTGTGTAAGAATGGAAACCTAATTGGCTAACTGACTTAAACGGTGCAGGCGCGATCGCCTCCGCGCTGGACAGCTAACTCTAGGGCCTGAATCGCTCTGGCTATCAATTCATCGTGCTCTCGAGCATGAGCAGGAAATGATGCTAAGCCGATGCTAGCAGTCACCTTTAAGTTATGCCAATTGTGTGTGATTGCTTGTGTACCTATTCTCTGTCGAATACGCTCCGCTACGATTGCCGCTCCCGAAGCGTTGGTTTCTGGAAGAATAATTGCGAAATCGTCTGCACTATATCGTGCTGGAATATCTACATCCCTCACGCAGGAGCGCATTACATTTGCGACGACCTTGAGTACGGCATCGGCGGTCAATGCGCCATACTGGCGGCTATGCTCTTTGAAGCCATCAATTGAAAGCATGATTAATGAGACTGGTCTTTTGTAGCGTTTGGCGCGCTTAAGCTCGTCTTTCAATTCCTTAATCAGTGTTCGGGAGTTGTACAGCTCGGTGAGAGAGTCAAGAAGAGCTAGCCGCTCCAATTCCTCTCCTTTGGCTGAGGTCAACGATGCTTGCGTGCCCGATAGGATGGATCGTTGTTCTAGCTCCTTAACTCGTTCAAGCACCTGATTGTCCAAAGTACTCCTGCCGCCCGTAAGCTTTGTTCGCTGCGGATTGTCCAGTACTCGGCAAAACATGCATGTCGAGCTACAAATATGATCTTGCATTCCTACCATTTAAGTTTTGCCTTCTTGAAAGTATGTGCTGGAATTGTGAATTCGCGGATCCCAGGCCCTTTGTGCCCGAAGTGGTTTCAGACCAAACCCATTACATTAGAATAATGCAATTCTATGGGTGGAGCAAGCTGGGAATCCAGATTACTCTGCCCGGAGTAAGTCTTGTCTGGGTGCTTGACAATGCCTGAATTTACGATCTTCTTCCCGTCAACAAACAAGTCATGTAACTGGCACTGCCCATAGATGAGGAGATCGTAGGGGCGTGAATTGGCTGCTGGTGCGCCTCTGCTGATTTTAAACACAGCAATGTCTGCGCGCTTCCCCGGTTCAAGGCTGCCGATCTCACTTCCTATCCCCAAAATCTCCGCAGCTTCTAACGTTAGCATTCTGAAGAGTTGTGGCGAGGATGTTGAAAAGGACGGCTCAATCGCTTTGTGTAGAGCTATGCCGAAACGGGCTTCGTTTAGTAAATCTAAGTCATCGCTGGAAGCAGCGCTGTCCGTGCCGAACCCGACTCTTACGCCGGATTGAAGGAGTCGCTCGATCGGTGCTCGCCCTACTCGCAGTCGAGCATTGCTGCGTGGGCAGTGAGCGACTGCGCAGCCAGACTGAGATAGTAATGTGATGTCACTTTGGCTGAGATTGACTGCATGAGCGGCCACGGTACGTTCCTTAAGTAATCCTTGGCTGGCTAATAGCTCTACCGGGCTCTGTCCAGCTGCTTTCCAGCGGAGCCTTTCTGAATTTGGCAAACCGGTCGGAAGCATCGCTTGTAGGAATTGGTCTATTTCTGGTGCAGCCGAGGCGATCCAATTGACCTCCTCGACTGATTCGCAGATATGGGTCAGGATTGGCACACCATTGTCTCCGGCCCAGTCATGAGCTTTGCGCCAAAGTGCGGGACACACCGTATATGGTGCATGCGGAGAAACTGAAAATCGCAAGGTGCCGTTGAGTAGCGCTTGCTGGAGATTGAGATTGGGTGAGTCTTTCAATGCTTCCAGGTGGGCGAGCCAAGCAGCCCATCTTTGCTCTGCCAATGAATCGTCGATACCGAAAAGCTCTAAAGCGACAATCGCGCGCAGTCCGACCTGAGAGCTTGCCCAGGCGGCAGCTCCGCTATAGGAACAATCGGCGATACAGGTTGTTCCAGACAGAGCGATCTCGCTGGCTCCGGAGAGGGCGGATTGGCGCCATTGCTCCGGCGTCCAGGCTGATGTACGTCCGGTCAATCCTCTTATCCAATCAAAAAGTTTGGAGTCAGTGTCGAAGAGTCTTAAGGCGGAGTACTCTATATGAGTGTGCAGATTGATCAGACCGGGCGTTATAATCGCCTCGCCATAATTGATAAGCTCTTCGCCTTCATAAGTGTTTGCAAACTGGCTGCGACTCATGGTCGCTTCAATTCGATCGTTTGCGACTATGACCACGCCATCTTCTAGCGGTTGATCTGAAACCGGAACTACCCACTTGGCTGTCAGATTCAGTCGTTTTTTTGTTGACATCACTTAGTCCGGCTATCCATATTTATAGGACAAGCTAAAGCAATCAGCTTGACAGAAAACAAACGGACGCCCGAGGTTCCGGTCAGGCAAGCAGTCGCTGGCAGTTTGAGTGGAAATCCAACTCCCTTTCCAGCAATTAGTCAGTCGGAGAGCGTTTGGTTAGAATATAATATCTGACTCTTATCCGGTTGACTTAGTGAAGATAAGCTTAGATGAGCTCAGGAGCCAGCCGCAGCAGCGTATGTTGTTGAGCTTCCGGGAAGCCCTTGCGGTTGCAGACGCGGTAAAACCGGTGGTCGGCGACCTTACGCTGACGCTCGGGTCGTGGGGAGTACAGGTGAGTGGGCGGGTGCAGACCCTGCTCAAGTTGACTTGTGGGCGCTGTTTGAGAGCTTACTTCCAAAGTTTAAACGTGGTTATAGACGAGCAGCTTGTTCACCAAGTAGAAGATCGAGCGGGACGGCGCGACCGCGAACTACTTAAAGATGATTTCGTAGAGCCCATTCCAATCAACGGGATGCTTGACATCGGAGACATTGTGTATCAAGCTGTAACGTTGGCTTCTCCTACATTCTGCTTGTGTGGAGAGGAGTGCCCAGGACCGCCTCTGCCTGACGGAGCGGGAGACGGCGCTTCATTAGTCCGAGATAAGCAGGACGACTCCAAACTAGATCCTCGCTGGAAGAACTTAAAGACTCTCTTTCCAAAAGAAGATTCTGGGCAAAAGTCGTAGATAATATTTGACTCTACTATGTATGTGTTGGAGGCTGCCTAACCATGGCACAACCTAAAAAGAAGACATCTCATCAGAAACAACATTCTCGGCGGTCGCGCTGGAAAGCTTTGCCGCAGACAATCGTAAGCTGCCTTAACTGCGCACAACCAAGCAGACCACATCAAGTCTGCATGGTCTGTGGCTATTATCGCGGTCGTCCTGCGCGGCGCAGGGACTCGATTGTCACGGAGTAAAGGTTTCTGGGTGAGCTTGAGTTGAACGTCAAGGCGGGTGTCAGGAATGGTGCGCATCGCAGTTGACGCCATGGGGGGTGATTATGCGCCCCGCGAGGTCGTCTATGGAGCGGTCCTGGCCGCTCGAGAGTTTGGCGTAGCTGTGCAGTTGGTCGGGCCGCCGGAAATCGTCTCGAAAGAGCTGGCCCGCCATCAGACCAGCGGTCTGGACATAACCATCGTCCCGGCATCTGAAGTGGTCGCGATGGACGAAAAGCCGACCCGGGCGATCGTAAAGAAAAAGGATTCGTCGATAGTCGTTACTACTAAGCAAGTCTCAGAAGGACTGGCCGACGGTATGGTTGCTGCTGGTTCGACCGGTGCGGCAGCTGTAGCGGCTCAGATTGAGCTTGGACGTATTCCGAATGTTGCGCGCTCAGCGATTGCTTGTGTAATGCCTACTGCCGTCTATCGACCGGTTATAGTGCTCGATGTCGGGGCCAATGTCGAAAGTGATGCGCAGCAGCTGCTTCAGTTCGGATTGATGGGTTCGATCTTGTCGCAAGGCTTGTTTGGAACTAAGTCACCCAAGGTCGGATTGCTCAACATCGGCAGTGAGGAGACGAAAGGGACGCAGCTGGTTCAGGAAGCCTATCGTCTCTTTAAAGAAAGCAAACAGCTGAATTTTTATGGATTTGTCGAAGGTCGGGAATTCCCATTGGGCAAAGTAGATGTCGTCGTTACTGATGGTTTTACGGGCAACGTCACGCTGAAGACGGCTGAAGGAATAGCCAAAATGATCAGCCTAATGCTGCGGCATGAATTGATTAGCTCGGTCAGAGGCAAGCTCGGGTCGATCGTCGCCAAGCCGGCATTTGAAGCGTTGAAGCGCCGGATCGACTATCAGGAATCTGGGGGCGCGCTGTTGATCGGAGTAAAGGGTGTGTGCGTCATCGCCCATGGTGGCTCCAAACATACCGCCATCAAGAATGCCATTCGAGTGGCCAGAGACATGGTGGCCGCTAATATCATCAAGCAGATCGAATGGACTCTATCGCTGGTGGCCGCCGGGAGCAAATCGTGATTCAACCGGTGGGAGCGCGGATAACCGGGGTTGGCGCAGCCGTTCCCGCTTCCGTTGTGACGAATGCCGATCTCGAAAGATTGGTTGATACTTCAGACGAGTGGATTACTACGCGCACGGGCATCAAGCAGCGGAGGGTTGTAAGCGAAAATGAGACGGCTACCGGATTAGCGGTCGCCGCTGCCCGCGAAGCGATCGCTTATGCCGGAATTGCGCCCGGAGAGATTGATCTCATCATTGTGGCGACTTCCACTCCGGACAATCTCTACCCGTCTACCGCTTGCATGGTGCAGGCTGCTGTTGGGGCTCAACGAGCGGCTGCTTTCGATCTTGAGGCTGCCTGCAGCGGCATTATTTATGCGCTGGCAGTCGGTCAGCAATTTATTGGTTCAGGCACATTCAAAACGGTCTTGATGGTTGGGGTAGATATCCACTCCCGTTTCCTTAACTGGGAGGATCGCAACACTTGTATCCTCTTCGGTGATGCTGCTGGGGCCTTAGTGATGCAAGCTGCCGATGGCGAAAATGAGATTCTTGCTACTTATCTGCGAGCCGACGGCACCGGTGGGCATCTGCTCTCCATCCCTAACTACGGCACTGCCTACCCGCATGCTGGCACCACTCCACCCAAGGCTGTCAATCGCTATCTGCATATGAACGGCCGAGCAATTTACGAGTTTGCAGTCAATGCCGTACCTGAGGCGGTGCGTGCAGCTTGTGCCCGCGCCGGCATCCGGGTTGAGGATATCGACTTCTTCGTTCCCCACCAGGCCAATCAAAGGATTATCAAAGCTGCTGCCGAGAGACTTAAATTCAAGCCGGAACAGATTGTCAGCAATCTCGATCAATACGGGAATACTTCAGCAGCTTCTATTCCACTTGCTTTGAGAGACGCACTGGCCCGGGGTCAAATCAAGCCGCCGGCCACCTGTGCCCTAGTCGGATTTGGGGGCGGATTGACCTGGGGCGCAGCAATCATTCGATGGACTGCTGCTGAACGCCAGATGACGGAGGGGTTTCCCAATGAGTAAGATCGCTTGCTTGTTCCCCGGACAGGGCGCGCAAAGCGCCGGGATGGGAAAGGGTTTATATGACAATTTTCCGGTAGCTCGCCAGGTCTTTGAAGAAATCGACAAACAAGCCGGCCGGCAATTGAGCCAGCTTTGTTTTGAAGGGCCGGAGCAGGAGTTGAAGCGAACAATTAATACCCAGCCGACTGTTTTGGCGGTCTCGCTGGCGGCGTGGCGCTGCTATCTTGCATTGAACGGTCCGCTCCCTGACTTCGTAGCTGGCCATAGCCTGGGAGAGTTTACTGCCCTGGTGGCTGCTGGTGTACTGACACAGTCAGATGCAGTCAAGCTGGTCGGCAAGCGCGCTCAATTGATGGAAGATTGTCCGGTCGGCGCAATGTCAGCCGTAATCGGGTTGGATGCGGCCACGCTTGGAGAGATTTGTAAGGAAGCCAGCGGCGAGTCTGGCAAAATCGTGATCGTCGCCAATATCAATACCCGGGAACAGCTGGTGATTTCCGGCAGCCCAGAAGCTGTTGTTAATGCTGGTGGGAAGGCTAAAGTTGCTGGTGGCAAGGTAATTCCGCTGCCAGTCGGCGGTGCTTTCCATTCCCCGCTCATGGAAAAGGCTGCTAGCGAGTTCGAGCAAGAACTCAAGAATTGTACTTTCGCCGATGCTCGCATAAAGGTGGTGCAGAACTTTGATGCCGCTGCAGCCGACTCGGCCGACGAGATTAGTCGTAAATTGAGAATGCAGATGCCGAGCGCGGTTCGTTGGTGCGAATCGATTGAGTGCATGCTTTCGGCAGGGGTTTCGAACTTTATTGAGATCGGTCCTGGCAAGGCGCTTGCTGGAATGGTAAAGAAGATCGATCGCAGCGCGCGAGTTTTCAATATCTTCGATGATGAGAGTCTTAAATCGACGCTTTCCGAGCTGGCTGGTACTGTTATCGCCAAGTAGAACTTCTGCCAACTTTCAGCCTTGGCTGAGAAAAGCTGATTTTGGTTGCGGTTATCGGCGCAATGACTGTCTTTCATGCCGGAAGTCAGTTGTAGATAAGCGGCAAAAGGTTCCACAAAGATTCCACGAACGGCAAGTAGATTTGACTAGTCCTCCTCAGAGGTCTCGGGCGAGGACTGATCAAGTCCTTTCAATCAGCTGGAGAAGAGAGATGAGCGGAAAAAATCATGCCGGCGAGCAATTGCCTCAAGAACGCAGCAGCGAATCAGATTTTACCTGCGAGGTTGAACGGCTGAATGATCTGATCTCTCGGTTGTGGGAAGCGAATCCTGATGATGTTGAGATTCCTAAGCAATTGCGCTCGCTCGGTTCATATTATGTCTTGCAAGGGGCATACAGCGAAGCATCCTATGTGTTCAAACGCATGAGGCAGCTGATCTCGCGGCACTATGGTCCATACGATTTGCAAGTAGTCGAAGCGATGGATTGGGAAGGGGTTTTGGATATCCTGCAGGGCGCGCCTTTGGCCGCGGAAGAGAGCTTGAGAAATGCTCTGGCCATTCTGTCGGAAGGCCCGTTTCCGGCCCTCAGTCTGAGGGCGAAACTGCTCCTGCATCTCGGTCATGTGTTGATTGAAAAGGCCAACTATCTTGAAGCTGAAGAAAGATTGAAGCAGGCTGCGTCGTTCCAGCTTTACTGGCTGAAAACCGGATTGGCAGCGACAGATGATCGCTCCCTGCTTTGCGACATCATGGTCACTTTGCGCAGGCTTTTTGTTCTGACCGAAAGGCCAGAGCAGGTTAAGGAGATCGACCAAATCTTCGTTAATAACCCGGGGCGCGCTCAAAGTTTCGATAGCATCGGTCTTTACCGTCGCAACGTCGCCTGAGCGCGACCAGCGGCTGTAGCTTCAAGATCCATAAGCATGTGCGGCGGAACGCGGGGTCGCAACGTCGCCTGAGCGCGACCAGCGGCTGTAGCCCGGTGTTCGGTCAGCACCTCAGATGGTCCAGCAACGCTTTAGTGGGGTAACTACGTCTTGCCTGCGTATTACTAGCGCTGACAATTTTTTCCTGCGAGCCAATACTTAGCTAGTGGACTGGACGAAGGAGCTTGATGCAGGAATCGAAATCCCTGACGAGCGGAACCTCTATGTGTTTTGACTATCGAGGAACGGAGAGGCGACCGGTCGATCGGATAATTTCAGATCGAATTCAATTCGAATTGATGGTAGAGACTCTGGCTGCCGGCTCGCTCGGTAGAGATGAATGCGAACGTGACCGGATTGTTCAGAGCTTTTGCCGGGCAGCACAGCTGTTTGGCGTTGTCGGTGAAAGGCGTTTGTTGAATGACCTGAACGGCGGTCTGCAACGGGCCGGGTCTAGCTTTAGTCTAAGCTTTGGAGGCTGCCACGCGATTACTGCCGGTGCGCGGGCGCTAGAGTTGATCGATTTGCGCGTCAAGCAGTCGCGCGATCGGATGATTTTCGGAGTGTTGTTGGCCTAAGCGCCCGATCGTGCAAGCGATTTAGCGGCCGGAAACTAGCTGTTGTCTGACCAGTGAGCGCTCGAGTATTTTGCGAACAACGATCGAACGCTTGGACAATTCGTCAAAAAAAGGTTGGGCTGGCACGCACAACTCTGGTGCCAGTACGCCACGCTCTTTGATCTGTCCGAGGGCGATCATCTGTGCCACTATTGACGGTGGCACGCCGGTGTCGAGCGCTCCGCAGGAGACCTTCCAGCGGTCGTAAGATCTGACGGTAGTCTCCAATCGGACGAGCGCAGCGCCGCCGTCGATTTGCCCTTTGACATCAACTCTAACCACTTCGCAATCGCAAGGATCGCCGGCTGGAGCGGGAAAGCGATCCAGCATCCGGGCCAGAACCTGGCGCGCACTAAGTTTAGAAGTCTCCTCACAAAATGATTCGTTACTGCCGAATCCGAGCTTGACGAGGAATTGCAGCCGCTCGTGAAACTCTTTGGGAAGACCCAGCCGGAATGTGACCTTCTTCACCCCTTTGCTGGCATAAGACTTGGGCAGTGTCGCTACTTCGGAATGGAGTGTGTAAAAGGCTTTTGACTGCCCGACCGGTTGCGGAAAGTCGAGCATGATCTCGCCGGACATCGCCGGCTTAGCAAGGAATTCGCCCTGCTCAAACACCATCGGCTCTTTCGTGTACTCGTCTAGCAACGTGTCAAGCGCGTAGGGTGGATAAAGCGGGTGGTCGGTCTCGGCAAAATCTATGCAACCAACGGCGATGTCGATCGATTCGACGGTATCTAACTCATGGACCGCTGCTTGGGCCATCACATTAGTCATGCCCGGAGCGGCTCCCATCCCAAGCACTGCCAGCAGGTTCCTTTGCTTGAACTTAGAGTCGAGCTCTTGCTGCTGACGAGTGACATGAAACAAACCGCCGAGGTCTAGGTAATGGCATCCGGCCTCTGCCGCTGCTTCCATCACCTGCAGGTTGAAATAGTAGGGAGTGGAATTGATGACGGCGGTGGCGCCGCTGAGAAGGCTGATCAGCGCCTTGCTGTCTTTAATATCGGCAAATTCGGCTGAGACTTTTCGACTGTTGAGGGCGGCTTTCAGCCCTTCGGCTTTGACTTTGTCAAAGTCTGCAATTACTACGGACTTAACTGGCTCGGATTCTGACAGATCTCGAACGATTACCTGTCCCATCGCTCCGGCTCCACCAAGCACTATTATCTTCACGATTCGTCACCCCGAGAACTGTATGGCTCCGCAAGCAGAGCCGATCTTGCTGGAAATAGTTTATCAGCTCGACGCAATTTCGAGTAATGGTATACGCACGACAGTCAGATTGGCTCTGGGAAAGCGCTGCCCTGCTTCAAGCCGTACAGTGATTTGAGGGCGGACAAGGCGCCTGCATCTCTAGTTGTAATTGAACGCTCCGCTGCGGCTTATGTTGTAAGCATTGGTCTGCGGGGCGGTGGAACTTTCTGCGCCGTCGCCTTGTCCGCCGTATGGGCTGGAGGCATTCCTGGCATTTTGCCCCGGAGTGTAGGGGTGCAGGTCAGAGCGCATGTTGTCGCCTGGCGTACCGACGCAAGGGCTCATCCGGCCGGCTGGCATCTGTTGTTGTCGGCTATAGTGCCGCGCATATTGAACGCGGTCGGTATATTGATTGTCGCCGGGAGTGCCGACATTGGCTCCGAAATGAGTTTGAGGTAGTCCGTTCAAGCCGCTCGAACTGACTCCGGCCGGTAATCCTTGCGCCGAACGGCTGATAGTACCGCCCCCAATATAAGTAGCTGACGGCGTATAGAGCCCGGTTTGATTTTGCATGACCACCCGGGAGTTACCCCAGCTGTAGTGGTAGCTCTGGGCCTGCGCCGGCTGGCCAAGTGCCATCAAGGCGTTTGCCAGAAGTGTGATAGCGATTGTATCTGCCTTGCTAATCATTGCTCGTCTTTCCCTCGAACTTTAGTTCCGACAGCCAGGATGCAGTAAGCAGTCTGTTTGTGCTCTTCCTGGTCCCGATGCGACACTGGTAAACGCGCCAATGGGCGACTTTGTTCCGAGATTGTAGGAAAAAGTTGTGACAATGCCGTGACAGCCAGTTATGCTGGAGTGCATCTGAAATGCTGACCTAATGAGAGATTGGCTTGCGGTGATCGGTAAGAGCGCTTTGTCATGCTGACCCAGATCCGTTTCTTGGTTGCGCTCACCTTCAATGTTTGCGCTTTGTCGAAAGATATTGCTCAATCAGGCGGACACCTATTTTCTGGAGCATAAAGTTTGAAGCGTCCAAAGCACCTTATCGCAAGCTACTTTCTCTCAAAGAGCAGCTCGCTGACGACAAAAAACAAAGTCTGCCCCCCATTTTGAGTGCCTTGGGGCACAGCTGTCTGCTCGACCAAAGATTTGAACAAGCTGAGTCGTTTTTTGAGCAATCTTTAACGACTATGCAAGTGACCGGCTCTCCGCCCGGGAAGCACTTGAATCAAGTCTGTCGTGAATAGGCCAAGCGTACCTGAAACGAGGGAGAGCAGCCGAGGCATCAAGGCTCAGGGGTGCGGATGCTAAAGTTTAAGCTTGCTACAGCTGGGGCTGGCAGCGGCAAAAGCCAGCAAAAGTTTGGCACACTAATAGTGGAAAGTTCCGCTGCTATTGACGTTGTATTGATCAGTCTCAGCATAAGTAGCCGCGGCGCCATTGGTGTTATAGCGCTGACCGGGTGAGACGAATTGTCCCTGCTTAATTGCGCCCCCATTTTGACCAGGCACGTAATAGTGCATGTTCTGACTCTGTTGTTGTTGTTGTCCGTAGTTAATCTGCCGGCGTTGAATCGGCATGTTGACCTGTTGCCCCATATGACGTTGAATCTGCACTGCATCAGTGTATTGATTGTCGCCGGGCGTGCCAACGTTTGCTCCCATCTTTGTCTGTGGCAGACCGCCCATAGCGCCTGAGCTCACTCCAGCTGGCAAGCCGCGTGCTGATTGGCTCATGGTGCCCCCGCCGATATAGGTGCCGGATGGATTATACAGACCGGTTTGGCCTTGATTGACTACGCGCGATCCGCCATAGCCGTAGTGATAGCCGCCCTGCGCGCTTGCGGATAAACATGGTGCGGCTGCAGCTGCCATTAGTATGAGTGGAAGAAATTTCATAAGCATTACCCAGGGTATGACAACTCTTAATATCAGTCTACACTTAAGTGGCCTACTAGAAAAGCTGTTTTGCTGCTTGCGCGCAATTAAATGCTTATGCCGGGAGCGCAAGAGCCCGTTTGTGGGCCGACGATTCAATCGCATCGTCAAGTGGTGCTAACGAAACTCCGCTGTTCCGCCGGCGAAGCGCCAAGGTAATAAGCTCGTCGGCAAGCGCTGGGTTCTTTGGAAGCAGAGAGCCATGCAAGTATGTACCATAAACGCCTCCGGCAACTGCTCCTTCACAACCATCGTCGCCGTTGTTGCCATTGCCTGAAACAATCTTTCCGAGGGGCTCTACGGCAGATCCCAAGAATGTCTTTCCGCTGTGGTTTTCAAATCCAACCAGGGTGGAACCGTTGGGCCGGCGTACAACCACATTGCCGATCATCCGGCGCTGCCCGGCCACTGTATGAGTGTCCATCAGAGAAATGCCCCTCAACTCGTCGCCCTCATGCGGCTTGTAATAGTGACCGAGCAGCTGATATCCACCACAAATTGACAAGATGACGGCACCCTCTGAAACGGCTTTTCTCAAGCTTGTGGCGTGCCGCGCTAAGTCCGCGGCGATTATCTGCTGCTGCTTATCTTGACCACCGCCGATAAAGTAGAGATCGTAGCGTTCCGAGTCGATCGCTTGCCCTAACCCAATCGGGTCTACCTCAACGGCAATTCCACGCCATTGGGTCCGCCTGCTTAAGGCTAAGATGTTTCCCCGATCTCCGTAGATGTTTAGGAAGTGAGCGTACAAATGTGCAATTCGAAGCACCATTGCTTCCGGCATGTCAATAAATTCACTCCATCTGTCTGAACTTTCAGATTCTCGCATGTTAGATGAACGGCTTACGCTTCAAGCGGTTGCTAGATCAGCAGACTTTTCCCCAGAGGAGGCTGTTAGATATTCTCGAGTTTTTCTAACAGCCTCTATCAGAACAATGGCGAAACCGGTAGCTTGAGTGTTGATGTGCAGATTTAGTAGCCGAGTGGTTGAATATAAACCGAATTTAACCCAGGCGTCCTGACGTCAAAACGTCATGCTGTTAAAACGTCAAAAATCCGGGTAGATATTAAGGTGAGTTCTCTCATTGGCAAACTCAAGTCATTACAGAAGGAATAGGTAAGTGGACGAATCTAAATCGAAAGTCACACTGTATGTACGTCCGGAACTTCACAAATTGCTCAAACTGCGGTCGGTTCATCTGGAGATGAAGATGTCCGAGCTTGCAGAAAGGATGTTCGAACGATATTTACTGGAGATCAGTGAGGAAGACCCGGTCGTCTGTCCTAATTGCAAGTTGGAATTTGTGCCTGATCCAAAGATGGAGAGGTTTTCAAAACTGCCGGTCGGCAGCACGTAAGGCCCGGGGTGGGGCGCTAAGGAGGATGATGAAATTGCAGGAATTGGACATCCTCATTCGAGCTCGCTATCCGCTGATCTACTTAGTTACTCCCGAAGAAGACCGGGCGCTGGCATCAATCGCCCAAATTGCTGAAAACCAGTCTTTCAAGCCGCTTTATGTCTGGGCTGTTACTCAAGGTTTTAGACCGTTTCAACGTCCAGTGCAGGCCAGTTCTGCTCCACAATCTAGCCATACTTGTCAATCCATACAGGTAAATCAACTCGGGGCGGCGGCTTCGCCGTCTCAGTCCAACCAGATGCCCGGCAACTTTCAAGCTGGATTGTGGGGACAAACGATTCCAGGGACGATTTCACCGGAAGCTGCGCTTGACTTCGCCACCAAGCGCAGCGATCCGACGATCTTCGCTTTTAAGGATCTCCATCCATTCTTAGATAGCCCGGCTGTTGTGCGGTGGCTCAGAGACGCAGTTTCGCATTATCGATCCTGCCGACTCGAGCAGACGATCATTATCCTGTCGCCGGTCTTGAGAATTCCGCCCGAGCTGGAAAAGGACGTGGCGGTACTGGATTTTCGCTTGCCGACGATGAGCGAAATTGGCCAGGTGTTCGATCGAGTTTTTCTAGATAAGCGTTTGAATACTTCAGAGCACCCGCCTGTAGCCGGAGACGAAAAGGAGACTCTCTTGCGAGCAGCGCTTGGTTTGACCGTCGATGAGGCTGAAAAGGTTTACACCAGAGCCTTAATTTCGACCGGTAAGCTCTCGCAAGATGTGCTTGATATTGTCCTTTCCGAGAAGAAACAGATAATTCGCCGATCGCAGATTCTAGAGTTCTGGGAAGAACCGCGCACGCTAAGCCAAGTGGGTGGGCTGGAGAATCTCAAGAAATGGCTCGATGAGCGCAAGGGCTCCTTCAGCGAAAGCGCCCGCAGTTATGGATTGCCTCAACCGAAAGGGCTTTTGTTGCTGGGCGTTCCTGGCTGCGGCAAGTCGTTGGTGGCCAAGACAGTCTCCAATCTCTGGAATCTCCCCTTGCTGAAGCTCGATATGGGGCGAATATTTGCCGGCATAGTCGGCTCCTCTGAACAAAACCTGCGGTCGGTGCTAAGAACAGCCGAGTCGCTTGCACCATGCCTCTTGTTCACTGATGAGGTTGATAAGGCTTTCGGTGGCATGGCCAGTTCGATGGGGGCCGACGGCGGAACAGCTGCCCGTGTATTTGGAACATTCTTGACCTGGATGCAAGAGAAAAGGACGCCAGTTTTTGTGATTGCCACAGCAAATCGCGTCGACAGGCTGCCTGGCGAGTTCTTGCGAAAAGGGCGTTTTGACGAGATTTTCTTTATCGATCTGCCCAATCCACAAGAGAGAGAGGAGATCTTTCGGATTCATCTAAAGATGCGCCGATCTGATATCAGCGCTTACGAAATGGCCGATCTGTCTGCCCGAACGTCGGGATTCTCAGGAGCGGAAATAGAACAGGCCATCATTTCGGCAATGTATGAGGCGTTTGCGGATGACGGTCGTGAATTCACTCAATTTGACATCATCCGGGCGATTGAAGCGACCAAGCCTCTCTCTCAATCGATGGCCGAACAGGTGAGCGCCTTGCGAGATTGGGCCCAAGATCGCGCTCGCATGGCTTCCAGCTCGGATACCTTGATTGATCAAAACGAGTATTTACGAATGGAATCTTCACTTTGACAACACTGGAGGTGATGTCTGGAATCGCATAAATCGACAAAGTCCTTTGAAGATATCTGGAGGTATCGAATGTCGCACTTTAGCACTATCAAGACACAAATCACTGATGCCGAAATCTTGATCAAAAGCTTACAGGACTTAGGTTTTACAGTAGGAGCCAGCGCGCAGGTTCGTGGCCATAATGGGCTGCGCCTGCAAGCAGACGTGGTGGCGGTACTACCCGGTCATTACGATCTGGGTTGGACCAAAAATGCTGATGGAACCTTTGATCTGGTGGCTGATCTTTGGGGAGTTGCGAAACAGCACAATCAACAGCAACTTCTTGACTCTATCAATCAGAAGTATGCCGTCAACAAGACCATCGCCGAAATCAAGCGGCTCGGTTACAACTTGACGAAGCAAACGGTCCAAGAGGACGGTACGGTAAAACTGATTGTCCAGCGGTAAGGATCATGGAAGCAAATGGAGGAGGCCACTAATGTGGCGGCGAATGTCGCCGCTGGCAGCCGTGGCCTCCGGCATTCAGTTATGTCAAGTCGGAGTTCTAAGTAAATAGGAAGGCGCAGGAAAGGAAGTAATCAATGCCCAGCGAAAAAGAGCAAAAAGATGAAGCGATGGCCAAATTGGAGATAGAGGATTCTGCTCAGGAGTTGAGCATTCATATAGCTGTTGACAGCAGAGGCAACATCTTACTGGAGACCGTCGGGACAAGCGCGCAAGAGTGCGATCAGTTAGCAGGCGCGCTGGAAGCGAGACTTGGCGAGATTACTCGCCGCGTCAACAAGGAGTGTTATGGCAAGCAGCAAGCCTGAAAGAAATCGTCAAAGCCGCAAGCGTCTTCAGGTCAATTCGCCGGTCTCTGGTTATCGGGAGTCCGGATTGCTCAACATTACCGGATATGTGGAAGAGAGTCTGGCCAACGGACCGGGCGGCCCGCGAGCGGTAGTCTGGACGCAGGGCTGTCGACATGCTTGCCCGGGCTGCCAGAATCCCGACACATGGGATACCCAGAAGGTTGTAAAGTTGATTTCGGCTGAAGAGCTGGCCAAAAAGATTTTGGCTAATCCTAACCACCGTGGTGTCACATTCTCAGGTGGCGAGCCATTTTTGCAGGCCCGCGGTTTGGCTCAAGTCTCTCGCATCATTCGCGCTGAAAGAGGCCTGACCACTGTTTGCTACAGCGGCTTCACCTACGAAGAGTTAACCGGTCCCAAGGCGGCCGACGCCAGTGAAGAGTTTTTGCGGGAGATTGACCTTTTAATCGATGGGCGCTACGTCGAGGCTCTCAAAAGCCCCGATCCCAAAGCGCATATCTGGCGTGGCAGCTCCAACCAACGATTGATCTGGCTTAAACCGGACTTCTTGAAAGTTGAACGCCAGTTCGACGAAAATGTAACCGAAGTGCACGTGCTGCCGAACGGGACGATCATTTTCACCGGCTTCGGCGGGCAGTCCTTTCAAATTTAGCCCGGCGAGTCCATTTTTCTAAATTAGTTTGCTGGCAGTTTTGGTTTTCGTAGATTGACAGCTCTTTGAGCGTGCAATCACCGGCGGTAGCAGTCGCAAAGTGGTTGCCTGGACTTTGAGGATGAAAATGCATCTTACCAACCGCGCGGTGCGATACTACCGGTGGTGCTCAAACCGGGTTGATAAGATGCATTTTCACTTGGTTACTGTGCTCGATTGCAGTCAGCTGGCTTGAAATCGTCTCGGCAAGCCGAATTATCAGCCACCGTTGACTTGTCGGCAAATAGCGATCAGTGGTTTGAATTCTTGACGAGTGGTTGCCATGAACCGGCAGTTCTATTGCCTTTCGAGAGTTTCGATCGGATATATTTTGGGCGCGAAGTTCTTAAGATATTAATGTTATTTAAGGAGGCGGCGATCGGCTCCTGATGCAGCTTTCAGAGTGATACTGCTGGCCGAGGTGGT
Source organism: Candidatus Obscuribacterales bacterium (assembly GCA_020050835.1). Classification (GTDB taxonomy): domain Bacteria; phylum Cyanobacteriota; class Vampirovibrionia; order Obscuribacterales; family Obscuribacteraceae; genus JAGVKB01. Next base: position 10,568 of record JAGVKB010000139.1, on the reverse strand, counting down.
TTTTACTAAACTTGGTACTACTCTCCCCGTTTCTATTTGAGATAAGATTGGCACATAGGATTTAGGTCGACTCGAAGGAGTGGTCAAAAATATGAGGAAAGGGATTGCGACCTTCGTTACTACAGTTGTTGCTGCTTCAGCAAGTCTTTGTGTAAGCATGGCCCCTGCGTTTGCGCAAGGTGCCACCAATATCAATGAACTGACCGACGTTGTAGGAAACGAGTGGGCATATAACGCGCTCAAAGAATTAGTAAATAATGAATGTCACGTCCTGGTCGGTTATCCCGACCGGACATATCGTGGTCAAAAATCTGCGACACGTTTTGAATTAGCTGCCGCGCTATATAAGTACGAGCAGTGCATTCAAGCACGTTTGGCGCAAAAGGCTGATAAAGCCGACCTCGAAAAGTTCGCTGCGTTGCTTGAGGAATTTCGTGGAGAGCTCAATAAATTGAAATCTCGCGTCGATGATCTCGAGCGTCGCATGAAGCTTGTCGAGGAGAAGAATATTGAACAAGATATGCGATTGGCATATGCTGAACGGCAAAAGGGGTTCTTGCTTGAGCGTGTAGTCAAGGGAACCTTGATTGACGTAAGAGATATCGGTGTCGGTGTTGGACGCGGAGCGCGCGCCATCTACGATTACCTGTTCTAAGGCCAGCTTCTTCCTGACCTGAATCCTTTGAGGCTCCCGCCCGGCAATCCAGGCGGGAGCTTCATATTGGAATTCAACGGCTGACAGGATGAGATGATTAACAGCGGCGCCCTCGCCGGCGACCGTAAGCCGGAATCATTCCATTACTGCAAAGGAGTTCAGTTGAAACAAAGTCGCGAGCTGTCTTTCGCCCTTGAAATCTGCAGGAAAGCTGGCGCTCTTGCTATGGACTATCTAAACGCCGGCGTTAAATCTTGCTTGAAGGACGACGGCTCGCCGGTGACTGCGGCTGATAAAGAGTGCGAGCGCATCATCCGAGCCGCGATTCAAAATGAGTTTCCCGGCGATGACATCTTGGGTGAAGAAGAAGGCGCCAGCGTCAAAGGCGGTGCCGCTCGCAAATGGATTATCGATCCGATTGACGGAACCTACAATTATGCCCGCGCCATCCCAATCTTCTCTACACTGCTTGCACTTGAAACTAATGGCCGGGTAGCACTGGGCGTCATCCATGCCCCGGCAGTCGGCGATACTTTCTGGGCGGAAAGCGGAGGCGGCGCATTCAAGAACGGCGCCCGCTTGCAGGTATCCGACAAAGCTCGGCTTGCTGATGCCTTGTTTAATTTCGGCGGACCGAACCGCATCTTGCAAGAAGGCTACTGGGATGGGCTGACTAAGCTGGTCTCGGCTACCTGCCGGCAACGCGGCTTCGGAGACTATCTCGGGTTTGCCTTTGTGTTTGAAGGCAAGGCCGAGGCCATGCTAGAGATCGGCGTCCAGCCCTGGGACCTTGCTCCGATGAAGGTAATCGTCGAAGAGGCCGGCGGTCGATTTAGCGATTTAAGTGGTGGCGAGTCGATCTATGAAGGCAGTTGCCTTGTAAGCAATGGACTTCTGCATGAGCCGATCTTAAGAGTACTCTCTGAAAATCGGATCGGAGCGTGGCATAAATAGAGTGGGAGTGGCTGTTTAATCAAGGAGCGTTCGGCAAAAGGTAAGCATCCGGTAATGGGCAAGTTTCAGTGGTCTAGATCCATCCGCGCACGCATGGCATTGGTCATGTCCGCCTCAGGCATCCTGCCAATTGTTCTCTGTCACTTGATTGTCGCCGGCACAGCCGGTTTCCGGGTTGCCGATCTGGCCTGGTATCTACCGCTCTTGCCGGTTTTGGTCTTGGTCAATTGGTTTTTGTCCGGATTAGTTCTCACTCCGCTCCGGCAGCTGATGCACGCTACTACCAAGCTGGCTACCATGGATATTCGCCAGCGCCTTGACGTCGATCCCAACGAGCCGCTCGAGACGTTTGAATTGCGAAAGTCCTTCAATCGGCTCTTGAACAGGTTGGAGGAGTCGCTCAACATTCAATGCCAGTTCGTGGCTGATGCCAGCCACGAACTCAGGACCCCGCTGACGTCGATTCAAGGGTATACCAAACTGTTGCAAAGAAGACGCGATAGCATCGACACGCAACTTCTCTCCGAAGCGCTACAAACTATCTCGGACGAATCGGGAAGATTGATCCGGCTGGTCTCTGATTTGTTGCAATTGGCCCGCGCCGATGCCGGTCAAGCTGTGATCAACCAGCAAGAAGTAATCGACTTGCGTACGGTCATTTCGTCAGTCGAAGACACTGTCTCTGTAATTGCACCGGAACAGATCGAGATTCAATTTATCGTTCCTCAAAAGGCCGTCTGGGTTTATGCCGATGGCGACAGGCTCAAGCAGGTATTTCTCAATCTGACGAACAATGCAATCAAGGCGACCCAAGGCGGCGGCAAGGTTACTTTGACATTGCGCTCGAGCAACCAACAGGCGATCGTGAGGATTATCGATACCGGCATCGGCATCGCGCCGGCCGATCAGCAAAGAATCTTTGATCGCTTTTATCGGATCGAACGCTCTCGTACGCGCAGCCGGCTCTATGGCGGCGGCACCGGGCTCGGGCTGGCGATCGCTTTGACCATTCTCAAGGCACACGGCGGCTCGATCGACCTCGAAAGCGAGCTGAACAAAGGTTCGACCTTCACAGTCAGACTGCCGCTGGCCGAAAAAGAGCAGGTATCCAAATCGAAAAAGGAGAGCGCCGGTTCAGGCAAGGCAGAGAGTCCGGCTGCGGTCAATGAGGAGAACAAGGAGCCGGCAAAGCCTGCGCCAACAATGCCAGCAGCCGCCAACAGTGAATCGAAGGCGGCCGCTGAAGGCTAAAAGGCAAGTGACTTGTCGCTTAGCCCTTTTCGGCTGCGGAAGCGGCAGCTTCACCTGAGCCTGAGTCGGCTTGCTTATCGGAGTCACCGACGCCGGCTCTGGGAGTCGAGATTCGCACCACAATTTCATCGGGCGGATTCAAAATTTCTACCGATTTAGGCACTACGAGTGCGGCAAAGTGAATGCCCTGATCGAGCTCGACGATCTGAGCGAGATCTACTTCGATGCAATCAGGAATGTCCTTAGGCAGGCACTCAACTTCGACCTCTTGGTGGAACTCCACTAATTGTCCGCCAAGCTTGATCGCCGGCGATGTGCCGATAAACTTGAGTGGGATGCGCACGGTCAGCTTGCGGTCCGCTTGCACCTGATAGAACTCTACATTCAAGACCTGGTGCGTGGTAGCGCGCCGCTGCACCTGCCTGACCAGAGCGCTGGTCGAACCGTGCTGACCGCCATCCAGTTCGATCACATGCGAAAAGGCCGCATGTGGCAGGTGAGAGAACTCTTTAGCGTTGACTTGAACCGACTTGGATGGCACGCCCCGACCATAGACAGTAGCCGGAATCTTGCCTTCCCGGCGCAACTGATTGGGAGTCTTTTGCTCGCGATTTTCGAGCGTTAATTTGAACTTTTGCATGACAATTTACCCTCTATTGAGCGCTGTGGCAAAAGCTTAAACTGGCGTGGTTGGCCCGAATTGCTGCTGCCGAAGCGCGACCAGTCGCTCTACAGCAGGATGTTCTGCTGCTTGGCTATTTGTCGACACCTTTCTGCGCGCCCGAAAGAAGGCGCAGAGGACAAATTCAAGCGGCATAAAGCCGGCAAGCTTTCATCCTTTTTGGTGCAGGCTCCTAATGGAGCCTTTCTCTCACTTCAAAAGACGGGATTAACCGGCTTGAAGCGGCGAGCTTTCTGGGGCGCAAGGATTCGAACCTCGGAATGGCTGGACCAAAACCAGCTGCCTTACCACTTGGCGACGCCCCACCGTAGCGCAAAAAGCCATTCTATATAAGTAGACTGGCTGTCGTCAACTTGCAAAGCAGACAACGTTTCACAAGCTATTACAGCAACGCAGTCGACTACCTTCATCCAAGAGCGATTGGGCAAACTGAAGAGCCTCGCTTTGATTGCTATGCCCGCTGGCCATTTCGGCCAGCGATTTGACACGCTCCGGCGCGTCTAGAGTCGTCGCTTGCACAACTGTGTTGGAGGCGCTCTGACGCTTGCGAATGAGTATATGATTGTCCGCCACCGAGGCTATTATCGGTTGGTGAGTAATGCAAAGGATCTGATGGGAAAGGGCCAGGCGGGCCAGCTTATCGCGCATGTTTTGCAATACCCGGCCCGACAAGCCGGTGTCGATCTCATCGAAGACTACGGTGGCCACCTGATCGGCTTGCGCAAAGATCGATTTGACGGCCAGCATCACGCGCGAAAGCTCCCCGCCAGAGGCAATCTTCGCCAGCGGAAAAAGCGGTTGCCCGGGATTGGGCGAGATCAAAAACTCCACCTTGTCGCAACCGTTGGCGCCGACCGCCGCTGTTTCAACGGCGATCTCAAAGCGGCAGCGCTCCATGGCCAGCTCGCTCAGCTCTGCTTGAATCTCCTTCGACAGCTTGGCAGCCAGCTTGACCCGGGCTGACGAAAGCTCGGTGGCTGCTTTCTGCAATCTCTTGTCGGCTGCCGCTAGCTGCGCTTCGAGCTGCTCGACCGCTACCTGGGCGTTGCTCAACTTTTCGACCTGCAAGGTTAGCTCGCAGCGTCGCGCGATGGCCTCTTTGAGCGTGGGACCGTACTTGCGCTTTACCGCCGCCAGTTGATTCAGGCGTGACTGTAAGCCGGAAAGCGTTTCGGGGTCGCTTGTGAGCCGGTCGCGGTAGCGCCTGAGCTCACGGGCGGATGACTCAATCGTCTCGAGTGCGCCGGTCAATGATTGAGCGATTTCAACTAAGTTGGAATCCAGCTCAGCAGCTTGTTTGACCTGGCGGATTGCAGTTTGCAAAAGGTCGATAGTCGAAGCTGAGCGGTCGGATTCGCCACCACTCAAGCCGTGTTGAGCTTCAGTGATGGCATCTTCGAGCGCGACGACATTTTCTAATATACGGCAGTCGCAAGCGATCCGGTCGTCTTCATCAGAGTCGGTCAGCTCGGATTCCACCAGCTCCTTGAGCTGAAAGTTGGCAAAATCCAGCAAGCGTAGGCGTTCGTCCTCGGAGAGCTTGAGCTCGTTCAATTGCTCCTGTAGCTCGCGCTTGCGGGCGTAATGAGAGCGGACATCGGCCTTGAGCCGCTTGTGGTTGTCTTCACCGAGCCCGTCCAGGAGCTCCAGCTGCGCCTGCGCCGAAAGAAGTGTGCGCGCCTCATGCTGGGCGTGTACGGATAGGAGTCGAGCCCTTAACTCGGATACCAGCGCAGTATTGACCAGCGTACCGTTGATGCGCAGCCGGCCGCCGCTGCGGGTGATCTCTCGCGCTAAGTAGAGTTCATCTTTGCTCTCACTGTCGAGCTCCTGGGCCGAGAGCCAATTTGCAAGCTCGGGGCTCTTGCTGAAAGTAGCCTCGATTACCGCTTTGTCTGCACCGGCTCTGATCGCTTGCCCGCCAATCTTGCCTCCCAGAACGGCATTGACGGCATCAATCAAAATTGATTTGCCGGCGCCGGTCTCGCCGGTAAGTACGTTGAGCCCGCTGGTGAAGGATACATTCACCTTATCGATCAGGGCAAAATCTCTAATCTCCAGCTCTAAGAGCATGTATCACCGCTAATTGCCACCTGCCGCCAATATAATATCGTGCGCAGGAAAAAAGGAAAGAGGCGGGATATCCCTTGGATATACCAGGGCGAGGCTTGTTGGCTGGCAAGCCGGCTGTGGTACCAAATGCGGTGACAGCTTGCGGGCCGCCAACTCAGGCTGGTGAGGCGACCGGTGCAAGCGTATTAATGCTGATCTGCGCGGCTACCTTTTTGGCACATTCGAGAAATGCTCTGGACACAGGATGATCCGGGTCGACTGCCGTAATCGGTGCACCGGTATCTCCACCTTCCCGGACTTTGATATCCAGCGGTATCTCGCCTAAAAACGGCACGGACATCTCGTGGGACAGCTTCTGCCCGCCGCCGTGGCTGAAGATATCAGACCGCCCGTCACAATGAGGGCAGACGAAAAAGCTCATGTTCTCGATAAAGCCAAGCACCGGCACCGCCATCTGCTTGAACATCGCCAAGCCTTTGCGTCCATCCAGGAGAGCAACGTCTTGCGGGGTGGTGACGATGATGCCGCCCGACAGCTCGACGGCCTGTACCATCGTTAGTTGCGCATCGCCGGTGCCAGGCGGCATATCCACGATCAGATAGTCGAGCTCGCCCCATTCGACGTCTCGCAAAAATTGGCGAATCGCTTTATCCAGCATTGGCCCGCGCCAGATGACTGGAGTGTCCTTAGAGACGAAAAAGGACATCGACATGCATTTGATGCCATAGTTTTCCGGCGGAACAATCTTGTTGTCTCGCCCAACCGGCTGGTAGTCGGCTACGTCCAGCATCAAAGGTACGTTCGGTCCGGTAATGTCTGAATCGAGCACGCCAACTCTTGCTCCCAGCTGCGAAAGCGCCACCGCCAAATTGACTGCTACAGTTGACTTACCGACCCCACCTTTGCCTGAAGTGACGGCGATGATATGTTTGATGCCGACTACCGGTTCGCGGCTGCTGGATTTGCGTTGCGACGGCACCACCGCCGTGGTCTCCAGGTCCACCCGCTCGACTCCCGGCAAAGCGGCCACAACTTCACGCGCTTCCGATTCGAGCTTCTCACGCACAGGACAAGCCGGAGTTGTCAGCGTCAGCTTGAACGCTACCGCCGATCCCTCTATTTTTATGTCGGAGATGAAACCGAGACTGACGATGTCGCGATGGAGATCAGGGTCCATCACCGCGCTCAGAGCATTGCGGATCACCTCTTCGGTCAATTTTGTACGGTCACCGGTCGGCATGGTTCTAGCTCACTTTTAAACTGGTCATTCCAAAGTGATCATAGTCGCCCAGCTCTGCTGCCGCCGCTTCCATAACTAAAAATTGATATATAAAGCCAGTTCGCCCGGAGCGAGCAGACGTTCGGCGCTCCTGTTCTAAGTGCGCTTCCTCTTTGCCGACAGCTCGTCCAGTTGCCGTTTGGATTCCGCAATCAGCGGATGCGACGGCGGCAGCGCTTGCTCGCGGATGCTCAAGGCGCGTTTGATCTCCGATTCGGCCTGCTCGTACCGCCGCTCGGCCAGATAGAGCCGGCCAAGCCCGGCGGCATTGTTGGCCACTAACGGATGATTCGGACCGAAAGCCTGCTCGGCGATGGCAAGCGCTTGCTTGTAAAGCGGTTCGGCGTCGCCATACTTTCCCTGCTTGCGCCTGAGCTCTGCCAGGTCGTAAAGACTGGTTGCTAGATCCGGATGCTTGGCGTTTAGGGAATGCTGGCGAATCTCCAGCGCTTTGGTCAGCGCAGCTTCCGCTGGCTGGAGCTGGCCCTGATTAGTATAGAGAGTGCCCAGCGTATCGAGGCTGGTCGCAATGTCTGGATGGAGCGGACTTAAGGCTGCTTGCCTGATTTTGAGCGCGCGCGCCAGCAGCTCCTCGGCAGCCGGATAATGATGCTGGGCGGCATACAGCTCCCCTAAACCGGTCAGCGATTTTGCGACATAAGGATGCTCCGGACTAAGCGTCCGCTCACGAATGCCCAGCGCCTGTTTGTAAAGCGGCTCTGCCTCCGCGTAGCGGGCCAGCTCTCTGTACAAGCCAGCCAGGTTGTTTAGATCGGTTGCGGTGTCAGGATGCTCGCTGCCGAGGAGAGCCGTGTCGATCGCCAGCGCTTTTCTATAAGTCTGCTCGGAGTCAGCGTAGCGAGCTTGCTCCCGGTAAAGCCCACCTAGATTGTCCAGGATTGTCGCCGCTTGTTGCTGATTCGGACCGAGCGCCTTCTCGCTAATTTGAAGCGCTTTCATGTAAGCCGGCTCGGCTTGCGCGTAAGAGCCCTCGTCACGATATAGCTTGCCCAGCCCGTTGTAGAGATTGGCTAAATTGCTGTCGTCCGGCCGTTTGATCTCTTTGTCCCAGATGGCAATTGCCTGCTTGTAGAGCGCTTCTGACTCCGCATACCGCCCTTGCTCGCGATAGAGTGCGGCCAAATTGTTCAAACTCATCGGCAAGCCCTGATGATTCTTACCGAGCTTTTCAGCGACAGACAGCAAGCGCTGGTAGAGTGCTTCCGCCTCTTTGTACCGGCCTTCGACCCGATAGAGCTCGGCCAAATTATTGATTGAAGCTGCCAGGCGAGGGTCTCTCTGCGGACCACCGAAGTAATACCAGCCGAGCGCTTCGCACTCCTTGAGCGCAGCCTTGAACTTTAGTTCGGCCTGAGGGTATTGACCCCGTAGATAGGCTCGTTTGCCCTCACCGATGTATGTGTAGTAGGGAATGCTCTGCACGCCAATCACGGCGGCAAAACCAAGCGAAACAGCAAAGAGACCGCGCTGCAGCCATTTCGCCCTGGGATTGTCTATGAGCTTTTGCCTGGCAATCTTTTGAAAAGATTGCCAACGGTCCAACAATTCTTTCATTTTGGTTGGCTGGCTCACGAGATACTCCGTTTGAGAAACTTACCCGCCTGTGGCCAGAGGCAAACTGAGTCTGTACAGCGTTGTTGCAATCAGGAAAGAATCTACGCGCTTCAGCGGCGCTCGTCCGCGCGTAACGAGTCAGAGCGCTCTTAAAGGCTTCTTAAACCGCTTCGTTTCAAGCTTAGCTTGGACGCACCGAAAAGAAGGAGAGAGCCCTAGTGAAGATGCGCACCCAAAGGAACATTTACGACAGGCTCTTGGTCGGAGCGCTCATAATGATCGCCTCAGAGATCTTGGCTCCTGTACCGCTGGTAGGACCGCTGATCGAAATGCTCGGAATCGTTTTGTAGGTGACGATTCAACTCTTATCTTTCAACAAGTGATAAATCTTCTTGAGTTGCTCTTCGCAAGGCCTCAAGTCGTCATAGATGGCCAGCGTTTCCTTGCCAACTTTCAAATTCTCATAAGTCGGGCCTTTTGTGACCAGTAAGAGATTTTGATAGTGAGCATCGATGTCTTTGATCAGCGTTTTCAACTCGACTAGCGGTTGAGCAACGCTGGCTTGCTTCTCGGCCGGCATAACCAGCTGGGAACATTCTTGCGTCAGAGCGATCACCGCTTTCGAAATCTCGCTCATGAAAATGTCGACCCATTTCTTGCGGGCCGGCAATATGTCACCGGTGGCGATCTGCCCGCTCGGTGTTGGCATGGCTGGAATCACCATCGAGCCTATCATGTTCGGACTGCCGACCGTGACATAGTCTTGCCTCTCCACTTCGCCGATCAGATCAATTACCGCTCGCCTTAGATAACGAGAGGTCTCTTCCAGCTCTCTAACTCCGGACTCGGCCAGCAGCGCCTGCTGCTCGACTCCGCCTTTGAGGTTGGCACCACTGGTAGTGTCGGGCTGAGCGGCTGATGACGGCTGTTGCGAAGGAAGCGTGGCAATTGATGCTAGCGAGAATAAAACGAGCAGCCGATGTGTGTTCCGAATGGACATTGCTTTTAGCATGGTGACAGTCCGAACTCCTGTGGTCGACAAGCCGACATTATGACATGAACGAGGCGGCATGTATTTTGCGGACAGGTGGACTGTCGGCTGGGAGGTCACCGTCGTTCTAGGGTAAACCCCAGGTGCGATTCAGTTAGCTTGGCGTTAAAAATGTGCGTCGAATTTCATATGTTTAGTCTAGGTTTCCATCGCTGGCAGCTCGCCCGGATGGCAATGAGATGACTTCCCAATCGGACTAGTTTTAAGCAATGAACAAAATGACTTATCTGCTCAATAACTATGAAAGACCGGACGCTAGCCCTTTTACGGCCGCTCTGCTATCGGTCGTGCCAGGTCTCGGCCAGCTCTATAATGGCGAGCCGCGCAAAGGCTTACTCTTTCTGGAGGTAGCTGCGATCAACTACCTCTTGCTCTGGTTGACTGCCTGGTCCAGCCAGCTGGCGGGAGCAATCAACTCTTTCGGGCGAGCGGCCCATCTCAAGCCGAATGCGCCATTGATGAATGCGCTCAATCAAGCGCATTGGGGCAGTCCTTTATCCGTTGTTATGCTTGGGTTGGCGCTGATGTTCGTCGGCTACGCCGTGCGCGACGCTTACGATCGGGCGGCTTCGACCAGGCGACGGAAGCTCTATCCAGGACACGTTGTCGAACTCAACGAAGCAGCGAGCGGATCATATCTATTTCATTGTGCAGCGATGGCTACTTGCCTCGTTCTAGCAGCCTTCTTTCTGGTTCCGAAACCACCTTCGTCTCAATTGATCGAGATTCGGTTTCAGGAAAGTCAGCTCCCGGATAAGCCACCGGTCAAGCAGGATATGGCTTCGGTGCGAAATACCAGAGATTCGGGAAGGGTGACTCAACACAGGCAAGTCTCACCTGCCCAAAGCCGGAAGACGGCGAACAACACCGATGCTCAACCGAAGCCGGTTCAATCTGCGACGCACCTCGCGGCCCGACCATTGCCGCAACCGACTGTTCAGGCGCAACAAGCGATGTCCAGTCCGCAGCCGAGCCAGCCGGCGCGGGCGCTGGTGTCCGCGCCACCCCTTCCGGTGCCAACCAACAGGCAGATTGCGGACAGCGCGCC
>JAGVKB010000119.1 GCA_020050835.1 Candidatus Obscuribacterales bacterium | reverse complement strand
GTGATAGCGATGTACTGACACCAGTGCATCACCAGCGGTATCAACAAAGCCTGGTTGTAATCCTTACCGACGAGTGCCAGAGGGCTGAAGAACCCAATTGAGACCGCCCAGAACATCAGCGCGGAGCAGTTGATCGGCCGACCGGACTTAGCCTGATCATAGAGTTGACCGAGGTAATTCTTGATTGACACTGCCAGCGCTGCGCCTACCACTATCGAGCCGGCAACCAGCGCGTAATATTGCCAGTTGCTTTGAGCCGTGAAGCGGGTCAGATAAATGAGAGCACACAGCCAAGCCGCTTTATGAAGCGTCCCGACTTCCAACTCTTTGGCCACGACGCATTCAGTACCGTGATTGTGATAGAGCAATAGAATTCCGACGTTTTGCCGCAGCATATGGTGAATGGATGTTGCCATGAATAAAGCTGTGAGCAGAACCGGAAAGAAGATCATGGCCGTGCAGCTCAGCGCAGCTATCGCCAGCAGCGAAAGTATTACTGAAATTCGGCGAAAACCAGTGCCTAGCAGGTGGTTGAGGATTGTCTTGTCTTCAAACTGCGACCAGGTGGCTCCAATGTGAAATGGTCCGATTCCTAACCCTTGCAAGATGAGCAGGCTGAACACGGCTGATCCGGCAACGCCTGGACTTTGAAGCAGAGCATAAAGGGCTGCTGCTGCTAGAGCCGGAAAAAAGAAGAATGCTATATCTAGCCTGGCATTCAGGAGCCAGGAAAATTGGAAATGGAGCTTTGAGTCGCGACTAAGCATGCGCTTTCTTGCAAATTGCTGTCAAGACTGAATAGTAAACCAGGCAAGCAGTGGTAAAGTGGCGATTAATTTGTACTTAACTGGGTATACTGTCTGACGAAACCAGGCAAACCTTTGGTTACAACATTTCCATCAAACCTCCGGGAGTAGCAAGCATCGTGCAATTAATAGCAATGAAAACTCTGGTGCCCAACCAGAACTCGAGGTCTTTAGTGTCGGCTGGATTGCTCGTTTTGGTTGCCGTGTCTTTGGCTGGTAGCCTAACCGGTTGCTCGGGCACTAATCAAAGCACTGATTCAGGACAGGGCTCACAAAGCACTATGTCTTCGAAGGATGCTTGCGAAGCTTTGGGACGTAGGCTGACCATCAAGTTGTTCGAGAAGGATCGCAAGACGTTAGCCAAACACACTAACGATCTGCACAATAGCGGCGAAATTTCACCAGCCGCTATCTCCAAACTTGAGCAGGAAGGGCTGATGGAGCGCACAGTAGAAGATGCGACAAAAACAGCTCTGGCATTAGAAAAGGCCGCTACGGATATCTCGCTGGCGATCGACTCGACCGAGCAAGGCGAGGTCAAGCAAGGCAAGATTCCGGTCGACGTAAAAGGAAAGTTGATCAAGACTTCGCCGAAGGGTCATGTTTCACAGCCGTTTCACATCAGATACATTATGGTTATACAGAAGGTCAAAGACGGCTCAGCTTACACTCCGGTCGCAGAAGAGATAACAGTACTGCCGAATTGAGTTGAACAGCGCTTCGCTTGCAGGAGAGAATACGGATGCTGCTAGCTGCCGGCAGTAGCGGTAGCAGCAGCGTTGAGCGCATTTGCGGGATTTCTGGACTGGCTCACTGCCCGGTCGACCGTTGTTGAACCTTGTGCCGGTCAGTCGCGTCTTATTTAGTAGGAACAGAGCGACGCTGGGCACGGTGGATGAAAAGAGAAGGCTCGACTAGATCAGATTTTTTTAGCCAAGACAGTCCAGCTAACTGCCTCAAGTCCGTGCCGTCGAGATTGGCTGGGTTGAATCGCTTACTGGTGAGACTGCCGCAATGGTTTGACAAACTGTGGGAGCGGTTGGGTGACTTGCTCTTTCTTGAGCACTGTCGAATCTGCCGGCGGGTGTGTGGCTCCACTGATGGCAATATCTCCGGTGCACGCCGAGCTGTTTGTCCGGCGTGCTGGGCTCAGATAGCAGACTTTCGGTCATCGCTCCAAACGGTCGAAATTGGCGGAGGAAGTACTATCAAGGTCGCCAGCGGGACGCTTTACCTGGGCAATTTGAAGCGACTGCTGTATCGACTCAAGTACGACAAAGATCGGTTGATCGCCTTTGATCTGGCGCAATTGCTATTAAGAGCCTGGAGTCTGCTGGCAGACGATGTCGGCGATCGAAATGTTGTGCTAGTGCCGGTGCCGCTCCACAAGCGGCGTTTAAGCGAGCGCGGCTTCAATCAAACCGAGCTTTTGACACGGCGGCTGGTGAAGCTGCTGGGCGTACGAAGCGAGAATCGAGCGCTTTTGCGTGTCAAAGAAACGATAGCCCAGCACGGGCTGGGCAAGTCCGAGCGCCTTAGTAATCTAGCCTACGCCTTCCAAGCCGACAGCAGACTTTTGAATGCCAGAACAATCGTGCTGGTCGATGATGTGTGTACCTCCGGCGCTACCCTTGCCGAGGCTGCTCGTACCGTTCTTTCGGCCGGCGCACGAAAGGTAGTGGCACTGACGGTGGCGCGCGCCACCATCGGTGGCGACCACTGAATCGATTGACCTTCGAAGTTAAGAAGCAGCCTCTTCCAGGCTCTCCTCGAACGCTGACAAAGTATCGTCGATGTCCTTTCTCGAGTGAACCAGCGAGACAAATGCCGACTCGAACTGAGAAGGAGGCCAGTAAACTCCCTTTGCCAGCATGGACTGCCAAAAACGAGAGAAAACTGCCGTGTCCGCTAGCTGGGCGGTGGCGAAATCGGTTACCTTGGACTTCGAGAAAAAGACGGTGACCATGCCGGTTACCGAGCTAACCTGGAAGGGCACCGGGCATCTCCTGGCTAGTTCGTTTAAACCTTCAACCAATCGATTGGTGCGTTGATCGAGCTGTTCGTAGGTCTGAGGTATCTGCAGCAGCTTCAGTTGGGCGAGCCCTGCGCTCATGGCCAGTGGATTGCCCGACAAGGTTCCGGCTTGATAAACCTGCCCTTGCGGTGCCACCATCTCCATGATGTCGCGCCGTCCGCCGTAGGCTCCGACCGGCAGACCGCCGCCGATGATCTTGCCGAGGCATGTCAGATCTGGTTTGATTTTCCAGCGGTCCTGCGCCCCTCCTAATGCAACTCGGAAACCAGTCATCACTTCGTCGAAGATCAGCAGTGCACCATATTTGGTGCAAAGGTCGCGCAGCCCCTCGAGATAACCGTCGGCTGGTAGGATCAAACCGGCATTGCCGACGACCGGCTCGACGATTACCGCTGCAATCTGACCGTCGTGCTTCTGGAACAATTGCTCGACCAGCTCCAGGTTGTTGTAAGCAACGGAAAGTGTCAACTTCGAAAGCTCTTCCGGTACTCCCGGCGAACTGGCGATGCCTAATGTGGCCAGTCCGGAGCCAGCTTTTACCAAGAACGAATCGGCGTGTCCGTGATAGCAACCGTCAAACTTGAGAATCATCGAGCGCTTGGTGAAGGCGCGCGCCAGTCTGATTGCCGACATGGTCGCTTCGGTTCCGGAATTGACCATTCTGACCATTTCAATGCTTGGCATCAATTTGCAGACTAGCTCGGCCAGCTCGATCTCCGGCAGGCATGGTGCACCAAAGCTGGTGCCACTCAATAGCCCGTCTTCGATCGCTTCGAGCACGCGCGGATGGCGATGCCCTAGTATCATCGCTCCCCAAGAACCGACATAGTCTATATAGCGATTGGCATCGACATCCCACATGTAAGCGCCGTCGGCCCGATCGATCACCACCGGCTCCGTGCCGACCGACTTGCAAGCTCTGGCGGGTGAGTTGACGCCACCAGGCAGCACCTTCACTGCCCGCCCGAATGCCTGTTGTGATTTCGTAGCTGAAAGTAATGTAGGTGTCATAAGCATAGTCTCCATGCTATGGAGTGGTTTGAGTGACTCCGTCGACCGCACCAAGGATACGGTCTAACACCGGCTCTACCATTTTTATGGCTTTCTCGCCGGCTTGAAAATGTCGCAATTTGAGATCTTTGTCGAAGACATAGAAGGCCGGGACGAACTTATTCTCGAAGGCATCGGTGATCGTGTGCCAGTTGTCAACCACGCAGGGCTGTTTAACTTCGTAGAAATCGATCTGCTCCTTAACCTCGGCCACATTAGTGTCGCTTTCCTGCCGAGGCATGTGAACAGCTACAACCTTGAGTCCTTTGGGTCCATAACTGTTGATCCAGCGGGTGATATCGGGCAAAGATTCCTTGCAGATGCCGCAGCTCACCGCCCAGAAATGGACAAGCACAACGTTTCCTCTGAGGTCTTCCGTGTTAATCGGCTCAGAGTTGAACCAGTCGGTTCCGCCTTCCAACGACGGCATGGGACTGTCCATACGAAGTGGCATGTTGGACCTCCTTGTGAGCCGGTCGATCTTCGGCCAGCTAGAAATGCGAGTATACCGCTTTTAGTGTTGAGTTGATTGATTCAACCAGATCCGCCCGGTTAAGCCAGGCGGATCTGGTGAAAAGTCCGTCAGTGGCGTGGCAAGTGATACCTTGCCAGCGGCGGAACACTGACTTGATCAGCGTGCCCCGCTTCGGTCAATTAACCGACTTGCAGCTGCTTTTGACCCGGCTTCCAGTCTGCGCCGCAGAGTCCGCCGGTCTTGAGCGCTTCGAGCACGCGCAGTGTTTCGTCGACGCTGCGTCCGACGTTCAAAGCATGCACTACTTGATATTGAAGAACGCCATCGGGATCAATGATGAACAAACCGCGCAAAGCGATGCCTTTCTCTTCCATGAGAACGCCGTAATCACGGGAGACATCCTTGGTGATGTCGGAGGCCAGCGGGAACTTGATCGATCCCAGTCCACCCTTCTCTTCCGGAGTGGTGATCCAGGCACGGTGGCTGTAGACGCTGTCGGTCGAAACTGCCAATACTTCGGCGCCGGCTTTCTTGAACTCTTCGTACTTATCAGAGAAGGCCTTGATTTCGGTCGGGCAAACGAAGGTGAAATCCAACGGATAGAAGAACATGATCAACCATTTGCCTTTGTAATCGGTCAAACGGATGTTCTCCTTGAGAGTCTTGATGTCCTTGGTGGACGGCATGTCGAAGTCTGGAGCTTTCTTTGTGACTTGCAGCATAAGGTATGAATCTCCAAGAAAAGTGTAAAGGTACTGAAGGGATCTTATCCGCAGGTTGACAAACACTTGACGGGCTTAATGGAATTTCCATAATTTAAGCTCACAAGTCGCACCAGCGCTTGATTTCGGCTGGGCGCCCGCCGCCCGACGTAGCTGCCTACTTATTGACCGGCGCTCTTCAACCAGTCGTCAAGCTCTTTCTGCAGGCTGTTGCCCACCACGTATTTTTGGATGAGCGGGCTATTAACTTCCCATCCCAGGTTAAGCAAATGTTGCAAATGCTCGCGAGGAGTGGCGCTCTGTTTGCTGCGGCCCAGCTCGGCTTCGTTGACGGATTCAGCCATGACAGTTGCTCCTTACTACTCAATTCATTTTAAGCGAAACGGGAGCGGTAGTGCTTTTCAATTGAAGAGCAAATAAAAGGAGCTTCATAAAACTAGATTTAGCTCAGGCTATGTTTGCCATATGCACTGCAGTTTGGTATCATCACCATTCGCCCGTTTGCTTTTTTGTAAAACGAAGGCCAACCGTAGACCCTGCATTTGTGTAGAGCAGCAGGTGTCTTCCCGAGCACAGCGAAGGATTCAGCGAAAGCGTGCGGTTTAAGCAGAGTCGGAATGAACACTCAAATTAGATGTCGGAGACAGAAGATGTACGCCATAGTTCAAGCATGCGGCAGGCAATACCAATTGGAAGCCGGTCGATTCGTCGATATTGATCTTGTGTCGGCCGAGCCCGGACAGGAGTTTGTCTTCGAGCAAGTGTTGATGATTGTTAACGGCAAGGATTCGCAAGTCGGCGAGCCCTACGTCTCTGGCGCGAAGGTTACCGGAAAGGTGCTGGCTCATGGACGAGATACGAAAATCATCGTTTATCACATGAAGCCCAAGAAAGGCACCCGCAAGAAACAAGGACATAGACAGGGCTACACGCGCATCCTGGTCAATTCGATCAGCGTCGGCGATAAAGTCGTAGCCGAAGCCAAGGAAGATCACAAGCCGGTCAAGCGTGAGCCCAAAGCCGAATCCAAGGCAGGCTCCAAAGGCAAGGTCAAGCAGCCATCTAAAGCAACAGCTAAGGCCGAGCCAAAGTCCGCTGCTAAGAGTGAGACCAAGGCAGAGCCGAAAGCAAAGGCAGTAAAGAAAGCCAAGCCAGAGGAAAAGTAAGCGATACGCGTATGGTTTTATTGGATAAAAGAGTTTAGAAGCAGGGGTTTTAGGCGAAATGGCACATAAAAAAGGCGCAGGCTCAACAAGAAACGGGCGTGATAGCAATGCCAAGAGACTCGGTGTCAAGAAGTACGGCGGCGAGCTGGCTATCTGCGGCAACATCCTGGTTCGCCAACGCGGTACCAAGATTCATGCCGGCAAGAATGTGTTGCGCGGCAATGATGACACCTTGTTTGCAGTAATTGACGGCTTCGTCAAATTCGAGATGTCTCGGGGTCGCAAGCTGGTAAGCGTCTATCCGATAGCATCAGGCCCAGTAGCTTAAGCGGCGCACGGCAACTTATAATAGCTCTCGTTGTTACTTGAAACAGGATTCGAGAGCCGGTGGAAGAACAAAGCTGGAAGGGTATCGCGCCCGTCTTGAAGTCCCTTGGTGCGAAAGAATCGGCCGCCGGCGTCCAAGATCTCATGATCAGCGGAGTCGCCTACGACTCTAGGCAAGTTCTACCTGGCAACGCTTTTGTTTGTATAGCCGGCGAGCAAAGCGACGGCAACAACTTTATTGGCGACGCGGTTAAATCCGGTGCTTCCTGCATCTTTTCGGAGCTGGATGTCAAGGGCGTTTCCGTCCCATATTTCCAGGTGCCCGATGTGCGGCTGGCGCTGGCGCTCCTGGCCGACGGCTATTTCGACCACCCCAGCCGTAAGCTCAGACCGTTGGGCGTGACCGGCACCAACGGCAAGACGACCACCACACATCTGGTGGAAGAGATGCTCAATTCGGCCGGTCGAAAGACTGGATTGATCGGCACTCTGGGAGCGCGCTGGCCCGGACAATCGGTTTATCGCAACATCAAACACACCACGCCGCAGTCGGCGGACTTGCATGGAATTCTCTCCGGCATGGCCGGTGCTGCTTGTTCGCATGTGGCGATGGAAGTCTCAAGCCATGCGCTTGCCCAGAAGCGGGTGGCCGGATGCCATTTTGCAGTGGCTTGCATGACCAACATTACTCAGGATCATCTCGATTTCCATCAGACGATGGAACATTACTGGATGGCCAAGCGCAAGCTCTTCGCAGAGCTAAACGACAGCACTCACGCCAGCAGAACGGCGATTGTCAATCGAGACGATGCGCTGGCCGAACAATTTTTGGAGGTTTGCGGGCCGGGCGTCCGCAAGCTCACATATGGCTGGAGCGCTGGTGCCGATCTATATGTAAAAGCGGTGCATTTTGATTTCAGCGGCACAAGTGCTGTCTTTGCAACCCCGGCTGGCGACGTTGAGCTTAAGCTGAGATTGAACGGGCGCTTCAATGTCTACAACACCATGGCGGCGCTATTAATCTGCCTTTCGGAAGGGGTCGAGTTGGACGCATGCGTAAAGGCTCTCGAAGAGTTTCCGGGAGTCTCCGGGCGCTTTGAGACAGTTTCATCCAACAGCGGTGGCGAGCCGTTGGTAATTGTCGATTATGCGCATACTCCCGATGGTCTGGATAATGTCTTGAAGACGGCGCGCAATCTCGTTCCTGAAGGCGGAAAGCTTGTCGGTGTCTTTGGCTGTGGTGGCGATCGTGATACATCTAAACGCCCGCAGATGGGTGAGATTGCTGAATCGCTCTGCGATCAGGTGGTAGTTACGTCAGATAATCCGCGCTCGGAAGACCCACAAACGATCATTGCCGATATCCTGGCTGGAATTAAGCGCACCCGGAGCGTTCATGTCGAACCGGACAGAGCAGCGGCGATCAGGCTGGCAATTCAGAGTGCCGGCGATTCGGATGTGATCGTGGTAGCCGGAAAAGGTCACGAAAACTATCAGATACTGGCCGATCGCACGATTCCGTTCGACGACCGAACAGAAGTGCAGCTGGCGCTCAAGGAACGCGAAGCGGCTGCCCAATTGAGCTGAGCCCGAGCAAGCCGGTGTATAAGTTGAAACCGCTGCCGGCCCTTGGATGGCGCGATTGAACCGAGTCGGACAGTGATTAGTCTTTGCGGTGGGCTGCCTTACACCGGTTGCGCAAAAGGGTGATGGCGATGCAAATAAAGATGGAGAAAGGCTCCTGGGTATATATAATTGAGACAGTCGCGGGGTCCGGCGCGCGGAGTGGGTCCTCACGTGGGTATTAATTTCCACATCACATCAGTTCGAGAAGGCACCATCTTCAATGTGATGCAGTTCCTGAGCCTGGAGAAGGTGACAGGAATATTGAGCGTCTCCTTTGGGCGACATGTACCGGAAGTCGCTATTTATTTCGTCTCGGGCAAAGCCGCCACCGCCGAGTTCGGAGCGATCGTCGGTGATAATGTCCTGGATGTGCTCTTGTGCCAGGAGTACTCGATCAAGGAGGTCAATTTCGCGCCGGGCCGGATCAGCCGGATTAACGACAAGGCGCTGATTGTGCGCGCGGCAAGCTTGTCGGGCTCCTTATTGCAGGCTTCCAAAGACGTTGATAAGTGCCAGGCCCGACCGTTTATCTATGGGCTGCTGCCGCTTTACTTTCCAGAAACCGGAAGAGCCGACGTGCTCTTGCAAGCGATGTTCGACTTCCCAAAGAGCAGAGATTATCTGACGGCTGTTCCCGCTGCCGAAGGGGACAAGCAAGCCCCCCTGCCTCATTGCGTGTTGATTCACCGCGCGCTGTCTCGCAATGTCATTAACTATCAAACACCTTTGGTTTCAATCAAGGCGCTCCGCCCGCTGCTTGAGGTTGTCCAGCCGCTCAACGAGAAGGAAACTGAGAACTTAAGAGGATATATGCGTAGCCTCCTGCCGCATCCCAAAGCCACTCATATGCCGATTGACCGCTTTTATGCTTTCGCTTCGGCGATTGAGTCGATTGCGCACCGCCGGGGCGCTGAAGTCGGTGATCAGACCAGAAGGATCATTTACCGTTTAATCCAGTCCACATCCAAGCTCACCGAGCCGATCAATGTGGCGCCTTAGATGTTTCGGCGCCGATAGCTTGGTCCCGGGCCAAGCTTCCCGAGTTCGGCACGCCATCGTAAGCGGTGTCCTTCTAGCAGTGACGGAGTCTGAACTGTCATAGAGCCGCTACCGCCGAGCTTTCGGCTGACTTAACTTGTAAGCAGTTGAAGCGATTCGGCCGGCAGTCAAAAGGGTGAAGACAGATGAACGGAAAGAAGTGTCTTGATGACAGGAAGGGTGTTTTAAGCCAGCTATTTTGGGGGCCAATCAACCGAATCGTTTTGGCTTTGAAGTTTCGCAAGATTGAGATTGCAGGGAGTGAGAACATACCGGCGGCCGGTCCATTCTTGCTCGTGAGCAATCATTCCTCTCGCTGGGATGGGCTTTTAGTGCAGAGTTTGGTCGCCAGACCGGCTAACTTTCTGGTGTCGCCCAACGAACTCAAAGGCTTTCAGGGCAACGTGCTTCGCTCGATGGGAGCGTTTCCAGCCAATCCTCGTTACGATCTGCTCGACTTCTTCTGCCAACAAGTCAAAAAGGGCGAGGGCGTGGTGATCTTTCCCGAAGGAAACATCTTTCGAGACGGCGCTATCCATCCGTTTAAGAATGGTGCGGCCCGCATGGCGCTCAACTGCTCTGCCAGCGGGCTGCGCTTGCCGGTATTACCGATGGCTGTCGCCTATTGCGACGAGCTAAGGACTGCCAAACTCACAGTCGGTCAGGCAGTCGAGCTGGAGCCGTTTGAGCGAGAGTTTGCGAATCAAAGTAATATTGGGATGAGGTCGCTGACAGTCCGGCTGGAAAGGGAGGTTTGCCTCCTTCGTCATAGCCTTGCGGCCCAAACTGACAGCTTAATGTTGTTTACAGGGAAGCCGTTAACGAAGTGGGTGCCAAGGGGATTTAAGGTAAGTGAACAAGTGGAATCCAATCGGACAGACAGCTGGCGACCTGCTGGACGAGTTTTGTCTGTGGAAAATGGACCGGCTAACAGAGATCGGGCGCAGCATTCTGCCGAAGGGCTACTGGGGCGGGCCGTTTGAGAAGAGCGCGCGGACCGGACAGGTCTGCTTGACCTTCGATGACGGACCGAACCCGGAGACGACGCCGGCATTGCTTGAAACGCTAGCAGAGCACGGAGTCAATGCCACCTTTTTCTTGGTCGGTTCGCTGGCTTTTCGACATGAAAGTCTGGTGGAGCAGATCGCCGCCGGCGGGCATACAATCGGGAATCATAGCCTCAATCACAGATTCATGCCGCTGCTTACCACCGCCGTTCTCGAGCAGGAGATAGACCGGACAAATGACCAGCTCACCTCCATCACCGGCCGAAAGGTGGAGTACTTCCGCCCGCCCTACGGAATAATCGACAGTCGTGCTGCTGACTGTTTGACTGAAAGGGCGATGACGCCGGTTTACTGGGGCCCGGTACCGCTTGATTGGGAGGCTCCGGGCTCGCGACGGGTGGTTAAACGGGTAATGCGGCGCTTGAGCAATGGTTCGCTGGTGGTATTGCATGAGATAGGGTTGATCGGCAAGCAAACTATTTCGGCTGCCAAGGAAATAATATGTAAGGGCCGGGAGCTGGGCTTCGAATTCGTCGGTATTCAGGAACTGATGGACACGGAGCTGGCCAAAGCTTCCGGGCGTGCCCCCAGTTAACTTCGAGAAACCGCCTTGCTGGATTTCAAACCACCAAAGGATTCGCCATTCGTAATTGCACTCGTCAAGCTTCTTCTGCCTGCAATCATGAAAGTTCCGCTTCATGACACCAGAGTCGAGGTTGTGGGCGATGGGCTGGAGCGCTTTCGAGCGCTGAATGGGGTTAGAACAGTGATCTGTCCCAATCATGCCAATCACGATGACCCCGAGGTGATGTTCGCTTTCTCCAACCTGGTCGGGCAGGATTTCAACTTTCTGGCGGCTCGCGAGATTTTTGAATGGGAGCACGGCTGGCGTGGATTTTGGCTTCAGAAGCTGGGCTGTTATTCGATTGTACGGGGAGCGGTCGACCGGGAATCATTCAAGATGACCAAGAGCCTGATCGCAGCCAATAAGAAGAAGCTCGTTATCTTTCCGGAAGGAGAGGTATCGAGACAAAATGACACTCTGCTTCACCTGGAAACTGGTGTTCCCCAGATGGCTTTCTGGGCTGTCGATGAACTGGCGAAAAAGCAGCAAATGGAGCCTGTCTTCATAGTGCCGCTCGCACTTAAATACACTTATCGAGACAACATCCGTGACGAATTGGAGCGGTCTTTGTACAAGCTCGAAGAGCGAATTGGGCTGCGCAGTTCGGCTCGGGATCCGCTCTACCAGAGATTGAGCGCCATCTCAGGCGAGTTGTTGGTTACGCTCGAACATGAGTATAACGTCAAGGCAGCTTCCGATGCGTCCCGCAACGATCGAATTATCGCCTTGCGCCTGGCAATTTTGAAGAACATTGCCAGCTTTTTGCAGATCGATCTGCCGCTTGGCCAATCGCAATTGGAGTATGTTCGTATCCTTCGCAACGCTCTCGATGATTACATTTACGACAGCAGTGATGAGGAAGTGACTGCCTATCAAAAGAAGTTGCACGACGAAAAGACGAAGAAGATCAAAGGTTTCTACCGTGATCTCGACCGGGTGGTCACCTTCATCGCCATCTATGACGGCTATCTGCGAGAACACTTGACTCAGGAGCGTTTTGCCGAAGTATTGGATCGTTTTGAGATGGAGGTCTTCGGAAAGAGAACAGTTAAAGGAGCACGTCGAGTCTTTATCGATGTGGGCAGACCGATCGATCTGTTGCCGCTCTATGCAGATTACAAAGCAGCCAGAAAGGCCGGGCTGCAAAAGGTTACAGACGATTTGGGTGAGCAGATCTCTACCATGCTGGACGCGCTCGACAAGAAGAGACCGGCTGTTTTTGTTGAGTGATGTCAACGAAATTTGTTTAGTTTCGACTAAGGTGAATTAGTTGATGTTTTCCGCTGAGAGGCTGTCCATGCTCAACAACTTCGCTTTGCAACCGGCGGGCAAGATGGTAATATCTCAGGCTGGGCCTGTATGCCTGCGGGTGTAGTTGGAATGCGGAGTGTGTCTTTTGCTTCGAGAGTGCAAGAGCGAAATCTGCCGGTTGGCAATGGCTCAATCACCAGAGGGCTAAGAGATTAATGCAAAAACTAGCACTGGTTGGACTTGGCGCGTCCGGGCTGTTCGCCCTCAAGGAGCTGGCAGGGGCCGATGTCGAGGTACATGTATTCGATGTCGGACCGGTCTACTCCAAGCGCTACGCCTGCCCAATCGATCAAGGCAAGCTCGATGTTTGTCCGCCGAAGGCTTGCAGCTACTGTGCGCCCGGTCAATCGGCGGGCAGCTGGAACGATTTTAAGGTAATCCTTTCGGCTTCACAGGTGATCGGTGGCCGTCTCTTCGATTTAATCGGTGAAACCGAGCTTCAGAAGCGCCTGGACAACGTGCGTGCGACGATCTTGACGCATGCTCCGGTCGAGATTCCGGTGGTCAAGCCGAATGAGGATGACCTCAATTGGATTAAGAAGAGAGCGACGCTGGCCGGCATGACCTATCACTATCAAGAGCTCTTGCACTGCGGCTCCGATAACGCTCCGGCGATCAACACGAGCATCTTGAGCGAGATCATCGCCAGCGGACCGAACATTGTCTTTCACTGGGACACGAAGGTCTTGTCGGTTGCTCGGCGCGGCGAGCAATTCGCAATTAGATTCGATCACTATCGTAAGCCGGGTCACGAGACCGAGGAATCTTTCGATCTCTGTATCGTGTCGGTCGGACGCGGCGGTGCACACTGGCTGACGCAACAAGAATTCTACAAGGCCTTGGATGTGCATCCCGGGCAAGTAGATATCGGAGTGAGAGTCGAGACGAGCTGTTACTTTACCGAAGAAGTCGACAAACGTTTTTACGAGCCAAAACTGTATTACCGCAGTCATCGCCATAACGACGTAGTCCGCAACTTCTGTTCGAATCCGCGTGGATTTGTGACTCCGGAAAATCACCGGGATTACGTGTTGGTCAACGGCCACTCCAAGATGTATGAGAAGTCTGAAAACAACAATTTCGCGGTTCTGGTCTCCAAGACTTTCACTAGACCGTTTAAAGACCCGCAATTGTACTCTCAGACGATCGCCAGAGTGGCTAACATGCTGGCTGGCGGAGGTCCGCTGATTCAACGTTTAGGAGACTTGAGAGCCGGAAGGCGCACGAAGTCGCTTCAGAACAATCTGGTTAAACCCACGCTTGAAGCTGAATGTGGCGACATCTCACTGGCGTACCCGCACCGAATTTTAGAAGGGATCATCGAGTATTTGGACGCCCTGAACAAGATCTGTCCTGGTGTGTCGGATGATTCGACGCTGCTCTATGCGCCGGAATGCAAAAGCTATCCCGACTCGATTTCAGTCTCCAAAACAATGGAGACGACGGTGCCTAACCTCTTCATCATTGGTGATTCGAGCAGCTGGACCAGAGGGGTGGGGCAGGCCGCTACCAGTGGACTGCTTGCGGGTGAAGGAGTGCGCCAGAAAGTAAAAGGGGCGGGCCGGGTGTTTGCTGCCGCTCCGCCTGGTGAATCAGTTGCAGTCAAGCCGCCATTTGTTGCCGAGATAAAAGCTGAGCCGCTACCCTGAAAATGCAATTGATCCAGATCGAAAGCGGTGCTCGATGAGAAAGTGGTCGGTAGCAACTCTCCTTCTTCCCTTGCTTTGCGTGATTTTCCTGAGCGCTTGCATTATCGTCTGCTGTTCCTATTCCTCCCACTTTCAATCGTACGAAGTGGAAAGAATGCTCGAGTCCAAAGACGGTCTTGACTCCAGGCAGGCAGAAATAGCCAGGAGCAGGCTTAAGCTGGACACCGACGCTTACAACAGACGAAATAAATTGCTCAAAGATTTTGGGCTTGTTTTGATCTTGCTTTATGGTGCGTTGATCTATTGCATCTATCGCGTCCAGAAGAAGCTGCGTGCGGTGGCCGAAGATCTGGCGCTTGCCAGGGATCAAGCGTTGCAAGCAGCCAGAATCAAGGCGGAGTTTCTGGCCAACATCAGCCACGAAATCAGAACCCCGATGAATGCTGTAATCGCCATGAGCGATCTCTTATTGCGGACGTCACTGGCCGATGAGCAACGGGAATATGCCACCATTATTCATAAGTCCGCCGATGCATTGCTTGATTTGATTAGCGACATACTCGACTACTCGAAGATAGAGGCCGGTAAGTTAAGGCTGGAGAACATCGAGTTCGATGTTCATTCGGTCGTCAACGGCATCGTAGAGCTTTTGAGCGGCGAAGCTCGCGCCAAAGGGCTGGCACTGTCGACCGTGGTTGACTCTAATCTGCCGGCAGCAGTTTATGGAGACCCGGTCAGGGTCCGGCAGATCTTGCTGAATCTGACCGGCAACGGCGTCAAGTTTACCGAGCGCGGGGAGGTAAGCGTACAGACCAGTCTCATGCTTGCTGCCGGCAATGCCGGCGCTATACGCTTTTCGGTGATTGATACCGGCATCGGTATCGACGACCAGCAGATCAAGAATCTCTTTCAACCATTTATTCAGGCAGACGGCTCGGTCACACGCAAGTACGGTGGCACCGGGCTTGGTTTATCCATCTCCAAGCGTCTGGTTGAATTGATGGGTGGAGAGTTGGGAGTTGAAAGCGAGCTGGGCAAGGGATCTACCTTCTGGTTTACCATGCCGCTTTCGACTGCGGAGAGAACTTTGAGCGAAAGGAAGCCGGTGACCACGTCCCCTGCGCTTGCAATCAAATCTGATTCGGACGAACTGCGGCGAGCCGAGCGTATAAGCGCCGGCACGCGTTCGCTGGTGCTGGTGGCTGAGGACAATGCCACCAACCAGAAAGTGTCCTTGCTTTTGTTGCGGGAGCTGGGATATCCGGCGCATTGTGTACACAACGGGCAAGAAGCTGTTAATGCCATGCGAGAGAATCATTACCTGCTCGTGCTCATGGACTGTCAGATGCCTGTAATGGATGGATTCGAGGCGACCAGGGCGATCAGAAATATGGAGCGGGATGGCGCCGCCCGTACTCCGATCATCGCTTTGACCGCACATGCCTTGCCGGCCGACCGCGAGCGCTGCCTGGCCTCTGGTATGGATGACTACTTGAGCAAGCCGGTTACAGCCGATCAACTTGCAGAGACATTGAACCGGTGGACAGGCCTTGAGGGATGCCAGCGCTGCGCCCCGCCTGCAGGCGAGCCAGACCTAACAGCTCCGGAGGCCGCAGCGGCTGCAGCCGATTCCTTGCCGCTCGACCTGGCGTTGCTTGAAATGACTTACGGAGACAAAGCTGGACCGGAGCTAATCGCAAGTTTCGTCAGTGAATCGGCTGAGCTTTTATCGCAGGTCGCTAAGGATTTGGAAAGAAGAGACTTGCAATCATTTAAAACTAAGTTGCATCAATTGAAAGGGATGTGCGTGACGCTTTACGCCAATCAACTGACGGCGTTGATCAGACGAATCGAAGGCAGTCTCGAAGCCGAAGACTGGCAAGAGATCGAAAAGGACTATCGCAGCGTGATCGAATCGTTCGAGCAGCTGCGTCGCTTCTTAAAGGAAGAATACCTCTCCCCCCAGTAGTGTCGATGCCCTGCGTCTCCCGGTTCATGCCTGATCCCGAGAAGTCCGACAGTCTTTCCGTCGAATTGAAAGGAGCGACGCGCTTAATCGCTCTGTCCACACCTTGCACGGGCCTCACGTATGCTCCGGATAGCGGCAACAGGCGATTATCCTATTGCAACGCTTGAGAAGCGGTGTGTCCAGTTAGCTCGTCCAACTTCGCTCGCGCGTCTATGGTGTCCTGGTGCTGCGAACCTTTGTTGCTTTCGTAGATAAGGAGCGCGCGCTGGAACAACGGTTTCGCTCTTTCGGATTGGCCGGCATCGAAGTAGAGTTGCGCGAGATTGAAGAGCGGATCGGCAACAGCTGTGTCCTCCTTGCCGAGCGATCTTTCATAGATGCGAATCGCTTGCTTGTACAAGCGTTCAGCGTTTCTCTCCTTGTCGAGTCCGCGTTCGAGATTGGCCAGCTGATTGAGAGCATCGGCCACTTGTTGATGGTTCTCACCCCAGGCGCTGCGGTAGACCTGCAAAGCTTTTCGCAGATAGGGCTCTGCTTTTGCTTCCTGCTCTTCCAGCCGGTAGAGATCGGCGATTCGCTCGAGGCTAATCGCAAAAACCGGATGACTAGCTCCCAGCTTGCGGCGATCCAAATCCGCGAGTTGCTTCAACGCTGCTTCCGCCTCCGGAAAGTTCTTACCGGCGACGTATCTCCGGGCTGCTTCGAGCTTTGACAAAGTTTCGAATTCATCGCCGTACAACTGCCTAATGGTCTTATGCGTTGGCTCGTCACCAGCGGTGGTGCCAAGAATCTCCTGGGCCGGATCGAACACCAAATCCTTGCCGGCGATTGAAATAGTGTTCCAGACGTGACCGGTGTGATTGTCGAAGCCGAACAGCAATTTGGCTTTTAGCCCCAGCTCATCTGCCAGCACTTTCAGTAATACCGCTTGTTGTTCGCACACCCCTTTGCCTAAACGGATGTACTGGCCGATTAGGATCCGCTCTCCGCGGTGCTGATTGCCGAATGAGTCATCCCAATCCGATAATTGATCGTCGCTCAGTCCAGATTTGGTAAACAGGGCGTGGGCAAACTTGGTGAGTTCTACAGCCTGCTCTTTCGGCTGAAGCTTGCCGAAACTGAGGACTGCTTGTCGAATAGTTTGACGCAGGATCGGGTCGCGGGTTCGGTCGATGCACAAAGAGGAAGAATAGTTGGGTCCGTACTGTCCGGTTTCATCAATCAGGATTTTGAATCCTTCGTGCTGCCAACCGTCGAGAAGCGGATCAGATATCTCGGCTCCCAGGGCGAAGGCATTGGATTGCGCTACTGCTGTTGGGGTCGGCACGAAATTGTCTGGTAGGGACAGCATCTCTTCGGCAAAAGCTGCTGGCGGCCCAGCTAGGGCACCGCAGAGTACAACCGTCAACAAGCGAGCCGCCAGATTCATATTACAACGGGTCCTGCGGTGGTCATGTCGTCCACGGTCCGAGTCTAGCCCTGCCAGAGAATATCGGCAGCACCGGTCTGTCCTTTCTTCGTGCGCTTTGCTTGCATGCTTGCATACTTTTTCAATGTGCCGCTCAAGTCCGGGTGATCCGGTCCAAGTGATCTCTCCAGAATTCCTAGAGCCCACTGATACAATCGCTCGGCGTCGGAGAATTTGTCTTGTTCTGCATAGAGCGCCGCTAGCGCGGTCAACCTCTTGGCGAGATCCGGATGCTCCGGACCATTGGATTTCTCCACAATGCCGATTGCGCGCCAGTACAGCGGCTCGGCTTCTGCAAAGTTGCCTTCGTCTTCATAGAGTTCTGCCAGATTGAAGAGTGTCTCGGCGACATACGGGTGGTCCGGACCCCAATCTTTCTCTCGTCGTGATACGAGCGCTTTGTACAATTTCTCCGCTTCTTCATACTTCCCCTGGGTGTGAAAGAGTAGCGCTAAGTGGCTCAAACTGCAGGCGACGCTCGGATGCTGCTGCCCGAGCGCTTGTTCGCGAATACGCAGCGCTTGCAGGTGGTGTTGCTCGGATTCTTTCCAATTGCCTTGCAAGCGGTGCAATTCAGCTAAATCGTGATGGGCGGTCGCTACGGTCGGATGAGTAGTGCCCAGGTCTCGTTGAACTATCTTGAGCGCTCGTTCTTGCAGCGGTTGTGCTTGATTGTATTTGCCAAGCGATCTGTACAGCATAGCGAGATTGTTCAAACTTTGAGCGACAGTTGGATGGTCCTGCCCGAGCGCATTCTCCCGCAGGGTTAGCGCGCGCCGGAAGATCGGCTCAGCTTGCACATACTTGCCCTGGGCTCGATAGAAATCCCCCAGGCTGTTAAGACAGGTGGCGATCTCCAAGTTGTATTCTGGATTTTTCTCGAAGATAGCCAGGGCCTTTCGATAAAGCGGCTCGACTTCGTTGTAGATTCCTTGAGCGCGATAAAGGGCCGCCAAGTGGAGCATCCCGATTGCCATGTCGGGGTGATCGCTGCCGCATATCCTGTCCGTGATGGTCATCGCCCGTTTGTAAATTGGCTCAGCTTCAGCATAGAAGCCCTGAACACGATTCAAGTTGGCCAGGTCATAGAGAGTCATAGCTAGGCGCGAGTCGGACGTGCCGAACTTCTCCGCCTCGCCCTGGGCGCGCCGAAAGGCTTCTTCGGCCTCCCCGTACTCACCCTTTTGGAATGCCTTGTTACCGGCCTTTATGTGGTTTTTCCAGGCTGTGTCGTCTGGCGACTGGCTCATACTCCCCCGAATTACCCGACGGCTTCCCCTCAAACTGGCCATTCATCGGGTTTTATAGTATCTTGCCCCTTTTCCCTAGAAAAATAGCTAGATTTTGAGGAATTGACTTTCTCTCCTGGTCTGTCAGGCAAGTGCGACAAACTCGACCTTAACCGGCTCAGCGACGAGACCATTCTCGTAAGCCATTTGAAATAAGGTCGAGATAGCCTTTCTACCAGCGTCTCCGTAATCGACAGTGAGCTCATTGACGTACATACCGACGAATTTGTCAGCCAACCCGGTTTCGAGGTCGCGCGCGAAAGTTAGAGCGTACTCGAGAGCTTCCTGCCTGTGCTCGAGCGAATAGACTATCGACTGCTTGAGTACTTTTGTCGTTTTCTGAATGAGGTCTGGGCCCATGTCTTTGCGAATCACATTTCCGCCAAGTGGTAGCGGCAACTCCGTTAGATCGAACCACCATTGACCGAAATCGACTATTTTTTTCAATCCGATCGAGGCGTAAGTCAACTGACCTTCGTGTATCAGCAGCCCCGCGTCCACCTCGCCGTTCTTGACTGCTTCCGGAATGCGGTCAAATGGTACCTCAACGACCTCCAAACCGGGCTGCCAGAGCTGCATTACAAGGTAAGCAGTAGTTAACTTACCGGGGATTGCGACTTTCTTGTTCTTCAGATCGTCCTTGGTTAGCTGTTCTCGAGCGACAATCATCGGCCCGTACTTGTAACCCATGCTGGCACCGCAAGGCATCAGAGAATAACGGCTAGCTACCTGCGGGTAGGCTGCGAATGAGATTGCTGAAACCTCATAAGTTCCTTTGATTGCATCCTGATTCAGGCTTTGGATGTCTTTCAGGACCTGATTGACTTTCACCCCCGGTATGCCGAGCTTGTTCTTGGCCAATGCGTAGAACATGAACGCATCGTCGGAGTCAGGGCTATGAGCGACTGTTATCTCTTTCAATTCGACTGCCATTTTCGGGCTCCTTCTCATTCAATGGCAGTATTGTTACCTGTACAGGCTTGTGCTGCCTGAGAGGTTGTTTAGTTCCGGCATTTCTGGCAGTTCAACTACCTCTTCACGACGCTTTGCAAGTTCCAATCGGTAGGTTGAGGGCTCGTGAAATCAGGTGGTACAGTCGGGCTTTGATAGATGTGTTTGAGCGTATTTACGTCCCGGGCGGTAATGTTGCCAAACTTATACTTGGCATTAGCACCGCGCTTTCTTCCCACCATGCTTATCTCAATTGGCTGCATAAGGTCGTCCTTGAAATCACTGTGTCCGAAAATTCCCAGACCATGACCCATCTCGTGCAGAAAAACGCCGGCAAGAGCTCTTTCCGGAACATCGGGCAGATAATAAGTCGGTCTGAGCAGATAAATCACCGACTGCAAGACTCCACGTTGCACCTGCACTCTGGTTATGCCTAGCTCGTTTGGTGGCAGGTGATTAATCCAGACAACTTCTATATCAGCGCCTTCGTTGGAACCGGCAATTACGATCGGCAAGTACTGAGACCATTTCTTGACTCCTGATTCAAGGCTGGACTGCCATGACTGCGGTGATCCGGGTGGAACATGCACGCGCACAGGAAACTTCGTCCAGCGTGCAACTGTTCCGTTTGGACCCTTGCGAATCTGAGGGAAATAATCTCCGGCTCGACTGTCGAATGGAATCGCATTGACAGTTGATTGAAAGTCGAACGTGCCGCCGGCACTACTGGTAGTGGTGCCGTAAGGGGGAGCGATTCCTTGCGGTTTTGCAATTGCAACTTGCTGCTGCCCGGAAACCGGCCTGTCCCGCGCCGGAGCCACCGGCTGGGCAGCGGCATAACTATTGTTCGGTTTGGGTTGCTGCGAGCTGGAGTCATAATCGCTTCCAGGACCGGCAGCGTTGTAAGAAGTCGGCCGGGTAGCCGGACCACCCTGGATGGTGTCGGGACCCCAGCTGGTTGCTACTACCGGTGATGGCGGCGGTTGACCACCTTGCCCGAATGCACCTTGCCCGCCAAGCTTGCCTTCTAGCTTGGCAAGCCGGCTGGAGAGGTCGCCGCTGCCTGCTTTGCCGAATACCTCTGAATCCAGATGGTCGACTCGATCGTCCAACTCATGCTCCGGATAAGTTGAACCAAAAGCAAGCTGTTCGAGCCGGACGATTCGGGACTCTAGGCTGGTATTTGACTGTGATGGCTGTCTGGCGAGCGGAGCATACGAGCGTGGTGGCGTAAGCGGCGTCGCCGGTGCCGCCGAATCTGGTGCACGGTAGGTGGTAAATCCCTGCTTGCTGTAGTCCGGCTGACCGGCCGGAGCTGGATAGTTTGGCGTTGCTTGCACCGGCGGCAGTGGCTGACCGAAATCTGGAATCATATTCTCGTTCGGGAAGGCCGGTTGCTGTGGCTGCGCAGGAAATCCTTGAGCTGGATAGCCGCCGCCTTGAGCTGGATAGCCGCCACCTTGAGAAGGATAGCCGCCACCTTGAGAAGGATAGCCGCCGCCTTGAGAAGGATAGCCGCCGCCTTGAGCTGGATAGCCGCCGCCTTGAGCTGGATAGCCGCCGCCTTGAG
>JAGVKB010000069.1 GCA_020050835.1 Candidatus Obscuribacterales bacterium | reverse complement strand
GGTTCCTTCTCGATGCGGTCAATATCAGTCGCCAGCGCCAGCAACAGAAGTGCTTCGAGTTGGACTCTTTCTGGCGAGTCTGTGCGCCCCTCTTGTGCGGCTTGACGGAGCTTTTCAGCCGCGTCTTTTTGTTTGTCTCTGGCAGTAGCTTTGTCCACTTGCTGTCGCTCTTTGTCCGGCGATTTGAACAGGTACGGGTGTAGTTCTTTCAGTTGAGTCTCGATCTCCTTTGCCCACTCTGGATAGGTCTGGCGCAGCCCGTCGATGATGTACTTGCGGTCCAAGTCAGAGTCTTCGAGATAGGCAATCAATCCATCAGACATGTTTTCGCGCCCGCGGGCGAAGTATCCTTCATCGATCAATCGCTCTTTGATCTCGTCGAGCTTGGCTTGCTTTGGGTCAATTTCCTTGTCCGGAGGTTCGGTTTTTAGACCGGGAAACAGTTCGGGATTTGTCTTGCGAAGCTCATCCAAGATCTCTTGGTTGCTGCGCGGGGACTCGTATGCAAAGAGCTGGGGTGTCTTCTCTTTTACTTCAGCCTCGATACCGGAGCGCCATTCAGGGAAAGTGTTTCTCAAGACCTTGTGAAGCTCGGTGCGGTCCAGCTCAGGGTTTTCGACATAAGCTTGCAGTCCATCAGGCATTGTTTCCTTAGCTTTATCGAAGTAAGCTTTGTCGATCTCTTGGTTCTTGAGCGCGTTCATGGCTTGCGGAAACAGCTCGGCTTTTTCATTCAGAAGTGCTTGCAGCATCTCGGTTTGTGTCGGCTGCGAGTGTTCGTACTTGAACAACTCCGGCTGTTCTTCGCGGGCTTGCTTGGTCGCTTCTTCAAGCAAGTCAGGCCGGTTAGCCCTCATAAGGTTGGTAATGATGCCGTGAGCGTTTGGATCGTGCTCGAATTTTTCGGCAGCTTCAGGGTATTCCTGTCGGAAGCGCTCGTAAAGAGCGGTGTCAACCTCAAGGCGCTGCAGTTGAGCAGTCGCCTGTGGAAACAAATCCGGGTCGGATTTGACCAGATCGATCATGATTTCCGTGTGAGACGGAGTCCTTTCGCCAGCCTTGTAGATATCCGGAAACTTTTCTGCCAGCTTTTCTTGCATTTGCTGGAGCATGTCCGGAAAGTCTTTTTGGGCTTCGGCCAGCATCTCATGCTGCTTGTTTCTGTCTGGCTCGTCGTTGATTTTGTTGAAAAGCTCCGGGTTGTTGTGCGCCAAATACGCCATAGCAGCGAGGTTTTTTTGATTCTCTTGTATCTGTCTTGAAAGGTCCGGGAAAAGCTCCGGGTTGGTTTTCGTCAGGTTGTCCATGATTTCGCGATCTGTCTGTGCCGGCTTTTGATAGTCAGCAAACAGCTCCGGCTGGCGTTCCTTCAGGTCCTGGACGATGACGTCATACCACTCAGGGAACGTCTGCTTGAGGTGAGAAATTAACTCGTTCCTGTCCAGATTAGGGTTAGACAGGTATCGCTGATACTCCAGCGGGTCAACTTCTTTCAACTTTTGAAAGTAGCCATCGTTGATGAGAGTGCCCTGAAGCTCTCTCTTGAAGCCAGCGTACAGCTCAGGATGCTGCACCATCATCGCTTCCTGCAGCTCGGCCTCGAGCTGTTTGAAGTCTTGCGCCGCCCCATTCATAATCTCTCTCTGCAACTGCTGGCAGAAGTAAATGTCATCGAAATTGGTTGGTGTGAGCAGATCTTCTCGTACTTGCTTGTCGACTTCCGGGCGGTAGACGCCCAGGTCCTTCATGTCTCTGAAATCACGGCGTGACTCAATGAGCATGTTGGCTTCGTCTCGGGTCAAACCGAATTCTTGCTCAATTTGCTTCTCGCGTTCATAGACAAGGTCTTGTAATTCGTACTGGTACTCGTTGGCAAGTTCACGCAGTATCTCCAGGTGCTCCTTTTCCAGCCGGAACGAGTAACCGTTTACGTCCCTTCCTGGCATGACGATATGGACGTGATGGTGCTCTGTGTTCTTGTGTTCGACGAGAAACCAGTCGGTTACGATGCCGGTTTTTTCTTCGAACCGGCGCATGATCTCCCGTGTGTACTCGACATGGTTGAGCTCATTTTGCTTTGGACTGAGGATGATCTTGAACATCGCAGCGTCTTCGCCGCGGTTTTTCATCATCGTGTCGATGACTTCGTCTCTAGTGTGCGTGCCGTCTCTACTATAAAACTGACGTTCGGGCTCGTTCTGCTCGCGCTCCCGCTTCTCTATGTAGTCAATGTGCTGGATGATATGCCTGGTCGCGTCGTAGTTATTGCGCACGAACTTGACCTTTACGATGTTGTTTATGCGCTGTCCGGACAGACGGTGGCCTGAGTGAAATCGACGGGCGCCTCCCTTAACTCCGTGCATTTTGAGTCCACGGCCCTGTGCCTGGACCTGCATTTTTGGTTTGCCGCCGCCGCCACCGCCACCGTTTTTGCGGTCCCATTCGTAGAGCGCAGCGAAGATCGAAGCTGTTTCACCAGGGCTCATTCGCTCTTTTCACTCCCTTGTTCGTCTCCGGCACCTTCCTGTTCAGCAAAGTCCAGGTCCTTCGGAAGCTTGCTAGTCGCCTTGGATTCTAAGAACTGGGAGGCAAAATGGGCGCTCTTCTCGTAGAGCAGCTGGAAACCTTTGGCGCTTAGCTTCTGTTTTGGGAGCCCGTGAGTGTAGGGCAGCACGGCAAAATATAGGACCTGCCCATTCAGCCGAATGGATTTGACTAGCAGTGCGCGCAGGGCCGTCTCCATGGTCTTCATTCGTTTTTCGAGCTGAATTTGCCGCTGGTCCAGTTGGTCAGTCTTGTAGTTGGATGCGAAGGCTTCCACAGCTCTGCGAATCACCTCGGACCGACTCAGTCCCTCGGCCTTGGCAATAGTATCGATGTCATCAAGTTGGGCCTGAGATAATGCCGTCGGAATTGGCATGAATTTCCGCTTGGCTTTCTCTTTCGCTTGCGTTTTTTTTGCGGCCATGGCATACCTGCTGGTATAAGAACCTGATACTCTTGTAGAAGACCCAAACCTACACTATTATATACTTTTCACCTTCGGTATAAGCTTATACCGACCGAATATACTTTTGGTAGAAGGGCTAAAGGGTCACCAGTACTGGCTTTCCGGCAATCCTTCTACCACCCTTTATCCTGCCTCCGTTCACGGGCACCCATTTTCGCCCCTTTCAGGGGCTCACGGGTACCCTCAACGTCGGGCTCCGCTGCCTTCGGCTCGCTCCGGCCATGCCCGCCCGCCACCCTCTTGTTGCGCG
>JAGVKB010000031.1 GCA_020050835.1 Candidatus Obscuribacterales bacterium | reverse complement strand
TCTTCAGTCGATAGATGAACCTTTGATCGACTAGCTCTGGTAAGTGGGCTCAGCTTGGGCTTGGCCCGCGTGCTGAGCTGCGTGAACCGAGGCGAAACGAGCGCCGGGAGGTGCATGGGCCTTCAAGCAAGGCCCGTATAATGTTGCCGTGATGTCAGGAAATCATCCTTTGGGATGATTGTTTTTTCTCAGCTCGGACGAAGTCTGCAAACCCAGCAAGAGATAAGATGTTCCTGTCTTAAATGGGAGAAGGTCCATGAATACGCAACCTGATGTCGGCAGGACCGAAATAGCAGAGCAGCAAAGTCGAAGTGAGCATGATGCGGCATTATGGTGGCGGTTCTATTACGAGGATGAACGCCCGAATTTCATTCCTCCGCCTGTTAAGCCTTTACGAGCGCAGACAGAAAAGCATTGGGTTGCGCAAATGTGGCTTGGGCAGACGGCATTCGAGCAGGGCCTCTTTAGTGAAGCCGAGCAACACTTCCGAGAAGCACTATTGGAAGTACAGAAATTAGGGAACGACACTGAACTAGCGACGACACTGCGGAGTCTGGGCCGCTCATTATGCGCCCAAGATAAGCATGATGAGTCCGAACCGCTCTACAAGAGGGCGATAGAGCTTCATGAACAGGGCGCCTCTAGCTTGGAGCTGGAGGAAGATTTTGATGCGTTCGTGTTGCATTACAGAATGCAGCGGAAATATCGAGAGGCGGAAGCACTCATAAGAAGCGTTCTTGAGAAGTTTGAGAAGTCCGGAAAAAGTGCTCCTGTGTTTGCAAGGTATTTGAATAATCTGGCGGTCATGCTATGCGAGGAAGGGCGATGTAAGGAAGCTGAGGAAGCCTATCATCGAGTGCTTGATGTAACAAAAACATTTACCGGCAAACAGGTCAGCTGTTACGCCCTTGCATTGTTAAATCTGGCAGTGTTGTGCCTTAAGAACAACCGAATGAGTGAGGCCAAGGAGCATTACGACCATGCCGTCAATATTCTACGGCTTTTACCAGATGAAGGGTGGTATTTGAGATTGCTTGAGGATTACCAGCAAGTGTTTAGGGGATTGCCGAGCAAGTCGCAGGCGCAACAGCCATTGAGCGCATATTTGCATGCCTCGATACCGCCGAAAGACAAATGTTGATGAGAGCAACAATTCTCGGGACAAGAGGCGTTAGAATCGTCACAATTGAATCGGCAGCGCTTGATTCTGAATCTTCAATACCTGTCCTGCGTCACTTAAAGCAGGGACGCAAGCAGCAGGTGTGACTAATGCATGTTTCTTCTGAATCGACAAGCAAATCATTTGATTCATTTGTGGATCCGATATGTCGAATGCGAGTTGATGAAGAAAGCAAGTGGCAGGTTACGTATGCGGGCAACCGGTATTACTTTTGCAGTGAGCATTGTCTTGAGAAGTTTAAGGACGATCCAACACGAGCGCTGCAAAGGAAAGGGAGCCGGACTCAATCTTTTGCCTCAGAAAGAACATGGACTTCACCGGTAAGCGCGGGGGCTGCGAGCAAATACATTTGTCCGATGCACCCCGACGTTATTTCCGATAAACCAGGGACCTGCCCTAAATGCGGCATGGCGCTGGAGCTATCCCAAGTAACTCTTGAAGAGGAAGCGGATCCTGAGCTGGCTGATATGACATGGCGCTTCTGGCTGGCAGCCTTACTCACAGCTCCTTCTGTAATTCTTGCCATGAGAGATTTGTTCGGGCTAGGGCAATTGCCTATTTCAGAGGAACTCATTAACTACATACAGCTAGGTCTGGTATCACCCGTAGTGCTATGGGCGGGCAGTCCCATATTTCAGCGAGGCTGGCAATCCGTTGTCACTCGTAGCGCTAACATGTTCACGCTCATTGCCATCGGTACCGGTGTAGCTTATCAATACAGCACTGTAGTTACGTTGTTGCCCCACTTGATTCCGGAGGACTTGCGCGGGCATGGAGCAGTTCCCCATGTCTATTTCGAAACGGCGGCGGTAATTATTGCGCTGGTTCTACTAGGACAGGTGCTGGAGCTTCGTGCTCGCGGCCAGGCAAGTAGTGCTATCAAGGCGTTGCTTGGACTTGCACCCAAAACCGCGCGGGTTGTCCGTGACGACATGGAAGAAGATATAGAACTGTCAGCAGTTCAGGTCGGAGATACATTGCGTGTACGCCCCGGTGAGAACGTGCCAGTTGACGGGGTCGTCTTAGATGGGAGCAGCTCGGTTGACGAATCGATGATGACAGGTGAGCCGATACCTGTGGACAAGACAGCAGGGGAACGTGTGACCGGCGGCACATTGAATACGACAGGCAGTTTCCTCATGCGTGCCGAGCGCGTAGGCAAGGAAACGCTACTTTCGCAGATTATCGAGTTAGTCAATCAAGCCCAGCGTAGCCGGGCGCCTGTGCAGCGTCTGGCCGATCAAGTGTCTCACTGGTTTGTGCCGGCCGTACTTCTGGCTGCGGTGCTTACATTTGTTGCCTGGCTGGTCTTCGGCCCTGAGCCCGCATTGGCGTTTGCTGTTATCAATGCAATTGCTGTGCTGATTATTGCCTGTCCATGCGCGCTGGGTCTGGCCACACCTATGTCCATTATGGTGGCAGCGGGACGAGGAGCTACCGCCGGGGTGCTCATAAAAGACGCAGCCACACTGGAGAACATGGCAAAAGTCGATACGTTGATTGTAGATAAAACAGGCACTCTGACTGAAGGCAAGCCGGAATTTGTCAGTTTAGAACCAGTGGGTAGTTGGAGCGAAGCTCAGTTATTGGAATTAACGGCGAGCCTAGAACAAGGCAGCGAACATCCTATTGCAGCATCGATAGTCAGGGCTGGCAGGCAACGCCAGATGAAGTTAAGCGCACCAACTAACTTTGAGTCCATTACGGGGCGAGGCATCAAGGGTACCGTGAGAGAAAAAACCGTTCTTGTTGGCAATAGTCGCTTTCTCGTGGATCAAGGGCTAGATGCACGGGAAGTGGAGAACATATCCGAACAGAAGAGATCATCTGGAGCAACAGTATTGTTCGTCGCCGTAGACGGGAAGCCGGCCGGGCTCATAGTCGTGGAAGATCCGATTAAGGCAACAAGCAAGCAGGCACTAGAGGCATTGCAGAAAGATGGTATTAAGGTTCAAATGGCGACCGGAGACGGTAAAGGGACAGCTTTAGCGGTCGCAAAGCGGCTAGGACTGGCAGAAAGCGATGTCTATGCAGAGATATCTCCCCAGGAGAAATCTGAGCTTGTGAATCTTTTGAAGAAGGACGGTGCCATCGTAGCTATGGCCGGTGATGGAGTCAACGATGCAGTGGCTCTGTCTTCCGCCGATGTTGGCATTGCCATGGGAACCGGCACGGACGTGGCATTGCATAGTGCTGGAATTGCCCTTGTTAAAGGGGACCTGCAAGGGATCGTGCGTGCGCGTAAACTAAGTTGTGCCACCATGAGTAATATCAGGCAAAATCTCCTTTTTGCTTTTGTCTATAACGTTGTCGGCGTTCTGATCGCAACTGGCATTTTCTATCCAATCTTTGGCTGGTTGCTGAATCCGATGATTGCTGCCGTGGCCATGAGCGCAAGCTCTCTTTCGGTAGTCACGAACTCGCTGCGATTACGTGCTATTCATTTAGGATAGATATGAATGTTGACTGGACCTTATTGTTAATGCTGGCGGCAGCGGCAGTGTTGATTGGTCCATTTATGCACTTGTAGATGACAAACAAAGAAGAAGCAGCACCGCGTGATTGCGGTCAAGTAAAAAGAGCAATACGGGGTTGCAAAAGTAATTGTCCATGATCACCGCGCCTTGGACAAAGAAGCAAGGAAGCGACAACGGCGCTGTCACGCATTCGTGTGATTTAGGTGGAACGAACTAAAGGCTCTGTTTGCATTTGTGTTTGTGCTATGGTCAAAAGTCGCAAGTACAGTGCCTTGAAACTTTTCGCATTATTGTGTGATCTTCGCCGAACTTGATCAATCCGTCGCAGTGTTTCATGAGTTCGCTAAACGGTATGTAGCTGAGCGACACATCGGCCAGCGACTTGCGGAAAGAAGGACGTTTCAACTGTGCCAAGACTTCCTTCTCTCGGCTATCCGGTGCCACCAGATATAGGGCGCACTTGCAGTCTGGGATGGAGCGAGCCAGATCCTCCATTCTCAGGATGCCGGAATAAATGGACGTGCTTTTCTCGACCTCAAACGCGCAGACAATCTCGCCGGTCTTCGGTCTCAACCACAGGACATCGATTAAGGGAATGCTCTCTACTGCCTCATTTGCCATACTGGCAGGTGACAGCTCGGGTATGGTCAACTGGGCTAGCGATTGTCCGTCACAAGATTTATGGCGGTCGTTTCTGGCGACGTACACATCAAACTTGAGAGCGCGCCCTATCTTGACCAGCGTGTATTGAATGCGAGTATGCTCCGATTCTTCGTTCTGCTCGTTGAGGACCTCCTTATGTCGCGCCTTAGAAGCCTTCTGGGCTTTTTCTCTTTCATTGGCGAGCACCGTCGAAACGTTGCCATCTACCAATAAACGGCCTGAGCCAATTTCGAACAAGAGTCCAGCGATTGCACCAAGGTCCTTGGACAAACGGCTTCTGATCTCAGCGTGCGAATTGACTCTCACGCACGCCTCTCGCATGGCAAAGTAGCTCTGCCAGGACCCCAGTTTGATTTTGTCGGAAAAGAGGGCATTGAAGCCGTTGACGATCGCGGTGTTAAACGGCAGTACAAAGGTCGGATGCAAAAAGTAGATTATGTTAGCAGCTGCCGGACCCAAGCCTTTTATTTCGGCAGCAGCCAAGCGACTCATTTGATCGAGTACTTGATCCTCTCTGGTAGCTGAGTAGCAGGATTCTAGAAACTCTCCAAACTTTCTTTTGTTGTCCGCATTTTCATAGATGTCGGGGATACGCATTTTTGGCTTCCAGTAAAAAGCATGTGCCGCACCCACGAAGACCTGCTTCTGCTCAGTGATTGCAGTCAGGACCACCTCCAGAGGTGAGTCCTTGAAGTCGCTGCCAAATGTGCCAGCTGCTATGGCACTAAACGTGTCCTTTACGCCAGTACGAATAGCTCTGAAAGCTTTGAGCCGTTCCTCGCCGCCAGTGAACCAGGTGTTGTAAACAGACTCTCGGTCTGATTTGTACTGGTCAATAATATCGAGAAGCAGCTTGGCATCGAAATCTACGGTGTTTGTGAGAGTCATAAGTGAACCGCCAGGACAGGACGAAGAAGTATTTTACGTCCTGTTGAGAATAAAGCGAAGTTTCAAAGCAGTTGTTAGTTTCTCTTATCTAAGTGTCATAAGGAAATCGGCTATTTTGCTGGCATCTTCAGAACTGACGTTTCTCCATGACATGACCGAGCCCCCTTTGCCGCGCCTCATTATCATCGATTCGATGTAGGCTCGTCCAAGGCGGCTGGCGTTATCTAACTTAGGGCCAAATGACGATCCGCTGCCGCCAATTGAGTGGCAAGCCGCACAGCCGTGGTCCAGAAATAATTTGCGACCCTCGGTTGTTGTTGCCGCAGTTGGTTGGCTTGCATTCAAAGGCCTTTCGCTGGCTGCTGCTGCTGCTGCTGCTGCAGGATGAGCTTGGATCAAGAACCCTGCTTTGGGCTCCGGTAGAGTGACGAGATAACTCACAAGCGCCTTCACTTCTTCTGCTGTTGCGTGCGGATGCGGCATTGTAGGCAGGGGGTGAAGGTGGGGATATTTCTTGGCATGCTCCGCTGGATCTGTCAAGTGAGCCATCAAGTACTCTTCACTTCGACGCCCGCCAACTCCATCCAGAGGCGGTCCAAGGTTGCCACCAGAACCGGCTACGGAATGGCAGTTGGCACAATTCATGGCTTGGTATAGAGCTTTTCCTTCTTTAGCGATCGGTGTTACTGCAGGAGGAACATATCCCGTGGGTGGCACCATATAAGCTGGAGGCGTCTGCTGCAGCGGCATTACGGGTATTTTTGACTCTTGATGCTGGGCTGGTGGCTCTTTCTCGTCCGCCAATGTCTTATGCGTGGGCAGGACAATGGCCAATA
This sequence comes from Candidatus Obscuribacterales bacterium, assembly GCA_020050835.1. Taxonomy (GTDB): domain Bacteria; phylum Cyanobacteriota; class Vampirovibrionia; order Obscuribacterales; family Obscuribacteraceae; genus JAGVKB01. Next base: position 4,061 of record JAGVKB010000031.1, on the reverse strand, counting down.
CGATCATCAAAACGGCAGTAAGGATGAGAAATAATCGAACAGTTGTCATAAGGCCACCAGCACAGTATTTTCGGCTATTGTCCCACCAAGGCAATCAAGCTAGCATCAAGAGCGAGCAGCATCATTTGGAAAGCTTGCCCGGCCAAAAGAGTCGCTTTTAGTGTCGTGATGTTGGCAAAACAAACCAGCTCAGATCCTCAGACATCTAGACTTCCAGCCGTCTAGACTTACATTTGGGGCTCCCGAGGGCGAGAAGCTGGGATCTGCTAGGGTTGCCGCTGCGTATTTTTTGCCGGTGAAAAAGCGTCCGGATAATCACGTTGCAACGGCAAATACCGGTTTTGGTCGTTAATCCGCGTTTGGTATAATATTACTATGCCTTGCTTGGATTAATTACCAATTATGCGCACTTTAAGTGACTTTCTTCAAACCCATCAGATATTCACAACAGCCGAGCTCATTGACGGTCTGAGCAATAGCGCCCAGGAGTATAAAGCGGTAAGCGATCCGCAAGCGCGTAAATCGCTGCTGTCCTATCATGTGGCAAAGGGTCATCTGTTGTCCATCCGCCGAGGCATTTATTGGACAGTCCCACCGGGTATGTCCCCCGATACTTGTCCAGTTGATCCATTTCTTGTGGCAAGCCGTCTGGCACCAGATGCGGTGCTAGGCTATCATACAGCCCTAGCATTCCACGGCGTTGCTTACTCGCAATGGAATATGCACGAGTATCTGACTGACAATAGCAATATCCCTGTGTTTTCACTACGTGGTGCTACATACAAAGCTGTCAGCCAGCCGGCAACTTTACGCCGCAAGAAAATGCAAGTATGGGAAGTAGAGACGTTCGACCGCTTGGGCTGTGACGTACGCGTTACTTCGCTTGAACGCACTTTTGTTGATGCGCTTGACCGGCTAGATCTATGCGGCGGCTATGAGGAAGTGTGGCCTTGTCTTGAAATGATTCAGTATCTAAAGCTAAAGCAAGTAGGGGAGTATGCCCTGGTGCTTGAAAACAGCACCTTGATGGCCAAAATTGGTTTTTTCCTGGAGCAGCATAAAGAGCAGTTTGAGGTTGCCGACGAATTTCTGCAGACACTGCATGCACATCGGCCTCGGCAACCGCACAGAGTATTAAGCGGAAACAAAGACGGAAAGTTGGTGTCAAAGTGGAATTTGATAGTCCCTGCTAGTGCGATTACTCGCTCATGGGAGGAAAGCTCATGGCAGTAAGCAAGAAAGCTGTGCTCGAGATTTCGGAAGACACCAGGTTTGCGCCAGCAACAGTTGAGAAGGTACTGCGACTAATTGAGGTTCTCAACGAAATCAATGAGAGTGATGCGCTCAAAAACAAATTTGCGCTCAAGGGCGGAACGGCTCTGAATCTCTTTCTTCTGAATCTACCCAGGTTGTCTGTAGACATCGATTTGAATTATATAGGCGCTTTAGACGTTGGAGAAATGAAGTCCGAAAAGTCGAGACTAGAAAAATCACTAAAAGCAATTTGCGGCAGGCTGGGCATGAACATGCAGAACGGACCGCCGGATCATGCCGGCGGAAAGTGGAATGTTCAATATCCAAGTGTGCTTGGCGGAGCAGACACGCTGCAAATTGATTTGAATTTCATGTATCGGATCCCTCTGTGGCCGGTTCAGCATCTGGATTCTCATGCACTGGGCAGTTTTTCGGCGAAGCAGTTTCCGGTGCTCAGCATGTGCGAACTATACGCTGGGAAATTGCGCGCGCTGCTAACACGCAGAGTGAGCCGAGATCTTTATGATGCCAGCAAGATAACAACTGACATCGACGAAGCCAAAATGCGATTGGCATTAGTTATCTACGGTGCCATGAATCCGAAAGACTGGCGGTCTGTTTCCGTTGACTCGATCACCTGCTCGGTTGCTGACGTAAAAGAAAAACTGTTACCGCTGTTGCACTTTCAAGAGCAGCCTGACAGTGCGGATCTGGAGGGCTATACGAGTGAGCTTGTTGCCTCCGTCAAAACAAGGATAGGTGAGCTGTTTCCTCTGACAGCAGAGGAAAGCGAATTTGTGCGTCGAGTGCGAGAAGAGGGAGTTATTGATGGCAAGCTGATCACGGCTGACGCGCAGCTTGTTTCAATTATTGCCCAGCATCCATCAATATTGTGGAGGGCTACAAAAGCAGGTCAATGAGTCCGATAATGGCGACTGCCGGTCCGAGGTTGGGCACAATGTATCGAGACGGAAGAGCGCAAAGGAAAGATGTCATGTTCTTGACTCGTTATCTTGTAGCAGTGGTAGCTTCCATGTTGTTGCTCGCGGGTGCCTGGGCGAAAGGCACAGGTGATCCGCTGGGGTTCCCTGACGTCGGCAGTCGCAAGGACTGGGAGGAAGCCTGCCTGATCAATACACGCGCCACCCAAGAGATGCAGGACGGAAAAAACAAGCAAGCGATCACCTTACTGAAGCAGGCGATAGCGAAGTATCCGCAGGAGACCGGCTTTTATGACAACCTGGGCCAGTGCTACCTTGCCACCGGCGACAACAAGGCAGCAGAAGCGGCCTACAGACAAGCGGTGCAACTGTCCGATAAGTACGGCGTCAAATATCCAGACTCCTACTTAAGCCTGGCACGGCTTTACGACAAGCGCGGCGCAGTGAAAGAAGCCGACGGGTTATACAAAAAAGCAACCAAGCTGAATGATGGATCGCTTGAAGCATGGCAGGCATACGCGGACTTTCTCGATGCGCAGAAGCGGCTGCCGGAGAGCGCAGCCGCCAAAAAGAAAGTGGCAGAACTGCAGCAAAGCCATAAGCAGTTTTTGAAACGACTGGCGAAATGATCTTGATCGGAGGCGTCCGTGAATGAAACAGAAAAGACGGCCGCTTACGAGACACTCGGGCTAAAACCGGGTGCGAGCGAGGCAGCGGTAAAGGCAGCATACAAGAAGCTGCTGGCGTTCTGGGCCGACGATGGCAGCTTGAGTGAGCCGCTAAAGAAGATCGCAGCCGACATGCGCGCGAAAATCGAACATGCTTATACCGGTCTGACTTCTGCCACCACGGGCACGAGCTCCGGTAGCACCACATCTGGTGGCACCGCTCCAGGGCCCCAGGGCGCTGGTTCCGGTAAAGGCAAAAACGATCCCTGGGCCTGGGTCTTCGGCATCTTGCTTGTGGTGGCTGGATTGTTCTGGTACGACGAAGTCAAAACGGAACACGACAAAAACGAAAGAGGCCGACAGGACAACCAACAAGAGAAGCCGATAGAGACAAAGCCTATCGAGACAAAACCGGCGCCGTCAGCTCCCCCGGATTATGTGATTCCGTATCTGCACAACGGTGTCAAAGAGCGCGTAGTGAAATGGACGACCGAGGATCTAACAACGCCTGGATCAACGCGGATCGGCGTTCTTGGTTACGACAATCAAGATCGCCTGGTCAACTATCTACAGTTCTACAGCCAGGAAACGTCAAGCTCCTGGAGCTTCTACGATCAGTACGTCGTGAAAGTTTCCGACGACGGCTTGCAGGTCGGCGTCCAACATTTTCAACCGACGTGGCAATCTGGCGCGATTGTTTTCAAAGATCAACGAAACGTCTCTGAGGTCGGCGACGTGCTTGTGCAGTCAACGGTTTACTACTACCACCTGAAGGGCAACAAGTATGTGCTTGATAGCGTGGTTGTATCAACGCCTTTCACCGAGAACAAGGACGGCTTGCAAATAAAACGCAGCTCCGACGATCAGATATACGAAGTGGTGAGGCAGCCGAACGGCAATGTCATAAACATGGAGGCTAATCGCGGCTCCCTGCCAGGCATGTTCGATCTCTGGCGCTTCTTCGGACAGACACACTGAGTCTATGCAGGCCGCCCAGCATCTATGCAGGCCGCCCGCATTGATGCTGGGCTTGCGCCTGCTAGGCTTGCCGCCGGCAGCCTCGGGCGCGCCCTACCTGGGAGTCGCTCCGGTTCGGTTGTCGCGCCGCACGGCTGCAGCGGCTGCCGAATAGCGGGCGCAAGGGGTCCCAGCGTCAATGCGGATATCAAGGGATAGATAGCCGTACAATCATGGAGCG
>JAGVKB010000094.1 GCA_020050835.1 Candidatus Obscuribacterales bacterium | reverse complement strand
CAACCGCAAGGCGGCGGCTGGGAACAACCACCTCAACCCCAACCGCAAGGCGGCGGCTGGGAACAACCACCTCAACCCCAACCGCAAGGCGGCGGCTGGAGTAACACCTCAGCCGGCAACAGTTCGGCAGCCGGCTCAGGTTGGGATTCCCCCGGCTCAGACCAAGCTGCTGGTGCGCCGCCGACACCGGCTCCAGCAGACAACAGTTGGGGCGGCGGGCCGGACAACTGGACAACCGGCAGCGGCCAGCCAGCTGCTCAAGCCGATTGGAACCAGCCCACTGCCGGCAACAACTCTTGGGACGAGCCACCCGTGCCACAAGCACCGGCTGCCGGATGGTCAGCCGAGGCGGAACAGGTACAAACAGGCACCTGGGAAGCGTTTTCTCCCGGCAACACAAATGTCCTAGGCGCCACAAATGCAGCGCCGAATCCAGCCGCTCAGCAATGGGGGGCGCAGCCGCCGATACCACCGGCGGCGCCGGCCAGCGAACCAGCCGGGGAGCGGTGGGACGTGCCAATTCAAGAGCGCATGAAACAAGCACAGCCAGCGGCAACGCCCGAGGGAGATGCGCGCTGGGATACGCCGATTCAAGGGCGTGGGCAACCGGCCGCGCCGGCAGCCGGACAAGCAGAAGATCGTTGGGATGTGCCGATTCAGCAACGCGGTCAAGCACCGGCGCCCCAACCAGTCGCGCCGCAACCTGCCGCCTCTGGCGGATTGCCTGCAGACTCCATCATGGACAGACTCAGTAATATTCTCGGCGATGGCCCGGCAGCGGCCCCACCGGCACCGGCGCTGCAAACGCCGGAACCAGCAGGTCCAGCTCCGGTAGCCGATCGCTGGGATGTGCCGATCCAGGAGCGGCAAAAGCCAGCAGCCGCTGCCGAAGCTGCTCCAACCGCAGAGCGCTGGGATGTGCCAATTCAAGAGCGGCTGCGGCAAGCACAGCCGGAAGCAGCGCCAGCTTCAGCCCAAGCTCCGGTTCCAGCGGCCGCCGCCCAGGAGCGCTGGGACGTGCCAATCCAAGAGCGAATGAAACAAGGGCAAGCTCCAGCCGTCGCACCAGCCTCTCCCCAACCGGGCGGAGGTCTGTTCAGCCTTGACGACAGTGCGATGGATAATCTCTTCAACAAGAACCTCGGGGTGCAAGATCAACCAGTCGGCGGCGCACGGGCAGCAACGAGCGTACCGCCACCACCGGTACCGCCACCACCGGTACCCAGCCCGTTCACTGCGCCACCACTGCCAGTACCAACTGCTCCAACGATCTCTCCCGTCACCGCTCGCGCTCAAAATGAAACAGTCGTGCCACCGGCTCCACCTGTACCAGCAGCTAGCCAACCTGGCGGCGGTTTGTTCAAGAACTTGGATGACGGAGCGATGGACAAGCTGTTCGCGGACAACCTCGGCGTTACCGAACAACAGAAAGCGGCGGCGGCAGCAGCCGCTGCGTCGGCACCACCAGCACCAGTTCCGGTGGCGCCGACGGCCCCACAAACGCCCGCCGGTGGATGGACACAGCCACCGGCGCCCACTGCTCCGCCAGCACAGAACTGGGGTAACCCGACGACCCCGGCGGTGCCGACAGCGCCTGCGCAACCCGCACCGCCAGTGCCACCATCTCAAGTGACACCAGTCGTGCCGCCGCCAGCGCCGCCGGCAGCTAGCCAGCCGAGAGGCGGAGGCTTGCTCAGTATCGACGATGACGCGATGGACAGGCTGTTCGCGGATAATCTTGGCGTTAAGGATACCGGCCCACCGCCACCAAAGGTTAATGTCAACGAAGCGGTCCAGTCGATCCGGCAGGTCGCAGAAGTGGCCGGGCAGAACATGGCCCCGCCGCAGCAGATGGCACCGCCACAGGTACAGCCTCAACCGATGGCCCCGCCGCCGACTCCGCCAGTAGCACCACAGCCGGTACCAGGTACGGCGCCCCCGGCGCGCGTCGAAGGGGTAGGAAGGCTTGCTACACACGCAGATACATCATCCGAAGCCGGAAGCGGCAAGATTGCCAGTATTGGAAAGTTTCTGCTGGATCAGCAAGACCTGTCGAAGATCGGCAATATCGCCGCCGCCGACCTGTCCGACTCAAAAATGCGCATTTTGACGCTGGAAGCAGCGCAGGAGCTGCAAAATCTCCTGTCGCATATCCAACAGCAACCGGGAGTAGTCGGCTCTGTAATCGTCGGTCACGACGGAATCTTGATCGCCAATAGCATGCCTCAAGATCTCGAAGCCGAATCAATCGGAGTCTGGGCGCTGGGAGTCTACTTAAACACTGACACCACCATCAAGCGAATGGGTCACAATCACGTTCACCAGGCGGTCTGCCGCACTCCGCGCGGCTATCTAATCATCGCTGACTTCGGCGGAGGCATTCTGGTCACGCTCAGCGACGGCGCCGAAACCGAGCGCTTGATTCCCTTGATGCGCAGCATCACGCAGCTGGTCAGTCACTGATTGGCACCGCTGTCGACTGCCGCTCTGGCTTTCGGGTAGGGCCGGGCGAGGTTTAGAACACTTACTGCGTCAGAATGTATCGGCAGAGCGTCCTTACACCGAATGCGGTACCACCCTTGTTCGTCTCGTCCTTCTCCTTGTCCATCCAGCCGGGACCAGCTATGTCAAGATGAGCCCAGGGAGTACCGTCGACGAACTCTTTGAGAAACATACCGCCGGCCGAGCTGGCCGCTTCGCCCCGGGAGCCGGCGTTTTTGAGATCGGCAATATCGCTCTTGAGATAATCTTTATACTCATCGAACAACGGCATCTGCCAGAGCCTTTCGCCAGCCGACTCGGCCGAGTCGATTAACTTGCCGACAAGGTCTTGATCGTTGCCCATGATACCGGCAGCCGCGCGTCCGAGCGCGGTCACTATTCCCCCGGTCAAAGTCGCGATATCGACTATCTCATCAGGTCCTTGCTTGACGGCGTAGTTAAGCGCGTCAGCCAGCACCAGCCTACCCTCGGCATCAGTATTGTTTACTTCAATCGTCTTGCCGTTCATCGCCACCAGCACGTCGCCCGGATGCAACGCTTTGCCGCCAGGCATATTCTCCGTGGCGGCAATCAAGCCAAGCACGTTGACCCGCGGCTTGAGACGGCCGATTGCGCTCACCGTTGCAATAACGGCAGCGGCACCGGCCATATCGTACTTCATATGCTCCATGCCCTGAGCGGTCTTGAGCGACAATCCGCCCGAATCGAAGGTGATGCCTTTACCGACCAGCGCCACTGTTCGCTTCGCCTTAGAAGCTACATATTTAAGCACGATAAATTTCGGCGGCTCGTTTGCTCCTTGAGCCACACCCAGTAGAGCTCCCATTCCGTTTTTTTCCATCTCAGCACGGTCCATCACCAAGCAAGTCAGTCCGTTTTCTTTGGCAACGCGTTTTGCTTCCTGAGCCAGGCGTGATGGAGTCATGTAGCCGGCCGGCTCAGCGATCAAGTCGCGCGCGAAATTGGTAGATTCGGCGATCACCGACCCAAATTTGACCGCTTGAGTCAGCTCCGCCGGCGAGACAGACAGACCGGCGAAGGTGACCAGTTTGACTTTCGCGCGCTTGCCGTTGTGGTCGCCATTCGATTTATATTTTTGAAAGGTATAAGAGCCCAGAATCCATCCCTCAACTGCGGCTTGAAGATAGAGCGCTTGATCTTCGGCCGCACGAAGATGAAAACAAACAGTGCCGCTGGCTCCGCCGCCGCTGGCCCGACGAGCCATATTGGCAGCCGTCCTTCGACAGAAGTTCGGCTGAAAGTCAGCGCTCTTGCCCAAACCCCAGAGCATCAACTTTCGGCACTTCAGTCTCCCATACGACGGCAAGGCAAGCGTCTGTCCGAATTTACCTTCGAAAGACTCCGCAGAGGCTGCACTGTCTATCTCTTTTAGAAAGTCCGATGGAAAGACCTTATCCAACTTGGCAATCAACTTCGCAACGGCCTCGCCCTGAAACACCCCCAGCACCAGAACGTCTGACTTGACGCGCGACAGCGTACCGCTTTCCTTTTTGAACTCCATAGCTGCTCCATTGATTCGAACTGTACCACTTTTCAATTGAGGGTGCCATGCACCGCCCGTGCCACCACTTCATTTACCAGGCGCGGATCGGTTTCGCGCCGGCAATAACTCAAGTAAGCTTCCATCCACCGCCTGAGATCCAGAAGCACAGCCGAAAGCTGAGTACCGGACTTCTTGACCTGCGTCAGATTGACGCTGACCCTGCCGTCGGGATCGACTTGAAATCGGCGAGCGGCATCCGAATTGCCGTGCACATAATGCAGACTGGACTCGAGCATATCCTTGTTCTGATCTGGTCCCAGGACAGTCTCCAGCTCCGCACCGATTTTCTGAAATACCGAAAGCGGTCTAAAGAGGCTCGTTTGCTGAAACTGCACGAATCCATAGTCGAGCAGAAGTTGCATTGACCTCACCACCATGTAGCTCGGCCAAACATCAAAATTCCTTACCACTTCATCCAAAGTAGTCCAGCCGTCGATCAGACGAGAGATCGCATAGACTCGTTGTGCGTCCTCCGGCGAAAGCTGCACGCCGTCAATATATTTCAGTTGCTGAAAGGGTACAGTGGCCCAGACCGTCTCAAAGTTCCAGACCCGCTCCATTATGACGTTCTTTCCTGCAGGCAGCCTGGACAAGACTTCTCTGGTTTGATCCTGGAAGAGCGCCGAGTCGAGCAACAAGCGATCGAGCGACTGGTTCAAGCCGCAGCTTGCTTCGAGATCCTGCGATTCGCCCTTGTCCTTGAATACAAAAATTCCCTCGGTCCAGAAGACAAGAAACTCCGTCAGGGCATCGTAGCCTTTTAGCTTGCCCATTAGCGCATGCGTCGGCTTCCCGTCATTGAATGCTACAACAATTGTCTTGTCTTTTTTCTCGACGGTCAGTACACCGGTTTTGCTGGCAGTTGCCAGCGACTGCAAGAGACCGGAGGCATCGATCGCTCCCAAACTGCCGATCATCGAGTCCTTCATCGTCTCGATGTTGCGAGATTTGTTGCCGGAGCCGTCATCTCCATCTGCGACTCGATGATAGCCGCCATAAAGATATTGATCGTGCAATAGCACTTCCAACTCGCGCGTATTCAAGTAGCCATGCCTAACTGCCAGCAGACCAAGCATCGTCCGTTGCGCTCTGCCCCAGCCTTCTTCTTGTTGAATCTCCAGCAGCTCCTCGAGCTGAGATGGAGTGACGATTCCGGCTGCCACCAGATAACGACCCAACCGAAACGGCTTGCGATTGTGATAGCAGTTAGACAGGAATTGAATGCGCGAAAAGATCGGATAAATGAATTTCTCCGCTTCCAACTCTTGCATGATCCGGAGCGTTTCATCGCAAGGAACACGGTATTGCGTCTCCATCGTTTTGGAGATAGCTTCGACGGAATTGTAATCATCGATAAGCTGCAAGACCCAATTCTGCGGAGCCGGCAGCTCGAAAGCGCTCTTAACCTGCCCGCCCTTTTCGGTCAGAATCGGAATCGAAGTATAGAGGATGTGATTTGCCAGCGTACTGCCACCGCCGCGCAAGCGTCGCCGGTCAATACCGGATATAGTGGCACAGACATAGTCAGCGAGCAGTGGATATCTGGCGAAGATTCCAAAGACGCTGTCATAGACGTTGAATGTCAATCCACCAGCCGGATCGTCGCGGGTCAAAGTAATTGCACCGTCTGACTTAACGAAAAGCAAGACCCCCTGCGGTTTCAAGAGGCGCCTGGCATAAGCATGGAAGTTGACGAACGCGTCTAACGGCAAAGAATAGCCGGTATGGGTGAGATCCACTATCAATCCGTCAAAAGTCTTGCCTTCATCGACCAGACGGTCCAGCTCGGCCAGGAGGTTTTCACGATAAGCATACGTGCGAAAGGAATAAGCATAAGTCAGATAGCTGCGCTCTTCGGCCGCTTCGTCTCCGGGAAACGGCTCGTTGCCGGCGGGCAGACCTTGTCGCGGTGGTGTCAACGGCCGTAGACCTATCCTTCGGGATTGCTCTGCACTTATATGCCCAGCCCCAAGCTTTCTCAATTCTTGCCCTTGCGAACAGGCACCTTTTCGTCCCCTTTTTCCGCGGCATCTGCCGGTTTGCCGCTTTCACCGGCAGCCGGCAACTTGCTTTCCGGTGGCTGCAAACTGCGCGCAACTTTCTGGAGAAGCGGGTCGGAGGGAGCGACGAACATCGCCTTGATAGCCCATTGTTGCTTGCTCTTCGTCACTTCGAAAATGAGATCGTAACGCTCGAAAGTAACAAGCCTGTAGCGATAGCTGTTCAAATTTGCATTGGACATGTTGATTATGCGGGCGGGCGTTTCACCTGGCTTGGACGCCAGCCCGATGTACTTAGCAATACTAATCAAGCTGGGGTCGACGAGCCAGGCCTTTGCGAGGTCGGTTCTCCCCTGAGAGATTGCATGAACGAACTGATAAACAGCGTTGTAAGGTGTGTTATCAATCGCGCTGCCTTCCAGCGTAAACTTGCCGCCGATTAGTCTCAATACCAACTTATAACCGGATGCCGGAGATTCTGGCAACCGGGCCGTGCTTTTGGCTGGCTCCTGTTCGGCAACAGCCTTGGACAGGGTAGGAGCGATAGTGACTATCAAATCTTGCCCGCTAAACCCGATGATCCCCGAGATATTGCTCATTAGAAAAGGCGGTATCCCTGTCAGAGGCTCGTTGTTTTCGTGCCAGCCGTCAGCAGCAGCCCGAAAGCTGCCGAGCCATAAGGCGCTACCATCCGGCTTGCTGCCAACACAGATTAGATATTTTGCTTTTGTTTTTTCAGTTGGATTGCCGATCTCCATTACACGAGCGTCTTTGAGCGTGACGCCGGAGGGCAAGCTCAGCGGTTCGACACGCGACACCACAACCGAAGCGGTTTTGCCTTTTCTGCCGCCCGGCACGCTCGTCACTTTGGTGTCATTCCATTGGACCAAGATCGCCTGACACTGCTGTATGCGCGGGAAGGTCCAGAGATGGGCCGAACCGGCGGCTACTACTTTGACCCCCAGATCATTCAGGAGCGGGTTCTGCTTGATCAACGAAGCCGGGCTGGTGTGGCCCGCTTGCGGCTTGACGAGCAAAACTTTGAGAGCCTTGAAAACATCGCTCCAGCTCAACTCGTTGGCATTGCCCTTGAAGTTTTGAGCAGCTGCCGACAACTCAGCGGACGCTAATGACTCTTCGGCGGCGGGATCGGACCCGTGGGCGGCTTTAGAACTAGCTGCCGCAGACTCCTGAGGCGCTTTGCTTTGTTGGGCGGCCAAAGTGTCGCCGCCAAACAAAAGCGGTGAGCTCAGCGTAAGCGCAAGAGCGCAGTAAACCAATGTCGACGAATTCATCATAAAACCCGCACCATAACCGGCCGTCGGATTAATTATAAGCGGCCGACCGAAGTGATAAGACTTTCGACCGCCTCATTCCACACTTTTGTCATGTTCTTCAGGTTAAATGTACCTTCAAAGTACCAAGCGGGATGGGAATTCTCCCATAAATCGTTTGACTTGAGTGCTCAGCCGGAGTAGATTACTCCTGGCTTATCAAGGGGATTCGCGAACCCTATGTCACCGTTCTACAGACCATCCAGCTTCTCAGCAAGATTCGGAGCCGATTCGGCCACACCGGCAACCGGCTCGGTCGAGCTTTCACACGCTGGATTGAGCGCCGGCGTCGAAACTCAATTGACTGCCCCGGCCGATATCTCCAAAGCACACAATTTCTTTCAACCGCCAATCGGCTCTGATGCCGGCGTGCTGGGCAGCCAGGTGCTGACACCAGGAGCCGAATCTGCCGCAATGTCAGTCGCTCCAATCATTCCGGGCGCCAACGAGCCGATTTCACCGTTGATCCAGTTAATCATGCGACTGCCCGGTCACCTGGGCATTATGAACTCCTTTTTTGAAGCGCTCGGACACCTCTTCGCTCCTGATTTGAGTATGTTCGGATCGCTCGATCCATCTCTCCTGGCTCATCAAGCTCATGCCGCCCTCAATTCACTGGCCGGCGTCGCTGGCGAGCATCTGCCGATCGACCCTTCTTTATTGCCCAGCGATGCCCCAATCTTTCAAAGCAGCAATGGTCAAGGTCTGCTCGGAATGAAACAGGGAGGGCTGGACTCGGTTACAGGTAAAGTGAGCGCTTCTGCCGGCGAGCACATGCTGCGCAATCCGCTTGAATGCTCCGGTCAATTCAAGCCTAACAATCCTCATTTTGAAGCTGCCGGCGGCGGACAACTCTCCGGCGCCGAGATGTCCTCAGCCATGCCGGCCAGCCATTTAGCCGGTCACAGCAGGCTCTTCAGCGATAAGCTGGGCGGACTGGGACAGGGCATGTCATCAACAGCGAGCGGTACGACACAATCGCTGCCAAACTCATTAAACGTAGGCGCTACAACATTTCCGCAGCAGCTGGACGGTCTTCCGGCTGCCGGCAGGCTAGGCGACGGGATCGGCAATCACCCTGGTCAGGGTTACGGTCCGTCCGGCGCCGTCAGCGACCGGCTCGGCGAGCCTCGACTGCTGGCGACCGAAAGCACTCCATCTTTCCGACCAACACTAGGCGACAGCGGCAGCTTTGATTCCGCCACTTACACGCCGAGCAGCAGCGCGGTCGGGGGGGCGATGAATGCGCAAGCAGCCGGACAGGGGTTGAAAGCTACTCAACTGACGCTTCCGGGCGTCAAAACCGCTCCCGTCAACCACGTCATGGACCGCATCGGGCACCAAACTAAAATCGGCTCTCACCCATCCCACAACGGTATGGACGAGATTTCACACCGCTCTCTTCTAAAGACCAGAGTCGGGCACGCCGGCGACCATCACGCCGGTTTGGCGGATCATAAGCCAGCCCACGGCAAGCTCTTAAATGAATCAGATGCACCGAAGGCGGCCAGCTCGCAGAAAGTCGCCCAAGCCGAAGTCGGCCGCACGACCGACGCGGCAGCCGCTACCGATGCGCCCCCAACTTCTTATACTATCCGAGCCGGTGACTGCCTTTGGAACATTGCCCGCGACCACCTGGGCTCTGGTGCGCGCTGGCAGGAGATTTACAATTTAAATGCCGATCTCCTCGGCAAGAATCCGGACTTGATACACACCGGCATCGAAATCAAACTGCCCGGCGCGGGCGGTGACATCGCTTCGGGCGGTGGCGAGCTCAGCAATTATCTGGTCAAGTCCGGCGATAACCTCTGGAACATCGCCCGCGATCACCTCGGCGGCGGTCAGAACTGGGGACAGATCTATCAGATGAATCACGACGTGATCGGCGCCAATCCACGCCTGATCTTCCCTGGACAGCAGCTTAGTTTAAACGGAGCCGAAGGAGGCTCACAGATGGTCGCCAGCGCATCGACCTCGGCACCGACGGCGGTAGCCCAGGCCGCTCCGCAGGCAGCCGCTCCGGCGTCCTACACCGGAGCGGCCGGCTCCGGGCTGGAAAGTCAAGGCACAATCGATAACGCCACCGCCGTACCGACGGCGACTCCCGCTCAAATGGCAGGCCCGGCCGGCAGATTACCCTCATTCAATTCCGAATCGCTCGCTCCGTCATCACTTAGACCAGATCTCGGCGCTCTCATGGACGGACGCTCGGCTAGATAAACCGCCGGTCCGCAGCTGACAGTTATTCGGTCGACTAGGTAGCCAATTCGGCGAACAGCCGGCAAGCAGCCGACTCTAAATCACTTACGGTAGCCTGCGAATCGCTGCTTGCAACTGAGAGCACGCGCTCGAATCCCTGGGCCCGCCAATCGATCGATCGGTCGCAACGCGCCGAGATGGCCCAGAGCGGCCGCTTTGCCGCCCGGCAGAGTTGAGCCAGCTGCCCGACCCCTTTTCCCTGAAGCGTCTGGCTGTCCAGGCAACCTTCACCGGTCACGACGATATCCGCCTGCTTGATTCTTTCGACCAAATTCAGCTGCTCAGCCACCCAGTGAAATCCTGAAATGATCTCAGCGCCGAGCACGCTGGACAACCCGAATGCCGCACCACCGGCGGCGCCAGATCCAACAGCGTCTTTCAAACTGCGACCGGTTGCTCGCTCCATCACGACTGCCAAACGACCGAGAGCGCGGTCCAGCAATTCACATTCTGCTTCGCTTGCACCTTTCTGCGGACCGAATACGAATGCAGCACCGCCGGGACCGGTCAAGGGGCTTTCGACATCCGTGGCAATTCGTACCTTCAGCCCTTCCGGCAATCGTTCGAGGCGATCGAGCTGTATGCACGCCAAGCGGAGCAGCGCAGCCCCGCCAAGCGGCAGCGCGTTGCCAGCGGCGTCCAAGAAGGATGCCCCGAGCGCCGCCAACGCGCCGGTGCCACCATCAGTAGAGGCACTGCCGCCAACTGCTATCACGATATCACGCGCTCCTTGGCCCAAACAATCGACCAGCACTTGCCCGAGCCCGTAGGTGTGTGCCGTAAGCGGTGAAAGCTCGCCCGGCGGCACCAACCCAATTCCGCAGGCCGATGCCAACTCGACTACCGCAAAATCGCCGCTAACCTGCAGCCAAACGGCAGCTGTTTGCGCTGAATTCGGTCCCCGCACATTAAGTGAGTGGAGTTGGCCTCCGACAGCCAATCGGAGCGCTTCAATCGTGCCGTCACCACCGTCGGCCAGCGGTGCTATGGACAGCGCGAAACCGCCCGCCTGCCTAACACCGCGCCTGATTGCTTGTGCGACGGCGCCAGGCGAGAGCGTCCCCTTGTAAGCAGCTGGAGCTATCAATACTTTGAGCATTAGCCTTCAGGCAGCCGAATCCGAAAACTGGAGATCAATTGCGCCGGAGCGCCATTCTAGTTTATCCGGCACCAGCCGCTGGCAAGCTCGACTTGTCACAAAAATCGTTGTTGCTCTTGTCGACCTGGTTTCGAACCGAGATAATCCCCAGAATTGGTGAGTTCAGGACATTCTCGAGACCAATGGATTCAACAAACGATCAAGAGGCAAATGGTAATTGCCGCCTGGGATTGAAATCGGGAGGTACCTCGAAATGGCGGGACGTCTCAAGCAGCTCCTTAATTCGGTCGACCCGGAAAAGCATGACTTCGTTGCGCTCATGGCAGAATGCGACCATTTTCCATAAGCCGCCTTCTTTCAAAATTGCCAACGGATTCAAGGTAATCAGATCGACCGATTCGCGCGCGAAGCTGTAGTAATAGACCCTCACAATATTGTGGCTGATAACAGCCTGTTCCAGTAGCGGCAAGGTCCTGTCTACCGGATACATCGGGTAATTACAGGGGGATTGCTCCGCTTCCAATTCAGCCATATCAGTAGAGGCCGCTTCACGGGCTAACTCATCGTCTTCATCAAGGTCAACAGCCCCCAGCACGGACTCTACTATCGCTTCAGCTATTTCGTCGGAAAGTCCAGCCAGAGCCGGTGGAATGTGATTGGAAATTTTTACGATGATCTCCCGGATCAATTCATCCCGGTCTTTTGCATGAATGCTGATACCCGCTACAAGCTTATCCAACAGCCTGGCACCAGTTAAGAGCAATATCCCTTCCTCTGGCGTTAGGTCCAGGGAAAACTTCTGTTCCATGTACATGCTGAATTCCTTATCTAGTAGCACCCGACCCGCCAGTTGGATTCAGAGTTGGATCGAGCCCGCTCCCTTGACTACCTTATTCCAGTCTACACCCAGGAGATAGATGCCGGTAGTCGTCTAGACAGTTCGAACTGCCGGTTAATCTGCGTACAAACCTTGGACTACTCGTGAAAGAAGAGTTACATTCTCTCCGGAGCAGACACCCCTATTATTCCCAGCACATTGGCCAGCACCTGCCTCGTGGCAACTATCAAGCCTAATCTAGCTTTCGTGACATCAGGCTCGCTTGTAATCACACGACATGATTCATAAAAACGTTGCAGATCATTGGCAACATCATAAGCATAGCGCGCCAATCGACCGGGCATTCGTGCAAGCATTGCTTCCTCTACTTCTTCGCAGAAGTCTTGAAGTCGCATGATGAGCGACTTCTGATGGATGAAAACATGTGAATCCAGGTCGAAGAGCGGCTCAAAGACGGACGCATTACTCTGGTACTCCTTCAAATACTCAGCCCACTGCTCTGGGCTGAGCAACGGCTGTTCTGCACGCCCGCTCTCGGCATTTGGGGTCGGCTCTAGCGCCCTTCGCAAGATCGCGCAGCAACGTGCGTGCGCATATTGTATATAAAACGCCGGATTCTCCCGGCTGGTTTGCTTCGCTAATTCAAGATCGAAGTTAATCGGATTCTGCGGATTGGATTCCGCCAGATAATACCGAACGGCATCAGCTCCCACTTCCTCCATCACCTCATCGAGCGTGACGACCGTGCCCATCCGCTTGGACATGCGCACCATCTGACCATCGCGCTGAAGATTGACGATTTGAGTAAGAATGACCTCGAGCTTCTCGGGATCCTGGCCAAGCGCTTCTACTGCTGCTTTCAGCCCAGGGACCTGACCGTGGTGATCAGCGCCCCAGATGGTAATCAACCGGTCGTAGCCACGCTTGAATTTATCCAGGTGATAGGCTGCATCCGCAGCCAGATATGTGGTGTTGCCTGCGCTCTTCTTCAAGACTCGGTCGCGCTCATCTCCCAGCTCCTTAGCCTTGAGCCAGAGCGCTCCCTCCGACTCGTAGCTCATGCCGCGTTGGCTAAACTGTTCCAACACTGCTTCGACCGCGCCGCGCTCATGAAGCGACAGCTCGGAATACCAACAATTGAATTCAATTTTCAACTGCAAAAGCAATTTGCGCTGCCAATCTATGATCACTTCTTTGGTGAGCTCAGCAAGCTTCTGCTCGCCTTCGGCTGCGCTCAAGTTCAGATGCTGGTCGCCTTGCTTGCCGATCACCGTCTCGATAAATTGAACGATAGAAACTTCCGGATAACCACCTTCGGGATAATCGACCGTTTGGCCGAGCTTGCGCTGGTAACAGGCCCAGGCACAGCGTCCGAGCTGAGCTATCTGCTCACCGGTATCGTTAATGTAGAACTCCTGCTCCACCTCATGCCCGGTGAAGGCAAGCAAATTAGAGAGGCAACTGCCATAAACCGCGCCTCGACCGTGCCCGATATGAAGATCACCGGTCGGATTAGCCGAGACATACTCGACTAAAACTTTCTGCCCGGCGCCCAGATTAGACCGTCCGAAATCGGCGCCGAGCTTGGAGATCTCTTTGAGCGACTCGCAGAGCCAGCCGGTTCCCAGCCTGAAATTGATGAAACCAGGAGCGGCGACTTCAAAGCGAGAGACGTCAATTTCCGGAACAGAGATATCGGCCGCGATCGCCTCGGCGATCTTGAGCGGGGAGCTGCGCACAGCTGAAGCCAGTTTCAAAGCCACTCCACATGCCAGATCTCCGTGCTCGGCGAGCCGTGGCTTCTCGATCACTATCGGCGTGGACAAAGCTGACAGCGCTCCTAACTTTCCGGCTGCAATCGCCTTTTGAACGGCTGTTTCAACGACTGACTTCAGTTTATCTTTGATCATGTTCGATTCCAATTAATTGACGTTGCACGGCAACGGCGCTTCGGACAGAATGCAGACGCCCTACAGTATGACAGGAGGCTCGCAAGATAAGCTCTAAGCCCGCTTGAGATTGTAACCTAGACTTTCGAAAGCTTGCGGGCAAGCTCCCGCACGACAGCCAGCCCGAACTCGCTGGCAGCCTCGGGACCGTTTGCGGTCACCGTCCGTCCATCGCAGACGACCGGCAGCTTCAGATAGCGCGCTTTCCCTTGCTCGAGAGCGGCGAGCGACTCCGGCATCGGCCAGACAGTCGCTTGCCGCTCTCTCAATACACCGGCTTTGGCAAGCACAGCCCCGGAAAGGCAGATCGCCGAGACAATCTTGTCGTCTTTATCCATCTGTTTGAGCAATTCATGCAACTCCGCACAATCCCAAAGATGAGTCGGAGAGCCCATGCCGCCCACCACGACCACAGCGTCGAAGCGGGCGGAGTCTACATCTTTAAGCAGAACATCCGGCATGCAGGAAGCACCCAACATCCCCTTTGACAGTCCAGGCCGAGTGCTCGCCACAACAACTTCGGCGCCCTGCTCGCTAAAAATCGCCCGTGGCTCGAGCAGCTCCTCATCCCTGAACTGCTCGGGCGCGATTACCATTAAAATCTTGGTGCCTGCCAACTTCCCTTCAGCCATGGTAAGCCCTCCCCAAAAAAGCTTTCTCGACTGATCTTACAGGCAAAGCTTAAGTCGCCTCTTGGACGTGTATAAATTTATGAACGGTCGCGGCAAGAGCTGCAGCGGCGGAACGATACCACATTTAATACCAGTGCAGGCCGAACTGCTGGCAAAAGCTATTGCTCAGGACCGTTGTGAGTCCAAATGTTGCGAACTCTTTGAATCAAATCCTGAATATGATCCGGCATTACATCGGTTTGAGCGCCGGGATTGGCTGCCCGCTGCCTTTCGGCAACGGCCTGATGAATCATGTCTTCCAATCCGTGCTGCTGCCCGTCGGTAAGAAGCTGTCTCTTTCGTAAGTAGTTGGCCGTTGCTGCCGCTCTTAATTGCTCCTTCTTTCGGGCAATCGATTGCTGTAGAGCCATTATCTCCAGAGGATCCGATTTGGGATCGGAGAGCAAGCGCGTTAGCTTGTGCTGCTCATCGATAATCGTAGGCTGAATCTCCATGTAATCATGATTCCACTGGGACTCCAGAGTTTGAATCTGCTGTGACTGCTGGGGCGACAAATTCAGCCGTTGCCAGTTAATTCCCATTCTGAGCTCATCGGCATTCGCAGCCTGGGAGCAGCTCGCCCCCAACGCGCAGACCAGGATAAAATTGTGTCCGCTACTGATTTTCATAGACCACTGATTCCGCACTATCACCGGGCTCTGCCATCGCCGACTCAAGCAGATAGGCTTCCGCACTTACCATCTGAATCGGCTTGACGCTGGGAGTATTTAACAAGAAGGCAAGCATTCCTGCAAGACCGACGGCTGCCGCCGCTACCGCCACCAGCGCCAGCTTATTGCTGCGATATGCGGCCATACTTACTGGCTGAGTTCCTGCCTTGCTGCCAGCATTGAGCGGAATCACATTGATCTCGCGCTTGACACCCGGCCAGAGATCGAAATTCTCAGGAAAGACCGGTTGATAGTGAGTACGAACCAGGTCCCCTACCCGTGAAAGCTCATTAAATTCACCTTGACAAGACGGGCATTCCAAAAGGTGCCCGGTGATCGCTCGATGCCTGAGCGTGGCCACCTCTTGATCTACAAAAACGGAGAGTTCGCCAGCGATCAACGCACAATCTTCATTGAGCCTGGACTTAACGCCGGACCAGAGATCCACTTCGAGATTGGCAGGTAACAGCATAGACTTGGAGATGAGCTGATTCGTGACATTCAGCTTTCTAAATTCTTCACCGCAAGATTTGCATTCTTTTAAGTGCTCGTTGACGCCCTCTTGGGCCGGCAGCGGCAATTCGCCATCCAGGTAAGCGGACAGGTCTTCTTTGATGACTTCGCATGTGCTCGGCAGATTTTGCGATAAAGCCGCCCAGATGTCTGGTACCGGCAAACTCTCCGAACGCGGGCCTTTTGCAAACAAGCTGCTTACTGCTTTGAGCCCCTCGTACTCCTTCCGGCAATCGTTGCATTCTGCCAGATGATTGGCTATCTCGGATTGCCTGCCGCCATCCAGCTCACCGTCTAGATAGCAGGAGAATTCCTCTTTCAACTCTATACAACTCCCAGCCATCAGTTGGATACCTCGCTGGTTGGGCTCGCACTCTCGAGATATGGCTTCAGCATCTCCTGAAGCTTAGTCCGGGCGCGGGCAATGCGCGACTTGACGGTTCCCATTTCAGTTTTTGTCAAAATCGCAATCTCCTCGTAACTCAACCCCTCCACTTCTCGCAAGACGATGGCCGTTCGAAACTGTTCCGGGAGTCGAGACATTGCTTCCCGAATTACCTCGGTTATCTCCCGGCTGAGAACAATATCATCGGGTCGAGCCGAATCATCTGGGATATCACGAGTCGGTCCGTCTTCAGACTCGCCGCCCTCAAGCGCCTCATCCATGGAGACTGTTGGCAACCGTCTGGGACGGCGGCGCAATTCGTCATAGAAAAGGTTGGTAACTATTTGAGTTAGCCATGAGCGGAACGAAGACGGATTACGCAGATTATTAATTGATCGCCATACCCGAATAAAGACCTCCTGCGCAAGGTCGGAGGTATCGGACCATTCGGGAGCCAATTGGTATATGAGCGCATAGACAGTCCTCTGGTGGCGCTTTACGAGTTCTTCGAAAGCCGCCGGCTCGCGTCGCTGGCAAGCCAATACCAGGTCCCTGTCGCTCTTTTGACTGTAGGGTGTAGCCATCAGCGCCTCGCTCTAGTTGTTGAGCAGTGATTATCCGGGAGCACCTGCTCTGCAATCTCTCAATCTCTGCCCGATTGCAAAGCCGCTTAATACGGATTGCGCTGGATGCAGCGAATATCATTATAAGGGTTTCGTCCGAGCAGTACCCCACTAGCCGCCATCCTGGCGCTCCGCCTGTAAAGCCGAACACCAGACTGGGCTAAGCAGAGATTCAGCTTGCAACTCCTTGCCGAGGCTTTGGTAAGAGCGTTCCGCTATCCTTGCTAATAGGCTAAGCGGCACGTCCTGTGTTCGGTTTAATTCGTGGACCAGGAAAAGTGCTAGCATTACTTTCCGGGTAAGACCGAAGAGCGCGTCGTTAGCCAGCTTTCAGCTAATCTGGCGGTAAATGACAGCGTTAGCCAAACAAGGCTCATCCTGCCCGGCCCGAAATGTTGTTTAGGAGGACCTGGGACATTGACGCACCGTTATTTATTTACATCGGAATCAGTAACAGAAGGACATCCCGATAAAATTTGCGATCAGATATCTGATGCGATCCTGGATGCGATGCTGATGGAAGATCCTAAAGCTCGAGTCGCCGCGGAATGTTCGGTTACCACCGGTCTCGTCCTTGTCGCAGGTGAAATCAGCACTGTCGCCAATGTTGATATCGCCGATCTCGTCCGCCAGAAAATCCGAGATATCGGCTACGAAGGAGAGCACGGCGGTGGCTTCGACGGCAACACTTGCGCAGTTCTGCTCGCGATCGACAAGCAGTCACCTGACATCGCCAACGGCGTAACCAAAGCGCTCGAGCAGCGCGCCGAATCGTCCAAGGATTCGTTAGATGAAGTAGGCGCAGGCGATCAAGGCTTGATGTTCGGCTATGCCTGTAATGAGACGCCGGAATTAATGCCGCTTCCCATCTCGCTGGCTCACAGAATGGCCAGACGGCTATCGGAAGTTCGCAAATCCGGCTTATTAAAGTATCTCCGGCCGGACGGCAAAACCCAGGTGACGATCGAGTATCAAGGCGACCAGCCGGTCGGTGTCGAAACAATCGTGATCTCCACTCAACACGACCCGGTAATCGACGGAATCGAAGACAACCAGAAGCTGCAAGAAAGAATTGCAGCCGATCTCAAAAAGCACGTGATTGAGCCTTCTTTCACCGACCTGGAGATCAAGCCCGATCAAAAAACGCGTTATCTGATCAACCCTTCTGGACGCTTCGTAGTAGGCGGGCCGCAGGGAGACGCCGGCTTGACCGGTCGAAAGATTATCGTCGATACATATGGCGGATATGCTCGACACGGCGGCGGAGCGTTTTCCGGTAAGGATCCGACAAAAGTCGACCGCAGCGCCGCCTATGCCGCTCGGCACGTCGCAAAGAACATCGTCGCAGCCGGACTGGCTTCACGCTGCGAAGTGCAGATCGCATACGCAATTGGAGTTGCTCGCCCGGTATCGGTCAACGTCACAACCTTCGGCACAGGCAAGCTCGCAGACGACGAGATCACAGAGCTCGTCCTGAAAGACTTCGACCTGCGTCCGGCAGCAATCATCTCCCGTTTTGACCTCACAGCTATGCCGCGCAGCCGCGGCGGAAAGTTCTATCAAAACGTGGCGGCCTATGGTCACTTCGGCCGACCGGACCTCGACCTGCCCTGGGAACGACTCGACAAAGTAGACGCGCTCAAACAGGCGCTTACACAATCGGTAAAGTTCCAAGCCCAGGCGGTTAGCGTATAACACGCTTGGGCGCAGAGTCCGAATGACCGAAAAACGCGGCGGTGCCAAGCATCGCCGCGTTTTCTCCAGGGCCGGCAATCGGGGACAATCGAGCTGAGAGGCGCGCTTACTTTCGCTTATAATTGAAGCGGTTTCAGTGCAATCCAGCCGCCATTCACCTGCTCCAACTCATGCCAGCCGGCAGTATCATCGTCTACCCAGATTCTCCAGACAGCTACAACGTGGAGCTGGAACCGGGGCAGACTCTTGAGATTGGCAGAAAGCCAACCACAACCGGCAACCGGAAGCTTGTCATACCGATAGCCGAGGTCTCCGGGCAGCATGCCGAGATTCGCTCGACGGCCGCCGGTTGGACGATTCGCGACTCCGGTAGCACCAACGGTACCAAATTGAACGGAGACAGACTGAGCCCTGGCAAGGAATATCGGCTGTACGGAGGTGATCGCATTCAAGTAGCTCATATCGATCTGCTCGTCGATCTACCGGCCGATCTCTGCCAACGACAACCAGAGAGTATCGAAGAGCAGCAAGACATCACTCATTTCAAAATTAATCTGATTAATGCCACCATTCTGGTCGCAGACATCAGGGGCTTCACGAGCCTGACCGAGCAGTACGCGGACCAACCGGAAATTGTGATGCAGTCCACCCAACTGGTCTTTCTTTGTTTGAAGGGAGAGATTGAAAAACAACACGGCGAATTGGAAAAGGTTGCCGGCGACGCCGTCATGGCATACTGGCAAGATGATGGGTCCGGGTCTGTGCAGGGTTTTCAGGCATGTTTAACGGCGCTGCGTTTGCGCACGCTGGTGAGAGCGCTAGCTCAGCGCCGGGACCACTGGCCATTCGTGGACCATCCGCTCGAGATTGATATCGCTTTAGCCAGCGGACCGGTTGCCACCGGCGCGCTCGGTCACGCCAAGGGCAATCAGGCGCTCCTGGGCGACACCGCCAACGTCGCCTTTCGCCTGGAAAAGTTAGTAGCTGAAGACAAGCCGGGCGATATCATTGTTGACGAAACAACTCGCAATATGGCCGAGGAACATTTCAGATTCGAATGGCTCGGTTCATATAACATTAAGGGACGCCAGCGACCCGTAGAGGCGTACCGCCTGCTTGGACATAAAGACACGGTGCAGCAATGACCGATTCTAACAGCCTGGAAAGAGCAGTAGGCAAGCTACTGATTGGACGATTAGCCGGGCCAGAGCTGGACAACGAGACCAAGGATCTGTTGCAGTCCGGTATCATCTCCGGTATCACGCTTTTCAAAGAGAATGCGGTGTCTGTCGAGCAATTGTTGAAGCTTTCGGTCTCCATATACAGAAACTGCCAGGGCACTCCGCTCTTCTCAGTCGATCAAGAAGGTGGTGCGGTCCAGCGCCTCGATCACATTTTGAGCCCATTGCCGGCACCGATGGCTGTGGCAGCGATTGGCGATCTCAACGCCGCCAGACAGGTCCTGGAGCTCTGTTGCAAACAGCTCAACGCTGTCGGAGTCAACTGCTTGCTTGCTCCGGTGCTGGATATCTCCAGCAATCCACGCAATCCGATCATCGGCACTCGTTCTTACGGCTCAGAACCGTCCACGGTGACCAGTCTCGGTTTGACGGTTGCTACAACCACCGCCCGCTTTGGAATAATGGCAGTCGGAAAGCACTTTCCCGGTCATGGCGCTACTCATGAAGACTCGCATTTGCAGCTGGCGGTTAATCGCTCTGATGCGGCAATGCTCTGGGAGAGAGATCTGGTGCCATTTCGCGGTTGCGCTGTTCATTTACCGGCGATCATGGTCGGCCACATCTGGGTGCCGGCTGTCGATCGCGACACGTTGCCGGCCACACTGTCACCCAAAGTAATCACGGCGCTTCTGCGCGAATACCTGCAGTTTGACGGTCTGATCATGACAGACGATCTACTCATGAAGGCGGTGACCGATAAATGGGGGCTGGAAGAAGCCTCCGTCCGCTCGGTCGAAGCCGGTGCCGAGCAGCTCCTGGCTCTGGGCTCGACCCATGAGGTTCGTTCGGTGCATGCGGCCATTGTAAAGGCCGTCCGGAATGGACGAATTGCGGAATGGCAAATCGAACAGGCGGTCGAGCGGATCGAAAGCTCTCGCCGCGAGCTTTCTGTCGATCCACGCCTTTTGCCCGATGGTGACTTGGATTCACTGGCGGCGGAATTGCATGACTCGCTTTCTGCTGGCAATAAGCTGAGCCTGGCAGTCGCCACGTCTGCAGTCGGGATGCTGAGAGGCGAGCTGCCTCGCATCGAATCAGGTGAATGGGTGGTAGTAGCACCAAAGCATCCCCGTTATGCGCTTGAGCTGGAAAAGTTCCTCAAGCAAGCTTTGAAAAAAAACGGCCAATCGAAAAGAGTGAAAGTCTCTGAAATTCGGTATCCGCTCAATCCATCAGCCAAGGAGTGCCGGTCAATCGTCGAGTCATGCGCGGAAAGACACTGTATTTTCTTGACTTATCGGACACTGTCTAATACAGGTCAGGTGCGACTGGGTAAAGCACTGTCAGAGAGCAAAATGGAGCGAGTGACAGTTGCCTGTGACGTACCATATGATCTGATTGGTCTTCCCGACTGGAATAATTGCATGGCAACTTTCGATCCCTCAGATCTGGCAATGGAGGCCTTATCAATAGTAATGACCGGTAACATGACGCCGGAAGGATCTTGCCCAGTCAGCTTGCAGACCGAGATAATTTGACCATGGCAAAGATTCTCATAGTCGAAGACGAGCAAGACTTCTACGAACCGATTCGGGCGTTCCTGACGCGCGACCACCATGTTGTCGAAGTGGTAGAGAACGGACTGGAGGCTCTTGACAGGCTTCGTTTCTATAAGTACGACGTAATCATCATGGACTGGATGCTCCCGGGAATGCAGGGAGTTGACGTCTGCCGGGAGTTTCGCTCATCGGGCGGGACAACTCCGATCCTGATGCTGACTGCCAAGACTGCCACCGGTGAAAAAATCAGCGGGCTGGACGCAGGAGCGGACGATTATCTGACCAAACCGTTTGATGTCGGTGAAGTATCAGCCCGAGTGCGCGCATTATTGCGACGACCGGCGGCGCTTACAGGCAATGTGCTCAAGCTCGGACAGATTGTGCTCGAGCGCGACACCCATCGGGTCACCAAAACCGGCGAGGAGATTCAACTCTTGCCTAAGGAGTTTGCTTTATTGGAGTTCTTCATGCGCCATCCGAATCAAGTTTTCAGCGCCGAGGCTTTGCTCGATCGAGTCTGGGCCTCCGACTCGGAAGCGTCTCCCGAGACGATCCGAACTTATATCAAGCGGCTGCGCCAGAAGATCGACAGCAAGGACGGTCCGTCACTGATCCAGACCGTCCATGGAGTTGGCTACAAGTTCTCGGTCGAATTGGATTAGACTGACACGTCTTTTCCACAAGCTGTTAGTACTATGGCTTCTTACTCGATGGTAAGCATCCACTAACTGCCTTTGCTCGGAGGCCAGCTTGATGGGAAACAACCGGAACAACGGCGCCAATCATTCGGAGATTAACCTCTGGCTGAAACTGCCGGAGCTCGAACTAACAGGCCAGCCGCCCGCCAATGCCAAAAGCAACCCCAGCCAACTGCCCGACCTCGAACTATTAGACGCCCAGATGCGGGCAGCCTCGTTGTATCAGGAAAGTCAAAGCCCGCTTATCAAGCCTGAGGTAGAGGACGGAGAAGAGTTGGCCGAAACTCTCTACGAGCTAGCCAGCCTGCAAGTTAAGAGCGGCAACTACAAAAAGGCTCAGCGGCTGCTTTCCCATGCCTTGATTATCGTAGAAGACAAGCTCGGCAGCGAACACCTCGCCACCGCGCAGATTTTGGTAAACCTCGGCACCGTGCATCTCCTGCAGAACAATTACGAGTATGCCGAACGCTTTCTGCACCGCGCGATTTTAGTCTTAGACGAGCATCCGGAAACTGATCTGGAGATCGCCCGGGCGTTCAACAATCTTTCTGCGGTCTACAACAGATTGGGCGAATATGGAGACGGAGAGCGCTGCTTGCAAGAAGCGCTCGAAAAGATGGAGTCCGCGCTGTCAGAGGCCGGAGTAGCTGAGCATCCAGAATTGGTGCCGATCCTTCAGAACTACGCGGAGCTGTTGGAAAAAACCGATCGCAAGCAACAAGCCGCACACTTTCATGAACGCATCAAACTGATTCTGCTCAATGATTCTGCGATTCAGGCGGCGTAGTATCGCCGGTAGTGCTCAATCTACTTGAGAGCCCCACGCAAGGCCCACGCATTGGCGGTCGCAATTTCAACCTGAGCCAGTTGCCCGATCAGCGCTTCAGGTCCTTCGAAATTTACTATCTTGTTAGTGCGCGTCCGGCCGGCCAGGCGTTCCGGATTACGTTCGCTGCGCCCTTCCACCAGCACCTCCATCGTGCTGCCCAGATGTCGCTTGTTGCGCCGATGCGAGACCTCGGTTACCACCGAGTTCAAGAATCTCAGACGCTCGTATTTGAGATCTGCCGGAACTTGCATGTCCCAATTAGCAGAGGGTGTATGGGGGCGAGGTGAGTAGGCTGCCGTATTACAGGCGTCGAAACAGATCTCCTCGACCAGCGAGACCGTGTTCAAGAACTCCTGCTCCGTTTCGCCGGGAAATCCGACGATCAAATCGGTAGTGATAGCAGCATCGGGAATCTTGTTGCGAATCTGCTCGACTTGCTTGCGGTAGAAATCGACCTTGTAGCCACGAGCCATCCGCCTCAAAGTCCGATCATCACCGGACTGGATAGGCAAATGGAAAAACTCGCAGGCATTGGGAACTTGGGCTACGGCATCAATAATCTCCGGGTTCAGATCGCGCGGATGGCCAGTGATGAAGCGTACCCGCTTGATACTGTCCATAGTGCCGAGCCGCTCGAGCAGATGTCCAAGATGCACCTTCGGATCGAGGTCGTGTCCATAAGCAGTAACATTCTGACCGAGCAGTGTAACCTCCTTAAAACCGCTTGCCGCAAGCTCCTCGACCTCTTGAGCGACAGAGTCCATACTGCGGCTTTTCTCACGCCCGCGCACATATGGCACAATGCAGTAGGTACAGTTGTAGTCGCAGCCATAAATGATCGAAACCCAGGCGCTGATACTGTTCAACCGAACGACCGGAGTTTCGGGCAGATCATCCGGCAGCTCTTGAAAGATCTCCACGACCGGACGGCCAGTCTCTTTTGCCTTCAGGATGAGTTCGGGCAAGCGATGCAGGTTATGCGTACCAAAGACGACGTCTACGCCAGGCGCGCGTTGCAACATAGTTTCGCCGGCATCTTGCGCGACACACACGCCTACGGCGATCAGCGTGCCCGGTCGCTTATCCTTTTGCCTTCGCCAGGCACCGAGATAGCTGAACACTTTGTCTTCGGCACCGCCGCGAATAGCGCAGGTGTTGAGGATCATCAGATCAGCCTCTTTCAGCTCGAGCGTGGGCTGATATCCGATCTCCTCCAGCAATCCAAGCATGTGCTCCGAGTCAGACTTATTCATCTGGCAGCCGAATGTCTCTATGTAGACTGATTTGCTAGGAGCTTGGTTCATATCGATTCGAGCGTTTAACTGCCCAAACATCAGGGCGAATAGCTATTCTACCAAGCGGAAATGCTGATTGCACGAAGGTCCGGATGAAAGCGCAATGGCAGAAGTCGGTAAATTACCGCTGTCTCAAACGCTGCTCACCGCTCCGGTAAGAGCTTCTTTGTCGCGAATCTTCTGAAAAAATCGCTCGCAAGACAGCTTAATCCACTCGATTCGCTCGGGATAGGGCAAGGGAGGGCTGAGCTCGTCCTTGAGCTTGGGAAAGCGGACAACATGGTTGCCGTTAATGTCTCTTCGAATTGAAACGCTGAATGCGCTCACGACTAGGACCACCTTTCGGGAAAGTATACCAACGAGCGCTAGATTACACTTGTCAGGAGGAAATCAAAAGGGGGTACCGATGAAACTTTAATCATCTATGCATTTGTGTAAGGGAAGCTGTCTCTTACTTGACTAAAACTTGGAAGCAGACGCGCCGGAGATCATAAAAGACCGCTGATCAAAATGTCCGACCCGAGCTGCCTGACAATTACTTCACGCAGCTGCCTGGCATCGTTGAGCGGCACAGCCCCGAGTGGGGCTACTGCCGGCACAGCTTCAACATCTCCGAGAATCTTCGGAGAGACGATCCAATGAATCTCATCAACCAATCCGTCGGCCAGCAGTCCGGCAGCTAAGCGCCCGCCACCTTCGCACAAAATCGTCGACAGACCATTTTCAACCAACCAGGTAAGGACGCTTTTGAGATCGATGTAGCCGACTGTCTGCCGGTCACGCTCAGTTGCAATCAGCGTCACATTTTCCGGAAACTCCTTACCGCGCCGGCTGAGCGCGTCACCGGTGCAAAAAATGTAAGTCCGCCCGCCGGAATCCTGCTGGCAGATGCGAGCGGACGGCGAAATCGAAAGATCCGGACAGATCACCGCTCGGGCAGGATTTCGAGCAGACTCCAGCTCGCGCACGTTCAACTCCGGATCGTCGCGCAAGGCGGTCGTGCCGCCGACCAACACACAGTCCAAAGTGTTCCGGAGTTGATGCACGTGCTTGCGCGCCTCTCCGCCCGATATCCAGCGGCTCGAGCCGTGTCTGTCGGCGATCTTGCCGTCAAGCGTCGTAGCGAGCTTCAGGCATAACCAGGGTAAGCCGCTGGTCATTTTCTTCACGAATCCGCGATTGAGCCAGCGACACTCTGCCTCCAGCACCCCCACTTCAACTTCAATTCCGGCCGCCTCAAGCGCGGCAACCCCTTTTCCGCCGACTAATGGATTGGGGTCGATCATCGCTGCGACCACTCTCTTAACACCGCTGGCAATCACACGCTCAGTGCAGGGCGGGGTTTTACCCCAGTGCGAGCAAGGCTCAAGACTGACATAGAGCGTTCCACCGCGAGCATTTTCGCCGGCTTTATCCAACGCCAGAACCTCGGCATGCGCTTGTCCGGCCCGCTCGTGATAGCCAACTCCGGCCACCTTTCCATCGGCGGTCAAAACGACTGCACCAACTGCCGGATTAGGTGATGTCCGCCCCAGGGCCCGGGAGGCAAGCTGGATGCAGGCTCGCATCTGTTCGATGTCTCGGTCGTCAATCATCGCTACTATGTTAGACTGGCCGCCTCGATCTGTCGGGTTAAGTTTATGGAAATCTCCCTTTTCTGGCGGCTAACAGTACTAGTGGTCTGCCTCTCGCTGCCGGCTGCAACAGCCAGTGCGGTCGAGGGAGCTGAGCGCACGAGCCGGCCCGCCTTGAAAGTGGTGACCAGCATCTCACCGCTGGCCGACATAGTAAGCAACATCGGCGGAGATAACATATCGGTCAGACACTTCGTACCGTTGAATGTCGATCCCCACACTTACGAGCCGACCTTCTCGTCGCTACATTCGATTAGCCAGGCTCAACTGATCTTCTTGAATGGAGACGGTCTTGACAGAGCAGCCCGCAATAATCTGCTGGCGATTAGAAACAGCACATGCGAGCTGGTCGATCTCTCGAACGCCATTCCTTCAACCGAAAAAAATGGCATCGACCCGCATTACTGGCTCGATTTGAAGCTGGTGCAGTATTACGTAAAGGCAATTGCTCTCAGTCTTTGTAAAGCAGATCCGGCAAGAAAGCAGGACTACGAGCGCAATGCCGAAAGCTACCTGCAAAAGATTCGCGCGCTGGATCAACGTTTCATGCATGCCAGCTCTAAACTGCCGACTCGCTGCAAGAACATCATCCTCTATCACAATTCTTGGACCCACATTGCCACCAGATATGGTTACACTATCGCAGGGATCATCGAATCGACCGGTTTCCACGAGCCATCGGCCAGACAGCTGGGACTGCTAATCAAGAAGTCCCGCGCAGTTGGTGTGAGAGCTGTAGTAGCAGATCCCGGGCACGGCTCGCGGATACTCTCCACCGTCAAGAACGAAGCACATATTCCGCTCATTCTTGAGATGGTGGAGGACTCACTTTTGACCCCACCTTACGATACTTACCTCAAAATGATGGAAGCTGACCTCCAGAAGCTCACCGGCGAAATCTGCCGGACTTGACTGCAATCGGGCGACTGTATGGCATCTGCCCTTGGCGGCTCGACAACCACGCGGACAATTGCAGCTATTACGGATGACTCTGGTCAATGCTCCAAGCTCGTGCGCGATCCGAACAAACAGATTGCCACTCCCACAAGCGTAATCGCCATGCCGGAATAGGTGGCCGGACCGGCAACGAATCCCTTTTCCCAGAGCGCATCCACACCGAGCGCTATCAGTGGTGGATAAAAAACCAGCGTAGTAAGGGTCATCAGTCGCACTTTCTTTAGAAGGTAGAAGTAACAGAGAAACGCCACCACCGACCCGAAGATGCCGAGATATGCACAGGCGAAAGAAGGCAATAGTGGAGGAGGAACCGGCAGTCCCCGCTGTTCCACCGCAATGCTGGCTATCCAGAAAGTCAATCCAGAGACGATCGAAAATAAGGTAGTAGTGACGAACGGATTCAACCCTTGCGTATGCTGCCTTAACAAGGCGCTGTTTACCTGAGAAACAACTACCGACACCAACAACAGCCCCACTCCCAAAGCCTGCTCGGATGAGGCATGGAGACTATCTTGAAAAATCGCCATCACGCCGCCGAGCGCCACGAAAGATCCCAGCAAAGATGAGCGAGACACCTTTTCTGTTCCGGAGACAGTTGCCACCACTGCCATCATCAACGGTGCCGTCGAGCTGATGATGGCAGCCAGACCGCCGGAGATCCACTTCTCGGCTGTGTACACCATTGCGAATCCGGCCGAGCTCGACAAACAAGTAATCGCTATCCAGATCAGATTGCGCGGAGTGAATTCACCAATCTTGAACGGTCGAGCTACCCAGATCAGTCCGAGCACAACCGTAGCCAACGAGAATCTCAGAGCACCAGCCATGAACGGCGGATAACCGCCCGGCCCGACACAAACACGAATTGCGAACCAGGTTGTGCCCCAGATTAGCCCGCAAGCGATGTAAGCTAACGCAATCGCCAGCCGCTCTGGAACAAGCGGCTGGGCTGAAGGCACTACAATTGCCGACTCCGACTCTACGCTGTCCTTGTACCGCATCGGCCCATATTAGCAAGGCAGCCGCCAGGTCAGAACAAGGCTTAATCTACCGGAGTTTAATTAATTCCGCCCGCAACTATTAGGCTTTGCGCAGGTGCAAACGCTACCACCGCAGCAACAGGTAGAGCCGGTCGAGCTTTCGAAAATGAATTGCACACGAAGTGTCGACGGGCTGCCAGCTGGCAAACTCGACACCGGCGACGCCCGCAACAAGGCCAACCAGGCTGCATCATCCGCCGCCGCATAACCAGAAGACCTCAGCCGCTTGATTTTGGAGATCTTTCCGTCCTTGCTTACTGCAAACTCGAACTCGGCCGGCGAATAGCTTACATTGTCCGGTGGTGTCCAAACCGACTTCAGCTTATTTTGAAGGTTGTTCATGAACGGCTCGTACTTACCGACGGCGGCCGGCGGCGGGCCAGACGTATCCGGAGTCCACCAGCCAGCTCGATTGCGGCTATTACGCAAATCGGACTTCACTCCGGCATGGCTCACCTGTAGCCGGGGAGTGGCTACAATTACAGTCGGACTCGGCAAAATAGCCAAGGATGGTTCGCAGGCGACAGCCGCAGACCAACCGAAGCTAGATAAAACCAGGATGCCCGATGCCGTCACAACGCAGGTCGTCAATTTCATTTTTTTACCCTCAAGCAGAGCAATAAGCTGCCGATCTTCAACGGCAGCAGGTTAGCATTCGGTTTTCGGCGAAAGGATAGTAATTCCATTATCAGCGATCTGCCTGATAAGGTAAGGCCATTTTCTCCACACTTTCAAAACTGTTGGTTGCATGACAATTTAGTAGCCCAATCGTGCTTCTTTCAACGGCTTGACCGTTGGCTGCTGTACCGAGTCACCCCAAGTTAAAATTGAGGGGAGGTGAACTCCATGAAAATTACCTTCGGGAAAAGAAAAAGACTGAATGCCGGTTTGTTAGCTTGCGTCTGCGCCACGCTATCTGGTTGCGCTCAGCAAAATGCAACTGAGATTAAACCGCCACAGTCCTGGCAAGCGCATCTGGAGACCGCCGATCTGCCTACAAATCTGGTTCTATATGTCCAGGAAACCATCTACGTGCCAATCTATTCGCACATTTATCACGAGGACGATACTCGCTTTACACTGCTGACTGGCACTCTAAGCATTCGAA
Organism: Candidatus Obscuribacterales bacterium; assembly: GCA_020050835.1. GTDB lineage: Bacteria > Cyanobacteriota > Vampirovibrionia > Obscuribacterales > Obscuribacteraceae > JAGVKB01. Next base: position 6,777 of record JAGVKB010000094.1, on the reverse strand, counting down.
ATACGGACTCGAAGACACCGATCATTCTCAGGTCGATCAAGTATTACGCAAGCGATGGCAAGATGCTGCAAGATCTCTGTCCAAACCCGGTTGCACTGGGTCCGATGGCCACAGCCGACATCGTCGTGCCGCGCACTCACAGCCAGGGCGGCTCGGGCGCCAATTTCATTGTCGATTGGGTAGCTACCCGAAAGGTAAGCGAGCCGCTGGTCGAAGCTGTAATGATTAGCTCAGGGTCAGCGCAAGATCTGTCATTCGTCAGTAGAGGAGTGGTAACTTCTCACACCGAAGCCGATTCAAAACCGGCTACCGGCAAGGAAGCACGCCGTTAGTCGGCAAGGCTTGAGCGGCAGCTCCTAATAGAGCCGGTTTGGTTTGCCGGTAATCTTCTGAGCAGTGGCGCTGGTTTTAACCGGTGGCCGGCCGAACGATACTCCCAAAGCTTCATAGAGCGCAGCGTCATTGAGATCGACATGTCTTTGCACAATTGCGTCTTTAACGTCCATATACTCTATCTTTCCAGCATTGTAAGAGACGACCGTGACGGCGAAGACACCCTGGTGGACTAGCTCGACCGCCGCCGAGCCGACTTCCAATCCGAAATTGGAATCTACGGCAGACGAGAACCCACATCGCACCAGGTGGCTGGGACGAATCTCACGCACTTCGGGAATCTCATAGACACCGGCTACGAACTGTCCGGTCCGCTTCATGAAGTCTTTGATCTCTTGATCGACCTTGATGCGATCTTCGATCTGCTTCACCACGTATCTTCCAGCGCCCATCAGCTTGCGGTGTCCGAAGGCATCAGGAGTTGACGTCATATCAACCAGCTCGTTACCGGATGCATCTTTCAAACCTTCGGCTACCACCACCGTCGCGGTGCCAGCATGGACATCGCTCTGCTCAATCCGTTTGATGAATGCTAACTTCAAATGATTGTAAAGCACGTCAAAATCGACCGGAATCTCAGGAATCAAAATTGCATCGGCATCAGCTGCGACACCACCACGAAATGCAGTGTGTCCGGCATATCGACCAAAAACCTCCAAAACTATGATGCGATTGTGCGTGCGACCGGTTGTTTTGAGATCGCGAATAGACTCCGCGATGCGGTTGATCGTCGAGTCACCGCCGACGCTGTATGGCATCAGGTCCAAATCCATCGTTTTGGGAGCATGCACGCAGGGTATTCCTTGCCCGGCGAGATCGACTACGACACTACCGGTATCGTCACCACCAGCGATGACCAACGCGTCAATCTTGAACTTCTTCAAGCCATCCTTGATTCGAATGTATTTTTTCTCGTCCTGGATCTTCGAGATCTTTACGCGCGAGTTACCAGCTTCACTGCCGGCATCAATCACATTAATCTGCTCGATCCTTTCTCGAGTAAGCTCTGTCAACTTGGAGATATCGAGCAGGTTGTAAAGCCCCGCATAGCCGTTCGGAATAATCCAGGCAGACATCCCTTTGTCAAGGGCGGTTAGCGCAGCTCCTTTGATCACTCCGTTCAATCCGCCGCAGTCACCACCCGACGTGATAATTCCGATGTTTTTCACTTTGACCTCCTCTCTGCAAGGGATTAGTAGTATAAGAGAACTGGGGGCAACGAGAAGGAAAACCGGTGGCAATCGTTGCAATCTTCATCTTAGTATTGCTTCTGTGCCTGACTTTTACGTATACCAACGGCTTTCAGGACGGCAGCTCAGTTGCAGCAAGCGCTATCGGCTGTCGGGCTTTGACACCGATTCAAACAGTTTGCCTGGTCTGTACCTTTGAGTTTCTCGGCGCACTCTTGGGCGGTTCAGCCGTTGCCGACACAATCCATTCCATTACCAGCCTGCCAGTGCAGCCAAATTTACTGCCGGTTCTAGCCAGCGGACTAACCGCAGCGGTTGCCTGGAATTTGATCACCAGAGTCTTCAAACTGCCCTCGAGCTCTACACATGCTCTGGTCGGCGGGATACTCGGAGCGGTCTATGCGGCAAGCAAAAGTACTCACTACATTGAATGGGGTGCGCCCAATGCAATTGTCAATGCGACCGGAGTTTGGCGAGTTATCCTGAGTCTTTTCGTTTCTCCCCTGGTCGGCTTTGCAGGAGGAGCTGTCTTTCTGGCTCTGGCTCTCTTCTTATTGACCCGCGCCACCACCAAAGTCAACAAGAGTATAAAGAGGCTGCAGTGGATGAGTACCGCCGCAGTGGCCTTTGGACATGGTGCAAATGATACGCAGAAAACGATGGGCATTATTACGCTCGGGTTGACCGCCGCCGGATTTACTCATGAACCTGGAATACCATTGTGGGTAAGAGTCTTGACTGGTCTTGTAATGGCTCTGGGAGTGGCTTCGATGGTGCCTGGCATCGTCAGGCGAGTCGGCTCGGGAATTTTCAATCTGCGCCCACTGCACGGACTAGCCACTCAGGTGGCCTCCGCCGGAATTCTCGTAAGCGGCTCTGTGACCGGCGGACCGCTGTCGGCCACGCAAGTCATCTCTTCGTGCGTAATGGGCGTCGGGTTCTCGACCAGGCGCAAAGGTGTGCACTGGCTGGTGGCAAAAGACATGCTTTTAGCTTGGTTCTTGACTATACCTTCGGCAGCGTTGCTGTCATGGACGTTGTACAGCGCTTTGTTTCACTGGCTGACAGACTTCCTTCCTCAGTGAAAGGTACTGATCAATCAAGCTGCTTGGCAATCACCAAAAAATGAAGCCCTTCAACCAAAGGCACAACACCGCTCTCTGGCGGTAAAAACGGCTTCGTTTCTCCGGTCTCGGCATAATTCATGCGCTTATACCAGGCCAAAAGCTCGTCCCGTCCAGCCAAAATCCACATCTTGGCTTTCTGGCAGCCAAACACTCCGACCGCATAACGCTCTGCACACTGCAACAGTGTTTTGCCAATCCCGCCACTTTGCTTGTTGGGATCGACTGCCAGCATACCAATGTATGCACAGTCAGCTTGTTGCTCTACCAGAATGCAACCTAGCAACACCTTGCCATCATCTGCCTGCTGCTCTGCAACCAGAATTACTTTCTCAGCTGACGAGATAGTCTCTTTGAGCTCGGCTTCGGAGATGCGCGGACCTTTCACGAGCTTGTGCTCATTAGTCCAGGAGACCTTCTCTTTTCCTCCTCTGTACGCAAATCGAATAAGAGGCTCCAACTCTGCGATATCCGCAAGTGTAGCCGAGCGCACTTGGTCGGCCGAAATTAGCCTTTCACTGGTTTTCATCTCACTTTCCTCCAAGACAGAGCAGATTATGAACTTTGGAACAAACGGAGTCGAGTCAAGCAGCGATTAAATTAAGCCCAGGCAGAGACTATTAAGTTTCGCTTTCTTAAGGCCGGATGCTGCACCAGCAATGATAAAAGTGTGGATGTTGGCGTCGCGCAAAAGATGAGGGCACGGAATTGAACCTGTACGAATATGAAGCCAAGAGCATTTTTGCCCAGTTCGGAATCACTCTTCCACCGGGTGCTCGAATCACAAAGCCCGAGGAGTTGCGAAAGATTCACTTTGGTTTTCCGCTTACATTAAAGTGCCAGGTCTTATCCGGCGGTCGAGGAAAGGCAGGTGGAATCAAATTCGCAAAAGACCTGAAAGAAGGCGAAGAGTTAGCCAAGAATCTACTCGAGCTTACAATCGGCGGGTCAAAGACCGAAAGCCTACTGGTCGAACCGAAAGTCTCGATCGCCCGTGAGCTCTACCTGGCCGTGACGCTAGATCGTACTCATGGCTGCCCGATCTTCATCGGCAGCGCCGAAGGCGGGATCGAAATCGAATCATCGGAAAACGTTGTGACTCTGCCGATTCCGTATCCTTTCCATCCATATGTCGCTCGTGATCTGGCGAAGAAATTAGGTTTGAAGGGTAGTCTTCTGCTTAAGGTAGCCGATGTTGCCACCAAGCTCTACAGAGCGTTCGAGGCGCTCGACCTCGACTTGGCCGAGATCAATCCGCTGGTCGTCACCACCGGTGAAGACGTGCTTGCTCTAGACGGAAAGATTACCGTCAACGACGACGCGCTCGGCCGGCAGGAACTGTTCAAAGGCTGGCAATCCAAGCACCTAGTGGATCTATCCGATCGCGAATGTCGCTCTACGATGATGGGATTAAATCTCGTCGAGCTGGACGGCGATATCGGCATTTTGTGCAATGGCGCTGGATTGACCATGGCGACAATGGACATGGTCAAGAAGTTCGGTGGACAACCGGCAACCTTCCTTGACGTCGGAGGCGGCTCGGACCAGGAGAAAACTTTGTTTGCCCTGGAGATAGTCAATGAGAATCCAAACGTGAAAGTGATACTGCTCAATATATTGGGTGGAATTACTGCCTGTGACGACGTTGCTGGCGCGCTTGTGAATTTCATGAAGAAGAATCCAGAGACGAAACTAGTGGTTCGCCTGCGTGGAAACAATCAAGATGTAGCTGAGAAAATGCTGGCGCAGTCCGGTCTGAAGCTCATCCCCGATCTGCAAAGTGCGGTAAAGGAAGCAGTCCAACAGTCGAAGACACCGGTCGGAGCAAAGGCCTAGGGCTAAAATGCGCGCAAGCAATACGCGTGCGCACCGGCGAATCGTTGAAACAAATTTGTCTCAGGAGAAAATATCGTGATTCTGGTCAATAAGGACACCAAAATACTCGTTCAAGGCGCAACCGGAAAAATGGGCGCCAGTCACACAAAGCGAATGTTGGCTTATGGCAGTAAGTTAGTTGCAGGAGTTACACCGGGAAAGGGCGGCGACACAGTTCACGGCTTGCCTGTCTTCGATACCGTAAACGAGGCGGTGGAAAAAACCGGTGCTACCTGCTCGGTAATTTTCGTTCCACCATACCTGGCTCTCGATGCCGGTTGCGAAGCGATAGACGCCGGATTGGATCTGGTGGTTCTGATTACCGAAGGAATTCCTCCGCAGGACACCGCCAAGCTCGTCGCTCAAGCGAAAGCCAAAGGAGTAAAGCTAGTCGGTCCTAACTGCCCGGGAGTGATCACGCCGAGCGAAACTTTAATCGGCATTTTGCCTGGAGTCATCTTTAAATCCGGTCCGGTCGGCATGATTAGCCGCAGCGGCACACTCACTTACGAGATTGCGCTCGTATTAAGTGATGCCGGACATGGTCAATCGACCTGTGTAGGCGTCGGCGGCGATCCGATTAAGGGGATGGGCTATCCGGAGTTGCTCAGAGCCTTCAATGACGACCCCGCCACCGAAGTAATCGTTTTAATCGGCGAGATTGGTGGAACTGCAGAAGAGGAAGCCGCTGCTTTCATCAAGGAGCACGTCAAGAAGCCTGTGGTTGCCTACATAGCCGGACAAACCGCACCACCTGGCAAGCGGATGGGCCATGCCGGAGCGATAATCTCGGGTGGCAAAGGTACGGCAGAGACGAAGATGAAGGCGCTCACCGATGCTGGTGCTTCCGTAGCCACTACACCGAACGAAGTGGTCGAAATGGTTTCGAAGGCAAGAGCTCAGTTGGCGCGCAAGTAGACATTTCCACTCAAATTCCTCCCTCCGCACCAAAATCCGGTCGACGAACGTTTGGAACTGATGGGTTTAGCATCCTTGCTCTACCGAGGGGAAATCGTTTTACTTTACAAAGGTCACGGGTAAAATGAGTCCGTGAGGTATTTACTTTGGTGGTGCCTCAATGATTACCTCAAACATGGCATCTAATGGACGACAACGGACACAATAAAGAGAACCCCAGCCCTGTTCTTCTTGACAGACCCAAAAGAGCGCTTGTCTTGCCTGGTGGAGGCGGGCGCGGTGCTTACCAGGTCGGCGTCGTAAAAGCTCTTGCGGAGCGAGAGTTGGAATTCGATATGGCCTTCGGCACAAGCATCGGTGGGTTGAACGCCACTTTATTTGCCATGGGCGGAGTCAGACGGATGGAAGAGATTTGGATGAATATTCGTCCCAAGGATATTTACAAGCTTCCTTCGCCGCAACAGCTGAGCTTCATGGTGATGGGGCACAAGCTGGGACTACTTGATACGACACCGCTCGAAGAGCTGCTCCGCAGAGAAGCGGATCTTCACAAACTCAAAACGAGTCGTACTAGAGTAGGACTTTTCACAACCGATCTCTGCAGTCTTGAAACAAGGATGGTCACTACAGACGATATCACCACCACAAACGAGCTGATTGATATTCTCATGGCTACGTCAGCAGTTCCGATGGCCTTTCCACCCCGGCATCTACATGGAAAGGGACTTTGGGTCGATGGCGGATTGGTAAGAAATACGCCAATGCAGGCTGCAATTGATAGTGGCGCTGAGGAGATTTACACGGTGCTTTTGCATCCGGACAAGGTAGAAGCTTGTCCAACTAACATGTGGCAGGTGATATCACGGTGCTTGGACATCGTATTGGATGCATCTGCAAAAAAGGAGATCGATCTCGCTCAACTGTACAATCGTTTGATCGCCGAAGGCGCCGAAGTTGCTCGAGGAAGACGGAAGATCGATATTCACGTATTCCAGCCGCACGAACCGGTCGATACAACTTTGCTGGAGATAGCTCCAGAACGATCTCGCCGCTTGATAAAACAAGGCTACGAGGACGCCATCAGGCAGCTGGATCTAATCGGCAAGACGCCGGTAGAAGAAATAGCCCCATTCTAAATTCATTGGCGGTGATGAATGGCATCGCCCGGTAAGAACTAAACCCGATTTATTCATACATATAGTATGTCAAGCGAGGACTGGCGCGAAATGGGCATTCCAAGCGATTTGTTTTGGTTAACGTACAGGCAAATTTTGATT
>JAGVKB010000001.1 GCA_020050835.1 Candidatus Obscuribacterales bacterium | reverse complement strand
CCCCTTCTCGCTGCGGTGCTTGAGCCGGCGGTCGCCGTCCTCCCGACGATCGCCGCGGTTGCGCCCGCCCTTGCCGTAGCCCTGGCCCTGGCTCGGACCCTGGTCGTTGTAGCGACCGGTGTCGTTGCCTTCACCATCGCTCCGGACTTCGGTCTGGTCACCGGTCACCGGTTTGGGCTCCGGCTTGTCGGTCGGTTCGGCCACCGGACCGTCCAGCAGAACGACCAGGCGGCGCTCCTTCGGCTCCACCTTCTCGACCTTGACCTTGACGCCGGTCGCACCGACTTCCGGCAGGTTGTCGGTGTGTCCGGGCATGTAGGCCTTCATGCCGCCGGCGAGCAGGCAGTGCCGGCCGCACTCCGAGTTGTTCTTCTTCTTGTTGATGGCCACCTCCGTGACCTCGGCCTCGACGACCTGACCGACGAGCTTGAGCATGGCCGCCCACTTCTCGGACAGCATCACGCTCATCTCCTGGGCGTCGGCCTTGATGACGAGCACCTCGACCTGGTCGTTGACCGCCAGCGTGACGCCCTCGCGGACCTCACTCTGCGGCAACATGGCCTCGAAGCCGCCCGGCAGCTCCACGAAGAAGTTGCCCTTCTGGTTGATGCCGGCCACCCGCCCGGTCAGCATCGTCACGTTGGGCTTCAGGCCGGCCACCACGGCAGCATGCGCTTCGCGCCGGCTGGCGATGATGTCGGTCCGCTTGCTGTTCGGCTCGACCTCCACCTTCGTCACGATCACGTGGATGGTCGCGCCCTTCTTGACCGCCTGCTGCGGGAAGCCGAACTGGCCCTTGGGCAGGAACGGCTTGCGCTTGGTCTTCGGCAGGCCGACCAGCTCGAGACGCACACCCGACAGGCTCTTGCCGTCGCCGGTGGGCACCTCTTCGACGACCAGCGCGGCGACGATCTGGCGGCTGTCACGCAGCGCCTTCACCTCGGCGTACGGATCGGCTCCCGGCTTGGGCTGGACCTTGACCTCGGCGACCAGCTGGGTTTCGACCTTCGGTTCGACCGCGGCCACGGGCGCCGGCTCGACGTTCGTTTGCTCGATCGCGGCAGTGATGACCTGCTCGACCGGCTGCGACACCTCGTTGACCGGGGCCTCGCTGGAGTTCTGGATGTTTTCGTTGGGATTGGACATAGGTGTAACACTCCTCTCGGTACATGGTTGAGAAGACAGACACCCCGGTGTCGTAGTGATGCCGGGGGCGGTGCCGCTACGGATGTAGCTGCAGACCAGTAATCAAACGGAATCCGGCACACACCGGAAACCGCTTCAGGCTCAAACTGAAATGAATCAGCAGAGCTCGGTTCTGCTCACTTCCTCTTCGGGAAAGACAGCCATCCGCTCGCCGAAATCGGTGCGGAGTCAAGACCTCCTTTCGGAAGTGGAAAGAGCCGCTGAACGCACCGCAACTACGCAGTTGCCGGACGACAGCAGAAAACAGTCGTGCTTCGCCGGCACAGGAAAAGCCCTAACAACGTGCAATTCATCCAGGTATGACGAATCGAAACCATCTTCTGGTTTGGATGCGCTTCGAGTTAGCCTGAATGGATGCCGCTTAAGGGTTCTCTTTTAATTCCTGGGGCCGGTGAATGAACGAATGTACAGTTACCGTAATGCTTTAAACGCTCTTATCTCAAGTGAAATCGCCCGACCAGTGACAATCAAAATTGCTCCTTGGCGACTCGATTGAAGAACCGGATCAGACCATGAATTCAGTAATAAACGACATCATCTAGCCTTATCAGTAGGGTTGAGATCTAAATAAATGGCCTCGTAGTAATCCCACTTAGTGCTGGATCGAGATAATCCGCCAGCTAGCGCCTGCTCTAATCTTTCGCAGCGTAAACAAGCACTCAGCAGTTATCACAGCTAGCACCTCGTCTAATGTTATGCCAGCGAAACCTTCAATGCATCACCTCTCTTTACTGGCGGTACAATGAGATTTTTCCAGCACGCGATCATCAGTCAACTCTGCCGCTTGCGAGAACCAGGCATCGGTTCTACCGCCTGCGAAAGTCAGGCGTTACTGCTCGAGCTTTTTCTTAAACAGGCGATTGAACTCCTGCTTCAATTCATCGGCGCCCATTTTTAACTTGTCGACTCCAACTTGCAGCTTATCGCTCGCCCCTTGCATCAATTCTTGAACGACAGTTTTCTCGTTTTTGATCTTCTGCAACTCGTCTGCATTCCCCCCATGCTTGGCGAATGCTTGCAGGAACTCCTTGTCTTGATCCGCTCCGGCGGCTAAGGCAAGTTTCATGAACCGTCGTTGCCCGGTTACCTCCGGATGTTTGCTCATCGCGACACGCAAGACAGCATTGGCTTCGGCCGGGCAACCGGAGCCAATTAGATAAGCGGCATAGTGCTCGCGCGCGCCAGCCGACATTCGGCCGACCGAAATGAGCTCGCGCTCCTGCCGGTCCACAGCCAGCTTTTGAAGATCGCTTAACTGAACGTGCTGCCTGACTGCCGCCAGCTCTGCAAGCCGTTCCTTGACTTTGGACGGCTCGGCTAAGAGGCGATCGATCGTGCCAACAACGTCTTGAAAGTCCTTACGGATTTCAGGATCAGTGCGGGTATCCAGCAAGCTGAACGTCAATCCGCCGACTCGTGATTCCAGGTCCGGCAGGTCCCCGGAGATAAGCCGACCAACCAAACGATCCGCGCGGCGAGAGACTTCCAAGTCGGGATCCTTCTGAGCTTTCACCAGCGCCGGCAATGCGGCGGCGCCAAGCTTCTCGAGCGCGGCTGACGCGCGCTCTCGAACCGGAAATCTGTCGTCGCCCAATTCTTTGATCTTGAGCGCAATCTCTAAACTTTGAGCCTCCTTGGAGGCCTTGCTCACGCTGGCCATTCCCGCCAACGAATCCATTAGCAAACCGGTTGCGGAGGCGCCGATTCCGCGACAGAGGTCGAGATAGGCCTCCCTCAGTGTTTCACTGGCAGCGCTTTCATTGTCCTGTTCGTTGTTCTCAAATCTCTCCGCATAGGCCATGTCAGACCATCTCCTTCTTTGCGATATCGAACTCAGCCCTGCAATCAGTGTCTATCCAATCGCCGTCGAACTTGGACGGACTTTTCAGGATACACAACATTCGAATGTGTTCCAGACGTCCATGATCAACCCCGCTCTATTCATGCATATAGTTGTCGAGTTGTAAAAAATTTTGGAATTGGGGTGTGGAGGGGTTTTTGAGAGGAAATTTTGACGGAGTTGAGGGTGT
>JAGVKB010000017.1 GCA_020050835.1 Candidatus Obscuribacterales bacterium | reverse complement strand
GGCTTCGAGTTCCTCGTCGGTCGCCTCGCCTCGTGCGTATCTTTCCGCGACGTCACAAACGTTGATGCTGTCAGGGTGAGCGTTGCCGACCAATGCGAGCGCTTGCCGGGCAGCCCACACGCCGATCAAGCGAGCTTCTTTCTCGGGGATGATGCCTTCGCGCAGCACCACCCAGAGGCGATCCGCCGGCGGGATGTCGTCCATTTTCAGCAGGTCCATGGTTGTGCCTGTCCAGTCCTCTGGTAGATGCCGTCCAGGGTCGTAGCACGGCTCCCACGATCTGATGTCGCCAATGGTGAAGACTGGCAGCGCTTTACGCGGGCTCAGCTCTATTGCGGTGTTCACCGCTTGGTCAAACGATTGGTCAGTCACAACTTCCTCCCGAGCCCTCTGAGCTCCTCTTTGACCCGCCAAGCCGTAGCGTCCCAGTCAGGGATAGTCCATCCAGCCTGGCTAGCCATCACCGGGCGACTTTTGAGCTCGCCGAATTCCTCCGACACGAAGGCGTTTCGATACTTGCTCCACTCGACGCCGAGCGCGGCAAGTTCAGCGCGTCCGTTCACGGGAAGTCCCTCCAATCGCCACAGCAAAGCCGCACCTGTCGGCGCCGCAGCGTCTTTATTGTTCTAACGAGGCAGATCACGAGACGTGCCTCCAGCTTTCAAATCTGCGAACTTGCTGCACCGTGCTGCGAGAGACCCCGTAAATTGCGGCGAGCGCTCTTGAGGTCACGTTCTTGGGCGTGGCGCGTATCTCTCGTACAGTAGCCACGGTAAGCACCGCCTTGGGATGTTGCTCCCCTTTGAAGTTCTTCGTAGTCGGCAGGCGCGATTTCATCTCAGCGTCGAGCATGTTTTCGCTGCGAGTACCGAGAAATAGGTGCTTTGGATTCACGCAGGGCGGATTGTCACAGGCGTGACAGACGTCCATACCGGGCACTAGATCGCGCCCAGAGAGCATGAACGCCACCCTATGCGCTCCCTCAAGTCGCCGGGCAGTCATATAGAAACGACCATACCCTTTGACCTGACTGGCTGCAGTCCACAGCCAGCAAGCATCCAGACCACCAGACTTATCAACTTTCGACCAAAAGCGTTGCTCAAGGCTTGCGCCCATAGAGTCTGCCTCCAGAGAAGAAATGTGTTCTTTGTTGCGACTTCCGGGGGTCGCGCCCGCTTTCATTTGGGATTCGCCGGCTGCCCTTTGGGACTTACTTGCTCCGGCGCCCATGCCACTCCGGCGTGGCGCTGCGGCGGGTGAAATTAGAACCGCACGTCTCGGTAATGCTGCTCACCCTTGGGTGCTGGTCATTTCCAGGCGTGCATCAAATGGGCCGCCAGCGCCGGGTTTTACCCCGGCAGCTGACACTTTGGTTGTGCGCACAAAGTATTGGCTAGCTGCACCATATCTGGTGCCCGCCGGCGGCCCTTTCGATTGCTGAGAATGTTAGCGTGCGCGCTAATATTTTGCAAGCGTAAAATTGGTTAACCGCCGCTCATCTTTTGGGATGGCTAAGCTATGTCTTGTTTGAGTTGGAATCCTTCAAACAGCAGGCCCATAGGCACTCCGGTTGCATCCGAGAGGCGTTGCAGTGTTTGGGCGCTGGGCTTGCAACCCCTCACAGCAAACCCAATAACGGTGTGAACGTTTATCCCGGTTTGTTCAGACACCTGAGTGAGGCTCGTCCACCCCTGCATGTCCATTAGCTGCTGCAGTGTTGGGTGGATAGGCTTGTTGGTATAGCGAGCCATTATTTCAAGCCGGTCGAGAGCTTGTTGTGGTATTCAGCTCCCTTGTACGTGTCGCTTACATATCGAGTTGGACGCCCATCTCGCAAAAGAACCGGATAAACTGTGCTGCCGGCACTAGCGCCCGGCTTCCCGTGTGCATCAAGCCATGCGCACACAATCGTGTCAAACACTTCGATTAATCCTTGAGCCTCGCCTGCATCTAGTGCGGCAAGTCGGATCTTTCTGCCTTCTAGTTCAATTTTGACGCCGGGAACTTTTTCTAGATCTAGTTCGCACCACAGTGTTTTCGGGTCGTAAAACCTCGGATCGCTTTTGCTCACGGGATCAACCTCGAATCGTCGGAAGTGTTACTACATCCGCTTAATTCCGCGAGGTATTTGAGCTAAGTGTATCTGTTGGGAGCCGCTTCTGGCCCGTGATTAACAGTCACCTGCGCTACCGCTGCGCTACTCGGGAATGGCGGATGCTTAAATATATTACCACGGACCGCTCGGAAGACAGCCCCCGCCCCGTAATCAGGGTTTACGTTCGACAATTTGAACGTTTCTAGCCGTTCTGGCGCACGGTTTTGGGGGTTCAGCCGGTATACTTGGAATCGAGCTATTGGCGTTGCTTGGAAACCTGGCTGTCAGGGTCGAGCCTTTTGGGGTGGGCCCGCTCTATAGAGGAATGAGAAATGGGGCTATTCGGAACGAAAAGAGCTAGCCACGGAACGATTGACGATGTCCATCATATGGTGGAGCATTACTTCAAGAAGCGTGGCTTAGACCCAGAGCAGCACTTGCTTGACGGTGCTGAAGGATACGGCTGGTGGGTGACCGAGGGCAGCGCCAGAGTCTATATCTTTGTACAGGACACAAATACCGGCCCCACTTTGCGCATCACCGCCCCGCTCGTTCATGTCCCAGATCAGAATCGCGAAGCGTTCTACAGACATCTTTTGGATGTCAATACGGACTTGAGCAGCTGCGCACTCTCCACGCACGACGATATCGTGCTGGTTGTTGCTCAGCGCCCGACGATGGGTCTCGACCAGGAAGAGCTGGATAGCATGGTTTGGAATGTGGCTTATGTCGCCGATCTGCTGGACGACAAGCTGGCACATGATTTTAATGCAAAAATGTACTGGGATCGCTGTCGTTAAGGGAATCCACTGGCTTGACTGTCATTGAAGTGACTAAATCTCCACATCTTACTGATGCAGACATCTTAAATCTATGCGATCTGTCGCGACGGGCTGGCCGTCTGGCCGCCAGGATGCGCGAAGGTGTAGCTATTGCTGAAAAGTCAGGACCGCAGGACAAAGTCACAGCGGCCGACCTCGCGCTATCAAAACTCATTACCGAGGAATTGATAGAGCGTTTTCCGGACGATGTTGTTATCTCTGAAGAGGATAGCCATCCAACCGAATGCAATTCCAAAGACAGGATCTGGCTGGTGGACCCGATCGACGGCACCGACAACTACATAAGAAATGACGGGCAGTATGCCGTCATGATCGGTTTGCTGGAAGGAATGACTCCGGTCTTTGGTTGGGTTTATGCACCAGTGCCGGACTTGCTTTATTTCGGTGGTCCAAAATTTGGGGCGTGGGTCAGCCGCCACGGTGCCGAGGCCTATCAGATCGATGAGCTGTTGCCGTTGGGCTCGACCGGAACAACGCGCGTCATGATGGGCTTTCGAGACCGCAAGAACCATCCCTGGGTCACCGAATTGCCCGAAGTCGAGTGGGTAAAGTCCGGCAGCGTGGGATTAAAGGTAGGCAAAATTCTCGATGGCGCCGCCGATATGTTTATCCATCTCTCCGGCAAGCTGAAAGTTTGGGATACGGCCGGGCCGGTCGCAATCGCCTTGGGGGCCGGGCTCGAGATCGGTAGATTGGATGTCGATGGTCTGGACTTCCCCCTGCCGAACGTCGAGCATCAATGCAGCGTAGTAATCGGCCGAACCGGCTCGCTACTTTGGTCTCGTAACACGCTCATTCGGTCGGAAAGCTGAGTATTATGTCGATCGTCACGAGTCGGAAACAGCTGGAAGAAGTATGCTCGGAGATAGATCAATGTGGTCGTTTCGGCATGGACCTCGAGTTCATTCCCGAGCGAACATACGATCCCGAGCTGTGTTTGGTGCAGGTATCCACCGATAAGAATGCCTACATAATCGACCCTCTGGCATTGACCGATTTGAACGTTCTCTGGCAGCGGGTAGCAGATCCCAAAATCTTGGTGGTATTGCACGCAGCTGAACAAGATCTTGACCTGGTTCACAGCTGGTCCGGATTGGTTCCGCAAAGAATCATTGACACCCAGTTGGCGGCGGGCTTTATCGGGTTCGGCTATCCGGTCGGCTACGGCAAATTGCTCAATCAGCTCTTGAATGTCAGCATATCCAAGACTGAGAGTTTCACCGATTGGCTGAACAGACCTTTGACTGATTCTCAGATTCATTACGCGCTCGATGATGTTCGCCATCTTCTGCCGATTTATGACAGGCTGGCTGAAAAGCTTACGCAGGACAGTCGGCTACATTGGGTGGAAGAGGAATGCCAGCGTTATTGCAACGCTGATTACTATGCAGTCGATCGCTCAATGGAGTTTCTGAGAGTGAAAGGGGCAAGCTCGCTGTCTCGCCGCGGGTTGGCCGTCTTGCGGGAGCTGTGTACTTTCCGCGACCGTGAAGCGAGCCGGATCAATAAACCGACTCGAAGCATATTGGGCGATAACATTTTGCTGGAGCTGGGACGCCGCCCGCCGCACAAAGCCGAGGAGATCTCTCGCATTCGCGGTGTGAGACCCGATCAAGTTCGGCAGTACGGCGGGCAGATAATGCAAGCGGTGGAGCGCGGAGTGAATCTCCCAGATGATGAATGTCCGATCTGGCCTTCGTCGAAAACGCCGCCGAGGCGGGAAGTCCTAATCGGCGACATCTTGTTTGCTGTGCAGAAGATCATTTGCTACGATCTCGAATTGGCACCGGAATTGGTGGCAAGCCGAAACGATTTGCAAAACTTGATTCGGCTGCATCGTGACGGTAAAGTGGATTACAACAAGGTGGCGCTGCTCGAAGGTTGGCGCCGCCAGATTGTCGGCCAGTCGTTAATCGATCTACTGGACGGGGCGGAGATTGAAATGCAAATAATAAAAGGCGATCCTCCAATTCGAATGTTGATGGATCCGTCTACAAAAGTTCAATCTAGGTTGTAAGAATTGGGCGGCTGCAAGAGCTGCCCGCAGTTGATTCAAGGCTTTCTGGTAAGAGCGGTGATTAGCGCTTGCCGGTCCGGATACTGCCTTATCAACTCCGCGCGCGCGCCTTCTTCGTAATCAGCGAAATCGAATCCGGGGGCAACTGTCGCTCCGATCAGTCCAAAAGAACCGCCGGCCAGCAATCTGGACCCTTGCCAGACGCCTCGTTTGATTAGCAGTTGTGGCGTTTCGCCGGCGGCGAGATTCTGCCCGATTTTGAAAGTTGCGCTCGTTCCATCCGGCAGCAATTGAAGCATTTCAATTGGATCTCCCAGGTAGAAGTGAAAGATTTCGTCCGATGATACTTTGTGCAGGCAAGAGAATGTATCCGGAGTCAACAGGTAATAAATGCAAGTGGAGATCGAACGATCGCCAGAGTAACCGGAAGGTAGCGCGGCGGCGGCGACAGAAACATCGCTGCGATACGTCTCGCGATAGTAACCTCCCTCCGGATGCTTATTCAGATTCAGCAGCCTGATAATCTCTTCCACTTCCATCGCATCGTTACCCGTGGTGAGTCGAGTCTGAAATTTTGCAGGCTCCCGCATCGCAGCTCTGACCCAATTTCTTTCTATTTGCCGCTACCCAGGCGTAAGCTAATCGAGCGACTTGCTTGCAGATAGGCAGGCGATAAATCCAGGCAATCGTGGCGAAACCAGGTAGACGTTTGAAGATCTGATAAACGGCGTCGGCCCCGACGTCAACCTTTCCGTCGATGCTTATGAATCGCATGCCGGTATTGAAATCGGACTGCGCCAAGATGGGAAATCTCTCTTCGATGCCGACTGCTTGACGGGGAACGTACTCGAACTGCTCAGCTTGATCGAAGCTCTTTATGCGCTCTATCTGTCGAATGCAGAAGCGGCACTCGCCGTCATAAACAATTACGGGCGTTCTTTTTAGCATCGCCTTCCTTGGACACTTAAGTGCCTGGCCTCGAGCTAACTCCCATTCTAACTGACTGGTCGACTGGGACCCTCTATCTTACTTCTTATTAGGATGTTATTTCTTCTGGACAACTTCCTGTTCAAGCTCCGACATGAGCTCGACTTTCATCATCTCGACAAACTTCCTTTCGCGAGTCGATATCGTATTGTTCAGCTCGTTTAGCTCTTGGGTCGCTTGCAGAATCTTATCTTCCGCTTCGTCGATTGCCTGCCTGTAACGCTCGCTAGTAGTGCCGAGCGATTTTATATTCTCGCGAGCTCGTTCTTGATTTGCTTTGTATTGTGCAATCTTCGATTCCAGCTGCCGGCGGTTTTCAAGCAGTCCGAGTATTTCGCTGCGCTCTTGAAACAACCAGGACAAGAAGTTGAGAAAGTCCTTGTTTACATAATTCTGCTGGAGAAGCCAATCTAGCTGCCGCCCGTCAATTGCCTCGACATTTTCGATGCGCATATGATAACTGGCGTCTGATTCCTCGATTACTTCCAGGTTGTGTTTTTTGCCGGCATCAATCTGCACTTTGAATCGGTGGTGGTTTTGGGTGGCTTCCACCGGTTTAACACCCTGTGCAAGGTTCATTCCGGCGTGAATCGGGTGCTCGATGTACACTACCTTTTTGCGATCGCTCAGATTCTCGATGTGATAAATCTGTTTGAACTGCTCGCGGTAATCCATATAAATGAATCCAAACGTACTGCGCACTCGCCAGACCGGCTTGCGAAAAGTGTCAGAGCGAAGGATTACATGGCAACCCTGGTCGATTGCATAAGGCAACATTCGCGAATCGTTCGGTTTGAGCACGTCCAGCATCGCTTCTCCGGCATAAGCATGTTCTTCCATAACCGTTACCGGCCCAGCCTCGAGCGTCAAATCAGTGGTGTTCTTCATGCGCACGGCTGCATAGGGAAACTTGGAATTCTTCTCAGCGTTATAGAGTGAGATGCGCTCTCCCTCAATCGTTTGCTGAACCAGTGGAATGAGCGCTGAGGAGTTGTGAGGTACAGTTACCGGGCGTGTAATCTTGTATTCGAACAATTCGCCGCTCGGTTCTGCCACGATTCGCAGCTCTTCTTCAGCGAATGCCGCTTGCATGGCTAGACCGGGCGAGCCGCCTGCAAAGCCTGGAGCGGCCATCTCCTGAGTTTGTCCCAACATAGCCAGTTTGGCCCTGCTTTGCGCCTTTGCAGGGGCCGCGGCCGCAGTTGCGGCTACTTCCATCGGCATGGCCCAGGCCAATTCCTGCTGCTGTGCGCGCTCGGCCAGCACTGGACCGGATGCGATTACTCCCTGAGGCGCAATTGTGCGCCTGTGCGGCTGAATTGGATCATAGAGCGGCTGAATAAAGGAGATTGGCGCAGCGCTTACCAGCGTCATCTCCACATTAGCCCAATCTTCTTCTTGAACGTTGTCGACGATCGCCATTCCTTGGAGAAGGAGGCTGCCGTCTGGAACAAACACAAGTCGATAACTGGTCTTCCAAATCGGAGAAGGGATTGAATAAGCCACAAAGAGTTCTCGGTTTGCTGTTCCTTCAACGGCGATTTGCAGCCTCTTCTTGTCCTTCTTCTTTGATGTATCAAACAAGAGCTCTAGCTGCTGCCCGATCTCTTTGGCAACAGCATCGTCTTCAATACTAATGGCCGTAATTGAAGAGAAGTTGTATCGCTTAATTGTTCGCTCGCCGGTGTAAATGACGAGCTGCTGCTCTCGAACCGTTTTGTCTGCGACGATGTGCTCGACCGTGTCGAGCCCCATTACGCGACCTGTAATTGATTGACCGGAGACCGTGACCTTTACCGGAGTTCCCTTCAATTGCCCTAGTAGATCGACCAACCCGCGCGAATTGCGGATGTCGAACCCGAATTCTTCAAATCTCATCTGAGTGGTTTTGGAGGAGTCGTATGTGACTGCGCCGACTCGGCCTGCACCAAGATTTAACACTAGAAGCGACTTGAGCATGTCATCGATCGCCTCGGCGGCACAAAATATCGGCACACTGGTCGGACCGGCAATCTTTCCGCAACGTTCGAAATAGCCCATGCCATGCTTGTAGAGGACGACTTTGGTAAGTGGAATGTGATTTGTCTTGGCTTTCTTGGGCATATGACTAGCTCCGAGCTGCGAAAGGTTATTCCAATCGACTCCCATTGTTCCACCTTTCTCGCATTCGGAAACGCTTGGTCAAAGTTGCGCGGCTGGCGGTTTTCAAGGTGTTAAGCTGTAGGCTAGAGTGAAGGTAAGAAGCTGCTTCTGGAGCTGCATCTGCAAGTGCTTTTTGCAATCAGGCATGTCCGTTTATCGCGCATCGGCAAGGGAGGGCGGAGATTATGGCTGGGTTGGCAAAGATCGGTCTGATCGGACTAGGTGTGATGGGAGAGAACCTGGCGCTCAATATCGAGCGTAATGGTTATCAGATTGCTGTTTTTAATCGACACACCGACAAGGTCGATGCATTTGTCAATGGTCCAGCTAAGGGCAAGAATGTAATTGGCTGCAAGGACGAAGAGACGTTTGTCAAATCGTTGGAGCGCCCGCGCAAGATTATATTGCTGGTCAAGGCTGGCGAGGCGGTCGATCAGACTGTAGCAAAGATCAAGCCCTATCTTGAAAAGGGTGACATTATCATTGATGGTGGCAACTCTTATTTTGAAGACACTAGAAAGAGAGAGCAGCAGCTCGCCTCCGAGGGATTGTTCTTCGTCGGCTCCGGGGTCTCCGGCGGTGAGGAAGGTGCGCTTTGGGGTCCATCTTTAATGCCTGGTGGCGACAAGCAAGCCTACGAGCAGATTCGCCCAATTTGGGAGGCGATTGCGGCCAAGGTGGATGACGGCCCTTGCGTTACCTATCTCGGTCCTGATGGCGCTGGCCACTTCGTCAAGATGGTGCATAATGGTATCGAATATGGTGATATGCAGTTGATTTGCGAGGCCTTTGACCTGTTGCAACGCGGGCTCGGGCTGGACGCCAGAAAAATGAGCGAAATTTTCGAGAAGTGGAATCAAGGTCTGCTTAATTCATTCTTGATTGAAATCACCGGCAAGATCTTGACTGTGGTCGATCAAGACACTAGGAAACCGCTGGTTGATTTGATTCAAGATAAGGCAGGCCAGAAAGGTACTGGCAAATGGACCGCAGAAGTTGCGCTTGAGTTGGGTATTCCGATTCCGACCATTGACGCGGCCTTAACCGGACGACTCTTGTCGTCTATGAAAGACCAGCGGATGGTGGCATCCAAAGTTCTCGCCGGACCTGCTCAAGCTAAGTTTTCGGGCAATGTCGAACGTTTCATCGATGCGATCGAAAATGCGCTCTATGCCAGCAAAATCTGTTCGTATGCGCAGGGTATGGCCCTCATTCAGGCTGGTTCAAGCCAGTACAAGTGGGGAGTCAATCTTTCGGAGACAGCGCGCATCTGGAAAGGCGGCTGCATTATTCGAGCGCAATTCTTAGATCGCATCACGCAGGCATTCAAGCGGCAGCCTGACCTGCCCAATTTGTTGCTGGACTCCGATTTCCGCGAATGGATAGCTAATGCTCAAGCTCAATGGCGCGAGGTCGTGACTACTGCTCAAAATCTCGGAATCGCTGTTCCTGCCTTTTCAGCCAGCCTGGCGTACTACGACAGCTATCGTTGCGAGCGGCTGCCTCAGAATCTTTTGCAGGCTCAGCGGGACTTCTTCGGCGCGCATACTTACGAACGTATTGACAAGCCCGAGGCCGGATTTGTGCATAGTGATTGGAGCAGTCTGGTCAAAGCGAAGGCCGGCAAAGAATCCTGAGTTCTCTGCCGAATTCGCCCGAATTTGTCGCTTTCGCTCGAAGTTATTCGGTCGAAAGTCGCGAGCAATTCGCTCAAACCTTAGACGCTTATTGGGTGCCTGATCTATAAATATGGTTAGATCGGAGCTTATTAGTCGTATTTCTATAGGCTTTTGTGGTCATGACAACTATGCAAGAAGAAGAGAAGAAGGGAACTATGGTTCAGGAACGGGAAACGACCTTCACGGAAACAGCGCTCCGTCTGAGCGGTAAAACGGAAGAGGAAGCGAAGCGAACCGGGGCAGTAGATCGTGCCGATGAGCAAGTTGAAGCGATGTTTGCAGCTCGCTTCAAGACGGTAAACAGTCCGATCCACAAAGCTGTTTGGGAAGACAGGGTTCCAATTGAACTTTTTGGTTCGCCAGCGTTGAGCACGGATGCAGCTTGCCTGCCGGCTATGCAAAGAAGTCTCGATGTGCTCAGAAAGCACAAAGAAGCTAAGACCGTTTGGGACGAAAAAGGAAAGGTCTCGGATCTAGTCCTCAAGGAATTGGGCACTGCTGGTTACTGGGGCATGCTGATTGATCCTAAGTTCGGCGGTCAGGGTGCGTCGCTTCAGCACTTCATGAATTTCCTGACGCAAGTGGCCACTTACGATCCGACCTGCGCCGGCTTGGCTTCCGTCCATGGCTGTATCGGTGCAGTCGACCCGGTCAGAAGTTTCGGAACCGACGCTCAGAAGAATAGGTTTCTGCCGAAGCTTGCCAGCGGCGAAGCACTTTCCGCCTTTGCTTTGACCGAGCCTAATGCCGGGTCAGATTTGACAGCCCTCAGGACCACTGCCACCCTGCAGGGTGACAATTACGTGATCAACGGCGAAAAGCTGTTCATCACAAATGTAGTACCCGGGCGAACAATAGGTATTGTGTGTCTGATTGACGGAAAGCCGGCAGCGATCATCGCCGATCTTCCGCCACAAGAGAATGAAAACTTCCAGTTGGTGAGCTACGGGCTCTACGCACTCAAGCACACCTACAATCAAGGGATCCGATTTAAGGATTTCAAGGTTCCAAAGGAGAACCTGCTCGTACCGCCAATCGGCGACGGGCTTACAGTTGCCTACCATGGACTCAATCTGGGGCGCCTGGCTCTCTGTGCCACCGCCTCTGGTGTCATGCGGGTGCTCCTGGCCAATATGCTTCCCTGGTCGCACTTTAGAGAAACATACGGACAAGCGATCGAGACTCGTGAGCTGGTCAAACGGCGAATTGCGCGCGTAGCCGGTCTGATTACCGCCGCCGACGCGCTTGTTCAATGGGGTAGTTGGTTGCTAGACCAGGGCTATCGCGGTGAATTGGAGTGTATTATCGCCAAGATCTTCGGTAGTGAAGCGGAAAAGGAAGTGGCGATCGAGCACTTCATGAAGACGCACGGTGGACGCTCATTTGTCCAGGGACATTTGTTTGGCGACAATGTGCATGACTTCCTCGCTCCCTGCATCTACGAAGGGGAAGGCGAGATGCTCGGCATGGCCTTTTTCAAGTCGCTGGCTAAGGAGCACGGTACGAAGTTCTTCGAGCCGGTTGGTCTGGGACTCCAACGCGCCGGATTGCGCACGCTCAATCCGGCCAATCCAATGCACGTCTGGCAGCTTCGCAATGAGCTGTTCCCGTATGCTTTCTGGTACATCGGTCAGATGCTCAGCGGCGCCGACAGTCATGAGATACCCGGTCTGCCCCCGTCGCTCAAACAGCACGTCGATTTCGCCATGCAGATGCTAAAGGAAGCTCCGCTCGAGCTCTCCGGCAATATGGTCAAGCACCAGTTGAAGTTGGCCGATCGTCAGTGCCGTATCGCTCACATGTCTCAGCGCGTACAGGACGCAATCACTATTTTGGTGACCGCCCTTTATGCTCACCGTCAAAAGGACGAAGTTACAATCGCAGCAGCTGATATCGTTTGTCAGGACCTCGCCCGCAAACTTACCGGCGAGCATCCGTCCGACCAGTACTTCAAACAATGTTCCAAGCTGGCTGATATGGTGATCGCAGGCAATTTCAAACCAATTCAGGAAATAAGAAGGGAGGAAATCATTTTCTCTTATGACAAGAAGTAGCAGCAGTTATCGAAGTCAATTGATCGCTGTTGGCTTGATAATGTGTGCTGGGTTGGTGCCTCTGCCAGCCTTGACCCAGTTGCAACTGCAAGGATTCGGTGCGCCAACGGCCGGTGGATTGTTCGGTTCCAGCCCGGTTGTACTGATTGGTCGAGCTTCCAAAGCGCTCAATCAATATTTCCAGGACAATGGGAAATTACCGCAAGCAAGCGCAGAGATTGATGAAACTTTGAAATTCGTCTACAAGAAGCTGGGTGGGGCAAACCCTGGACCAAGCATGACCAGCGAAAAGGACTTTCGTGTTCTGAGCAATGTCATGATGGCAGTTGATTCCGGACTGAAGAATACCTCCGTTGAGGAGCTGCGCAAGAAGACGCCGGTCAACTTAAGTGCT
The DNA here is from genome assembly GCA_020050835.1 of Candidatus Obscuribacterales bacterium. Lineage (GTDB taxonomy): Bacteria > Cyanobacteriota > Vampirovibrionia > Obscuribacterales > Obscuribacteraceae > JAGVKB01. Next base: position 12,803 of record JAGVKB010000017.1, on the reverse strand, counting down.
GCTCCCGGTCGCTTGGTAATTATGATCACCGGTCCGAATCAGTACATGATCTGGTTCTCGGCCGCTGATAGCAAACCAGCGGTGGATGCGCTCGGACAGGCAATTGTCATGCACGGCGTGTGCAGCAAGGATGAAGCGCCTAAATAGAGCTCGCTTTCCGGTCTGAATGAGATCTCCGGACCGAGCTTTGACTAGACCTCGAGGCTAAACTCAGCTATGACCGGTGCGTGGTCGGAAGGCTTTTCGAGCTTCCTTGGCTCGATGTCGATCCAGGCGTGGGTGCAGATACTGGCTAGCGGCTCCGAAGCCCAGATGTGATCTATCCGCATGCCCATTTTGCGGCGAAAAGCCATCATCCGGTAATCCCACCATGAATACAGACCGGCGTCGGCGTGATGGAGCCGGAAAGTGTCTACGAAACCCCATTGCCGCAAGGATTCCAACGCCGCCCTTTCTTCGTCGCTCAGGAGAATTTGTCCGGCCAAAGCTTCCGGGTCATACACATCTCTGTCTTCAGTTGCGATGTTGAAATCTCCACAGACAATCACTAGCTCGTTTGTTTGATGCTGCTCGCTTATGTATCGCCTGAGCTTTTCAATCCAATCGAGCTTATAGATGTACTTCGAGCAGCCCACTTCTTGACCGTTAGGGATATAGACGTTTATGACTTTGAGCGGACCAAGCTGAACCGCCAGCATCCTTTTCGAGTCGGTGTCCTGGGCATCTAGAAAGCCCTTTTGGACCTGATCTGGTGTTGTGCGTGAAAGGATGGCAACACCGTTGTAAGCCTTCTCTCCGAAGAACTCGCAATGATACCCGGTGCTCTCGATCGCCTCTTTCGGAAACTTGTCATCAGTCAGCTTCGTTTCTTGAATACACAGCACATCCGGCTTCTGTTTGCCGATCCAGTCCAGGACATGCGGTAGACGCACATTTAAGGAGTTGACATTCCACGTAGCCAATTGCATTGGTGATTCCTTGCCGGAGAGTTTCCCATTTTAACCGCTTCCGGTAGCATCTTGCTGAAATCGGCAACTGATGCGGAATTCGCGTGAAAGAGTTCGGATCGAAAACGGAGCGGATTGATCCGGCGCTTGTTAACGAATTTACATGCAGGCACCATCGATGGTTGCCGACTCTTTGTATTGCCAAGGTGCGCATCTTAAATGTTCATTGGGGTACTTCCGTCTATTCGCTGCAGTGCTAAAGTAATCACATCGACGGCGAGCGGTGAACGAAGTCACCGCAGTGACCCGAGGGGCCTTGTAGAAACGACAGGTCGGCGCTGACCGGAAACTACAACAAGCGAGCCCGCCTCACGCGAAGGACTGGCTGAAGCGTAAGGAAATACTGAGCCTGTATCGCAACAGGCAGCCAGACAGTAGCAAAGACACCACCGCGATTAAGTTTGGGTGGTGTTTTTGTTTGTGGCTCATTCAATTACTTAAATACGATAACGAACAGGGCCTGAGTCGAGCTTCCGGCTCGCCTATAATTTGATTCTCCGTTTATCAAATTCCACGTCGAGGCAAATGTCAATGAGGTTTTCCTTCCTGAACAAAGTTGGTCTCTGTTCGCTGCTTTGTGCGATGTCCTTTCCTGTCGCTTGGTCCGCAATTGGACCGGCTGGTCCGGACTATAGCAAGGCTGGTGAGGAAGCCACCAGATTGCTCAGCAGCTATCTGAAAATTGACACCACCGTTCCGCCGGGCAACGAGCTGAAAGGGGCCGAATTCCTCGCCTCTGTCTTACGCGAAAATGGCATTGAACCCACTATCTTGAACACATCAAGTCAGCGTGCGTGTATCTATGCGCGCCTGAAGGGCAATGGACGTAAGCGTCCAATCGTGCTGCTCAATCATATAGATGTGGTACCGGCTCGACCGGAGGATTGGAAACATCCTCCTTTCGGCGGTGAGATACATGATGGTGAGCTTTGGGGTCGCGGTGCTTTCGACATGAAAGGGATAGCAATCGCTCAGCTGGAGGCTTTGCTGATGCTCAAGCGCTCCGGACAGGTGCTCGACCGGGACGTCATTTTTATTGGAACTCCAGATGAGGAGATGGGGGGCGATTACGGAGCCAAATGGTTCGTTCAGAATCATAAGGACCTGGTGAAGGACGCCGAGTTTCTCCTCAATGAAGGGTTTCATATAGAGAAAGGAGCTGACGGGAAAGCTCGATATTGGGGAGTTGACATTGCTGAAAAATCGGCGCTCTGGTTGAAGCTGACCACTAGTGGCCAGGCTGGGCACGCATCGATGCCGATGCCGGACTCATCAACTAATCAGTTAGTTCGTGGACTGCAAAAGATCGTCGACAGAAAGATCGAGCCGGTCGTGTTGCCGGCAGTCCGCGAGTATTTCAAGGAAGTGAGCAAGACTGAGCCCAACTCGTCCAAGAGCGCTGCTTATGCAGAAATCGATCGTACTGTCAATGATCCGAAGCTGTTAAATGAGGTGCTTCAGGACAAAATGAAGTCCTCAATGCTCTTCAATACGATCTCATTGACCGTCATGAAATCAGGCTATAAGACTAACGTCATTCCCGCTGATGCTTCCGCCGAGCTCGACTGCCGGCTGCTGCCGGGAGTCAAGCAGGAAGAGTTCATTGCTCAGGTGAAGAAGACGTTTGGAAATCCAGCGGTAAAAGTGGAAGTGCTTGACTGGCAGACAACAGCTGGTTCTTCATTCAAGACAGAGTGTTTCGAGGCGATCAAGTCAGTCGCTGCCAAGGAAGCGCCTGGAATACCGGTCGTTCCAGTTGTCGTACCGTGGTTTACCGACTCGCACTGGTTCAGAGAGCTTGGCATAGAGTGCTACGGATTCGAGCCGTTCGAGGTTGACGAAACACATCTGGCTACTATGCACGGCAAAGATGAGCGTATCCCGGTCGAAGAGTTGATTAAAGGCGTGCGACGCCTCTACAAGATACTGGAGACGCTAGTGGTCTCGAAGTAGGATGCGTCTCAATCACCATCATTGGTGTCACTGCCAGGCATCGTACTTATCGCCTCAGTAGGAACTAGCAATCACATAAGCATTCGGCCAGCACAGGAATTGGCAGAAAGCATGTGGGGCGGCGTTCGTAGCCGCCCGTTGCGTGTCTCCGCCGCCCCTACATCCGAACCTCATGGTTTCCGCTTGACGAACAAGAAGAAATCTACAAAATTTCCTACGTGCACTGGACGACTACTTATGCAATCGAGAATGCCGTCAGTCAAGGCTCTGCTGGCTTACCCTCCGCACGAACTGGGCGTATCAAGTCCAGGCGCCGAGAGTAATCTGGTCGCCCAAGCCATGCGGGCCGCTCGCGCTGCATAACTTTTTAAGTCGCTTGAAGTTCTTCTCGCTTGGCTTGCCGGTAAACCCGTTAAGACTTCTGGAAGAATTCGGCTCCCTGCGACAAAGAGCGCTAGGAATCGCTGCTCATGCGCTTTCGGAGGTGTCGCGCCTGTCTCGCCTTTGTCCGCTTTCATTTCAACAGTTGAAAGCAAATCGATTTACGCAAGAGTGACAGTACATGTACATAACGGATCGTCTTGAGACCGGCTGTATATCAGAAGCAGCTATACGACTGACATTGGCCGCGATCTGTAGAAAACCTGTCAATCGATCGATAACATGCGGCAGTGAAAAAATCAATCGATTAGGAACCCAGGTAAAATCAGGCTTTCGGGCGTCGAGCTATATCACAATGACATTTTTGTATGTACGGAAATAGCACTTCTGTTAATAGCCTCAAAAGCGGTTTTGCCTGCGAGTCTTATGGAGACCCGCTTTCGGATTATCCAAAAAACCTTTTATGTACTTGCAAACAAAAATACGCTGTTATGCCTATTTCAGACCTTTACGATATGCAGCAACGAGTGTAAAGTGAATACTCGTTGAATGACCGCGGAAGAAACCGATCAGCCGTCGGCATAAATCTTGTTTGTTAATAATTAGTACAAGCTCCCTAGCTTCGCGGGGAACTTGACTTGTCCTGACACGCGCAATTCTTGGGGGAATTACTGATGCCAAAGAAGGTCCTTATTGCTCTGCCACCTGCCATGCTCGAACAAGCTGATTTCGTAGCGCAATGCGAGCACCGTACACGCTCTGACCTGATAAGAGAAGCTCTTAGACGTTACCTCGATAACTTCCGACGCACGCAGGGAGCTCATCTCTCCGTGAGCACTGTGGAGACAATGGAACCCTACAGCCCTTCAATTACATAGACCAGGTATCCAATGGCGTTTTGAAGCGGTTCCCGGGCACGGGGACCGCTTCTGCTTTAGCCCTGCTAGAATCTGTGCATGTATAAAAGCCAGGATGCGCTACTGATCGGTTGGCTTACCGAAGCCGAGCGAATGGGTCAATTGATTGAAAGCTTAAGCCAGTCATTGCTCCTATTGGCGAACAAGCGCGCTACGCTCGAAGAGAAAATGATCGCTGCGCAGTTCGGCGGAATAGCGGCTGCCTTAAGCGCTCTGCTCAGCCGGCTCTTCGCCATGCTCAACGAAGGCAAACAGAAGGAGTATCAGGACGCCTTCGGTGCTCTGCGCGAGACCAATCTGAAGCTGCAATCAGTAATTGATGATTTTCTTAAGATTGCGCGCTACGACCTCAATTTCCTCGAGCAGTACTACGAGCATGACTTTTGCAAGCGCCTGCACGAAGATCATCGCTTTCTCGATGTTCTCAGCTGGATCGAGATCAGATTCCAGCCGCATCTCTAGACTATTTGATTGACGCCAGGGTGTTGCTCGGCACATATCGATAGCCTACGCGCGATTCGAATCCGCCGAAGGTTGCCTGGTAGTCTCCGAGCACGAAGTAGCCTTGTCCGGTGGAGTTGCCTAGGATTTTACCGTTGCCCGCGTAAATTGCTGTATGTCCTGCTGTCGGGCCTGGACCCTTCGCGATAATTACATCGCCTGATTTGAGTTGGCTTTCAGGAACCAAAACAAAATTACGGGCTTTCAGTTTTTCTTCGAAGCTGTCTACATTTGCATCGATCAATCCGCGATCAAACCCGGCATCGCAAAGCACTTCACTAGCCATGCGGGCGCAGCCGACACTGGTTGGAATACTGGGATCGAATTTCGTAACCGCTTGCCCGACTAGATTCTCGGCGCTTCGGATAATGTTTTGAGTAATGAAGCTGTCTGTCGGCAGATCAATGTTGAAGCTTGCATTTTGTTGTCTAAACACCGGTCTTCTGATTCGACCTTGAGCTGCAGCCAGTCTTTCTAACGCTTCCGGCGATATTTGCTCTGACAAGAGGACTTTCTTGTTAGGCTCGTCCGAATACGTTGCGAAGACCTTGACGTTTTCACCTTCGTACAGATAGTCGTAGCTGGCAGTCTGCTTACCCTGGCGGGTCGCTTCCGAATTAATTGGTTTGTGGTCTTTGAAGGTGGTTTTTACGTCAGTTCCGTTTGTCAAATGCGCTAATTGGTCGCCGTTGAGATTCGTGATGATTGTATTGCCCCAGTCGTCGATTTGAATTGACTGCGCCCGTTCGGTCTTGCCATTTCTGGTTAGAATCCAGTCATTACCTGCTCTTTTGGCTTCTTCGAGCGTGGAGCCGTCGGCCGCTGTCATCTTATAACTGGACAAACTACCGTCGGTGTTGTAGTTAAACTCAGTAATTGTGCCGGTCGGCCCCTCTATTCGCGCGATCTGACCGCGAGCATCCAAATACTTGATGCTAGTCAAGTAAACTGCCTTACTTGGATTCAGCCTGGTCTGCAAGCCGATGTCATTGCCGTAATCGCGATTGTATTTGAGCACCTGTCTTACTTCATAGGCAAGTTGTTCCTTTGAGAGATTTGGGTGCAGGCGCTTCAGCAGCTCAGGCAGTGTTTCTCCTGAGCGTGGATGAATGCCTGACACTGTGTCGCGATGCCCGTTTTTTCCGCGCACTTCGATCTCTGTCGCTTTCTCTGTCAATCTTGTGTCCGGTCGCTCATTCGATGCGGTTAACTTGTGAGCTGCCAGTCCTTGAAGATCCAAGGCTGGTAAAACAGCGGTTACAGGATTGTCCACAGTTGACATGCCAACAGTCGATACTCTTCGATCTGGCTTCGCCGAGTGTGCCGCGGGCAAATGGTACGAGTCGGCGTGTAAGATGCTCTCGACCTGCCCGTACAGAGATGTTCTGCTGTCCGTTTGTTCTGAACTCTTCTTGCTAGGTATGTCGAAGGATAAACTCATCGCCGCTCCAACCCCGAATCGACCTCGTTCAGCCGTGTCTACACAAGGAAAGCTGATTCTGGACTGAAAGGCAAGCAAAGCGTGGTTGACTTACGTAGGGCCAGATTAAATTGAACCGTTTGGGTCGAAGCGCTGGTTGCCGATCTAAAGATATGCCCCAAGTTTTCTAAGGGCCTTTTCCACCTTCCACTTCACTTCCGTGTCGGGATCTTCGGCGGCTTTTTTGAGACTGTTGAGCACTTGCTCATTCTTGCAGCCTAGCTTCCAGATTGCGTGTGCTGCAACTTTCCGCACTTCGTTGTCCGAATCATTTAACATCTGAGAAACTCGTATGGCGATGCTCTCTTCTGCATCGCTTAGCCGGCCGAGCGACCGGACGGATTCCAGGCGCACCCATTGGTCCGGATCATCCAGAAGCTTGGCAATTGCCTCGGCGTAGCGTCTAGCCACTCCTGGCCGTTCCCAGAACCAGCGCAGGGCAGCCAACTTTACGACCGTGCTGTCCTGTTTCAAGGCCTCGGCAAAGAGTTTGACTGGCGAGTTGACGGCCTCGGCCGGCAATCCCAGCTTCAACGAGCGCACGTCGAAGCCCGGGTAGGCATGCTGCAGCGCCATATTTTCTACGAGCTCGACTAGTTCTTCTACCGTCATGGTATGGAATTATAGCTGTTGTTACTGGCCAAGATTGAAAAGGTTTTGAAGTCCGCCGCTTCCGTTGAACATATCCGACGGCAGCATCGGTGAAGGCGAAGCCGCTTGACCGCGGTTGATTGTGCCGTAAAGAACAACTTTATCTTGGAATGTGCCGCTGCGATCGTAGTCTACGGTGGCTGCTTGAACGTACAATTGATCCCGATTCAATCTGGTAAAGCGCAGAACTGTTTCGCAATATCCAGTTCTGGTTTGACCGGTTGAGCGATTCTGGTCTTGAAAGTAAGTTACTATCTGTTGTTCGAGCGTATTGGCTGCCAGCACTTTGACGTTGTTCTTCACAACTTGGCTGTCCAGCATGTTTCCAGTCACACCGGTTCCCTGTCTTAAGTCACCGAGATGCATTGCATACATATATGGAACGGACTGAATCATTTGCATCGCCATGGCGCTGCCTGGTCCTTGTCCGAACAATCCCGGTGCACCACCCATCATTTGCTGCATCTGCTGCATCATATCTTGGGCCTTTTGCTGGTCCATCGGCGCTGAGAAGACGACCTGAGTCGGTGCTAGCTGAATCTGGCGCTGGGAGTCGAGCGCGAAATTGAATGTAACTTGACCGTCCTTGCCGGGCTTCATTAGCTCTTGTTCCTTGGATGCTTCTGCTGCATCGAATTTCCAGCGATTCGGGCTAAACTGGGCTGTCCAGATTTTTAATTCTCCCGACCACACCCCCGCCCAATCAATTGGATAGGCGGCCGAGGTGACGATGCCACTTTGAGTGGTCGTGCGCGCCTGTCCGGTCAGCGGTCGTCTCGTATCAAATTTCGGTGTTTGCGCCTGCAACTTGATCGGTATCTTGGCTCCCGGCACTTCGCAAAGCTCTTCAATTCGTCCATAAAGCTTGATTGGCTTGCTTGCCTTGGCCGGCGGAGAGTTCGTTTGGGTTTGAGCGGCTGTAGTTGCGGCTCCTGTTTGTCCAAACGCTGCAAAGGGGGTGGCGGCATTGGTACAGCAGAGCGCTGCAGACAGTAGGCTTGCCGTCATTGCCTGTGAGGCTGACAGGACTTTCACTCGATCACCTGAATATCTCCACCGCCATTGACAGACTTCTTGAGATTCTTGAACTTGCCTTTTAGCGTGATCGTGCCGCTACCAGATACGGTGGCATTGCTCATGTCGGCTGATCCGCCGTCAACTTGCAATGTCCCGGCGCCATTGATGTTAGCCACCAACGCTTTGGTGCTCACGCCCTTGACTCTTGCCTTGCCCTGCCCCTCGATATCGATTACCAACTTGGAAAGTCCGCTCACCTTTCCCATTTCCACGCTGCTGGTTCCATGAATAAGCAAAACAATTTTGCTGCCTTCCCAGCTGTCGACTTGAATGTCAGCTGCGCCGTGGCTGGAAAGGACGAGTCCGCCTTTGTAACTTTCAGGAATCTGAACCTCGAGCACCTCCGGGCCGGTGCACGGTCCGGGTACATCAGAGCCAGGGATCGGATCGAGCTTCCTGCCATTAATAACCACCTGACCGCTCTCAATCTTCAAGCTGCGAACAGCTCCATCCGAGTCTCTTGGCAGTTGATAAATCTTGCCGTTGACCATCGCTTGAGCGCCGGTAGCGTCGGCCCGGATAGAGACGCCCTTTGCAGTGCTGGAAAACGCTACTTGTCTGATTACGTTTCCGCTCACATTCCAATGACCGGGACAGTTGCTGGCGACATTCATCTCTTTGGCGCCCGGCACTCGCTTGAGCGACACCTTAACAGTTTCAACCGAAAGAACAATCTCCTCGGCAGATGCCGGAATCTTGGCGAAGCTTACGGTGGACGATGAGCTGCTGTTCAATGAGTCTGCCTGAGGAGTACCGACTTGCGGATTTGAGCTGAAGGCGCTGATTGGATAAACGGAAGCACATACTATCAAGCCGCCGGAAAGAAGGCTCGGAATATGCCTCAAGAGGGACCTAGTTACTGCGTTTGACATCCGTTTTCTCCTGGCCCGCCAAGTATGCACTCATCATATCCGAGTCGAAGATCCCTTGCCAAAAAACGGACAAAGTACATCGATTACTGGGTAGAGTATTCTGGGAGGGAGCTTAATTGTGGCCAGCGAGAGCAAAATGACCGGTTCGGACAAGACAAACGGGCCATTGCCTGGAGAGCTGTGGCTTTCCCTGGTGCCCGACGCTCAATTGCCCTATCTTAGAGGCGTGATTGAGGGACTCAATCAGGGCTTGCGGCACTGTTCGGCTGAGATTGCATTTGCCCTGGCGACACGCCTTTCCAGCAACTTCAGCGCTGAAAACAAGCTTACAATCGATTCATTGATCCAGCAAACTAGGCTTTGGTCCAAGTCAAGCGTTGTCGTTTTCAAGTATTCCAAACCGCTGAGCCACTATTCGACTACGCTTACCAGCTTTTACAAGAATTATCCGCAATATAAGTCGCTGTACCCTGCCTACTTGATGATCTACATGGACGACCAGCACGGCATGGGCCCGGACGAGTTGTACGCTCTTCATGCGCACTCGCTGCAGGGCTTTACCTTGTAAGCCGTTCTGGCACCGTCAGTGGTGCAGGGGTGTCCATTGCTCCGCTGTAGGGACGGTTCTGGCAACTGCCCGTTGCTCGTCTGCGCCGTCCAAGAATCGAAAACCGGGGCAGGTCGGCTGCCGCCCCGGTTTTCGATTCAGAGCGCCAATCTTGAAATCGACTGGCAATCCTTATCTATATCTATCTCTACTTTTTGGACTTCTTTCGTGCAGCCGGACGCTTTTTGGCTTTTGGAGCGGTTTTTTTCGCTGCTGGTTTTTTCCGTCCGGCTGTCTTTCTGGTGGCTGACTTCTTCGCTGGTTTCTTGGCAAGCTTCTTAGCCGGTTTTTTCTTGGTTTTGGCTTTTGCAGTAGTTTTCCTGGCTTTTTTTCTTGCCGTTGTCTTCTTAACTGTGGATTTACCGACCGATTTTATAATCGCGGTTGCCTTGTCCGCATCGCCGGCTGATTCGAATCCTAGGATGGCCAGGAATTTGCCGCCTACTACTTGTATGATGGAAAATGAGATGTTAACGCTGTTGCCGGCTAGTTCATTAGCCATCGCGTAGGCCAGACCGACTCGATCATCGCCTTCAATTAAGAGGCAATTTGTATGCGTCATCGCTTCCAAGCCGGCTGCTCTTGCTGCCGCTTCACCCTTCGCGCCGCTGACCGGATAAACTTCCAGTGCTGACCTGTTTCGTTCACCCGGATAGGCGTAACCCATCACCACTTGCAGATTTTGTTTTGCTTCTGCGAATGGCTTCAGCGATTCAGCAAGGGTGCCGGGCCGATTCTCCAGGTCTCGCTTCCACAACACGGCCTTTTTTACTTTAATCGCCATAATATCCTCCTGCCAAAACACTGAAAAACTATTAGCCAAATATACTAGCACTGGAATCCGTTTGTTTCCGTGCAGAGATGCAGACCTGAATCTGAAATAGTGTGCATGAAAGTCTGTTGCAACAATACAATCTTTATTCTGGTTAGACCATTGTTCCTTGGCAACATCGGGTCGATTGCTAGGGTTTTGAAGAACTTTCAGTTCATGCAGTTGCGTCTGGTCGATCCGCCGAAGAATTACAAGGATTCCGAAGCACGTCGAATGTCGGTCGGTGCGTTTGACGTATTAAAGCGTTGCCAGGTTTTTTCAAGTCTTTCCGATGCATTGAAAGACGTCAGTATTGCAATTGGAACCACTTCCGGTCAGTCGCGCGAAACTCCCGAGCCGCTCAGCGCGATTACGCATTCAGCCATTAGGTGCAGCCAGAATCAGCTGGTAGCTTTCGTCTTTGGCGATGAACGTGATGGATTGACGCGCGACGAATTGATGAGATGTCACCGCACAATCTCCATCCCTACCAATCCAGCGTTTTCAGCGCTCAATGTAGCGCAGGCTGTTGGTATTATCGCTTATGAGTTAAGTCGAGAAAAACTGAACGAAGAAAACGAATCACAAGAGATGCATCCGGACGGTAAGCTTGATGACGAACTGTTTTTGCAGGTCGATGAATTACTAGATAACATCGAGTTCACCCGGAAGTTTAATCGACACGTAATTTTGCGCGAGTTGCGATCGCTCTATCAAAGATCATTTTTTACACAACGAGAGAGGGACCTTTTGAGCGGTATCATTAGACGTCTCAAGCAAAAAATCATCGAAAGCGAATCAAGTCGTACGCTGTAGCTATTCAATACGCAGTCGTTGAATCTCTTGGAAGTGATGCTCAGCCCGTCGTAAATTTCTTCTTGTTCAACAGGCTGCATATTGACGGCCTTCTGTAGGGTCGATGCCATGCATCGCTCGTGCTTTGAATCACCCGCTCTAGTTCTTTAATCGATCAACCGGCGAGAATTTGATCTATGTGCTGCAATTGCTCGGCAGTTAACTTCACGCCGGATGCCTTGACGTTGTCATCTATTTGGGTACGCTTTGTTGCTCCGATTATCACGCTGCTTACTTCCCTCGAGCGCAGGCACCAGGCGAGTGCGAGTTGAGCGGTGGATAGGTTGAGCGAATGAGCTAACTCAGTTAAGCTTTGAACAGTCAAGAGTGTTTGGTCGGCCAACAAACCTCTGTTCAATAGAAATACGTTTACGCGATCATCGGCAGCTCTGCTGTCCTTGGGTGGTGGCTGTCCGGGCTTGTATTTCCCGGTGAGCACTCCTTGTGCCAGCGGTGAGAAGACTACTTGACCGAGTCCCAATTCCCAGGAAGTCGGAATTACCTCCTTTTCGATCGCTCTAGTAAGCATGTTGTAACAAGGTTGATTTGATACTGGTGGTGGAGCATTGAGCCGGTGCGCCATTTCCACGGCTTCTCTTATCTGCTCGGCTCGCCATTCGCTTACTGCCCAGTAAAGAATCTTCCCTTGCCGGGTCAGATCGTCCATCGTGCGAATCAGCTCTTCCATTGGAACGTCGGGATCAAAACGGTGGCATTGATAAAGATCAATGTGGTCCACCTCCAGGCGTCTCAAGCTGGCATTGCATTGCTCAACGACATGCTTGCGTGAAAGACCTTTATCGTTTGGACCTTCCCCCATTGCGAAGAAGACTTTTGTAGCTAAAAAGACAGAGTCTCGCTTGACCGATTTGAGCGCCTTGCCGACTACGACCTCGGCTGCGCCATGCGCGTAGACGTTGGCGGTATCGAGAAAGTTGATGCCTTGATCTAGTGCGTAATGAATCTGATCGACAGAGCTCTTTTCGTCAACCGAGCCTCCGTAGGTAAGCCAGCTTCCCAGAGCAATTTCACTGACGCGAACTCCCCATTTCCCAAGCTTTCGGTATTCCACGGGAGCAATCTCCTCGAGTATTGGCGGCAAACGTCTGGCCATTATATTACTGTTGCGCTGCCTCGGTAGCCTTTCCATCTTGGGCCTGAATCGGCAGGAAAAAGATTGTGATAAGGCCCGGGATTGAGCAAAGGAAACTGACCAAGAAGAAGTTTGGATAACCCAGGGCGATTGAAAGGGCGCCGCTTACTGCCCCCGGTACAAGCAGTCCGAGCGCCATCAGACCAGTCGCAATTGCGTAATGAGCGGCCTTGAAATCAGGCTTGACCGTACTCAAAAGAAAAACTGTGTATGCTGCCACGCCCAATCCATAGGAAAACTGCTCGACAGCATTTACAATCGCGACAGCAGGCACACTGGGCTTATAGACCGCCAACAGCCAATACAAAATGATCGCTGAATTCTGAAACAAGGCTGTCGGCCACAGCCATCGTTTCAATCCATCTCTGGCTACCAGCCATCCTCCGACTATGCCGCCGGCCAGCAATGCAATCGTTCCGAAAGTGCCGTAAATAATTCCGACATCGGCAGTGGAGATACCTAATCCGCCCTTCTGTTGTGAGTCCAGGAGAAACAATTGAGCGATTGACAGCATCAAGGCGTCGCCCATTCGGAAAGT
>JAGVKB010000028.1 GCA_020050835.1 Candidatus Obscuribacterales bacterium | reverse complement strand
CACGACGCTCTTCCGATCTCCGGTGCCGGCTGGAAGCCGGCGCTCCCGGGGATAGCCTGCATCGCACCTTGTTTCCCAATCGATCATTTCCTCTGCGAAACGGTACTAGCATGTTTGACCGTGGTCGAAATTGTTGCTACGGCGACAGTCTGACTGTCCTATAAGATATTATCTATGCTTATTAGGGAATAACTATAATGGGGGATGAGGGGGTCTCCATAGCGCTTAAACTTATAGTATCGGCTGGCAGATCATCGGACTTTGGCGATTCGGCTCTCAACCTGCGGCATCAGGGCTGGTTTCAAGAGGAGTTGGAGTGAACAGACTGGGTGCCATTCTTCGCATAGTACTCGTTTTACAATTGATATTGCCCACCCAGTTGTTATGGGCCAGGCAAGTCTTCGCGACTGAAGCTCAACCGGCGGTAGACGCATCGGCGCAGGCAGCAGCGGTGGCTCAAAGCGCACCGGTCAATCTCGACCTGTCATCGATCGACCGCACACGAACCGTCTCGACCAATACAGCATTTGAGTCCGCCACCATTCAAGTCGGTGCGGCGGCTCGCACTATAACACCCGGGCTGGCTGTGACGCCGGCCGAATATGTCGCGGTCATGCAGGTACTTAAGACCGGACAGCAATCCATTCAGCTAGGCGACCTCGGCAATGCGGTCGGTGGTACTGTCAATCTGTCATGGCTCGGCGGCAGACCGGTCGACAATCTGGTGGTGCCGGCCGGTGTAAGCGCCTTGCATGATTTCGCGCAAAGCGCCAGCCTGAACGTTCTGGGCAACTTGAACAATTCCGGAAATGTTGTCGCCTATTCGACAAACTCCCAGGTGACTAACGCAGTCGTCAATGCCGGAAGTATTCTCAACAATCAGTCGGCGCTCATCTCTTCCTTGCCATCTGCTGCCGCGATTGCGGGTGTTCAGTCTGCTGTCACTAATTTGAATTTTGGGCTGAATGCCGTGCATGACATAGTGAATGCGGGCAGCATCATGAGCTCTGGCAGTCTCAATCTCAATGCTGGTGGTGCAATAGTAAATGCGCTGCCGTCTGGTGTGAGCGGTGGCATTCCGGTCATGCAGGCCGTAAGCAGTGTCAATCTGATGACTGGGGCCGGAACTTTCACGAACAGCGGATTAGTCTCGGCTGGAGCGGGCAATGTCAACATCTCATCTCAGCGAGTGACAGACATGATCGTCAACAGCCTGGGCGGCAGATTGGAAGCTCTGTCCGGGGCAGTCAACGTGAGAGAGGCAACCTTTTCGCAAAAGGCATCATTGAGCTGGTCCGGAGGCGATGTTCTGGCTGAGAATCTCAATCTTCACTCAGGCCGAGGTGTGATTGCCGGAGAGATTAACTCATTAACCGGTTTACTGAACGCATACGGAGGCGAATTGCATCTGGGCATGCTTGAAGGCGCTTTGAATCTCGGAGAGATGGTGGCGCTTGGAGATCCCAGTCTTTTCAGCGTGAGTGGCCCGGTCAATATCTCGACGAGTCAGGGGTCCGCTGGCGTCGACCTCACGATCGCTTCGGGCACCAATATCGTCACTACGGCTTCTGGAAGAAGCATTTTCAGCAACAGTGGCAGTGGCAATGCTGGCAATATTCTGCTAATTGCCGGAGCCAATCTCACCAGCCTGGGGGGAGGGGCATTCCGTATCGAGAGCTCGTCTCCCACCTCCGCTGGCGGAAGGATCGATCTTGTCAATGGATCGAATTCGATCAACTCGCTGACTTCTACCGGCGGCGGTAGCTCAGGTAATGGTGGCAACATAACACTGATCGCCTTCGCTGGGTCAGGCAGCGGTGCCGGCACGATCAATCTGCCTACCGGTGTGACCATCACGGCCGGAGGGTCAGGCACCGGCAACAATGGAAACGTGGCAATCATAGCCGGCGCGACCAGTGGTACTGGCATAACAATTGGCCCGATCAACACCACCGGCGGTACCGGCGGTGGTGGGGCGATTCTAGTCACAACAGCCACACCGTCGGTGCCTAGCGACATAGACATCTCTTCGGGCGGCACTGCCACGCCTGGAACCAATGCGATCAGTGTAGGTACCGTGCGTTCGGCATCGATCTCTGTCGGGTCCACTTCTCTTTCCAGTGCTCTAGTTGCTCCCGGTGGAGGGTCAACCACTTCGAGCATCGTCAATTCAAGTGACTTGGCTGGTGGTAGAGTGACTGTGCGAAATACAGGCTCTACGCTGGCGATATTGGGCGATGTTACCGCAACTGCATCCGCGAGTGGGCGAACCGGTGGCGATGTCGTTCTTGATGCGTCGTTCGGGGGAAGTAGCGGGACGCTAGACTTCAACGACACCGGAATCGACTTGACGGCGAATGGCTCTGGCTCAGGAAAAGGTGGGACATTTGATTTACGGGGAGGGACAATCACCAGCGACGCCCGCGTGGACATCAATGCTAATGGCGGTGCCAGCGGCGGCGGTGGGACAGTATCATTAACTACCACATCGTCGACAGGAGATATCGTCATAAACGACTCCACTGGTTCCGACCGATTCGACATAACCGCTCGCGGCGGCTCTACTACCGGTGATGGCGGCATTATCAATCTTTCGGCTGGCGACAATCTGACCGTGGGCGATCCGGTCAACAGCATGGATGCGCGACCGCAAGCCGGCAACGGCAGGGGGCCTACCTATTCGCTGGCAGCGGGCGTGGTGGACACGACAGGATTTGTCCAAATCCAAGCATCGGGGGGCACTCCCAACATCGCACTGGGAAACTTGGGCACCGGTGCTGGCGGGTCGCTCAGCATTTCGTACAAGGACACCGGTGCGGGCAACACCTTTCAGGTCGGTGGCACTTCGACCAACAGCTATATTGAAGGGACTGTGACTGCCAATTCGACCGGGTCTACAGCCGGAGCGGCAGTCTCAATTACTAACACCAGCGCGACGGTCGGAACGTTGATCGATGTGCCCGGCACGTTGTCTACTACAGCCATTTCGGGCGCAGTCGGTACGCTCAATTTCACTGACGCCGGTCAGCCGATCAGTCTAGCCGCTGCCGGGACTATCACGGGCGGCATTACGGCACTGGGGTCAAGCGTTACCATCAACGCTTCCGCCACTAATACTGCTTTGAGTTTGTCCGCCGTGACTGCTACTGCCGGCGCTGTTAGCGTCACTGCCAACTCGAGTGGTTCTTCCGTGACGATTCCCGGTGGTGGCTCAGTCTCCGCAGCCGGCGCTAGCGGCGACATTACGCTGTTGACATTGTCGTTGACCAACAATGGCACGGTCAGCGCCACCACGGCTGGTACGGACATCACGGTTCAGAGTGCCAGTGGGCTCTCTGTCGGTGGCAACGGCTCTTTCGCGAGCAATGCCACCGGGACGGTCTCGTTTCTGGCCATGACTGCAGGCAGCACCCTGACTGTTACGGATGGGACGGCATTGACCATCAGCGGAGCAGGTCCGGTCAGCCTGCGCGCGCCGAATCTGACCTTTGTTGCCACGACCACCAGTCCGTCGATAACCGCTACCGGCGCCTCCGCTGTTGCCATCAATTCCGGCAACTCGGCGGCTAATGTCAATCTGACCATTACCGCTCCGAGCGGATTCGCCGGCACCGTCGGCAGTGGCGGCACGATTAATATTGCTCCGACCGGCACCGGCTCGCTGACGTTCGCTAATTCCGGAGTATCAGCAACCACGCTGCATTTAAATGGTAATACACAGGCTACCACCAGCGGTGCTCAGATAAATGTCAACACCAATGTTACAGTCTCAACCAACAATAACTTGACTTTCACCACTAGCGGTGGCACGTCCGGCAGCACCACCAGTGATATCGTAATCAGCGGCAACGTTCAGTCGTCGGCAGGCTCTGGCGTGGTGACGCTGCAGAGCTCCACAAATTTGTCAGTAAGTCCGACCGGTGGTATATCGGCGGATCAACTTCTCCTGTCGACGACTTCCGGCAATAACGGCAACATCACGCTGGACAGTAACATCACTGGAACAACATCGGTGAGAATCACGGCAAATGGCTCGGGAAGCATTAACTTTCGCGACACCACAATCGCTACCATAAATGGTGTGGGGGTCAATCCGAAAGGGGTGGCGATGTCGCCGAATAATCAGTACGTTTATGTGGTTAGCCAGAATAGCGACTCCGTGAGCACTATTGACACTAGTACTAACACGGTAGTATCTACTGAGAACCTGAATGAGCACAACCCGCCGATTCAGCCAGTATACCCTCTAGGAATCGCTGTCACGCCGGACGGTCTCAAAGCATATGTGGCGGATAACGGAAATACCACTAACAATCAAACAACGGTGCAGATCCTCAATCTTTCCAACCCTGCTCAGCCTGATGTTTTGGCTAACACCATCACTGTCGGTCCGAACCCTCACAGCATCGCAATTACTCCGGATGGTCGTTATGCGTACGTCACCAATCAGGGCTTGAACGGTCAGACACCAGGCACCCCCAGCACCGTCAGCGTGATAGATACGACCACTGACACTGTCGTATCCACTATCACCGTAGGCGGCATGCCGAAAGGACTGGCTGTCAATCCGTCCGGAACAGCCGTCTATGTCGCCAACGAGCAAAGCAACACCATATCGGTAATCGATACTGAGCTGGCTTTGAGCAACCCGGCAGCTGCAGTCATCGCTACGATAGCGGTTGGAGAGACGCCGCGAGGCGTCGCTGCGAATCCGGCAGGCCTATGGGTGTACGTCACCAATCAGGGTGATGACACCATGTCGGTGATCGATACTTCCTCGAATACAGTTATTGCTACAGTGGCTGTCGGTCCCAATCCGTCCGCTGTCGCGGTGAATCTGGCCGGTACGCTTGCTTACATTCCCAATCAGGGAAACAACACGGTCTCCGTGGTCTCCACCGGCGCATTCTTGCAGATCGCCACGCCGTCGTCTGGTGCAGCGCCGTTTCCCACCGGTGACTTTCTGGGGTTTATAGGAAACAATAACTTTGCCTACATACCCAACGGCGGTGCAAATTCGGTCTCTGTTCTGAGATTTCCGACTATCATAACTCCCTCCTTGACTCTCGGCTCTACGAGCGGTCTGATCAACGTCTCGACGACCGCTACAAGTTACTCTGCCAACACGACCGGTAACGTATATCTGACGGCGAGCAGCAGTATCACCGCGGTTGACCCTCCTTCTGGTACTCCGCAGAACACCGGCAACATCTACCAGGTCGGCACACCGTTCAACCTGACGATTAACAGTCCGATTAACGCCAATGTCGTTATCTTGCAGAACGTGTTGACAAATAGTTTGATCTCGGTCGCTCAAAATATTTTAGCCGCCGGCACAGTCAATAGCCCATCGGCTGGGCCGCCTGCCGGAAATCCACCACAATACAGCGCCTTGCTTATAGTCGCCGGCGGTGGATCACTGATAAACACGGCAAGCATAACAAGCACATCAACTGGACTGACTGATGCAATCCAAGTGCAAGGACAGGGTGCTCTCACGCTTTCCGGTGTTGGTACCTTTGCTCCCGGTGTTGGTCATAACGTGTTTATCGGTGCTCCGGTAGCGCTGACGGTGTCTGGTACGGCCAATCAAGTAGCTACCAACGGCAGTGTCGTGATACAGGCGCCAATTATTCAGGGGGCTAATCTTGGTTCCGGTATTGTAGCTGCGAGCGCGGGAACGATCTCGGTCAACAGCAACTTCAACAACAGTGCCAGTCTCCTGTTCCGTCCAGTCACAAGCGGTCAAACATCCACTGTGAATTTGAATGCCGGCCAGGTCTACCTTAATAGCTTGAATCTCTTTGTTAGTTCAGCTCTGACTATTTCGTCGACGGGTATTATCACTGCTAACATGAGTGGAACCTTGCTTTCCAACAACGGAACTTTCAGTTCATCGGCCAACGGTGATGCTTCAGCTAACGGCGTAGTGGTGAGTTTTCTCACTCCCGGCGCGCTGACGGTAGCGGGTACCGGCACCTACACGCTATCTGGTGCGGCGGTCAGCGGGGTGGTGCCGCAAGTGCAATTCGCCACATCAGGTGCGAATGCTCTGCAAGTAAGTGGCAGCAATACCTTCAACTTGGGGGTCGGTGGGGTCAACTTCATGTCGCAGGACTCAGGCGCATCGCTGACCTTTGCCAGCAGCACGACACAAACGATGACAACCGGCGGCTACATCTATGTGAGCAGCCCAACGCTGTCCCTGCCGACCGGCACCGTTTTCAATCAGAGCGCGGCAGCTGGTTCAACGATTGCGATCGACGGTGGTGTTCCAACTTCGACTTTCAACTTGAATTTGCCTTCAGGAACGGTCACTCTTCTGAGCGGGTCATTCGGCACCACCATCTATCCATATAACTGGAATCAGTCGATGAATATCACGAGCGCCGGTACGACGACGCTTAATATCAATGGTGGCCCTGTCTTGTTCTATACAAATGGAGCGAACCAGACGATTGGAAGCGGTGTCACTATTCAATCGAATGACAGCATCCAATTCGATCTGATTGGAGGCGGGCAGTTTTCTGTTAGTGGGTCTATTTTGTCTACGAATGCCTCGAAGCAGATCACCGTCAATGGTCTGGGTGGTGGAACCATAACCTTTGTTGGCTCTCCGCAAACAATCGGCGGTGGTGCGCAAAGCATCCTCCTAGAAGCTGATTCGATGATCTTCAACTCGTCCTACACATTCAATGCTTCCGGCGGTCTGGTGAGTATTCTGACTCCAGCCAATAACACAGGTGGAATCACACTGGCAAATAGCATCACGGTTAAGGCTGATGGTGGAAGCCGCTTAGCGATGGGCGCGACACTATTTATGCTCGGTACTAACAGTACGATCTGGAGCACTGCCACGTCTGGAACCGCCATCGACCTGAATTATATTGCTCCTACCAATAGCGGCAATATGACCCTGAGCCTCCCTGGCGGCAGCGCGACTACGGTAAATCTGCAAAGCAATGGCGGGCTCATCAGCTTGCAAGCAAGTGGTAATCTCAGCTTTGCCAATCCGAACGGCGGGACGACAACCCTCAATGCCACAGGCGGGTCGTTTTTTGCCGAAAATGGTGCCGGAGCGATGACGATTGCTACCGGTCTGACTGTTCGCGGTAGTTCCAACATGACCTTTAGTTTGAATACAACCAGTCAGTTTACGGACAACGGTACGATCACCAGCACGGGATCGGGAGCGACAATCAGAATTCAGGGTGGAGGAGCAACCACTACCGGCAATTTCGTTATGGCTGGAACTCCCCAGGCGATCACCGCTCCCGGGGGCGGATCGATCGTGTTGCAAGGCTTCAGACCGCTGGTCATCAACTCATCATACAGTTTTAGCACAAGCGGCGGGTCGCTGACGTTGACCTCGCCTCAATCTGTCACTCTGGCTTCCTCAATTACTGTGCAGATGACCGGCTCCGGCCAGATCAACTTGAACACTCCGCTTTTGTCGCTGGGAGCCGGGTCAACACTTTCGACCGGGCAGACTTCCGGTACCGGTATCAGTGGCGGCATCGGATTCTCAAGCTTGACCGTGAATGTACCGGGCGGAGGTATAGGAACCCTGCTTACAAGCGGCGCAGCGATCAATCTGATTGGAGCAAGCGGGATGACGCTTGCCAGAACCGGAGTCTCGGGAACTGCTACTTTGCGATTAAATGGTGGACCGGCATCCGCCAGCGTAAATTCTGGCACTTTAAGCGTTGGCGCTAATTTCAGTCTCACCTCGAACGCCGCTTTGACTCTGAATGCTCCATTTGCCACTGTTTCAAACAGCGGCACAATTAGCGGAACCGCTGCCAGTGGTAGCACAAGCACGACGATTAATGCTGCCACTTTGAGTAATGCCGGCACTATCACCGGCTCATCCGGTGCTCATCTGGTCGTCACCAATAGCAGTGGTGGCAATCTCAGTGTAACTGGCAGTGGCAGCCTTACTGCAGTCGGCAGCTCTGCGACCGTTACGATTTCAAACAACAATGCCGGGGTGAATGCGTCACAGGGGCAGATCAGTGGGAGGGTGATCGGGACCGCTGGACGCGATTATATTTTGACTACCACATCCGGCAGCAGCCTGACGGTCGGTAACATCACTGCCTCCCAGGGGTCGGTGACTATCACTGCGGGTACGCCCGGATCTAGCACCGTGCTGACGGTCGCCGGTGGTTCTACGATCAATGCATTTGAAGGCAATGTCACTTTGATGAACTCTGATACCACTACCGGCTCGATCGTGGTTGGAGCGGCGGCGACGAGTACCCTGGTAAATGCTTACACCGTCTCGAGCAATCTCAGTATAGGCAACGTCTACATAGTAGTCGGTGCTATTCCGGGATCGCCGGCGAACCTGGATCCCGTAGGACGACCGGCGAACGTCACGGTTAATATCGTCGGTGGGGGCAAGACAACGCCCGGACAAGTCTTCTGGGGAGCAAGCAGCATCACGGTCAACAATCCTTCAACGGTCAACGCATTTGCCCGCAAGGCGGTATTCAATTCGTCGTTGGGCGTGAATTCAATCAGGTTGAATGGAGCGGTTACGATCGTGGCTGATCCGCCAATTCCAGGTGCGACAGTTATCTTCGCCGTGCTAGAGCCGCCGGTCGTTGCAGTGCCTGACCGGTCGCCGATGATGCCGTCGTTTTCGGTCGGCATGACAAGTGCCAGTATCACACCGCTAGATACACTTTCCGGTACTTCCGCCAAGTGGTACGACTCCGGAGATAGTCTCAACAATCCAGTGGCGACCGATCTGCAGAACAAAGAGGAGAGAAAGACGGCGGATGATTCCTGGTTGGGTTCAACTGACGCTGAGGAAGCGACCGAGAATCAGGACGAAAGTGATGGTGCCTGGCAAGATGGCATGCCGCTTCAACCAATCTCTTTCATCGCTCCCGGTGCTATGCCCAATCAAGCGAGCCCGCTGATGCTTCACACCTTGGAGACTGCCAGTGGACTGCTGAAGCATACAGGAAGAGCTCGCGTCTCTCACGGTGAGGACAGTGCGATGCTCACGTTGCGTTCCGGCGAAGCCTTGATTGCTGCTTCTAAACGGATGGTAGTGAAGTGTGGGCAGATCAAAGTCAGTGCTCAAAGAGGAACATATGTCTTGATATCCCGACAGGGTAAAGTCCTAAAGGTTCGCAATTTGCACGAAACAGCCTCGAATTCGGTTCGAGTGATAGTTCGTGATAAGTATGTAGATTTGGCTGCTGGTCAGGAAGTTATTCTCAGCACAAGTGAAGAGTTGTTGGTCAAGGCAAGCAAGCAAGATGCGATTGGCCGGCGGCGCGTGAAGGTAGTTCCGCTGGCCAACGGAATTAAGATGCTGCGGTCCGAAATCTCTCTGGTTTCCTTGATGCAAAGGAATGGAACTTTGGCGACAATGCTTCGAAGCTCGGATTCGCTTGACAAAAAGATTGCCGGTAAAGTGGTTAAAATGGCTGCGTGCCTGATGTACGCCTGCAGCTCGCACGGGTCTTACTCGACCACGCCAGAGACTGCGAGATGATTTCTTGACCGACAACCAGTTGGCTGAGGTGGAATGCCGAACCTGGCATAGGCATCGAGGGTCGCGCCCTTACGACTTCCTGCTTAAACAATAGACCAATTCACAATAGTTTGGCGAAGTCGGAGCCCTCGTTGGTCTTGCCAGTGCCCTACAATATTTTTGTCGAGCTTAGGTGCTCGGATAAGATCGCGAGTATGTAGCTTGTCTGCGAAACTTTGTGTCGTTACTCCTGCCTTACCACCGTCCATAGATGGATTGGGTGATTATTGCCGGCAATTGTGGTTGAATTGGCCAGATTCAAAAACACAGCTGGCAAAGGAGATTGACTGGCACTACCTGGTTGCATCAGGCGCTGCTGAGAGTCGCAGACTCTGGCCGGAAGTAAGTATTGATTCCTTTGATCAAAGCGCGGCAGGGTTGTTGGCTGCCCTTCAAGCCAACGGTGCAGATACCATCTTGCTCCAGTATGTTGGCTACGCTTACGACTCTGGTGGTAAGCCGTTCTGGTTGGTTGATGCGCTTAAGAGCTGGTGCGCCGCCAAAGGCGGTCGGCGCTTATTTGTAATGTTTCATGAGACGTGGGCGAGTGGACTGCCATGGCAACGTGCATTCTGGCAAAGAGCTGGACAGCGGCGTTGTGCAGCGAATCTCTTGAGCCTTTCAACCAAGGCGGTCACGAGCAACGAGGCTACCTTTGCCGACTTGAAATCGCTCGGGCTTACCAACGAGCTGCTCATTATTCCGCTTGGTTCCAGTTTTACATCTATGCAACCGGCTCCGAGATGCTGGCGCAGTCTGCTCATCTTTGGCAAGGAGCAATCGCGGCTGAGAGCCGTCAAACAACATTCAGAGCTGATCATGAAACTGTGTCAGTCCGGCTTGATCGATCGGATTGTGCTTTCAGGAGGGAGTGCCACGCCGGCTAATGATGCGGGACAGCAATTGATCTCATCCTGGCGCCTGCCGCTGGAGCTCGCTTGCACGTTCAACTTTCAAAGTGAGCAGATTCCGCCTGAAATTACATCAGCTGGCCTTTCGCTGATGCATACCCAGTCTACTTGCCTGCTCAAGTCCACTTCATTCCATCTTGCTGCTCGAATCGGACAGGTGCCCATCGCTCTTCAAGAGTTAGAGCCGGGCTGCCAGGTGATTTCAGGCCGACATTATCTAGGCTATCGAAAGGGACAGCTCAACCAAATATTATCGGAACTCAGGCGACCGGAGCTTTTGGAGTCTATCTCTCAACGATTGGCGGTTTTGAGCGCAACCAGTCTTTCCTGGCCGACCATCGCTCAATCCTGGTCAAAGCTTCTGACTGGCATTGAGCCAGCTTAGCCTCCCGGAAGATGCCTGGCTGTGCCGATTGCGGCCGGATCCTGGATTCAGAAAAGTGAACGGCACTGTCCTTAACGGCACTTCGATTCAAACAATCGGATAGCCGGCGAATTTGAGCCAGGCAATTGACTTCTCGCAGCCCTCCGAGAACGATACGAGCGGTTTGTAACCCAAGAGCTGATTAGCCTTGTCGCTCGGTAGTTTGAACTTGCATTGCTGCAAAAGAGTCATCTCCAGCGTAGGTGATATTCGTGCCGGGCTTTCGAGCGACCAGCGAGATTGTTCGGCTGGTTGATTGAGCGACCATAGTGCAGCTTTGACCGAGCGTTTCAGCCGATGCGGAACCAACGGCAAGATTGATTGAACTGCGTCTGAAGCCCGCGCTTGTTCCGCCAGTTCGCGCAAACTTGTCCGAAACTCCGGTGCGGCAATGCACGTAATTCGATTGAAATCGAAACCAAGCGCTGCCGCAATTGAGCCATAAAGGTCGGCCCAAGTCGCTGTCTCTTCGTCGCCTAGAAGAAATACCTGCCGATCAGCTGAAGCGGCGTTGGCGCTCAAGCGAATCGCTTCGATCAAATTGTCTACGTAAATGCTGTTGCAGATGCCGGTTCCGCCATCTATCAAATAAGCGGTGCCGGCCAGGAGCTGATCGGCAAGCCCGAAAATCCAACGAGAGCGCGGTCCTAAAACAATGCCTGGGCGCAAGATTACTATTTCAGTCGAGCCACGCTCGCGCTGCCGGAGCAGTCGGCGCTCCGCGCGAACTTTGGCGCTATTGTAGGGGAGCGGCTGGGCGATGCTAATGGCGCTTTCTTCGGTCGTCCCCGGGAGCGGGGCCTGTCCATGTACTGCTTGCGAGCTCAGATAAATCAGGCGACGAACACCTGCTTGGCATGCTGCCTGATAGATAACGGATGCGCTTTCGACGATTGTATGGGAATCTCCCAATACAGCGTCTAACACAATGTCGCAATCAGTAAATGCCTCAACTAATGTGCTGCAATCTGTGGCATCGGCGGTTTTAACCGCCAGGTCGAAGCGTACCGGCAATGCTAGTCCGCCTATCCGGCGGACTAGCGGGCGAACGTCAAACTCGCCGTTCAAGTGCAAAACTTCTACTGCTCGGCTACCGATGAAGCCATTGGCACCGACAATTGCTATCCGTTGCATTACTGGCGCCTCAAATTCAGGGTTCTGGCGGCAGCCTGCTCAGAGTCGCTCAGCCAGGGCATAGCCATTAGGCTTCTCTTTTGGTAGCACTGGTTAGCGAGCTTCAGTCCGCGCAGCCCGACCGAGCCCGGAACGACGAGCTCCTGCTCTCCGCGAACCGCCGCTACCACATTCGACAGCTGTCTGATGAAACAGTGTTCGAATGTCAGGTCGTCTTTGTCAGTAATCGGCAAATGCTCTGCTGCCAGTCTCTTGTTGAGGCGTCCAGAAAGCACCAGATCGCTGTCGGCGAACTCGATCTGCAGCGAATTTGTTTCGCCCAGCCTCCAGCCGATCGAGCCCTTCTCAAATTGAATTGAGTAGCCGCTCGCAAACGTTGCTTCCCTGCTCAACCGCAGTTGCCCGCTGAATCCTTGTGCAAATTTCAATTCGGCTTGGCAATTGGCTTCCAAACCTCCCATCGCATCGTCTTCGTAGATTATCTCTGCGGGTTGTCCGAACCACCAGTGCACCAGGTCTAGCAGATGCGCGCCCAGGTCAAGCAGGACGCCGCCGCCGGCCAAGTTCTTGTCGAACAAGGCCGGCGACTGTGCCGGCCATTGCGATATGCCACCCTCTGCAAGCTGAAATGAGCAGATTTGCCCAAGTAGGCGTCCCGCTATGATGTGTTTGCACTCTGTAAGCGCGGGAAAGAAGCGGCGCACTAATCCGATGGCCAAGATCTTGCCCGACTCGGCAGCTTGCGCAACCATCTGCTCGGCGTCGGCCACGCTTGTCGCCATCGGCTTTTCGCAAAGCACCGACACACCGTCAGCCAAGAGCTTTATGCATTGCTGGGAGTGAAAAACCGGTGGTGAGGCCACGATCGCCAACTCTACTCCCAGTGGCGCTAGCTGTTCGATCCGATCTACCAGCATGGCTTCAGGAAAGCTTTTGGCGAGCGCTTTAGCTCGCAGTAGCGACGGATCGAAGAGTGCCGTTACTGAGATATCCGCTTTGCTCGCCAAGGCCTCGAGCGCAGGTGCATAGTAGAGCTGTGAAACCGCTCCGCACCCTACAATCGCCACTTTCATAGTTCGTGCCGGCATTGCCACCTATCATCCCAGCTGCACTGCGAAAGGTCGGTGCGCAATTAGCTCCGTACTCTTTCGGCTGCTGCTCTGGGAATCTTGCTTCGCCACCAGTTGAGCAGGTCGGTCATTGTTTGCTCGAAAGTATAGCGAGGCTCCCAGCCGGTCT
The DNA here is from genome assembly GCA_020050835.1 of Candidatus Obscuribacterales bacterium. Taxonomy (GTDB): domain Bacteria; phylum Cyanobacteriota; class Vampirovibrionia; order Obscuribacterales; family Obscuribacteraceae; genus JAGVKB01. The sequence continues at coordinate 54,884 of JAGVKB010000028.1, read as the reverse complement.
GTTTTCTGAATTTCGAGGAGTTGCCACGCAGCACCATCACATCGCTCGGACGGTCGCGAGCTGGGTCCGGTTTGACCTCAATTCTGGCTGAAGATTGACTCAACAGGTAGTTAAGCATCTCATCTATGGATCTGCTGGTGCCGCTGGCAATGATGTAATCCTCACCGGCAACTCCATGTTGAACAGCTAACCAGTAAGCTCGAACGATGTCGCGAACATCGCTGAAGTCTCGTTTTGGTTTCAAGTTACCGACATGAACGACAGGAGGTTTAAGCCCGGCTTCAATTTCGGCTATCTGCTTGGCGAAGTTGCTGGTGGCGAACATCTCGGTGCGCCTTGGTCCGTCATGATTAAATGCTCGCGTTCGAATTACTTTGATGCCATAGCTCTTGAAGTACTGATATGCAAGCATGTCTTGCGTAACCTTGCTGACGGCGTAAGGACTGAGCGGCCGGAAGGGATAGCTTTCATCGATGAATGCATCTGTCGATTCAACGTTGCCGTACTGCTCGGAGCTCAAGGCGACTTGCATCACCGGTTCAATTTTTGTATGACGAATCGCTTCGAGCAGATTGAGCTGCATGACGGTATTGTCAACGAGGTTGGTCTGTGGGCAACGCCATGAATCTTGCACGAAGCTGTGAGCTGCCAAATGAAAAACAAAATCGGGCCGTACCGTTTCTATCAAGTTAAGAGTATTGGTAGCATCGGTTAAATTACAATCGATCAATTGAATGCGATCTTGTATGTGAGTCACGTTAGCTGTTGAGCTACGAGCGCGCTTCGTTCCAAAAATCTTGCAGTCCGGCTCCTCATCCAGCAACAAATCAGCCAAATGCGAGCCGGCCATTCCCGTGATTCCTGTAATCAGTACCTTTGTTGCCATTTTGGTTGTTTCCAGATCAGTTGCTACCCACGATTCACTATTTTACCGATTGTTACTTCTTCACTATCTTCCGACTGGTCTTTGCAGCCCGGTGAAGGCTGGCGGTTGAGTTATACCCGTTTGGGTCACTCATGCTTTCATCATCTCTTGCTAAAGGGCAGAGTATTCCTTCTGCCATTGGTCGTTTACTGCCTGGCGGTTGCCGTCCCTGGTTCTGTGTAATTGGCGTCAATGAGTAAAACAAGATACTCTGCCGGCATGTGGCGGGCCGTCGCAGAGAGAGAGGGCACTTGCGATTGTCGAAGCGATTGCTCCTAGATTACTAACAGCGGGACCGTAATCCGAATCGCACCCGCTTACTTGTTCCTTCTCTTTGTTACTAAAATAATTCGTGTATTATTGATTGTTAAGATCTTCGATTTCCCTTCGTGCGAGCAGTTTTGTGGAGATAACTTGAGGTAGGGCTCTCTTTCTACTAGGACTGTACGTGAGTAGACTGTCTGTCCGGGGGAGGCTCGAGGTTTCTGTGAAAACAGAGGATAGGCTGATGCCCATTTCGTTTCAGCGAGTTGTCGTTACCGGCGGCGCCGGGTTCCTGGGGTCCCAAGTGGTCCTTCAACTAATGTCGGCTGGCTGCAAAGAAGTGTTTGTCGTAAGGAGTTCTGAGTATGACCTTAGAGAACAGGCACAGATTCGGCGTCTGATAAAGGACCGTAAACCAGATCTGGTCATCCATCTAGCTGCTGTTGTCGGTGGGATTGGGGCTAATCAGGAGAATCCCGGACGATTCTTTTACGACAATCTGGTGATGGGCACCATGCTGATGGACGAATGTCATCGCGCCGGTGTAAACAAGTTCGTCGGCGTCGGAACCATCTGCTCATATCCGAAGTTCACCCCAGTGCCATTTCGCGAGCAAGATCTCTGGAATGGTTATCCGGAGGAGACGAATGCTCCCTATGGACTGGCGAAGAAAATGCTCATTGTGCAGGCTCAAGCCTATCGAGAGCAGTACGGATTTAATGCTGTCAATCTGTTGCCGGTAAATCTCTATGGGCCGGAGGATAACTTCGACCCGGCTTCATCGCACGTGATACCAGCTTTGATTTTGAAGTGTCAGAACGCTCTGGATTCGGGTGCTGCCGAAGTGACTGTCTGGGGTGATGGCACCCCCACCCGAGAGTTTCTGTACGTCAGTGATGCTGCGCGTGGGATAGTATTGGCTGCGGAGAACTATAATGCGCCGGGTCCTGTCAATCTAGGGTCTGGATTCGAGATCTCAATTAGAGAATTGGCAGAACTGATTGCAAAGTTTGTCGGGTTCGACGGAAAGATCGTTTGGGACCGGACAAAACCAAATGGCCAGCCGCGACGTCTATTAGATGTTAGCCTGGCGAAGCAAGCGTTCGGATTCGAGGCGCAAGTCTCTTTCGAGGAAGGGCTCAAGAAGACTGTGGAGTGGTACCGCGCGCACCGCATGCAGTTAGAGCCTGCTGCCCACGGGAGGTCTTGAGTGGTAGCAGGCATCCCAGACCCGTCTAGAATCCAAGCTGACACCAGCAAAGAGGTTGTCTACATCCGCCCGACCAAGGGCTGGGTGCCTCTCAATGTAAAGGAGCTCTTCCTTTACCGGGAGTTGATTTGGATGCTAGCGTGGAGAGACATTCTGGCACGCTATAAGCAGACTATCGTTGGCGTTGCCTGGGCTGTGCTGCAGCCGTTGGTCGCTATGATCGTTTTTACAGTTGTGTTTGGAAAGTTAGCGAAGATTCCTTCGGACGGCTTGAGATATTCGGTGTTCTGCTTGGCTGGAACATTGATGTGGCAGTATTTCAGTGCCTCTGCCCAATCCTCCTCGAACTGCCTGCGCAACAACGTGCATTTGCTTACGAAAGTGCATTTTCCACGGCTGGCAATTCCGCTGGCGTGCATCTTGCCACCATTGGTGGACTTCACTGCCGGTTTTCTCGTGTTGATGGCCGTGATGTTGCATTATGACTACTATCCGACCTGGAGAATTTTGAGCATTCCGTTGTTTCTTGGTTTGGCGATGGTGACTGCCTTGGGCATCGGTCTCTGGTTGTCGGCCTTGACGATCGAGTATCGTGATATTCATCATGTGCTGCCGTTTCTTATGCAACTGGCTATGTTCGCATCGCCGGTAGTTTATTCGAGTAGTCTTGTTCCTGACGGGCTGAGACAGTTTTTTGGGCTCAATCCGATGGCCGGCGTAATCGCTGGATTTCGGTGGGCCTTGTTCGGTACGCCGGTGGCCCCGGGACCTCCTATGTTGCTGCTGTCAGCCCTGATGGCCTGTGCTATTTTAGTCAGCGGTGCCTATTATTTCCGCCGGACGGAAAGGAGTTTTGCTGATTTTGTTTGAGGATGAGTGAGCCGGTCATACGCGTTGAAAACATCGGGAAGCGATATTCCATCGGTTCTCAGCTCGGACAACCCAAAAGTATCTCCGATACGGTTCAGGGATACTTGCAATCACCGACGAGGTTGCTTCAGCATTTTCGAATCGGACCGCCCACCGAGCTGCTCTGGGCGATCAAAGATGTCTCTTTTGATGTTTACGAAGGAGAAGTAGTTGGCATCATTGGCCGAAACGGTGCTGGCAAGAGCACGCTCCTGAAAGTGCTGGCGCGCATCACCGAACCAACAGAAGGGCAAGCCACAATTCGTGGAAAGGTAAGCTCTCTGCTGGAAGTGGGTATCGGATTTCATCCGGATCTGACCGGGCGGGAAAATATCTATCTCTACGGCGTCATTTTGGGCATGACTAAAGTCGAGATCGATCGCAAGTTTGATGAGATAGTGGCGTTTGGCGGCGTCGAAAAGTTTATTGACACGCCAATGAAACATTACAGCAGCGGTATGTATGTGCGGCTGGCGTTTGCAGTGGCTGCGCATGTGGAGCCTGATGTTCTTTTGATCGACGAAGTCCTGGCGGTCGGTGATGCTGCTTTTCAAAACAAGTGCCTGGGCAGAATAGACGCCATTTCCAAAGAAGGAAGAACGGTGCTCTTTGTCAGTCATAATATTCCGGCACTCCTGAGTTTGTGTAGCCGAGCGATCTTGTTGTCGGGAGGAACGGTGACTGCTGACGGTAAGACAAGGGAAGTCCTGGATACTTATCTCGAAGGGATCAAGGAAAAGTCGGAACTGCCTCTTTTCGCCCGCAAAGATAGGCGAGGAGATCAGCGCTTGAAATTTGTCGGCTTTGAGATGCGTGATTGGCAAGGAGTCGAAGTCGGCAGCTTAGTCAGCGGGCAGGATGTTACACTGGCGCTCAAGTATGAATCGTCTGACGGCGAGCCGCTCAACAATGTGCACGTCGAGCTTGAATTGTATGGAAAGTTTCATGAGAGTCTCTGTCAACTATCGACCAACTTTCATCAAGTCGATTTCCAGGAGATTCCGGCAGCCGGTGCCATTGAGTTGAAAATTCCACGGCTACCCTTGCAGGCTGGGCGCTATATGTTTGATCTGTATGCCACTGTCAGTGGTGGTATGTCCGACTATATCCAGGATGCTGGAGCTCTAAATGTGGAGCCGGGGGACTTTTTCGGTTCCGGTCGTCTACCTCCAGTTGGTCATGGCATCTTTTTAGTGCAGCATTCATGGAGCGTTGCCTCCGCGGAAGATTGCTCGCAGGTAGCCTATGATGTGTAGTCGGCTGTAATTTGGTGTGATCGCTTGAAGATTCTTTTGTATTCGCATGCTTTCTGGCCGAGCATAGGCGGCGTCGAGCGAGTCAGCCACAATTTGGCAAAAGGTCTGGCTGAAGCCGGACATCAGGTGACGGTCGTCACTGAAACTGAATCAAGCGAGCCGCTGGACGTTCCATTTAAAATCGTCAGAAATGCAAGCTCGAATGAGCTTAACCGGCTGACCGCAGAACAAGATCTGGTGCATAGCAGCGGTGCATCGCTGCGCTGCTTCCCGGCAGCGCTCAAGTGCGGCAAGCCGTTTAGTTGGACTCATCACGGCTATCAGCTGCTGTGTATTGATGGGGCCGGTTGGCTAAATGGTTCTCCCGCTCCGCTTGCTCCATTACCATCTGCCATGCACCACTGGCGAGCATCTGGGACGAAAGCGGCAGCAGTTGGTGCCGGCAAGCTCTGGCTGCGCCGTTTGGTCGCACAGATATGTTCGGCCAACGTGGCGACCAGCGAGCATGCCCTGCTCCGGCAGCCGCTGCCGCGCCAGCGTTTGATTTACAACCCGGTAGACATGGAGAGCATTGCAGTGCGCGATCTACCAGAGGCTGAAAGAAATCTGTCGCGGAGTCAATCAACTTTTACTTTCGTCGGGCGCCTCGTGACGGAAAAAGGTGTAGATGACCTGATTCATGCCTTTGCAATGCTGGTCCAAATGGAGTCACTCGAGCCGGGAGAGTGCGCGTCGACTCTAAGCATCATGGGAGATGGCCCGGAAAAGGAATCACTCAAGAGATTGGCCGAACAGCTCGGAGTTGCCGCTAGAATCAATTGGAGCACAGCACTCTTAGCCACGGAGAGCGACAGATTGGGCATTTGTATTATTCCGTCGGCCTGGGAAGAACCGGGCGCGCTAATCGTGCTGGAGCTAATGGCTGCCGGTAAACCGTTGATTGTATCGGAGCGCGGCTGCCTTTCAGAATGTGCCGGCAATGCCGCACTAACGTTTCCAAATAGGGACAGGGTCGCGCTGGCCCAAGCGATGAAAAGACTGCGAAACGACAGGGCGCTGGTGCGGGAGCTTGTAACTGCCTCATTGGAAAGAGCGGAATTCTTTAAGCCGCAAGCGCAGATCGACAAGTATCTGGAGCTATTCGCCGAGATAAAAGCGAGGAATTAGGTGGTGGTAGATTTTTCGCAATGGGCAGTGTTGAGTCACAAAGACGAGACCGGCTTGGGTCGCATTGCCGCTGATTTGCGGAGAGTGTTGAAGCTGGGTAGGCATCTCGTTACTCCTTCCGAAAGAATATCTGGAAATCCTGTCTTGACGGCCGACGAGATGGTATTTCATCGCGAGCTATCGGATGCCGAGCTACGCGCTGCCTTTGACGGTCTCCGGGGCATTATTTTAGTCGAGCGCTTCTGGTGGCATAACAGACTCTTGGCTGTCGCTCGCGAGATGGGCATTTTTACGGTCTGTGCGGTCAATTGGGAGTGGTTTACGGCCGATGATCCGCAGTGGAAATTGGTCGACGTGCTCGTTTGTCCGACCTACTACGGACTTAACCTGGTTCAACAATATGGCTACAAGAATAATGCAGTTTACATTCCCTATGGGTTGGATCTCTCTCGCTATCAGTCCCGGGCTGTGACTGGACCGGCTCGCCTGTTCGTGCACAACGCCGGCATTGTTGAGAGTGACGACCGCAAGGGAACCGGCGATACCATTCGTGCTTTTAAGAAGACCCGGAGAGATGACATTCGTTTGCTTGTCCGGGTGCAGAATGAAGCGAAGCTTCCCAAGCCGGATAGCCGCATCGAGATTCAGATCGGCGCTCTGGCAGACCCAGCCGACCTCTATAAAATCGGAGACTGCGCGATTCAGCCGTCTCGCATGGAAGGAGTCGGGTTTATGGTGCTGGAAGCTTTAGCCAGTGGATTTCCGGTTGTCACCACCGATTATCCACCGATGAATGAGTATGTGCGCAATCCAGAAATGCTAGTGAAGACCGGATGGTTGAAACGCAAAGCATTTCCGACGCAATGGGTCAAGCACGCGCACCTGGTTTTGCCTGACATTGCTGATCTCGCTCGTAAGATCGAATGGTGCGCTACGCACGATCTTTCCAAGGCGTCTCAGGAAAATCGAGCCTGGAGTGAAGCTCGATATAGTAAAAAGCTGCAGCTAATGCTCTGGTCCGGTTTAGTCGAAGCGCTCGAGTCCGGGCAGCTGGAAAGTTATGTGATGAAGTGCAATGCTAGCGACAATAAGATCTTGTACAGGGATGAGAACCATACTTGATGCAAATCTCCGCATATATTCCCAGCTATAACAATGCCGCAACAATCAAGCAGGCTATCGAGTCTATTTCGAGGCAATCTCTAGCTGTTGCTGAACTATTCGTGGTCGATGACTGCTCGACCGATGATTCCGTAAAAGTCGCGGAAGCACTGGCGATACCGGTTATTCGCCTGCCGAAAAATTCCGGACGAGGGACAGTCCGGGCGATGGCGATGAACGTGGCAAAACATTCCCTGGTGCTCTGTCTCGATGCTTCGAAAACCTTGCCGGCAGACTTCGTTGCCGATTCGCTACATTGGTTTCAAGATGATTCCGTAGCAGCAGTGTTTGGTCGCATCGTCGAGCTTCCGTCTCAGACGCTAGCGCACCGGTGGTGTGGACGCCATCTACTGAAACAGGACAGCGATCAACAATTCTGTCGACGTGGAAGTCTCATTACAGCGGGGGCAATCGTCAAGAAACAAGCGGTGATGACGGTTGGTAACTACTGTCCGGAGTTGCAGTATGCCGAAGATCGAGAATTAGGGGAGCGGTTGACTGCCGGTGGATTCGATGTCATTTTCGACCCGGCTCTAGTCGTAACTTCACTTACTGTTGGCAATTTTTGGGCTGTGCTCGATCGCTATTGGCGATGGCATGCGCCGGTGAGCGGGCAGGTTGACTGGGGCGCCTATCTCAAACAGATACTCTACTCGGTCAAGGAGATGGCGGTTGAAGATCTGCTCGCCGGAGAATTCGATTGTGCGGCGGTCAGTCTCTTGAGTCCTCATTATCAGCTTCTACGTTCGCTCGGTCGGCAATCGCGCTCAAAGGGCGGGAATTCCGCTCCATTGCCTGTTCGTAAAAGTAACACCGGCTCCCAGTAATCTCTCTTAGAGATGAGCACTTGAATCGGTAAGGCTGTGCCTCTCCCGCTACGTCTGGAGTGGAGCTGTCAATACTGCCCAATCAAATGGCTGATTTTTGCTCGAGGAATGTCGTGGGAGTTGGCAGTATTACTGCGGTTGTTTGCTCGTCAGCAGCTTTCGGAACTTAAGTTCCCACAAGAGCATGTACGGAAGCACGACAGGAAAGGCAATCCAGCTCCAAATTAGATCGAACCAACGGGTACGCCAATTGTAGCTGGGATCTTTGCTAATCAAATGCCAGGTTCTTCTCAGTTGATTGGTAGTTTCACGCTGAGCAAGATTCAGCAAGGCTTTGAGTGAGCTTTGCGAAAGCGGCGTTGCTTGTCCAGTCTTATGGTAATAAAGCATCATCCAGCGAGACATCTTGCTTCGCCAAAGTAGTGCTCGCCAGGTCAGAGGGCGGGCTGGATGCAGTACCAGCGCTTCCGGGCAAAATCGTGCTGGAATCTCCTTTGCTCGAAAGCGCCAGGCGAATTCCATATCTTCCCCACCGGCCTCGAGGAAGTCTTCGTCGAAGCCTCCTAATTCTTCAAACGTTTGCCGGCGCACCGACAGATTGCAACTCCAATAAAGCCCACCATGGGAATTCTCGATTCCTCGCAAGAGCGGATTGTCCACATTGTCCGGAGTGATAGTCTTTCCTTCCAGCACTTCTGCGCCGGCAGACTGTGCTTGTGTAAAAATGCTGCTCAGCCAATTGCGCTCAGGCAAACAGTCATCGTCTATGAATGCGAGCCATTGGCCAAGCGCCTGTTTGGCACCATTGTTTCGGTTGGCAGCGGGTCCGCGCTTTGGTCCTTCTACCCATTTAGCCCATGGGTAGTCAGCGCCGAGAGTTGCCGCGGCAGTCGTTGTTCGCCCGTCGTCAGTAACGATCACTTCGTAGAGATCGAAAGCCAGCTCCTGGGCTCCCGGTGCCAAGCGATCTAGGCACCGGCGCAATAGGTCATTGCGCTGGCAGGTCGGGACGATCACTGAGATAAAGACTGTCATAGTTCGATCGGCCTATGGCTGTCTGTCAACTGTTTTACTCTGCCTGGATAGGTAACAGCTCGGTGGATAATTCGCAGCGCTGCGTCAAAGTCCAGCCTCGTCTTAACTTCGAACCAAACGATTGAATCGGGCCAGATCATTCGGCGTAGTAGATATGCCGTTGCCCAGAGCAGGTTGGACAACGAGCGGTTGATCCAGAGTGCATTGACAAAGAGCACATAAGTCATGCACTCGAGCTGGCGTTGCAAAGCGGAGGCGTCCTGCTTGCGGGCCGCCATATCTTCGTGATGGTAGATGAATGTAGCTGGCGAAAAGCTGATTCGCCAGCCATGCTTTACCAACACCTGTCCCCACAGATACCAAATACTGCCAAACGAATAGGTTTCGTCGTAGCGTAAGCCGCTGTCGAAAATTCGACGTGGGTAAACCGTCGAGCCATCCGCGATTGCAGCACAGTTGGATGGATCGGCCGGCGTTCCACCGTGGCCGCTTCGGTCGAGCTCGGGCGGGCAGATGAGCGGAGTGCTTGGAGTCAAGTTGCAACTGCGCTCGCCAAAAATCCAAATGCGGTCTCGCTCTTGAGTGGCTAGCGAGACTATCTCCTTTAAGTAGTCTTGCGGATGGCTGTGATCGTCGTCTGCTGTCAGTATATGAGTGCCGGCACAATTAAGCGCGGCGTTGTTGCGATTTGCGTAAAGCCCTCTTCTCGGACCAGCTTTATAAATGCAATCGTATTGAAGGCATAGAGCCTTGTTCGCTGCAACAAACTCATCGTTGGAGTCATCCGACACTATTATTTCGAACGGTTGAATTGACTGAGCTCGCAGGCTCTTCAAGCAGCGCTCCAGGCTTTCCGGGCGATTTCTTGTCACCAGCGCAATGCTCAATCGGATTGCGGCCGAGGCCGTTAGAGCAGCACAGTCGTCAGAGGCTTGCATTGGACTATCCATCGCACCGGCTTCGCGCCTGGTTTTTGTATTCATTCTACTGCAATTGCTCCGGTAAGTACTCCGACAACGGAGTCAATGCCTGAAGACGCCAGCAAATTTCGCCCGCCCGTGGCGTGAATCGCTAGCGCTGGTTTAGCTGGTTGATTTCCTCTTGTTCTTCAAGCGGATTCGGCTGTAAGGGAGGCTCTCGTAGCCGCCGCTGCGAAATTTCTTGCCTGGGCTAATCGAATACTTACCAATGGGGCTACTAGAGCTATCTTTGTTAGTAGCCAATGCCAACATAATCTGGCACAATTTGATTGAATCAATCGCCTCAACCCAAATTGCGGTCCATGAAAATTACAATCGCACAGGGAGCGTTCTTTCCTGTTCCACCGCTGAGGGGTGGTGCAATCGAAAAGGCCTGGTTTGCGCTAGGCAAAGAGTTCGTTCGCCGGGGTCATCAAGTCACACATATATCGCGGTCATTCGAAGGACTGCCGCCGGTTGGGCTGATTGAGGGCGTGCGACATGTGCGAGTGCCTGGTTACGATCAACCACAGTCGATTTGGCTGTTGAAGCTGCTTGATCTGTTTTACTCGATTCGGGTTATCTCGGCGCTGCCGGATGCTGATATTCTGGTTGCCAATACATTCTGGTTGCCAGCTCTGATTCGCAACAGTAAACATGGTGCGGTGTATGTACATGTCGGTCGTTATCCGCACGGACAGATACCGCTCTATGCACATGTCGCTCGGTTGCAAACCGTGTCCCAGGTGGTGGCGGACGCGATCAAAGTACAATGCGCCTCGGTGGCTGATAAAGTTCGAGTGATTCCGTATCCACTCCCGGAGGACATGTTTTTCCCTTCTGAACCGCCGCCACTATTAGAGCAGCGCGATCGCTGCATACTTTATGCCGGGCGCCTTCACCCAGAAAAAGGTGTTCATCTGCTGATTAACGGCTTCGCTCAGTTCTTGTCGCGCGGAGTCCGAGGCTGGAAATTAGTGTTGGTCGGACCGTGGGAGTCCGAACTGGGAGGCGGCGGACCGGACTACTTGAAACGATTGCAGGTTTGCTCGAAAGCAATCGCTACTCACGTTGAGTTTGCCGGTATGGTAAAGGAGTCCGTTAGGCTCAGACAGTACTATCGGCGAGCTAGGTTATTTGTTTATCCTTCTCTGGCTGAAAAGGGTGAGTCGTTCGGATTGGCCCCGCTCGAGGCTATGGCTAACGGTTGTCCGGCTCTTGTCTCCAGTTTGGATTGTTTCAAGGAATTCATTAGTGATGGGCAGACCGGCTTCGTTTTCGATCACCGCCGCAAAGATGCCGTGCAGGCGCTGGCTGACAAGTTGGCTGAAATTGTCAATGCCCAGGAACGCCTTGCTGCTATGTCCATGGCTGCTTTTGCCGCTGCTCAAGACTTCTCGGTCGAGCGGATAGCGGACAAATTTCTTGCCGATTTTGAGTTGCTTGTGAAGACCGGACAATAATGCTAACGAGTAGGGAAGTCGGATTGCCTGAGATTCAAGCTGTTCCATCGGGTGAATCCAGACCATTCTGGTCTGTCATGATCCCTACCTACAACGTTGATGACTACCTCGAGCGAACTTTAGAAAGTGTCTTGGCTCAATATAGCGGTCCGGATGAAATGGAAGTTCAAATCGTAGATGGTTCATCGAGTCCCCAAAAAATTATTGATTGTTTCGCCCGGGTTGGAAAAGGGATTGTCGGATTTCGTTCGGTACCGCCAGAAACGCGAGTGCCTGCGGTTTTTACAGAGTGCGTTCGAATGGCACGCGGGCAGGTAGTGCATACACTTCATAGTGATGACTATGTATTGCCGGGATTCTATGAGAAATTGAAAGCTGGGTTTGAGACCAGTGCATCGGTCGGATTGGCGTTTTGCCGTCATCGCTTTATTGATGAGAAGAGCACTTCATTGTTTGAGACGGAGCTGCACAGCCAGGCAGCGGGTGTTCTTCCCGGATTCATCAATCAGCTGGCGGTGCGCAACATGATACATACTCCTTCGGTCACGGTTCGGCGAAAGGTCTACGAAGACTTGGGTGGCTTTGACGAGCGACTCTGCCATGCGGCTGACTGGGAAATGTGGATGCGTATCCTGGCTAGCCATGAAGTCTGGTTTGAGCCAACCACGCTTGCTTGCTACCGAGTCCATCAATCGGCGGGAACCAGCATGCTGATGCGAACCGGCTCGAACATCATCGACTGTCGTAAAGCCATGGAGATATTTGCCGATTATCTCGCGCGGGACGGCGCATTATCAGTACTGACCGCAGCCAGGGTGGCGTTGGCTCGTTATGCACTTGGTACGGCCGGGCGCATGTTGAAGCGTGGAGACATCTCTGCGGCCAGTGCGCAACTTTTAGAGGGATTGAAATGTATTCGAACGCCAGCTGAGTTGTTTCAACTTGTTGATCAGGCTTTACATCGCTATTCAGCTGGCTAGCAAGGGAGTTTATTGAGCGGGCGGTTTGGCAGGATTTCAGCCAGCTTCGCAAATGCTGACGATTGAGCTAAGAGTTAGCCTGCCTTCCACTCAATTTGGATTCATATCTCGATAATTCGGACCTACTTCCAGGAGCAGCTTCTGCAGTAATCCGTAAAGCGGCTTGGTTAATTCTGACGATCCTAGTTGCAAGGCTAGTTTCATAAGTAGTTTGCGACGGCTGGACTGTTCCGAAAATCCTGCGAAGTGCAGCACATGTATGTTATTGATTCCGATCCTGTCTAATACCGCCGGTGGTTGTTTGACCAGGAAGTTATAACGTTGATCGTCGGCAGGGCTAATTCCAGCCTTCAGGAGCCAGAGATTAATAACGGTCTGATCTGAGAATCGCAAATGCCGCCGATAGCGATCTAGTAGAGATCTGATGTGTGACGACGCCGCTTCCGACCGGCAATGTTTGGGAACTACGAAGACACCGGCATTAGCCATTGCGCGTCCCAGCGTAAGTCCGTCTTGGACTAGGAAGGCTTTGAGTTCCGGATCTTCTCCGTTGGCGAACATGCCGGCGGTTGAATAAATTGGGTCACTGAAGATGGTGAATTCGTTGGCGGCTAAAAGATCATCTAGAGGCTTGAGAACGATGGTATCTGCATCAAGGTAGAGGATGTTGTCGTATTCGGCAAAATCGGTGCTCCATAAATTTAGGCGAAGATATGTGGCTTGCGTATCGGCGCCGTCGATTAGATTGATTGGTGGCCCTTCTATGCTTGAGTTCTCCGAGCAGATTTTTACGCCAGGGATGGCTGCAAGCGTTGATTTCGCATGCTCGCTCAAGCCATTATGCTGCACGAGCACCGCTGGATAACAGGGCCAGTTGCGACGCAAACTTTCGAGCAGCCACTGCGCATATTGCACATAGTTGTCGTTGACGGAGATACTAATTGCATGCTTTCGATGGCTATTCACTTATTCATCCCGGTAACTCATCGATGGTCCGGACGATCTGTCAAGTGGTGCGCCGGCGGCTGAACCTTGTTAACTCGGAGACTTGTCTCAGCCCTAATTGGGCGGTCCTGGAAGGTGGATTTCTTTCATTGAGTATTTGCCACACTCCTGATTGGAGATTCTACGCTTCCCTGGTAGTGTAGCTGAATGAAAGGATGTTTGGGACCGGTCGGATTGTCATTATGAAAGGCTACCTGTTTCAGGCAAGAGGGAAGCTGAAGCCATTTTGGAACCGGCTCTGGCCAGTTCGCGAGTTGTTTCGCAAACTGCGTTTGAATACCGGCGGCTTGTTGCAGAAGCTGCCGGTAAGCTCAGAAGCAATCGGACCTCCTAAGGGCTTTTGTCCTTCGACAAAACAGTGGATTGAATCAAGGCAATTGCAAGTCGGTGAGACTGGGTTGCGTTTTTTCGAGATCCATCCCGATTCTATAATCGACAGACAGCCTCCGAAGTCGATCTCGGGTGAGCTGCACTGGAAGTTTGCAAAGGATTTGGTTCATACCTCACCCGAGACATTCGTAGCGGTGATACCCGCTGGGCGCTACTGGGGCTACTATGGTGGCAATGTAATTACTCCTGACGACATTCTCCTGGAAGACGTGTCGAAAGGCATACGGCCGGGCGCAGAGCATGAGATCTTTCTGCAAATAAAGCTACCGAGAATGGATAGCTATGACGGCACCGTCGCGGTGCTTTCAGCGCCTGAGTGTGAGCGTAATTACTTTCACTGGATGTTCGATGTACTGCCCAAAATTCAATTGCTTGTCGAGGGTGGTATCGCCTTGGACGAGATCGATCTCTTTGCAACGAACATGTCGGGGCTTGCCTTTCAGCTGGATACATTGGCCTATCTCGGTGTTCCTGCCGATAAATTACTAAGGGCAACCCGGAGATTGCATCTGAAGGCCCGGCGATTGGTGGTTCCCTCCGCCACGATCAACAGCTCTTTTGATACTCCGAGTTGGATTTGTGATTTCCTTCGCGATTTGTTAACTGGTGCTGCCGGTAAGCTAATGCAGGCGCGAACTTCGAGCCCGGAGTTGATTTACATTTCCAGGCGCAATTCAGCATACAGGCGTGTCGTCAATGAAAGTGAGCTAGTTGATCTGCTTGAGCGGTGGGGTTTTTGCACCATCGTACCGGAGCAGATGTCGGTGTTGGAACAGGCTGCGGTCTTTGCGCGGGCGAAGGTGATAGTAGCTGTTCATGGCGCCGGACTTACTAATCTTGTTTGTTGCAAGCCGTCGACAAAAGTAATTGAGTTGTTCTCTCCGAATTTCGTGCAGACTAATTACTGGGGAATAAGTAGCGCAATGGACCTCGAGTATTTTTATCTGTTTGGAGAAGGTAATCATCCGCCAGCGCCGGAAGATCCGCTCAATCGGTATGATGACTTGAGGATCGATCCAAATCAACTCAAGGACACGCTAAGGTTTGCTGAGCTGAAGGTTGATTAAGTTGCGTCCTTACAACTGAATCGAATTAGGCTGTAGCCAGCCCGGTTCAGCGAATCTCACTGAGCCACCTTTCGTAAGTCTCTATCAACCTTTCGGCAGCCCGGTCCCAGCGGAGTCGCTGTACACTCTGGTGCCCGCACTGTGCGATACTGACTCGCAGCTGATCGTTCGATAACAGCTGTAGAATTCCATCGTAAAGAGAGTCGGCGGTCGGCTCGATGATGACAGCTTCTTTGCCGTCCTGCAAACTGTATGCCAGTCCTACTTTCGTTGACACTAACGCGCAGCCGCAGGCCATCGATTCAGCTGCCGCCAGTCCAAAGCTCTCGTAGATTGACGGCATTATATGGATTGCAATCGATTCGTACCAAATTCTCAGGTCGACCTTGTTTTCCACGTATGGTATTACCTCAATGCGCGGTAGCAGCCGAGCCGGGAAATGTTCGCCTGGCTTAAAAGCTTGACCGACACCGATAAGCCTGAAAGTGGTGCCTGGAAAGTCATCCAGTACTCGCTCAATTGCTGGGCCGATCAAATTCTTCCCTTTCCGCAACAGCCAGGAGCCGCAAAAGCCGATCACCGGTTCTCGTTGAAAAGACGGAGCGAGGTTGAGAAAGTCCGTTGGAAGACTATTCTCGATTGCTACGAGGCGCGATTTGGCTTGATAGCCATGCTTTTCGGCAAACACCAGATCGAAGTCAGAGACAGTAACGATCCCATCAACGGTTGTAAAGGCTTTTTCGAATAGTGGTGCGAGAAGCTTCTGGTGCCAGGCCGGTTTCTTGCCGTCGAGACGATAGGACCCGACCTGCCGGATCAACAACTCGGAAGAATGCGCCTCCAGCCCGTTGGAATGACTGACCAGCAGGTGTTTGCGGGCAGATAGTCTCGGTAAAATCATGGCTGTCAACCATGACTCCACGCCGTAGAACTCTATTACGTCATACTGACTCTCCTTTGTTTGCTGGAGGGCAAAAAACAGCATGCCGAGCGCCTTTCTATAAGTCGTTGCTGGGCGCATCGACTTGACAAGCTCATAATCCTCCGGTCCAAACAGATCGACTGTATGACCTCGAGCCTTAAGTTCCCGGCAGAAGCCCGTTATGATGTAGCCGGAGCCTGACATTTCGTTGAGCGGGCTGTTGCTCAAGGTAAGTATTTTCATGTCGGTTCCTGCTGTTCGACTACAAGCCGGATCGCGTCGAGAATTTTATTTTGATAGTTTTCCCAGGTTGTAAGTGCTGCTTTCTGGCTGGCTAACTCGGACATCTCCTCTAATCGGTCACGATTGTCTGCGCACCAGGACAGCCTTTCCGCAATTCTTTCCGGACTACGGATAGGTACTAAGAATCCGGTCTTCCCCTCGTCGATCAAGTCTTGCCCGCCGGCATTGGCTGTAACTATAAGCGGAAGACCGCAGGTCAGCGCTTCTTGTTGCACCAGCGCTCTGCCTTCGACAATTGATGGCAGAACTAGCAAGTGGCACGATTGCATGAGAGACAGTACCGCATCATGAGTTCGTGGCGGTTCGTAAGTGAATTGATTGAAATGCTTTCGATAAAATTCCATCGGAGCAAGTGCAGTGCCCATTACCACCAGCTCGACATCGGAGCGTGCCAGCAGGTTCATGGCTGCAAACAGGTCTGACAGTCCCTTTCGCTGAGACATCGCTCCGGCGAACAATACGCGCAACTTTCCACTGGCACGACAGTGCTTTTGAAGTAGTAGTCGGTCGGCCGGAGGCGACCCGAATTCGGCAACAATGGCTCGATTAGCTTTGGTCACTTCTTCCGGCAAGCTGTCGTATACAAACTTGCTCGGGCAAACTACAAGGTCGGCAAGAGCCAGCTCTTCTGTCTTGCGAGCGAGCTTTGATTGGGAGTCTTGTGTGCCGATTAGGGTCGGCTCCCATTCCGGTAATCTTTCAGCTTCTTCTGACAGTAGTTTCTGAACTGTGGTCCAGTAGGCAATCGGCAGGTCATAAATGCATTTCAGACCACGGCTCTTGGCCGCTTTGAACGTATGAAGAGCCGAATCTTCGTAGCAATAAACGGCGGTCAATTGACTGCTGGTGTTTTTGGTCCGAGTGGCCTGATCGGGCTGGAGAAACCGAGAGACTGCTCGGTCGAGTTGGTGACAAACCTGATCGATGGATGCCCAGCCCTGTTCGTGGGCTGTTAAAACTTCCAACCCGCATTTCGGTGCGGCCAGGCGTACCAGCTCTCTTAATGGGTGAGTAACGATTTTGACTCGCGGTAAATCGTATTGACGGCGCAGCAATTCGTCGCGCAATTTCGGTGGTGCCATGCGGACCAGCCAGTCTGACTGCTGGCAGGCGATGGTTGTGTGAAAGCTATCGAGTAATCGAGCTTGATGGAATCCGGACAGGACTGCTCTGGCAAAGGTGTTTCCGGTCGGGTGACTAAGTAGAATCATCGCTGTCCATCTGGGCCGGTGAAAGGACTAAGGTCGGTGAAAGAGCGTGACTCCGCATTGATGAGTCTTTCCATCGACTTGAACATCATGAGCAGATACCACTTCACAGGACGGCTCGAAACCTTGCGCGCAGACCAGTTGGCGCACTTGTTGGACGCCGCCACCGCCCGGATGCCACGAATGCCATTCGATTAAGAGATACTTCGTGACATCGAGAATGGACTGATAGGCAGTCAGAAACTCGTATTCGCCGCCTTCGAGGTCCACTTTCACCAGCTCGTATGGTGGCGGCAGTAATTCCATCAATCGAGACGCCGGTAGTGTCTCGACCAATCGAATCGTGCCTTTCCGGTGAGTCCCATAACTGAGTGAAGATGCCATATGGTCTCGTTCTATAAACTCGCGAGCGCCGCTGTTTGCCGAAATCAGTCCATGCTGGAATTTAAGTTTGCCCGCCAAGCCGTTCACTTCGATCAAAGCATCGATTGCCTCTTTGACGCGATTGTCTCCGTCGACCAACAATGCCTTAAAGTCGGATGCCAAGCCCATTTCAGCTCGTTGCCAGATGACGTAGAGGGAAAAGAATCCGGCGTGACAACCGAGGTCCAGCCATCGGCCTGGAAGCGGCATCGCCTTAAGGGCGGTACCATACTCTGATTTGACAAAAATCTCCGAGAATGAAGTCCAGGCTTCTAAAAATGTAATCGGGCACCAGAGATTAGCTGCGAGCGGAATCCTAATCTCCAGCTCTTTGTAATAATGCTGCCGCAGTTCGAAAACGACGCGCCGCCGAAAGGGCTCTGCCTTGAGAAGAGCGTTCAATGGGAGTTTGGCAACGGTTCGCAATTGGCGATTAAGTCCCATGTTCGCTCAATCCCACTGACCAAGTCTGACGCCACAGCGTTCATCTTACAGCACGTTTTGGGTTGAAAGCGACTTGCCTCATGAACTAGTACGTCGTTTCGGAAGTGACGCGCCACTGAAGAAGCTGAGCCATGCCCAGCCCGGGAGATGTTTGGCAGGAGCGTTAACGCGAAATCGCTTTACTAGCGTCTTGCGGACAAGCTCTCTTGCAAAGTTACTTTGCGCTCGGCTGGACAAGCGATAAAGTTAACTCCCGGGCTGGCGGAAAACAAGTGATTGTCCAGTAGCTCGTAGCGTGCGTTTGGTGGCAGTGACAGTTCGATCAGTGAATAATCGATATCCTGAAGAAACGAAAATAGTGGTGCACGTTGATTGCCCGGCCAGCTCTCCAAGATCAACAGCGGACGCGACTGCTTGAGCGTCTCGAGCCCGCCTTTCAGCACTCGCAATTCACTGCCTTCGGTGTCAATCTTGATTAACTGTGGTTGGAGATTTCTTCCTTTGCAGAGTCGGTCGAGCGTTGTTTGCTGTACTTGCAATGTGATCCGGTTTTGTCCCTCCCATTGATTGGCGACGGTGGGATCGGTTGTTCCAAGCCAGGTATCGGTTTCGAGAAACATGAAATCGACTGTACCTTCTTCTTCGCCGAGCGCAATCGGCTCAATTTCGCATGAGCATCCATTGAGCGCCGACAGGGTTTTGAAGTATTCATGGCATTTAACGTTTGGTTCGACCGAGATGGCGCGGATGCCATGCATCAGGAAGTACAGTGAATCGAGCCCGAAGTTTGCGCCGATATCAATAAAAATGGTCGGTCTCAGAGAAGAATGAATGAGGCGCTCATAGCAATATTTGACTTCGGCATCGTGTCCGAGAAAGGATACCGCATGGTCCCAGTCCAACCACATCGACTCGACGTTTAATGGGAAGGTAACCCGTTTGTGGTCGATCTTGACCTGCCATTGGCCTGCCTGGACTTCATAGCTCTCCTTCCAGCGGAACACTTTGGAGCAGCACCAGAACTTCTGTTTGGCCGACCAGGGAAGCTTGTTATAGAGATAATTCAGAGCGCTGCGTGTCAGTGCATTTGCTGCTATTCGACGGATCAATGCCTGGCGTGCCGACACGAGCTTCTCTCTTCTGCTGAAACGCTTAGAACTCCCACTATTCTATAGACTTCGCCAAAGAGACAATAGTGATTTGGTCTGTTCATGCTACACAGCGCTGGAAAATTTCGGCAATGCGGCGGCAGTTTAACAAATTGTCGAATTCGTCCTTAGCTAACGCTCTGCCGTTTTTGCCCATGGCCAGTCTTAAACTCTCATCCGCAATCAGAGTATGCAGTGCACCACTTAATGCGACCTTGTTTCCAGGCTCGACCACCAGACCAGTGCTACCGGCTCGCACCAGTTCGGGAACCGCCATCACGCCGGTGCCTACACAGGGCAAGGCAGCCGCCATGGCTTCCACGAACACCATCGGAAACACGTCTTCATGGGTTGGTAAGACAAAAATATCTGCCTTCCGGTAAAGATCTATTAGATCGGCCGAAAGCGGACTCAATCCGCGGTGAAGGCGTAGCTCAGGTGTTGATTCCAGTGCAACCGCCGCATTCGTAACTACATCTAGCTCGCACACAGTCGAAAGTTCGTCTCGATAGACTGCCAGCAGATCTTCTCCGCCCTTTCTTGCGAAGTCGTTGCCGACGAACAACAATTTGGGTTTGTGCGCCAAGCTCCTGCCGGAGCGCTCGATGCTCAAGAAGAGGTCCATCGGAACGCAAGGATGAACAGTGGTGACCTTGTCCGGGGCAACGCCGTAATCCTTGATTACCGAGTCGCGAGCCCGCTCATTCCAGGTCAATATGTGGGTTGCCAAAGCAAAGCAGCGATGTTCCAACTCGACGATTGGGCGGTAGGTTATTTGCGCTGGGGCTGGATGTTCTTTAGACAGCAACGCCGTAGTGTAGTCGATATTGACTACTGTCGGTATCCGCTTCATTATCTCCGTGGAAAGCAGGGCGATTGCCTGTGTGTGTATGTGGAGCA
This sequence comes from Candidatus Obscuribacterales bacterium, assembly GCA_020050835.1. Taxonomy (GTDB): domain Bacteria; phylum Cyanobacteriota; class Vampirovibrionia; order Obscuribacterales; family Obscuribacteraceae; genus JAGVKB01. Next base: position 34,918 of record JAGVKB010000028.1, on the reverse strand, counting down.
CATCGGGAGTTGTTTCTCTCAGCAGCTGGTCCAAGCATTTTCTGGCCAGAAGTGAGGACGCTAGCTCCAAACGCAAGCGCATAAAGTCCCACTTAGATTGAGACAACAGCGGGACCGGCAGCGTCAATAACTTGTAGATTGCGCGACTGGAAAGCGACAGAGGGTAACCATTCAGCTTCACACCCTGAAAGGCAATCTCCGGCATCTGCTCCTTAAATGTTCTCTCCAACATGTCGTGGTATGTGATGTGGCCCATGACATAAGTGTTGAGGCTGAGCACCCGCAACTGAGTGGAAGCAACCATGACTCACTTCACCTTTATGGGAAGTTGTTGCAAAAAACGCATGAATTCCGGCAATACAATCTCTCGATGAAAGCGACTTATGTAGGCGCGGCCTGCTTCTCCCAATCGTTTTCTGGCTGATTCGTCCGCCAGAAGCGCTTCAAGCGCCAGGGCGTATGCTTGTGCATCTTGATTGGCAATCGAGTAACCGAATTGCCCTTCTTCAATCGCGCAAGCTAATGCGCTGTTGTGCTCCGCATTTGTAAGCACTGCCCTTTGGAATGCCAGTGTCTTTAGCAGTTTGCTGGGTAGGAAAGCGGCTCCCGAGCCGGGTGATTGTGTGATCAGGCAGACGTCTGAGTCTACAAGTAGAGCTGAATGCTCGCTTTCGGAGAGAACACTCTCTAGAATAACGTTGTCAAGCTTATGCTGGTGCTTAAACTGTTCGACAGCCGATCTTTGAGCGCCATCGCCGGCAATAACAAACAAAACTGGAACTTTGTCCTGCATTAGCTTTGCCGCCTTAAGGACCAGCTCGAGCCCCTGTTTCACTCCAAGGTTGCCGCAGTAAGAAGCGATCTGCATGTTGGGGGCGATGCCCCTTTGCGTTTTCCAGGTGCCGCGCGCCGGAAGGCTAGCCAGGTCTGGCAACTCAACCCAGTTTGGAAATTCCGATACTTTAGAAGGTGGAACTCCTTTAGCAACTACAGCAGCACGCATTTGATCACTAATGCAAGAAATCGAGAGTGCTTTGGCATAGGCTAGTCGTTCCAGGGCATAGAGCACGCGCGCTGAGCGCCCATCCCGCAGCATGTTGAGCCCAAGCGCCGCATCGGGTTGCAGATCTTGTATGTGAAAGTGAAACGGTGCACGCTTGATTTTCGAAACAATCCAGGCAGCCAATCCGAGCACTAGTGGTGGTGATACCACCAGATATAGGTCCGGTGTCGGAAGCATAAGCTGCTTGATTGTGGACGTGACAGCGAACGATCCTTCGTGAAGAATGCGCAATAGCGGGGAAGGCTTGCGTGGTACGTAGTGCCAGCAGCGGTGCACATTCACTTTACCGATGCGGTCGGTGCGGTAGAGCTTGTTCTTATCGGCTGGCTGCTTTTTCCAAAATGGATAATAGGCGAAAGCGGTTACCATATCCACTTGGAAGCCGCCTGAACAGAGGAATTCGCAAAGCTCGCGATTGTAAACGGCGATGCCGATCAGTTCCGGCCAGTAGTTGATGCCCCAAACACTTATTTTCATGCAGTTGGGTTGAACTCACTGCCGTTATGGAGCTGGACTCACATCACTTTTGGTTTGATGCCGGCGATGCAGTTGTATCTCTACCTGGTCGAGGCGCTCTTGCAGTTGAAACAAGGTGTTGAGCGTGTCGTTTTCCTTCTTTCGGAAGTAGAACAAAAGTGCACCAATCAGTACGACCTGGGCTACCAAGATACCGATGATTACTATAATGCGGGTATCTCTATCGAGTGCTTGTGCCATTGGTCCTCCTTCACCCGTCGACCCCGGTAGTACTCCAGATTTGACCAACAGGGCGTATCCACAATAACACAATATGGTGCTTCCATACGACCGCTGTTTGGGTCAGAAAGTGTTGCCCAAAACCATTTAAGGCAAGCCGTTTCTTGGCAACCGGGCTGGTGCATTTAGAAGTGCGCAGGCGGATTATTACCATCTGGTATGCTTCCTAGCGTCATGAATCCCGTCTTGACTGAAATACTCCGAACCAGGCGTGTCAAATCCGACCGAGGATTCGAACATGAGTTGAATTCGGAGGTCTCCCTTGAAGAGGGGCAACGCCTGCAGGCGGCAATTCGTCAATGCAATGCCACCACGACTCTGGAAGTGGGGCTATGCTATGGCATCTCAACACTTTTTATCTGCCAGGAATTAGCAGACAAGCCCGGTGCGCGCCACATCGTGATGGATCCCAACCAGACTCGTGATTTCGATCGGATTGGACTGAGCAATCTAGAGCGTGCGGGCTATCAACACTTGCTCGACTTTGACGAAAGATCCTCACATGTAGTGCTACCGCAGCTTGAGAGTCAAGGAGTTCAAATTGATTTTGCCTTCGTCGACGGATCACATCTGTTCGACTACACGCTTCTGGAATTCTTCTATCTCGACCGGCTTCTGCGGGTCGGTGGCATCATAGCGTTCGACGATGTCTTTATGCCGGCAGTGCAGAAAGTTTGTCGTTTCATACTTGCAAATCGCCAGTACACAATTTTCGATTGTCTTCCCCAAGGGATTGGCTGGCGGCAGAACCTCAAGTACGAACTCCTCAATCGGGCATGCCGGGTCCTGCCACCGCTAGAAAGATTCTTGAAGCCTGAGTTTCAACCGCTGGACATTGATCTCAGACCACTTTCAAATGCCAGATATCTGGCATTGAAGAAGGAGGGCATCGATTCGGAAGAAACTCGCTCATGGAATTTCTATCGAGACTTTTAGAACGGTTGAAATCGTCGCAACGCAAAGAGTTTAAGGCGGTGCGGGCAACCTGACCGCCACGTTAGGAAACCCGCCGCCAGTGGCGGCTGAGGCTCTCCTGGCAAGCGAAGTCGCTAAGCGGCTACGGGAGTTTCCAACGCCGCTTCTGATCCCAGTCCGGGTAGTACTCCCAATGTAGATGCAATGCTATTGAGGAAGGTTTCGGCATTCTCCATGTCATGATTCAGCTCACTGAACATGTAAAGGAGCTGGAGGGTAGACAAGACGCATACATTTTTCTGCTTTGCATACTCAGCCAAATCGGGGCTGAAAGTGCTATCTGGACCGCTGCCACCCGCTAAGGTATTAACGATCAAGATGCCCTTGGGCTCAGTCTTTTGTTTGCACCAGTGATATACCTGCGAAATCACCAGAGTTCCCAGATCCACATGTGCAGTCTGGGGGTTGGTCCAGGCTATGCGAGCGATCAGCAAGCCTCCTGAATCGGAGGTCAGCAATAACTCTTGTCTATCCTTCTCGCCCCGCTTGATTCGCCAGCCGATGAGTTGCAGAACTCTAATGCACGCTTCGACCAGTTCGTCGCCAGTGGCTGATAAAAGTGATTTCTGCAAGGAGCGCATGAGCTTCATTCGACCTTCGCAGTCGTGAATCTTTCGTTTCGCTTCGTGCATGACGTCGTTGAGATCTTGGATCTCCTTTTCCATCCGCGCAAGCTCGTCAAGCATATACCTTGGGCACCATTCGACTGGTTTGGTTGAAGCTTCTTCTTGCACTGTCATTGCTTGCTCCGCTCCTTCTGTGTAGTCTGCTTCTTCAGTTTGTGATAACGTGCTCTGCGGTTCGGAAGGATAATCTTGGCCTTCCTGATCGGCCGGATAGTTTTGCTTGGAATTTGGCTTCCTGGAGTTGAACACCTTCTCCAGCACTGCCCTTGCCTCTTCCGGCATCACTGCCTCGACAGTCATCGACGGCTCATACATATCGCCCATCGCAGATTCTGACGCCTGTTTCGCTTCGAGATAGGCAATGAAATCGTGATGTCCGATCGCCTTGAGTTGTTCTATATCCACCGAAAACTGGAAAGTCAAACTGCCAATCCTGATGAAATCGCCATCTGTCAATGTGGTCCTCTCCGTCAGGGACTTGCCGTTGAGCATCGTCCCATTCTTACTGCCCAGGTCCATCAGGTAGAAGTATCCATCCTCCGATGTGATCACGAATTGGTTGCGTGAAACTCCGTTGTCTCCGGTGATGATTACGTCATTTTGCGGATCTCGACCGACTCGGCACATCGGTATCGGAACCGGAAACCTTTGCTGGCTCGCGCTATCTTCGAGATAGACAGCCGATTCGGCTCCCGGTGCCATAGAGCTGGTGATAATGATGCAGCCTTGGAGTTGCTGTAGGTCGAGACCGGTCACGGTTTTACAGAGAACGCAGTCATCGCCTTCATAAATCTCGCCACATTTATTGCATTCCGGCATGAAAAGCTAATCCCCCCTCACTCGCGGTTGGTCAAGAACTCTCATAACCGAACCGCCCACTTATTGCTTCCCTGCACGCATTGTGCCCAGGGGACCAGAACTTATAACCCGGACTATTTCTCGTGCTCTCGCAGCGCTTGCTGAATCTCCAGCCGCTTCCTTTCGAACTCTTCGAGTGCATCGTCAAGCGCTGAGGCGGCAGCCGGCTGATCGAGAGCCTGCGCTACCTCGCCTGGCGCTGAGCTTGACTGCTGACCAGCTACATCACTTGATTCGACAGCCTGTTCGGCCGGCGGACCTGGAGAAGCCGGTTGGAGCGGCGGTTCGTTGACCAATTCAGAGACAGGCTGGCAGTCTGATTCGAAAGCGTAGCTAGTAGCCGGCTCAGCGATCAGCTCGTCGACCCGCGTTGAACTGATTTCGGTCGACCTCTCCGCCGACGGTGCGAATCGCGGCTCCGGTGTTGTTGCGGGTGCTTCCGGAATTGCTGGTTCGGCGGCCGCTGCCGGATGCTCTTCTTCCGAATCCGAATCAAGCTTATTGGCGATCGGAGAATAGTCGTCGCAGGACAAGGGCGGAGCTTCAATGTTGTGAGGTGAAAGCAGTTGGCTGTCAAAGGCGGACAATCTTTCCGGATCTCCTGCCGCGCGCTGTTCGTCGCGCTCCTTCGCAAGCTCGGCTTTGAGAACGTCGAAATGACTGAGATCGCCGACGTTGCTTCTGTTTTGAGCTTTCTCAATGCTCGCCTCGCTCCGGGCAGCCATTCCAATCAGCTGAAAGAATTTTTTGACCAAGCTGGCAGACTGGTTCTTGCCGCCATTTGAGGGCAAAGCAGTTTCGTTGCTGTCGGCTTCCACGCTGAATTCATCTCCTGACATTGAGGATTCCTTCTCAGCCTGACCAAGTTTCGAGCCCTTCCCGACTAGAAGGCTGCGCCCCTTTTAAGGCATTACCCAGATCTCGCGCCTGATAAACTGTTCGACGGTCAGCAAACAGCTTTTACTCCGTCCAATTTGCGGCTGGTTCGGCTCGCGCCGGTGATATCGAATGTGATGCCGAATATGGTGCGCAATTGCAGCCGGTCTGTTCCGTCAATTAGTGTAAGTTCGGCATCGGCATCGGCATCGGCATCGGCATCGGCATCGGCATCATCTTCATCTATCGGCCGTTCTGCAAGCGAGCTCTTTGCATTTTTAGCTCATGGGTCTTAGCTACGATCAAAAACTCATAAAGTGCGTGAAGGCGGGCAAAATAGAAGCCTTCTATGCCGTCGAGAAAGCCCATTTGAAAGATATACACGTACAGAAAACGAAGGAGCGGCCGGAACGGCAGAGACTGTGAAACTCGCCGTAGTAATCTGGCATCTCTCGCCGTCCCGGTCTGCAGCGCCACCGCGGTTGTGCTTTTGCTCTGCTCCAGCCAGACGCGGGCTTCCCAGTTGGAATAGCGATTATGCTTCTCGATAAACACTTCGACTGAAGGGAAGGCGAAATGATCAAGTTCGGACTTGAGCTTCGCTGTCTTGCCATTGACCATCACGTGCTCGTGAACCTCGTTGTCACCGCTGGCGGTGTCGATCTCGGTCAACTTTTCATAGCGTCCCAGTTTGTGTTTGAACAGCCGCAGGTTCCAGTTGGGATAGTAACAGTGGTTTAGCCTCTTACCCAGGAAGTAAAAGTGTCTGTTTACCCAATACCCAACCGGATCGCTCTCGGCGGCAGGTTTGGTGACGATCGCCTTGATTTCAGCGGCCGCTGAGGACGGAAGCACTTCATCGGCATCGAGAATGAAGACCCATTCGTATTTGAAAGCGAGGTTCTCAAGCGACCAGTTCTTCTTTTTTGGCCAAGTTCCGTTGAATTCGAACTGCACCACTGTCGCTCCAAATGATTCTGCAATCGCTTGTGAGCCATCGATGCTCTGCGAGTCAACCACAAAAATCTGATCGGCCCACGAGACGGACGAAAGGCAGCGTGGAAGATTGTCCGCCTCATTTTTGATCGGCACGAGAATCGAGATTGGCACTTTCTCTTGCGATTTGCTCATTGCTCTGTCGAGGTTTGGCGCGACTGTCTGGGTCTAACCGGCTTGCATGGATGTCCGAAGCAGATTTCGCCGGCCGGCATGTCTTTCGTGACCAGGGAGCAAGCTCCGATTACCGCTCCGGCTCCAATGGTGACCCCCGGCATGATGAACGCGCGGGCACCAATGTATGCGTCTGCACCGATTGCTATCTTGGCCGTGGTTAAAGGCAGTGTGGAATCTTCAAAGTTGTGAGTGCCGGTGCAAAGATACGCTTCTTGAGCAACCGTCGAGCGAGGTCCCAATTCAATCTCATCCAGGCAGTAAGCATGAGCGCGATCGCCCAAGCAACTGCGGTCGTGCATAACTAGCCGCCAAGGAGCCTCGATGATTGCCCGCTGGTGGACGAATGGACGGCCGTGCAGGCGGCAACCGAAAAGCCTGAGCCAGAAGAGTCTCCAGCCGTTCAAAGGCTTGGGAGTCCAGGCGCAGAAGATTAACCAAACCCAGTCCCAGACAGGCAGAAGCAGGCGCTCCGATAAAGGACGACCCGATTCGTATGGTGAATTCTGTTGATGGGTATGGAAGCGATTTTGCTGCATGCGTACCCATCATAATTTATATCCAGCGCTCCGGCTACATGGCTGATCTGGACCTCTGACCCGATTGAGCGCGTAGAGAATTGGCAATCATTATCAGCCTTAGGACGGACTTGCTAAGCTCAAAGTGCTTGTCGTAGCATTCCGCTGCCTTACGTCGCATCAATTCTCGAGTGCTCGGCTCCAGCTTTATCCAGCGTAAAAGCAGATTCTTTACGCCGGCTAAATCGTCTGGTTCTACCAGACCGGCACCGGCTTCGGTCACTTCTCGCCAAATGTTGACCTTGTCGGACAGCAGCACCGGCACCCCGCAGGAAAGCGCTTCTGACACGGATTGTCCGAAATTCTCCTGATGGGAAGGCAAGATTAGTGCATCGGCTGAACGCAGCGCTCCCCACTTTAAATCGTCTAAAAGCAGTCCGGTCATGGTAATTCGGCTTCTGATTTCAGTGCTTAAGGCGCTTAACTGCCCGTCGAGTTTACTCTTGTACTCTGGCGAAGGAGGTCCGGCCAGCACCAGGTGTAACTGCTGGCTGCCGGCGCTGTCAGCGAATGCGGATAAGAGAAGATCGAGCCCCTTTTTCTCTGCCAGGCGCCCGAAGAAAAGGAGAACCCGTTGTCCCTTGAGGTGCGGATACTTCCCGTAAAAAAGTTCGATTTGGCGATCTGGGTGGTTGGGCGGAGCAACGGTACCGTGTCCGATTACTATTTCTCTACAGCGGTAGGGATGGAAGGATTGTTTTGCCAGTCGCCGCTCCTGTTCGCATGTGAATAGAACGGCTTGTGCATCACGCAATACGCAGTACTCGGACCACGGCCAGTAAAGCGTTTTCTTTAAGTGTTTTACTGGATAGCGCTGTTTGAACCAGGGGTCGAGCATTCCATGCGGGTAGACCATGTAGGGCGTGTCGCTGCCCGCCAGTGCCAACCAGGTCCCGAACGAGCTGTACTGCCAGATGCCATGTACTATCACCAGATCGAATCGATGGTGGTGCTTCGCAAGCCAGGGAACGAGGCGTAGATTTAATCCGTATCCAGCCGACGATGGTCCAAGCGCGTGCACCGGGCAGGCAATTGAAGAACCATTAGACTCTTCCGGACTGTCCAGGCTGACAATCTCCATGTCGAACTCCGGTTGCATGCCCAGCGTGGACAGCTGGGCCAGGAAGTGGGCTGGTCCCCCTCCGTCCGGATTCAATGAATGAATTACATGGAGCGTCTTCAAAGCCCTGTCCTGTCTTTTCGCCGAAGAGATCGAGCGGCTTCCAGCAAGCCGCATTGTGAAAGGACCTGCCTGCTTGCGCGGATGATCGGAGCGATCATCCGCTCCATAATCAAGCCTGGCAAAATCACCCGGCAGAACAACCAGATATGATAAAACGCCCCGGGCGCTTCCGCGCTGCGACAATACCAGTCATTGATGCCGCCGGTAGTGCGCAGATAGCGGTAGCGTCCACGGTGCATGTAATTAAGTATGTTCTGTTCCGGGCGCGCAGAATGGCGTTCCAGGATGACAATCTGCGGTTGCCAGCGGTCAATTGTGAATCCTTGCAGCACGCCCCACTCGTCACCTTCAACGTCGATTGTCACGAAGTCTATCTCACCGGCGCAGCATTCATCGAGGATCTGATCGAGCGTCTTGGCTGCTACTGTAATCTTTCTGGGCGTGAGCTCGGGCGGAACCTTCTCGCTGTCGATTTGCGCACGAAAGGACAGTGCTGAAAGCGCTTTCCAGCCGTCAATTACATCGAATGTAACGACTGGAGGACAACCGTTTCCGACTACAGCACATTCAACTACTTGTGAATGCTTTCTGGATTGCCGGCAGCGTTCGGACATTTCCGGATCAGGCTCGACCAGGACGCCGTGCCAACCGAGCTGTTCGAAGTAATAGCTGTTGCTGAAATCGACGCCGTTATATGCACCGACTTCCACGAAGAATCCCTGACTCTTCTTCCCGAAGTATTCAGCCAGCAATCGGTCTTCTCCGAATTGAGCTCTGAAATTGGCGGCGACCTGTTCGGACATCGGGCTTCGGCTCACTTCTATACAGCTGGGGTTCGAGACAATTACAATAACAGTCTGATCTTACCTTCGGGCCGAAGAGCTCGCCAATGACAATAGAGCTGGTCGCCATTATCAATTCGTACAATCGCTTGTCGCTGCTTAAGCAGGCGCTTCCCGCTCTGGTTTCGGCGCTCCGGCAAGTTGCATTTAAAGCGGCTGTTGTAGTGTTCGATGCGGGCTCCAAAGACGGAACCGTCGAATGGTTGCGCGACTTTAGTAAAGAGGAGAGCGAAATCGTCATCGAACTGCTCCAGCCTGCGCTCGGGCAAGATTCATCCTTTAGTGCCGGTGTTAACTCAGCTTGCGCTTATGCGATAACAAGATATCCGGAGCTTAAATGGTTCTTGCTTTATGAGACTGATAACTGGCTGGCTGGTCCTCAGCCGCTTAACTTAGCCACCAAGTTGTTGGCAGACCGAAGTGAGCTGGCGGCGGCAGGCTTCACAATAACTCGCAAAAGCGGTGAGGCGATTGGTTTCGGGTGTTCATTACCGACTGTCGTTGAGTTTCTTGCCGGGCAACAACTTACGTACTTGCTGAAGCTAGACCGTCCCAGGCTCCGTGATGGTGGTCGAGTGGACGATTGCCGCTGGAGTTTATGCGAGGTTGTATTTACCAGTCCACTTCTGGTGAAGCGAAAGGCATGGGAAGAAAGCGGTGGAATGGATGCCGCTATCTTCCCTTTCTCGGATTGCGACACTGACTGGTGTTGGCGTTTGGCGAAGTCTGGCTGGGGAATCGCGGTAATTTCGGTACCGGGCGTGGTTCACGATAATGAGGGCGAGCTATCCGGTTGGTCGGACAAAAGAGTTGTTGACTTCCATCGAGCTCGATTGCGCCTGCTTTCCAGGCATGTCGGACGCTGGGTGTCTTTAGTAAAGCCGCTGCTTCTATTGAGGCATTTTGCAGAGCTGACTCTCCTTAGTGTCCTGCCTCGGGCTCCCATTCACAAGAAAGAATCGATTGACAAACGGCTTAGGCTCATCAAAAGTGTAATGAATGACTATGAGGTAGAACCGGAATGAACCTTTCTGGTGTGGTGAGTCTCCTAACAATCATTTTGCCGTGGCCGATTCGCCGGCTCGTTTTGAGCTGGTGCTTCGGCTATCGTCTTCACCCAACCAGCCGGATCGGACTTTCCTGGGTGTTTCCCAAAGAGCTGGTGATGGAGGAGCACTCGCGGATCGGACATTTGACCGTTTGTAAAGGGCTTGCTCTCGTCCATCTGAAAGCGAATGCAATGATTGGTAATCTCAATTGGGTAACCGGTTTTCCGCAAGGCGACTCGAGATTTTTTCAGCATAGACTGGACCGGAGAGCAGCTTTGATGCTCGATGAGCATGCCGCTATTACGCACCGACACTTGTTTGATTGCACGGATTTGGTCACGGTCGGAAAGTTCGCGACGGTAGCGGGATATCACAGCAAGGTGTTGACCCATACGATCGATCTGCGAGCCAACAAACAGACTTGTGAACCGGTGAGTATAGGCAGTTATTGTTTTGTCGGCACTAACTGTGTGCTGTTAAGTGGCAGCGCGCTGCCCGACAATTCCGTGTTGGCTGCTGGTGCCGTGCTAACAAAATCGCATTCGGGAAGCTTTCAACTTTACGCCGGCGTACCGGCTCGTCCAGTCAAGGAACTGTCAGCCGATCTTGCTTACTTCAATCGTGAAGCCGGTCTCGTGTCTTAGTCGAGCTCTAAGTTGGATACATCGTTTCGTAGATACCGTTTGTTCTGTCAAGGAAGAACGCCTGAAAGGTGGTGCTGTGGCTGTTTTGTAGGGGCGGCTCTGGCAGCCGCCCTGGCAGTTATTCTCTACCAGTTTTAATTGGATGCTTTGCTCTTGAAGCGTGCTAACACTTCATAATAGATTCGCTCGTAGCGTTCGATTGTTCCTTCTGTGGAAATTCGCTCAGCGTTGGCCAGACCAAGAGCGATCAGATTCTGCCGCTCCTTGGTGTCTTTTAGCTTGAGAATATCTTCGACGAATCCCGCCTCGTCATTTGGATGTCTCAGCAAGGCCGCTCCGCCGGCTGCCTCCGGACACGAGCTGGTATTGCTGCAGATGACCGGACAACCGCAAGCTTGAGCCTCGAGTATTGGCCAGCCGAACCCCTCGCTCAAAGATGGAAAAATGAGTGCATAGGCTGCGTTATACAGCGCTTCCAAAGTGGGATCGTCGGGCTCTACAATCTCTATGACCCTTTCGCTTAACCCGGCCTGTCTCGTGAAAGCTCGTAATTCGTCTGGTAAGGGTGAGCCGCAAAATACGAGTTGGCCGGCAAAATCGTTTGCTAACCGGGCAAAGATCCGAAGCACTCCCGCCCGATTCTTTCGCTTTAGGCTGGAGCCAACATGAAGCAAAAATGGCGTTCTGCGTATCAATCCGGCAACGGGAGCCAGGCGCCTATCTATCTCGTCGGGTGTAAGAATCTGGAGTTTGCGGTTGAGTCCAAGCAGGACGATTTTGATGCGGGACGACTCTTTGCCGTCGATCAATCGTTTGACATCTTCTGCCGTGGCGCTTGAATCGCAGATAATCGTGCCGGCAGATTTCAGCCCGTTCAGGATCAAATGCTGCAATACCTTGCCGCTCGGATTTAAATTGACGAAGGTATCCTCACCTAATCCGGCTCTCACCGCCAAAAGATCGTGACATGTAATGAGGTGTGGTCTGTGCTTTACTACCGGCACATAAAGAGAATTGGAATGGTCGCAGATATGAACTATATCTGCCTCATTCGCCGCCTGCAGTAGAGTTGGCACGAAAAGCACGAATTTATCCAGGTAACCAAGCCATTTTGCGCCTGTATGCTTGGCGGCGAAGAGCTTTCCGAGAACTGGTTTCGGGCTGATAGTCGTTACCTGGAGTCCGCGCTGCGACAATCCGGATGCCATCATCTGGGCGAACCGTTGCATGCTCTCCTGCCGGTCGATCGGATAATTCGATACCAAGAGCACTTTTAGCTTCCCTGGTGGCGGAAGCGTCATAAGCTGTATATCTCCGAGCGCTAGCCGGTACTGGGCTTTCCTGTCAGTTACTAACTATAAGTCGATCTGGCGGTCGCTGCAAGAAAAGGAGCGATACTAATGACGGTGTTAGAATGTCGTTCGAGAGCGGCCTGCAGACGAAGGTGCGCATGAGTAGCATTTTGAGCAAGCGATTCTGGCGTGGTGTTGCAATTCATGTATTGCCGGAGTTTTTGAAGGGGCCGCTGCGAAGAAATCTGCAGGGATACCGGAATTCAAAGCCGGAGTTCGATCTAAGAGTCGAGCCTGCTGGCGATCGATTGAGCGTCGAGATAGATCGGTCAATCAAATTCTTGCTGCCCCAGGCGATGAAGGATGAGATTCAGCATTACTTCCTGGGTAACGCTGACTATGCCGAAGAGATGGCGGGGTTTATTGCGGTTTCGAAAGACGCAGCTCTTCTATTTGATGTCGGTGCGGCTCACGGGTTGTTTTCGGCGGTTTTCTGCGCCTTGTCTCCAGGTAATCGCTCAGTGGCCTATGAACCGTCTTCATCATGGCTGTCTGTCTTTGAGCCGATGGTGCGGTTGAATTGCTGGGAGCAACGAGTGACTTTAGTGCATAACGCGATTGGGAATAAACAGGAACATCTGCAGTTTTATTCTGATTCGTCCTCCGGGTTCATTCAGGTTATGTCAGGTGGGCAGTCGAATCAACTCGTGAATGTGCAAGCGACTACTCTCGATGGAGAATGCGCCCGGCTAAACTTGCAGCCGGATGTACTAAAAATCGATGTCGAGGGATTTGAGTTGGAAGCGTTGCAGGGCGCTGATAAGCTATTGAGAACGAGAAGACCGGCGATATGCCTCGAGTTGCATTTGAATTATCTCGAAGAGAGGCGGATCAACCCGAAAGAGATCTGTGATTTGCTTGCCGGTCATGGCTATGACCTGTTTTCCTGCCACTTGGAGAAACTTGCTGCAAACCAGATTTATGATTCAATCAAGCCGGTTGTTCGCTTCATCGCTCGCTAGCTTATGCTGCCCGTTTGCGACTGGTTTTTTTCTTGGACGGCTTGAGAAAGTTAGTTTGAGGACCGCTATCCTTGAGCCGGTTAGCGGCAATTGAGAAGCCGGCGAACAACCAACCATATCCGTTGACTGTTCCTTGCAGGGTCATCTGTCCAACTAGGATCAAAATTCCTGAAAAACTAAAGAGCAGGAGAGGCAAAGGGTTGTTTGCCCGGCGAGTAGCGATGATTGCTCCGCCTAGAAGCCAGAAGAACAGCCACATTCGATACCCGACGTAAAGAATTCCAGTGACTCCGGATTCTTCGATAATTCGAGGCAGTTCGTTTTCGGAGAGTTTGAGATGTCGAGCGCCGGCGGCCAGGAACATGCCGGCATTGCTGCCAAGTCCCATTCCAATTCCCATTAAGGTAGACCGGGGTAATGTTTCAAACACCCCGGTGAAAATTCCGACTGCTCGTGCCAGGGTCGAGCCCTCGCTCGCATTTGCTGCCGCCATTCGCTCGGACATAACTACGAAGGCGTTATTGAATACAGTGATGTAAAAAACTGCTCCAACGATGGCGATCAGTCCCGGCAACGCCAGGCAGCGCAATTGCTGGTTGCGATTGGTGATCAATATGCCACTGAACATGGCGGCCAAAAGCGTAATGCCTGATTCAAAGAAGGCAGACCGGCTGCCGGAGGTGTATATGTTGACAAGAACGGCTCCAGTCGAAGCCCACAGGAGGGGGCGGCCGATTGGGCGGCTTACCTTGGGTAACAACCAGAGAGTCAGTAGCATCGCGACGATACTGCCGATGAACAGAACTTGGCCGATCGAAAACGTGAAGGTGCCGGACGTGCGAACTATATCACCGCCGATCAGAAATGGCGTGGAATCCTCATCCATAGTCTTATTCAGAAATGAATACGGACCAGACCTGAACTGCATGTATGTAAGTAAGGCGATCGGTATTGTGACAATCAAAGTTTGGCGGCAAAGCCTTGCCAGGTCTTTGCCTTTGAAGTGTTCGCCGATAATGAATGCCAATGGCAGATACCAGAAATATCCCCGCCAGCCGATTGCGCTCACTGCCGGATTGATCCCCAGCACTACCGACTGAATCAGGCCCAGGGAGATAAACACTGTTCCCAAAATCAGACCGATGGCGAAGGTGGGTGTCAACTTGGGCACCATGTGGTGCTTGACGACCAGATAGTAAACGTAGATTACAAACGGATCGCGAATGAAAAATATGACCTTTTGCAGCCCTGGTAAGAACCACTTCCTGAGCGCACCTTCGAAGATCAATAGCCAATAGATCGTAAAGCACAGATTTACGATCAAAAGGCGAATTTTCTCGTTTGCCTCAGTTCTCGATTGCCCGGCGCGGAGAGCGTTCAAGTTCAGTTCACCAGTGACTTGATTCGGCGGTAAGCGCTTCTGTTTCCGGCAACTCTTCGGTCGGACCAGATTCCGACGAGAGCGCTGAGATTATAGATTGCTCGTCGACATCGAAAAATACCAATCCGGCATTTGCGCATTCCTGGTGCCTCAGTTGACCTGCGACCAGTTTGAGTGAGTTGCGATAAGTATGGCCTGGTCTAACCACGAGCAGGAGATGCACCCTCCGACCGAGCAACGCGAAAGCGTCTGCCGACTCGCTGGCCGCTGCCGAGTCAATCACCAAGACGTCCGCGCTGGCCTGAAGCTTTGCCAGCAGTTCTTGAAATGGACGATTTTCGATGGTGCCTGAGTAAGCCTCTTGCTTGCCTGCGGTGATGACGCTGAAGTTGTCCCTCACGCTATGGACGACATTGCCAATCATGTTTGGATCGTTGCTCGCAAGATATTCGGAAAGCCCTGGCGAGAGTGGGAGCTCGAACACTTCGTGCAGAGAGGGATGGACGAAATTGATGTCTACGAGAATTACCTTCAGTCCGCTCTTAGCTAAGCTGACTGCCAGCCCGGAGGCCAGCACTGTCTTACCATCTTCTGCATCGCCGCTTGTTACTACGATGCGACAATGACCGCGGGCGACCCAGGGACGCAGGTTGACGCGTAGATGTTCGAGACCGGGAAGCACTTCCTTCTGATTAACGGGGGCGGGAAGACGGTTAACCCAACCAACGATTGGCAGCGGGATTAAATTGAGCACGTCCTTGATTCGATGTACCGCCGGATTCAAGAGATAAATTCCATAGAACGTCAATGCGCCAAGTAGAATTCCCATCAAGGCACTGACTGCAATGCTGAACAGGCTCTTTTGCTCAGTTGGAGTCGCTTGACCGGGCCGATCCAGAATCTGAATGTTCGAGGCTCTGCTTGCTACCGCTTCCAATAGTTTGATCGAATGCAGGTTACGCTCAGTGTCAGACAAGATATTTTTTGCAACTTCGGCGGACCGGTTAAGCTCTGTTAGCCGCTGTTGCTCGGCCGGCAGCTGAGCGAGTGACTTCTTAATGGCAGCTTCCTGTTGGTGCAACGAGGCAATTTTGGTTTCGGCGGCAAGGAGATCGGCTTTGGAATTCACCATGTCTCCAAGCAGTTTCTGCTGCATCGGATCGGTTCCGTAGAGCCGGCCGAGATTGGCTCGAGTGTATCCATCCGGACCGATTAGCTGGCTGACTCTATCTCGTAGGGCCTGGCGAGATTGTTCAAGCAGAATCTTTACTTGCTGGAGTCGAGGGTGTTCTTCCCTAAATTTGGCTCGATACTCAATCATCCGTACTTCGTTCAGACCGATGGTCGCCTGCAGTTGCCTGACAACGTCGTCGATTGCCAATCTCTGAGCCAAGACGGCGTCCTCTGGCCTCATTTTTAGCTGCCCCTGCAAGAAGCCGATTTTGGCCTGAAGCTCCATAACAACTGTTTGAGTCTTTCGCAATGAGTCTTCGATATCTGACAACATCTTGAGCGTGCTGCCTGATTGTTCGCTGAAGTCCAAGGTTCCGTTTTCATCTTGAAACTTTCGCAGCGATTCTCTTGCTTTGAGGCTGTCTTCCCGAGCTTTTTTCAGCTGTCTTTCCAGAAAGATTCGAGATTGTGTTGCCGAGGAGGACGACTGCTCACTGTTTACTTTGATGAAGGCCGTAAGCAGAGAATCTAGCGCCATTTGGCACATCTTTGGTTCTTTATAGCGGAAGCGCAACTGGAGAATATCGGCATTTGGTGCTGCGGCAACCGTAAGACCGTTTCTCAAGTCGCCCAGAGTCGGGCAGTCGGACGGCGGTAGCTGCTGTTGAAGCACGCTCA
Organism: Candidatus Obscuribacterales bacterium; assembly: GCA_020050835.1. Taxonomy (GTDB): domain Bacteria; phylum Cyanobacteriota; class Vampirovibrionia; order Obscuribacterales; family Obscuribacteraceae; genus JAGVKB01. The sequence continues at coordinate 18,752 of JAGVKB010000028.1, read as the reverse complement.
ATGCCTGCTCGAGTACTATGTTGGAGCGCAACACTTCGCCGGCTGTGGCAATCGGGCTGTTAAAGAAAGCTGTCAGCGGTGCGTAAAGGCTTGTTTGATAACTAGAGGGCACCATTTCAGCCAGTTTGGGTTGGACCCAGACCCGAGCGGCAGTCTCGAAAGACACCGGCTGGCTCATGGTGTAGATTACTCCAATCACGAAAGTGGTGGCACCAATCAGTGCACCGGTCAAGGCGCCAACGATGGAGTACTTCGATAGGTTCGAAAGATTAAAAGCCAATTGTTAGTATTGAAGTTAAGAAGGACTGAAAGACTATGTCGAGTATACAAAGTCAGCTTATCTTAAAAACAGCATCAGCCGCAATATAGAGGCGGATACTGTTGCCAATTTCTAGCCGTTCGATTTGCCTGTTCTTATGTGCGAGTAAGTCCGCACGCAGCCTAGTAGAACTCCTTTCTAGTTCTCCGGTAATAAGTCTGCTCCGGCTCCCGGTCGCTGTAAGATCTGTTTTGCGTTGGCTGCGATCTTCGTCCGGAGCCATTTGTCAAAAACGCAATGAGTTGAGCAAGCAGTGCAAACGGACCTCGCTCAAGGCGCTCGAGTCGTCGCCGTAACTCCAAATTCTCTTTCTCTAGCGCGGTCAATCGGGCCTCTTGCCCTTGCAAGTCCGGCAGAAGCCTGATTTTGTCTTCGTTGGTTGCTAGTTCGGCTTCCAAAAATCCAATTCGGTAGCTTGCCGACTCTAGTTGTGATTGAGCCTCCTCCAGCTTTGATACCAATTCAAATGCGTCCATTCGACTGGGAGCTGAAGTGATGTCCTTTCGTATCGACGGCTCCTCCCAGATGATCTCTTTGTTGTTGGAATCGCTTGAGTTCGTTTGGAGCGTGGGCGCTGGCTCGAAGTTCGCGGTACGCAGCTCAGTGACGGGGGCTGACGGAACAGTCTTGCCGCCGTTCTGTTGGATGTAGGTTTGTAGCGAGCTCCTGCCAATGACAACCTGCCCTTTGCTATCGGATGTGGCAGACAGGATGCCTATCTTAATCAGACCCAAAACGGATCTTTGGTCGAGCTCCAAGATCTCCGCCGATTGGGCGAGCGTTACCCCGCCGACTGGCAGCGATCGGTATCCGCTCTGTTCGACCGGAGTGGGTTGCGAGTCAGCCGGTCTGCTTGCTGTTGGTTGCGGACTCAACGTAGCTTCTGCGTTAGTCTGGGTGGATTCGACTGAATCTGCATAGAAGTAACTCAACAAGGCGGACGCGTCAAAGTCACCAGATGTGCTACCAGTGCCGTATTTGGTGCCAGAGTCACGAGCGGCTTTGGTCTGCGCTGACAAACCCAGGAGGGCATTCTCCTCACTGCACAGTTTATCCAGCTTAGACATGGACAGGCGCACAAAATTCGGATCGCTAATTCTAGCTTGCCGACTTTCCATAATTCCGCCTCAAAGTAGAATCGCCTTCGAGTATTTTATGAGACTTTAATCAAAATGTCGAGGCTCTATATGTGGTGCGCGAGCTATGAAATGTATTGTCGAGCGATTCGGGATATGTCCTGGCTAGCGCTCGAGTCCTTGCCGAATCAGGGTGTAATAGTTGTTTCCGGACAGTATTTTGCCCCGCGCTCCCGCCATTCCGCGTGGCCGTTCGGCGCCGATTACTCCGTCGGCCAGTGCTTGCCACCAATTGCTTTCACAACCATTGAATTCGGAGTGGCAACCAGTGCTTGTCGGTAATAGGCGACTCTCTGTCGCAGTAGATTTTTGCGGTAGCGGTCTATCATTGCGCTTGCTGAGCCTATTTGCTACCGCCTGAGTGGTAAGTGTCGTGGAAAGCTTCCTATATCTTTGTAAGCGCCCTTCCAGGTAGCCGATACGATATGATGCAGCCCGGAGCTTTCGATATGAATCCAGCAGTTTCGCCAACACTTCTTGAGCGTCGTTTGAAAGCGCAAACTCGGCTCCGGACCATGATGGAGCCGGCTCTATGAAGAACTGGGAGAACCCGTCTTCACCTGCTTGACTAGTTGCTCGCTGGGACTTTTCCATATCTAAGAGCGCTCCATTTCTCCCCGTATTATCCATATTGTGATCTGAATTGTCGAGCCTCTATCTGTGGTGGCTTACTTCGCTGAACTGCGTCCCGTGACCAGTGGAACGATCTGCCGGCGATAGGTATTTACCCGCGGATCATCGGGATAGAGCTCCGAAGCCCGATCGAGAGCGGACATGGCAGCCGCCAAATTCTTCTGGTCCAGGAATCTTTGGATCTGTTCGAGCGGATTTGCATCGGCTCTGGCCGGGTTGTCTTTCGTTTGGAGCGCAGCCTGGCCACTTTCAGCGTTGCTGGCTGCCAGATCGGTTAACAGTCGGGCGGTTGTCGAGAGAAGCGCTTGAGCGGGTGGTGCCGCAAATGGATTGCAATCGATGGTGCTTGGGTTGGGAGCCGAACTTTGGCCTGCTGCTCGCAGTGAGGCCGCTCTGCGCATATTGTAAGGAATCTTAAGCGGCTCTACCGATTTGAGAGTAAGTTCGGTTCCGATGGGCAATCGTGCGGGCTGCCCTTTGAAAATTAGAGGGTCAAAGATGCTCAATCCGCATCCTTCCCAGGCGCCGCGAACAGCCCCTTGAAGGTATCTGCGATCGTCGGCCAGGATCGATCCCAAGATCGTACCTGCACCGGCTGTGATGGCAAGACTCAAGCCACCGCTACCGATGGCAAGCGGGAGTACGATCCGGCTTGATGTTGTAAGGAGGCGGCGAACTTGTTGTTTGCGACTCAAGACCGATTGGTTCTGGATCGGATGGACTCGCCCATCCTGGCTGGTTGGAATCAGGTCTAGCTCGATGCGACCATCCGGCGTGCTGGATTGGTAGAACCTGGCAACCAAATTTCCCTCTCGCTTCATTCGACCATTTTGTTGCGACCCCTCGATCCAGCCGTAAAGTGTTGTTCCGACCGGCATGATTCTTCCCAGTTCGCCGGCTATCGGTTGGCTGACAACTGCCTTGATTTGATCTCCGGGATGGTTAAACATCGAGTTGAGCGGAGTAAGTAGTCGCGCTCGGATTTCGACGTTGCTTGCTTCAAGCGGCTTGCCAGCCGGAGTGAAGCCAGTCTGGCTATTCATTACGAACTCGTTTACAACCAGAGCGTCGGTTGGTTGTGGGATTGGTGCAACCGCTTGCGGTGGACGTGCCAATTCCGCTGCAAGAATTGGAGAAGCTGCAAGCGATGCTGTAAGCAGCAGTGTCGCCAACACAAGGGTGAAACTTAGGCGCTTCCGCTTCCGGTGCAAGTAAGGCTTGGGCCGCCTTGCTTGCACCATCCCTGCGACCAGAATCATGGCGATATGCCGGAGCTTGTTGAGCTGGTGGTAGGCGTCGTTACCGGTATAGCGGTTGAGGTGCCGCTGTTGTTTCCATTGTTTTTGTTGACTGCGTTGCCTAGATAGATTGCGTAGGTTATCAGACCGATTGCATACATGAAGTAAACGGTCTGTTGATAGAGAGTACCGGCTCCCTTCTTCAGCAATGAGTCGTGTACGACCACAAGATCGCCTGGCTTCAAGTGCGTCCTAGCCACAGAATCGGGATCGTGTATGCCGCGCTTAACGGAAATTTTTCTGGTCGTAATCGTGCCGTCGCGATTGATTCTGCTGAGCAGCACCCAGCTTCGCGTTGCCGTATTCGTGAATCCGCCAGCTCTGGCGATTAAGGAAATGACGTCGTCGCTTGGATCCATCTCGAAAAATCCCGGTGACCTGACTGCTCCCCAAATTCGCACTCTGCGATGCTGGTTGGCGGCAAGCCCGAGAGCGTCCGCGTCGAAGTCGCTGCCTCCTTTTGGCACATACAATACGTCTCCGGACTGCAGCGCGATATCTTGAGTAATGTCACCATTAACCAGGAGCTGCCAGAGGTTGGATCTGATTGGTTCTCTCCCCCCCAGGCGGGTGATTCGGAGATTGCGAATATCAGCGCTTTCTTTGATTCCGCCGGCCCTTTGAAGCGCGTTAACGACGGTCAAATTGGCGCTCGCTGATACTACGTTTTCGGACTGGAGCAGTCCATTGGCTTCGTTGGTGTAAAGTCCTGGGCGGAGCACTTCACCTAGAATGTAAACCATGTTAGGGCGAACTTTTACGACCGAGACTTCGATATCTGGTTTGATGATGTATTGTGCGGCCAGCTTGTTGACCGATTCGGTGAGCTCCTTGAGCGTAAGTCCGGCTGCCTTGACCAGCCCGACCGGGTGGATGTCAATCGTTCCGTCGGGAAGGATCGGGGCAACTGGCTGCATGACAGGTTGGGGTGAATCAGAACTGGAATAGTCAGCAATAGTGAGCTGATCGCCCGGACCCAGTATGTACGACGATTCGACGGAAGGTACCCATTTTAGTTTTGGCAGTTCGGGAGATGAGAAGACTGGAGGCACGGGCGATGGTTGTCCATCGAGCGCCGGTGCATCTGCCGGCGGTGGCGCAACCAACTCCATCGCCGGCGTGGCTTGCAGCTGTCCTGTCGGCGCGGAATTCTGGGCGATATTACCCTTCGGGTCCGGATAACTCTCAGAAGGACTAGCTGCAAGCACCGGAACCAGGCAATTGGCGAAGAATGTGAGTCCGCACAGGAAGGCGGCTCGCAACCTCATTGAAAATAGAGACTTAGTACCTGTCATTTTCACGCACAATTTTATCTCACAGTCACAATATAAGCTTCTGATCGCCAAGTCAATATATGGTGCGCCGGTGATACCAGCGAATCTTTGTAGATGCAGGATCTCGCTTCAGTTCAGCGAGTTAAGAGACCGGTCAAGATTGCCAACTCGATGATGCCACCGCATATGGCGGCCGCGCAAACGAGGCGGCACATGAGGATGGTGGCATAGAGCACCTTTAAGTCAAGAAGAAACGAAAGTTTGCTCTCGTAATGGTTGTTCCAATCAAATCGCTCTTTGTAAACGAGCGGGTGAATGCGGTAAATCTGCTCCAGTCCAGTCAGTCCAGGCCTTACCTTCGGATGAAATCCCGGATAGTTCTCGCTATAGCCTAATTCGTTAGAGACGAAGTTGGACTCGTCGACAGAGAGTGGGCGCGGACCAATCAAACTCATGTCTCCGCGTAGTATGTTCCAGAGTTGCAGAAGCTCGTCGATTTTCTTTTCTCGCAGGATGCGGCCAAGCCTGGTCACTCTCGGATCGCTTTCGTCCGTCTTAAAACCGTGCTTGTCCGAGCCGACATACATGGTCCTTATTTTGTAGATGTAGAAGGGCTTTCCGTTCTGGCCGATTCGCTTTTGAAAGAAAAGAGGAGACCCTGGTGTTTCGAGCGATATCAGCGTTGCCGACAAAATAATTACAGGCAGAGAGATGATAAGTGCTATGGCAGCTATGAATAAATCGATCGCTCGCTTGACATAATTGCGATAAAAGCCGTGGAAACATGCGCCAGCGGTGAGCTGACGCATTGGTAACTCGCCTCTTAAATCCTTCGGACTTGCCGGCAATCCAGATCCCCTAGCTACAAGGCTCCACAACGATTATTATGCCCGGTCGGCGGCTGTTGTTGTCACCAATATGGGGTATTAATCGGGTTGTCAAAGAGCTAGTTTGGGGGATGGCGCCCCTTCTATATATAATTGATTAGCTGGAATGCGCTGAGGAGCAACGAGCTCCGATGATATTCTGATTTAGCTGGCTTCGTTAAGCATTAAGACGGAGCTTGCGGCAACCTATCTCAGGGGGAAACCATCATGAAGCAAGCCGTGATTTTGGCGGGAGGAAAGGGAGAGCGCCTGCGACCGTTCACGGAAGACCGACCGAAGGCGATGATAGAAGTGCTCGGCAATCCGATCATGTCCTATCAATTACATTGGCTACGCTCTTATGGGTACACCCGGCTGGTCATTGCTTGCGGGTACCGGCATGAAATCATCGAGAGCTTCTTTGGGGATGGCTCGAAGTGGCAGATGGATATAAGTTATGAGATTGAGACCGAGCCGTTGGGCCGGGGCGGTGCGCTGAAGCGGGCCTTGAAGAGGCTGGGAGCATTCAAGGAGCCGGTGCTGGCAATTAATGGCGACGGCATTACCAACCTGGACATCAGCGATCTGCTCAAACAACACAAACGGGATAGTCCGGTGGCGACTCTGGTTACCGTTCCATTGCGAAGCCCGTATGGGATTGTGGATATTGAAGAGGATGGTACGGTGATCGGCTTTCGGGAAAAACCGGAGCTGCCTTTTGGTGTCAACGCCGGCATCTATATGCTCGATGAAAGTATTGTGGATCTTCTGCCGGATAAAGGTGACCATGAAGAGCTTACTTTCCCGAGACTGGCCCAGGACGGGAAGCTGAAAGCCTATCGAGCCAAGGCATTCTGGCGCTCGGTCGATACTGCCAAAGACCTGACCGAATTGCGCGGTGAGCTCGAAAAGATGTTCTTGAGCTCCTTCTTGAGCGCGGTTGCTGGTTAGCTGCGCGTTGTCCGTAGATACCGTTTGCTCTGTCAAGGCAGAACGCTTGAAAGGCTGTGCTGTGGCTGCTTGGGGCGGCTCGGGCAGCCGCCCTCATTGTAGATTTACGGTTCGTCGACCTGAATCGAAACTGGGATTAACCCCAGGGCGAGTTCCGGCTTACTTCTGCCGACAAGCCGCTTTCCATCCGTCATGCTCAGGACATTGAGACCAGCAGCGGAGTGGAGACGATGTTAAAGAGATTGATTGCCAGCGTATCAGTAGCCAGTGTCGTAGCGGGAGGAGCGATGGCTACGCCAGGCGCCCTTGCTGCCGGCGATCGCAGTGAGCGTCCGCGCATGGACCTGGCATTTTGTATCGATACCACTTCCTCGATGCAGGGTGAGATCGATATGGTGAAGACTAAAGTGAAGGAGCTCGTCGCCAAATTGAGCTCGGGCAAACCGGCGCCCGAGATTCGGGTTGGGCTGGTAGCCTATCGAGATCGCGGCGACGAGTATGTGACCAAAGTCTTCCCGTTTAGCGACGACATCGACAAAGTGGTCAAAGACATCTCCTCGTTGCAGGCGCGGGGGGGCGGTGATGGTCCCGAAGCGGTCAATCAAGGTTTGCATTCGGCTATTCATGACCTGAAGTGGGACGCGAGCAAGAAGGCTGCAAAGCTCGTCTTCTTGATTGGAGATGCCGGTCCCAACAAGTATCCTGGAGACTTCGACTGGCACCAGGAGTGCCGGGAAGCGATCTCGCATGGAATTCAAATCAATGCGATTGGCTGCAACGGATTGGAAGCTTATCCGAGCGGACAGGGCGTCGATGTTTTCCAGGGAATCGCCAAACTAACCGATGGCAAGTATGAAACGCTGGCCTACCACCATGAAGTAACCAGCGCCGATGGCAAGAAGGAAACTTACATCAGTTCGGCTGGATCGCTTTACAAGGTGCGGTCTGCTGACAAGAACGCCTGGCGAGCCGGTGCTGCGACATTGGCGGCTGGGGGGCGGGCTGAGCGTGTGGACACGCCGGTTGCGCTGGCGAAGCCGAAAGCCTCCTTCTATAGAGCCCCTGTAATGAGCATGTCGGCGGCGCCGATGCCGGCTTCGTCTTCTGGATTTGGGACGAGCGTCTCTACTCGCGCTTATGGGGGTGGGGCGGCTAGCTCATTAGCGGTGGAGAGAAAGGACAACAATCTCGCTGATGTTCTGCTGGAAGGGGCGAGATCTGCTGTAAGGAAGAAGACCGGAGTGGAGTTTGAGAAGTAACTCAATTCGTCCCCCCCTTTCTGTCAGAGAGTACTTGTTGCGGCAGGTGCTCTCTGATCGTCTTAGTTAAATGCTCAGCCAATTCGACAGCTTGTTCGGCTTCCAATCGGTTCGGCCAAAACCCCGGAGCATATCTTGCCTCAATAGCGTAGTTGCTCAGGCGTTCGAGCTGAGGGCCGTGCAGATCGGGCAGATCTTGCACTGAGAGGCAGCTCTTGATGAGCTTATCTAGCTGGTGAGTTTTCTTGATGCGGGCGCCATGGAGCGCGAGCACCGTCTTCAAGTATTTCTCGACAGCCTGCTGAGCGTGAAAGCAAACCGTATCATAGGGCCCTTCGGTCTCGCGCAATATGAGATTGGCGGTGAGCAGGTCGCTTTCGGCTTTAAGGACGTAGTGTCTGGCCAGGTCGACCGGTGATTTGTGTTCTAACTCTTCTCTTACAAGGCAGTTGCCTCCGGACAGCGCCAACAGTTCGCCAAGACGATCTGAATTTTCATAGAGCACTTTGCCCTGTGTCATTGCCTCGCTTTCAAGGCAGTTGGGAACGTTTTTCCACTCCTCAACATCACGCAATGAGCGAACTATGATTGTCCTTTCTGGGTAAGCATCGGCAAGTGCTCTGTTGTAAGTCGATGCCCTCTCACTGATTTCGTCGCTGGACTCCTCCAGGATAAAGATATCTATGTCACTGTAGGGTTTGAAGTCTCCGCGGGCCCGCGATCCAAATAGCAGGATTTTTAGCGGATTGCCGACGCTCAAAATCAAGCTGACGATCTTAGCCAGCAACTCGTCTGTAACCGGGGGATTGAGCGGTGAATAGTCGAACAATTTGTACATGGTGCTCGTTGGTGAATGCGGATCTTTATCCATGCTACACCGCCTGGCTGGTTCGGCGCTCAATTGGACACTCAGTGCTCCCTTTCAATTGAGTCTCCTTTTGAAGAGACGTGTAGCCAGGCGAATTAGTTCAGTCGGTGATGTCAGGAGCTCGTTCTGTGGTCGGCATGTCAGGGTGATTGCTCTATTGAGTCCCTAGCTACAGGCAGCTTGCAGACTGCCGATACTTTGGTCTCAAAAGTGCAACATCATCGTTTCAACTTTGCCAATGAGAAGGTCGTTATGTCTGAACACAAGAGCACCAGGGGGGCTCAAGTAAAAAATCTTTCTAGCAGCGTAATTGAAATTGGGGTGACAATACAATAGTCGAATCGATCAGCCTAATAGAGTTGCTGACGGATAAGCATCAAGGGAATTGCAATGAAGACAAGTTCGTCTGAAAAGACCGGGCTATTGTCCTACTTTGACAGCTGGACGCGCATCAAGGGCGACGATTATTTTCGTCGTAATAAGGTTGTAAGTCACTCTCGCCGCGCAGATGGACAAATCTTCGGCAAAGTATCAGGTTCGGGCGGGAAGATATACCGGACGGCAATCTCTCTTGACAAGGCGGAAGCCAGGATTGTTGACACCGAATGCTCGTGTCCGATGGTTGCCGATTGCAAGCACGCAGCAGCGTTGGTCCAAGCATTTCTGGAAGCAAGCAGATTGGGACAGAACGATGAAGTCGTAGTTTCAATTGTTGAAGATGATGATGAAATCAGTTGGCCTGGGGACCACTCTGGCGCTAGCTCACGAAAGACCATCAAGCCTGGGCCGGTGGCGAAAACAAAAGGCGAACCGGTTAAATCGGTCAAATCAGAGGATTCCAGGCAAGTCATTGTCGGCAACGATAGTGTGAAGCCAGGCATTTCCAGGAAGGATAACTCCGAACCGGGCAAGCTTGATTCGTATAATTCCGGTTCGAACACGTCCGGTCCGAACACGTCCAGGCCGACAGTGGCAAGTCCGCGACTCTTGCCTCCACCAAAGGATATTGCTATTGACTTGCGGCGTGTATCTCAGTTGTACCAGTCCTTCTCCTTGCGCCCTTCGGCTTCGCAATTTAGAGGAGAGCTACATAACTCATCCTACAAAGCCCGCTCTACGATTGTCTATGTGTTGCGGTCCGAAAGCTGGTCGACTCGACCGCACATAGATCTGGTTAGAGTTTCACTCAGGAAAGACGGATCATACGGTGCTGAAAGCCCGTACAGGCTTGAGCAGCTAGAACGTAACCCGCCGGCGTTTGCGCTTCCCGAAGATCTCGAAATAGCCGAACTCTGGCGCATAGTAACCAGTGGTGGCAACTATTGGTCGTATTCGCGAGAAGAAGTAAAAGATCCGCAACTGCTGGCGGTGCTTCTCACGAGGATAATCAGGACCAATCGAAGCTACTGTGACTCACCGCAAAATTCCCCTCTCAAGTTGGGTCCGGCTCTACCAGGGCAGCTCTACTGGCAGGAGGAGGCTGGCGGTAAACTGCGATTAGCTGTGGTTGCTAAGGATGGTGACAAGACCTACCAATGTTTGCGCTGGCGCATTCCCTGGTACGTGGATCGTCAATCCGGGCAATGCGGGCCTGTATCGCTGGATTTGTCCGATGAAATTCTCGACAAGTTGCTTTCGATGCGAGCGATCTCTAAGGCTGAGGCGGCCAGTCTTATGCCGGTGCTGGTCGAGCTTGGCTTGGAAAGTCTGATCCCGCCGCCACCAGGAGAGAATGCCGTCGTGGTAAGGCGTGTCAGACCGGTGCCTGCACTTAGTGTGAAATGCTTACCAAGCAAAGCTCCCCTGTTCGAAGCTGACGGCAGAATGATTCCAGCGGGACAGGTTGTAAGAGCGGCTGTTTTGACGAGCGAATTTGGGCATCCAGACAACTACACTTTCGTCGATGAAACCGGCCGGACTATTCTTGAGAAACACGATCTGGCTGCCGATTTAGCATTCGGCAAGCGGCTGAATGATTTCGGATTTAAGGAAACTGGTGCCGTCAACTTCGTGGGGCGTGTTGGTGCCGAGCGTTTCTTTATCGCTGCGAATCAAGCTGCCTGGCTCAACTTTAGTGAGACTCAGTTAGAGGCACTGCGGGCTGAGGGCTGGAGCATTTCGCCGGAAGTTAGCTCGACTGTAGTACCGACGGAGATTGGAGAATCCAGTTTCTTATTCGACATTGAGGATGGCGGGCAGTGGTGGTTTTCTCTGTCACTAAATGTTGATATTAACGGCAAGAAAATGCCGCTTCTTCCGATTCTTCTTAGTGCCATTCGGGCACTGCCAGCGGATATCGACTTTGAGGAGGCAGTTGAAAATCTCAATCGTGATGGAAAGTTTCTCACCATTCTTCCAGACGGTAGTCTGGTAAGTCTTCCGTTTGACCGAGTCAAGTCCATACTCTCGGCTGTTCAGGAGCTCATCTATCCGGGGCAAGAGCTCGGAGATTTGAAGCTTTCAGTCCTGCATGCGGCTCAGCTTTTGCAGAATGGGGACTTCACCAATGCCCGCTGGCTAGGCGCTGACCGCATCTTGCGGTTGGTTGAGCTCCTGCGCGATGCCGGGTCGATTAAGGCGGTGCTGCCACCGCGATCTTTTGAAGCAGAGCTCAGACCATACCAGAGAGACGGGCTCAACTGGTTGCAATTTCTGGCGCACCATGAATTTGGTGGTATTCTCGCCGATGACATGGGACTGGGCAAGACAGTTCAATTGCTTGCTCACATCTGTCTGGAGAAGCAAAAAAAGCGCTTGAAGGCGCCTTTTCTGGTCGTCTGTCCGACCAGTGTGCTGCCTAATTGGATCTCGGAAATAGGTAGATTCGCTCCCTCGTTGAAAGTTGTGTCTTTCCACGGGCTAGACCGGCATGCCTACCTGGACCAGTGCAAGCGTGCAGATGTGGTTGTGACGACCTATCCGCTCTTAGTAAGGGATGTCACTGTTTTGCAGAAGATTGAATGGCACGGCATTGCGCTTGATGAAGCGCAAGCGATTAAGAATGCCGCCACTCAAATAGCCCAGGCGGCCAGGCGTCTCAAGGCAAGCCATCGCTTTTGCCTGAGTGGCACACCGATTGAGAACCATCTTGGCGAACTCTGGTCGCAGTTCAATTTCTTGCTACCGGGATTGCTGGGAGAAAGTGCATCGTTCAACCGGAACATACGTAATCCGATTGAGAAGGAGGGCAATCGCCGATTGAAGGCTGCGCTGGCAGGAAGAATTCGCCCGTTTGTCTTGCGAAGGACTAAACAGGAAGTTGCCTCCGATCTGCCGGAGAAAACAGTAATGACCAAATTGATTGAGCTGGAAGGTGGGCAGCGAGAGTTGTATGAAACGGTGCGGCTGGCCTCGACCAAGCAGGTGCGCGATGAGATCGCTAACAAAGGCTTCAGGCAGAGCCAGATAATGATTCTCGATGCGCTTCTAAAGCTGCGGCAGTCTTGTTGCGATCCTCGCCTGGTAAAGCTTTCTGCTGCGCGGAAGGTGAAGGAGAGCGCCAAGCTCGCTCAATTGATGCGGATGTTGCAAGAGCTTGTCGAGGAAGGTCGCAGAATAATTGTATTTTCGCAGTTCACCAGCATGCTTGATTTGATTGCTGAAGATCTGCAATTGACCGGTTTGCAATTTGTGGAGCTGCGTGGAGACACGCGAGATCGCCGGACTCCGGTAGAGCAATTCCAGAGCGGAGCGGTTCCGATTTTTCTGATTAGCCTCAAGGCCGGTGGCACCGGGCTCAATCTCACCGCGGCGGATGTGGTCGTGCATTACGATCCCTGGTGGAATCCAGCCGTCGAAGATCAAGCGACAGACCGCGCGCATCGTATCGGGCAGACGAAAAAGGTGTTTGTGTATAAGCTAATCGCGCAAGGGACGATTGAGCAGAAGATGCTCGAACTGCAGGACAGGAAGAGGATAATTGCCAGCTCTATTTATGATGATGATGGCAGTGTGACGCCTTCGTTCAGCGAGGCTGATCTGGCGGCGCTATTGGAACCGATTGAGAATTTTGAAAATTAGCAGATGCAGGCATATCTCGCGGATATGATCGCTTTCAGCAATACACGCGGCTGTCAAACTTGTTTTATTGAATTTTGCCTCGCCAGAAATGTTGTTATACTGCTTGAACTTTAGGCGAGAAATCGCCGTCTAAATTTAATAGACCGATGGTACTGCCGGCTATATCCACAGGAGGGCATAGCGATGGACATGGCATACATGGAAGCTTTTCGTGAGGAGATGAGAGCTGGATTTAAGGCTGTCAATCAGAGGCTGGACAAGCTCGAAGTTAGAATGGAAAAGCTCGAGCAGCGAATGGACAAGCTCGAAGAGCGAATGGACAAGCTCGAGCAGCGAATGGAAAAGCTCGAAGAGCGAATGGAAAAGCTCGAAGAGCGAATGGATAAGCTCGAAGAGCGAATGGACAAGCTCGAAGAGCGAATGGAAAAGCTCGAAGAACGGATGGAAAAGCTCGAAGAGCGAATGGATAAGCTCGAAGAACGGATGGACAGGCTCGAAGAGCGGATGGACAGGCTCGAAGAGCGGATGGACAGGCTCGAAGAGCGGATGGACAGGCTTGAAGAGCGGATGGATAGGCTCGAAGAGCGAATGGATAAGCTCGAGGCGAGGACTGACGGTGTTGAAGTAGTCGTTGGGCAGCTCAGGGAAGCACAGTCGGATGGGCAAATGCGGCTGGCGCGAGTGGAGCAGGGCCTGTATCAATTGAGCGAAAAGATAGATGCTGGGCTAATTCAAGCGAGAAGTTATGCGCTGGATGGGTTTAAGTCCTTTGACTCCAGAGTCGAAAATTATTGGGAGCACCATGAAAGCCTGAAGAAGAGATTGGACGACCTTGAGCGGCGGGTTGCCCTACTTGATGGACGCGGCGCCGCCAGTGGTGGCGAAGTTGCTGAGGGCACGGCTGAAAACGTATTTGAAACAGGACGGTATGTAAGTTTTTTCGAGTTAATGGGGCAGGAACGGCCCAGTGCCGAGGACAGGCGTGATTCCTCCGGTCGATACATCGTCTGCCAGCTTATGAGTGATCCTCTTCTTCCCGAGGCCGTCTTGAGGAATCTTCCACCGGGAAGCGAGTTGAAGGTCGCACCGGGATGGGAATTCCATCAAGTTTATTCTGGTTGGAAAAAGGATGAAGCGACCACGTCATCAGTCAACGGTGCATTGCCCAGCCAGAATTGAGCTGTCCTGACTATTACTTGACCAGACAGCCAAGAGCACAATTGAGCCGTATGGTTGGCTATTTGTACTTGTCGTCGCTCCAGCAGCTTACTCCGGACGGCTGGTGGATTTGGGGAGTGGAAAAGGCCTACATCTCTCCTCTGACATCTTTCAGGTAAGGAAGAAGCTGACGGGCTGGTCCCCAGGTTTAAGTGTGTTCGTTGAAGCAGTTTACTGGAAGCAAGGGCTGGGAAAGGAGACTTATTAGTTCGTCAAGGCAAGGACGGAAGCATTGAGAATGTGATACTACCGGCGATACCAGCGATGCCGGCGATGCCGGCGATGCCAGCTATGTTATGCCTGAAATATACGAAACTAGCCTGCCCTTCGTTTGTCCCTTTGGTGGGGTCCGTCGGGTTGTCGGTGAGATAGCTGTCCTTTCGATGTAACTGCTTCAAGTCTGGAATCAGGGAGTTTTAGGGCAGGTGGAACAGTTAGTGGAGTGGGAAATTGCCTCTTGTGGGAATTTCCCACTCGTGTTAGGCTGTCAACTGGATGGCTGTTTTCTTGAGGATAGGAGCATGGATTGGAAGGATACAGGAAAGGAAACTGAGCCCGACCGCAAGCGCCGGGTGAGTCTAGGAACAGCCGTAAAGACACAGCCGGGAGTCCGCTACAAGGTTTTGCAGAACGACATTGGTCAAATTTTGTTGGATCCCGTCAAATCAGTGCCCGCCTACGAGGCCTGGATCTACGAGAATCCTGCGAGGCTTGCATCAATTCAGCGCGGCGTAGCTCAGGCTGAAGCAGGGGAGCTCATAAGAATAGATTTGGGGACAGAAGACGAGGATGAGTAGTTGCCTTTTGAGCTCAAATTCACCCCAGAAGCAAAGCAACAATTCGTTGAGCTAGAGAAGGACAAGAGTCTAGAAAAGCGGTTCAAGGCAGTCCGGAAAGCACTCCGCTTTCTTAGTCAAGACCCGACTCATCCTGGTTTACAGACCCACAAATATGACTCAATATCTGGTCCTGAGAAGTCTTTGGTTTTTGAGGCCTATGCCGAGCAACGTACCTCAGGTGCGTATAGGATTTTCTGGTGCTATTATCCGCCCAAGAAGAAAACGGATCCAATCGGGACTATCACAATACTCTCCATCGTCCCTCATCCCTGAGCTGATTGTGACTGGTGCTGACAGCGGTCTTGGCCAACTTAGTCCAAAATCACTGAAAAGATCTCTTGCCTGGCGTTAAGCCCTTCCGCCGATCATCTCCGGTGTCTGGCGCCGCTGTTGTGAAGCAGGCTATTCTTCGTCGTCGCTCCACCAGCGCTCAGACTCCGGCTCGCCAGTGGATGGGTAGGCGAATTTCGCGGCGGCTTTGCGGTCCAATTTTGCCTGCGACTGATTGCCCGTCTGCTCGTGAGCGTCGGCGCGCCGCCAGTGCGCATAGGCATAAAGTCGCTTCTGCCATTCACCCATCGGCTCGTCGTCGAATCCTTGCGCTTTGTAGTAGGCTTTGATTTCGTTTACTTCTGCATCAATCTGCGAGATTGCTTTAGTGAAATCGGCAATTGCTTCCGGATACTTTTGAGTGCTAAGAAAGCAAGCCCCGCGGTGATAGAGGTCGCTGCTTTGCCAGACTCCATCGGGATTGAGTGATATTGCTCGATTCAAATCCTCAAATGCTTCCGCGTAGTTGCCTATCCGGTAATGACAGCGGCCACGCAGCGAGCGATAATCATGCATCTGGGGAACCAGCGCTATCGCCTTGTTTAACTCGCCAATAGCTTGATCGAAAGCTGTATCGGCGACAAGTTGCTGTGCAAGATTGAAGTGCCCGGTGGCTCTAATCAGTTCTGGCGGCTGCTGCGGTGAAACCATCTTGCGCTCTCTGCAATTCGGTATTGTCAGGATATGACAGGGAAAACCAAATTGTATCAGGAAGACGGGTGGGTCCAAGCCGTTACGAAGGTTGTCACCAGGTAAGCAATTACCCATCGTATCCTTGCAAAATGAAAATGAAGGTTTAAAAATGCAAGGATGATTGGACGGTGTATACAGCAAGCCTTTCGAGCCGCTTGCGGGCAACCTGGTTGTCTTTGGTGCGGGTTATGGTTTCGACCGGCTGGCTTGCGCTCGCTGCGGGCAAGGTAAGTAACAGTTAGGTCGAACCTCCAAAACCGGAAAAAGATATTGCCGGTATGGCTGCTAACTGGATATAATTATTACCAGTTTGAAGTAATCGAGACTGCGAAGCATGAATATGTTCGAACTGCTCAAGGAGATAATCCTCGATTTCCAGGATATGGAGCTGGCTACGGGTCTTCCCCGAAGATTGGACGTGAAGTCGATTCCTGGAAAGGCGACTGTTTGCATCGGCGTGCGTCGCAGTGGGAAGTCGACCTTTCTGTTCCAGCTCATGCAGCGGTTATTGGACAAGGGGGTGCCGCGCCAGAACATTCTTTACCTGAACTTCTTTGATGACCGCTTACATAACCTTCAGCACGAAGGTTTGGGTGTGATCGTGGAAGCCTATTACTCGATCTATCCCGAAAAGAAAAATACGGAGAAGGTATACTGCTTCTTTGACGAGATCCAGATGGTGGCAGGTTGGGAACAGTTCGTTGACCGTCTAATGCGCTCGGAGAAATGCGACGTCTACCTGACTGGGTCTTCGGCTAAGATGCTTTCAAAGGAGTTGGCTACGCAGATGCGCGGTCGAGCGCTTTCCTGGGAGATATTTCCCTTTTCGTTCCGGGAGTTTCTAGATTACAAGGGCATCGCGAGCGGTACTACGTTATCCGGCAAGAGTAGGCTCCTTGTGAAGAAGACATTCAGTGAATTTTGGGAAACGGGAGGTTTTCCAGAAGTTGCTGGAGTTGACCGTCACCTGCGAACCAAAATCCATCAAGAATACTTCAACGCGGTGTTGTTTCGCGATTTAATTGAGCGTCATGATGTCTCTCATCCCAAGGCGGTGAGTGATCTGGCACATTGGCTTGTGGATAACACTGCGTCGCTGTACTCTGTCAACAACCTTACCGGATATTTGAGCTCGATCGGGCACAAGGCTCCAAAGGCAGCCGTATCAAATTACTTAGAATGGTTCGAGGATGCCTACTTCTTCTTCACCGTGCGGGTATTTGACGCTTCTCTTGCACGGGCCAACACCAATCCCAAGAAGATCTACTGCATTGATAACTCGCTGGTAACGTCTGTAGCTTCCGGTATTCTCATCAACTCCGCTCATCTCCTTGAGAATCTGGTGTTTACGGCTCTTCGACGGATCACGCCGGACATCTTCTATTTCAAAAGCAAGAGTGGGCGCGAAGTTGACTTCATTGCTCAGGGGAAGGATCGTTCGCGCATGCTGGTACAGGTTTGCGAGTCTATGGCGAACTCAAAAACACGAAGACGAGAGATAGCCGGCCTTACTGCTGCCATGTCCGAATTGAGGCTATCTACAGCAACGATCGTAACACGTGATGAGGCGGAACAAATTACTGTCGAAAGCGGAAAGATCAGTGTCGTGCCAGCCTGGCAGTTTCTTCTGGACGTAGAAGATAGTGACAGATGAAGAGTTAGCGATCACGAACCTTTTGTCTTCAAGAAATCCGTGCAGACAATTGTCTGTCGATGGCAAGACAATTGTTGCATTTGCCTTCAGTGCTGCAGTAGTCTGTTCAGGCATTCTTTTATCGTACGTTTGCTGGTAAGGATGTCTGCAGCAAGAAAATGTTGACGGCTCTATTGCTGTAGCTAAAGACTCGATTCATTCCGGCAAGAGGGGGATGGAAGCTCACTTGCTCAAGGCGAGATCTATACATACAGGAAGATGATCGGAGCCTATGTGAGGGCCGGTAAAGCGATTTAGCACTTTGAAATTTCGGCTGACCAGGCAATGATCGATCGGAATCGCCAGCAACGGAGCTTGAGTCGGCCACGTAGGTTGAATGCCTCTGCCGATGCGCGAATCGGTAAGGTCGGCTGAAGCCATGAATCGGCGGAAGCCGCGAGTCCAGGAAGTGGCGTTGAAGTCCCCGACTATGATGAAGTCGCCGGGAAATTTCTTCCTCAGCTCAATTAGTTCTGAATACTCTCGGTCTTGACGCTCGAAAGTGGCACTGTCCAGGGGAGACACGAGGTGAACTACCATCACCGTAACCGGATGCCCACCCATATCTAACTTCGCCACGACATACTGGTGATTCGACGCCTTGAAAATCGGTGCTTCCGATGATTGCACAGGAAACTTGCTGAACAAGAGTATCTCGGCAGTCTCTCTGATTGGTGCCTGGTTATAACCGTAATGAGGTAGAACAGTGGATAAAGTGGCAGCCCACTTCTTATCCATCTCTTCGACAGCGATAATGTCCGGCTTTACCTGTCGAATATGTTCGAACGCGCGGCTGTAATTCTCGTTCTTCGTCCAGACATTCATTTGAAGCACTCTTGCTTTGGGTTGGACTGCGGCAGCTGGCATTAACGAGTCTGGATTTGGACATAGCAGAGGCCAGATTTGAACCAAGTTCATGGAAGCCAGTGCCAGAGCGAAAAAACGGAGCCATCTGTGACCGGTGGCCTGCAGGATTAAATATGCGCCGACCTGAATGAACAAGTACTGCATTTGAAAATGGCCGGCCAGGTTGAACGCCCAGTTCGGACGACCGATCAGCGCCATAAGTGTCAGCACGGCGCTCGCTAAGAACGCGACGAAGCCGATGGCGAAGAAAGAGCCACTAAAGAGCGGATTTTGTAGAAATTGGCGGAGAGATTTCATCTGTCGTTGCGGTATTGATTGCTTTCATCTTACAGAGTTTCCTGTACGGTGTTGTACGCGTAAGCAGCGTATTGTGCGGTTGGTAACGGGCGCTACAATTCAAAGCCTTCGTAAACGAAAGCTTGTTTGATCGTTTCCGCATCTCGATCGCTAACGCCTTGCGCTCTCGCAACGCTGTGCCAGTTCGCTCT
>JAGVKB010000083.1 GCA_020050835.1 Candidatus Obscuribacterales bacterium | reverse complement strand
GGGCCGCTGAGTTGGGGGTTGAGCTTTGTCAGAAGCGGGTCGCTGAGCTGGTGGATGAACTTTGTCAGAGCCGGGCCGCTGAGTTGGGGGTTGAGCTTTATCAGAAGCGGGACGCTGAGCTGGTGGATGACTTTTGTCAGAGGCTGGTCGCTGAGCTGCTGGCTGTCCCTTGCCATCTTCCTGACCTTTCCCAGACTTTTTCCCCGAACCCTTTGAGGATACGGAATCTGAATACAACTTATTATGATCCGCATGTCCTTTGGACGCGGGTGGCGGAGATTTCTCGGAATGACTTTCTTTAGCTGGTTTCTTTTTGCCGTCGCCCATACATCCTGCCCATTGGCTGTAGCCACAATAACGACAAGTGTAATCCCGGCTTCCTTATCTTAACATGGCTAGTCAAGATGACTAGAGCGTTCAGGATTACCCCACAGCTATATTACTTCCCTGTTTCGACCTCTGCTTAACAGTCTTCAATTCGGCTACCAGCTGCTCATTTGGGGCTGCATCAATAGCAAACCGCATGACCAGAATCGTTGCAAATAATGGATTTACGACCGATTTGAATTAATGTCATGACCCGATTTTGCAAAATCTCTGACCGGATTTTGCCATTGCGCATCAGTATTCTGAGTGTGTCGAGGATGCAATCCGACGACGCACAAGAAGGCAAGCGACAGCTAACTCTTTGTGCAGAATCGGGAGCGCAGAACAGAGTTCTGAGCACAGCGAGAGATCCTTTCGACGTCCGGCAATCTAGGGTCTCTCGCTGTGCTTAGAACGATTAGATCGAGGTTTGCGAGCCGCTTACAGGTTACCTGGAGGCGGCTCGTAAACCATTAGCTCGATCGCTTGTGACATTGCCAGCAGTGCCCAGCATAGCTGGTCGAGCGAGGGTTCTATTGTTAGGTGGTTTACAAGTTAACCGGCTGCTGTTGAGCTCACTTCCACTACACCGGCACCGGCTCTCAATGTAATCCGATCACCGGTGCGGATAACGCTGGTGGCATTTCGTACGTTTGTAATTGCCGGCAACCCGATCTCTCTTAAGATGATTGAGCCGTGTGAGAGATCTCCGCCGATCTCGACAACCACTCCGCAGACTCTTGCGAAAGTTGGAATCCAGCCGGCATCTACTGAGCGGGCTACGAGAATAGTGTCGCCATCTTCGCCGTGGCGATGTTTTACTTGGGTAGGTTCATTCAACACTAGTGCGATACCGGTTACGTCGCCGCTGGTAAGGCTTACTCCGTTTAGAGACTTCGCACCTTCCGCGATCATGCGATCCTTCGAGAAAGTTTCCAAATCGTCGAATCGATGCAACAGATCAGGTAGTCTAAATGATGCGAGTTGGAGTTGCTGTTGCCGGCGCGCATCCCAGAACTCAGGACTGGGAATCCAACCACTATCCAGTTGTTTTGCTTCGGTGATATCGAGATCCCAGAGTGTACTCGGTTCTGGAAATCTCTGTTCAGTCAGGTTTAGCAGTCGGTTTCGAATTCTTTCCATTGCGATCATGGCGAAGTAACGCAATCGCTCCCGCGTTTTAATCGCTCGGGACGCCTGCCACCAGATCGGCAAAGTGAACAGTCCGGCAAGAGATCTGCTTGGGCTCACAACTTTGCGTCGGACTGGGTAGACAATTGCAGACAGAATCGTAGATGGATCTTCGCGAAATCTTGGTCTTGCAATGTCGCTTTCGAAGATGCCACGATGCCCGTGTTTCTTCAAATACTCCAGCCAGAGACCTTGAAACTGAGAGTCATTAGGGATTAACCCTTGCTCCAGTGGTACTTTCAAGTCTGGCCTATTCAGGCATAAATCTTGAAGCGCTTCGAGATCTTTATACATTTGCGCAGAGATTGTAGTCTGACGAGAGTTGTGCTCTTCAAGTACACCGGCTCGTCGCAGCACCAGCAGCGGCCAGCCCATTGCCTGTGTAAGAGAGAACATTGCAGTTACTAGGCTCTTGTATAACCATTGCAGAGTTTCAATGCACTTCTGGACCGTCTCTCCTGGTTGCTCTGTTCTGGATAGCATCTCTGCAATCGTTGCCTCCGCATCCGCGACGGATTGCAACTGCGCGATTAGTAGCTTTAACAGGACGGGCAGTTTCCTAAACATTCTTCGAAGGTCGGTAGGATACTCTTCGGTGGCATTTCCGCCGATGTTTGCAGTCACTAAGCGTGTCGGCAAACCGAAAGTTCGCATCATCTCCGATAGCAAAGAGAGATTGATGTATGGTCTTCCTTTGAAGGTCTCGATGAAGGGGCGTTTGTCCGGTAGCGTTGCATCGAATGTACGGTAGTATTCGAACAGGCTGTCAGAGCACGATTCAATCATGCTGCTCATGAAGAGCGAGGGTAGCTCCGGTAGGATCTCCCTGTGATTGGCGATGGTAAACACTTCGTTTCGGCGTGGAGAAACGGTGATCGGTCTAATCTGAATGAGCCAGCAACAGTTGCCATCGTCTGCCCATTCAACATCCCAATCGCCTTCTGCAAAGACTTGACGAATTCGGTCGAGCAGTGTTCGCAGTCGCATTGCAAATGGTGGTATCGAATGAGAGTATGGAAGCGCGGTTCCAAGTCTTGGAAGTGTGAAGGACTCACCTTCGACAACTCCGGATACGAGCCGATCGGCGGTGCCGGTGGTGAAATTTATCAGATCATCAAGGTAGTCGTGCTGGCTGAACGCTACTCCTGCATGTTCAGCACGTACCATCGCCATGAGAAGAACATCGTGCCTGAGAGACTCCTTGTAATTGAGAGCGGAGCTCCATATCTCAGAGAGTGCATCGTCCAGCCTGTCCCGGTCAACAAACAAGCGGGACTTGAAGAAACCGGCCAGGCTCATGTTAGCTGTATCTTCGGCAGAAAAGGCTGAGCGCACAGCAAATGGTGCTGGCAGGCTATCGATACCGGCCAAGCGGGCGAACTCCAGCTTTCTGCAAACTGAGATTCTTTCGGCGGATTTCTGGGCAATCCCGTTTCTGATCATCCAATTGAGCGCTTCCTCGGTAACGATGAATCCGCGAGGAACGGGCAGACCGGCGCTGCTTGCCTTATCCAGTAGCGCCGCTTTGTTTCCAATGCCACGCGCGCAAGCAGCGCCCTTTCCCAGTGCCAATATGTCTCGAGCAAGCTCCTGTTCGCTCATCTTTCACCAATCAGCCGGCGGGAGATCGCATAAATTTTGCGGGCGTAATCCTCCGGAGCGTCCAACATTGGGAAGTGCGCCCAGTTTGGTTCTACTTGTATATCTAGATTCTCGAAAAACTGTTTGAAGAAATCAAGCTCGCGCAACGAGAGCACATTGTCTCTTTTCCCCCAGAGCAGCGTGGTTGGAATTCGGACTTCGTTCAAAGATTTGAACCATTCTACTGAGATGAGGTCGAACATTTGCGCAAAGACTGAGCACCGGCGGTACTCGTCAAAAAAGCGATCGCGTACAGACTTTGGCAGCGGTGACGAGAAAAGCAGGCGGGCGAAGATTGGCCGCGCCAGTTGAGATGAGAAGATCATTCTGCCTAACGAACGTGCTCCCGGCAGCTTCATCACTTGCGGAATGAAACGCGAGTTCAAGTTGCTTCCGACTGGAGAGTGAATAATCAGTCCATCTACTTCTGAAGCAAAATGTTGTACGTACTCGAGGGTCAGAGAGCCGCCGATGCCATGCCCTAAGATGATGCGTGGACGAGACGTGCCGATGATGAATTCATGCAAGCGACAGGCAAAGTCGTACATCGTCTTGAGACTTTGATCTGCCGGTACGTCGGCAAAGCCTGGAAGAGTAGGTGCTCTAAATGTGACCGACGGCGGAAACAAGTTGTGAATCTGTTCGAATCTAAATCCTCCTCCACCGTTGCCGTGCACAGCGATGATTGAAAACGGCGGATCTGGATCAACTCTGCTCATATCAGAATAGCTCGTCAGATTGCGTGTTTCGTTCAGGCTGCCAGTTGTCTGCACGTTGTGCTGATCTTTGAGCAATTGTTGCCAACCAGATCAGCAGTGAAGGCATCAGTAGTATGTTGGAAAGTACCATCCCTGATACTGAGTCTGTTAGCGCCGCAACGGACAGCCAAATGCCACCGACCACTGCACAAGTCCCCGCTAATCTGGTCAGTCGGCTGTAGCAGAAGCGCGTGGCCCACACAGCCAGAGCGGTCGAAATCGTATAGAGCCCGTTTCCCAAATATCCTGTTGAAATTGTGGCTAGCCTGTGTAAGTAGAGTAGATCGTCGACAGTCGTGTCTAGCTTGCTGTCTGGCGCTCGCAAGATGCTGCGTGCCATCTCCGGAATAATCTTCATCTCGATTACTTCGGCGAAGAGATCTGCTGCTACCGCGCCGACACAGATTAGGACGGCAAAATTGAGCAGTTTGGTTTGAGTCCGAATATCTCCGGCATGTGCTCTGGCCAGGCAGTAGAAGAAACAAAGGATTGAAAGTGCAGCACAATTCCATGTTATCCAGGCTGACACCCACAAGGGCTGATTATTTGCCAGAAATTCTAGGCGCTGTCCGAGATTTGGGGCAGTATCGAGCCCCAGTCGAAGTATTAGGGCCATTGCGAGTCCAGCTATCAGGTGAATGACTAAAGCCAATATAGCTGCGAATCTCAGACGCAGCCAGAGGAGCCGCTCGGTGCCTTGACCTTCAGCCACGGGTTGCTCAATCATTGCCACAGTCCTTTTCAGTAACTGTGAGCTGATAGGATCGTTTTGAGCATTCCGCCGCAAGCTCAGCCCTGCTCAGCCAGCCAGGCAGAACGATCTGTCCTCGATAGTTTTCGCCCTGACTCAGGAGTTTCGTGCACATGATCGTAGCGGGCATGACCGGTATGTATTGTCCGCCATGGCTGGCAACTATGCTCGCAACTCGTCGAGTGCGTTGTCCGTTTCTTAGACCGCTGCACTCTACTCCGACTGCACCCCAGTCATTTCCCAAACAGCCGAGCAAGCACATTGATGTTTTGACAAGCGGCAGCAGCGGAGCCATGCTTTTAACGATTCCAATTCGGACAAACTCAGCCAGAGCGCAAGACAAGTAATTGAAAGGAGTCAACTCGGCTCCCACTCGAAATGTCACAGTTGATGCAGAGAAGATCGGTGGAAACAGTTCATTGTCCGGAACGTCAACCAGGTAGCCTTGCCGGCTGCCTACCGGCTCTGGAAATGCAAAACTGCGCGGATTGGAAAAGCCGGTTACAGTCGACCATCTCCCATTCGTCCAGATCTGGAACGGCTTGCCAAGAGAGTGCAGAAGCGACTCGATGGTTGCGTCGCTGCGTGGTGAGCGATTCCCCGGAGCGATCTGAATGTGAATTTCATCGACAGATTCCATTGCCTCAGAGGCTGCCTCCGCCAATAGAACGGAGATGGCGGGCATGGTGGACCAACCTGTGCAAACAGCAGTATTGAGTACCCGGCCTTTGATGTGTTGGTCACACAACTCGTTTACTCTGCGCACGAAGGTCCGGTCATCCGATAAATCGAGGTAGTGAATTCCTTTTCTCAGGCATAGATTCAGCAAGGCAAACGACATCCGGTGGTAGGGGCCGGCTGCGCATATCGCTATATTCACTTCGAGCAGAGCTTGCTCCACTGATGCTTCCGAATTGAGGTCCACGACCTTCAGGCTGAGGCGAGATCGGCTGCTCGCAGGGAGTTTGAGCGCGGTCCTCTGCAAGTTTTCAATTTCCCGGCCAGCCATAACGATGTTCGCCTGAGTGTAGCTCAACAACTCTTCAACCAGCAAACTGCCGAAGTAACCGCTGGCTCCGATGACAAGTATTGTTCCCATTTCCTGCTACAGGCTGGTCGTTGCAATCAATACTTTATACCGATTGCCACAATAGAATTTTGTCTGCTCGATGATTTAACTGTTGAGCCAAGTTTGCCAATAATTTGAACCGTTGCTGCTAAATCCCGAGCTTATCTTATGAGCAGGAAGCCTTGGTCGATGCCGCTGGAACGAATCCAGCAACTCGAACCGGCGCATAGACGGAGGCTCCAATTTATACCGATCAGCGCTGGGTGTAAGCCGGTCTTTCCGATAGCTGCCCCTTCAGTACTGATCTCTAGCCGGCCCACTTGGCTATCCCTTGGGCTGGCGGTCAATCGGACGATTTGACTGATTCGTGGGGGCGAGATCGGTCTTCGTCCGATCGGACCTTTAAACAAACGCTCAAAAGGTGAATCGCTCGTTAAGCGGCACGCTTTTGACTGTCTTTAGTCAAGATTTTAGCTACAATGCGCTTCGACCACCTTGTCGGCACGGAAAGACGTTGTGATCGAGCTTACTGACATAGTCAAGACTTACAACGCCGGTATGCAGCCAGTGCATGCCCTGCGTGGCATCTCTCTCAAGATTCAAACTGGGGAGTATGTGGCGATCATGGGTGCTTCCGGCTCCGGAAAGTCAACTCTGATGCACCTGATCGGTTGTCTGGACCGGCCTACATCCGGGCGATTTCTCTTAGCCGGCAAAGAGGTTCAAACGCTCAACCAGGATGAGCTAGCTGATATTCGCAATCGCTTAATCGGCTTTGTGTTTCAGCAGTTCAATCTCCTGCCTAGAATGACTGCGCTCGAAAACGTCATGCTCCCACTGGTTTACGCTAAAGTCTCACCTTCAATTCGCAGGGAGCGTGCTGAAACAGTTCTTAAACTGGTTGGCTTGGGCGATCGGATGCATCATCGACCGAATCAGCTGTCTGGTGGTCAACAACAGCGTGTCTCAATCGCCCGATCGCTAGTTAACGAACCGCAGATTATCGTCGCTGATGAACCGACAGGAGCCCTGGACAGCCACACGTCGGCGGACATCATGACTCTCTTAAAAGAGCTTCACTCCCAGGGGATGACAGTTATCCTGGTTACTCACGACTCCGAGATCGCCAGCTATGCCCGTCGCCTCATTCGCATTAAGGATGGCTTGATTGTTGGCGACACGTTAAGTGTCTCTACTAGAATGTAACAGGGGACGCATTTAGATATATAATTATCTCGAAAACTCTACGGTATTATAGAGATAGAGAATTTGTCAGAGAGGATACAGACCATGGCAGAAACAACCATAACTCCCGGCCTCGTTAACGTTACGGAGCCAGCTGCTGAGGAGATAAAGAAGCTCCTGGTCAATGAGCCGGATAAGTCCGGATTGAGGCTAGAGGTTCGCGGTGGCGGATGCTCGGGTATGTCTTATGGCTTAAGCTTCGACAATCCTCAAGAAAAGGACAATATTGTCGAAGTAAGCGGTGTGAAGGTTTTCGTGGATCCGAAAAGCTCGATTTACCTGAAGGGTACAATGCTGGACTTCGAAGGCGGGCTCGGTGGTAAGGGCTTCACCATCAAGAATCCGCAGGCCAAAGGCTCCTGCGGCTGCGGTAACTCCTTCAGCGTTTAAGCTGCAACCGGTTCAATCGCCAAATAGATAGGTTATGAAACCGACTAATCCTGACCATCCGCTGCTTGCTTTGAGGCAGGCAGGTGGATATGCTTGCGCTCTCGACTTTGGCTTGATCGTAGTCAGTGGACCGGAGGCCGGTAAGTTTCTTCAGTCAAGAACGACCAACGATGTAGCTGCGCTTCAATCCGGGCAAGGGCAGTTGAGCTGTCTGTTGGATCGAAAGGCTCATATCGAGGCTTGTTTCTCGCTGCATCGCCTGGACGATGAGTTTTGGATTGTGGCTGAGCGTGCTCAGATAAGTGAGATTTTCGGTCAGCTCGACAAGTTTCTCTTCAATACTAAGGCTGAGGTAGTTGACCGTTCAGACCAGGGACAGTTCGCTACGGTCCAGGGATATCTAGCCAGAAAGCTCTTGGCAAAAGGGAGCCGGGTGGACATATTGCTGCAAGCTGGTCGATTTTGCATCGCTCGGATTGACCTTTGGAGCTGTCCGACTGTCTTGATTGAGAGATCGCTTACTGGCGAAGACGGTTATCTCGTCTGGTGCAACACCGCTGATGGCAGGCAATTAAGGAGCGAATTGAGGCAATCTGCAGCTGAGCTTTCACTTGTAGAGCTTTCCAATGAAGCGTTGAACATGGCTCGCATAGAAGCGGGATTGCCGTTGTACGGAACCGACATGTCGCTGGATAACCTTCTGCCGGAAACCGGTTTAGAAGCGCAGTCCGTCAGCTATACGAAAGGCTGCTATCTCGGGCAAGAGGTGATCGCCAGGATTAAGACGTATGGGGCGCCGAGACGCGGGCTATGTGGTTTGCGCTTTGCCGAAGGTGCCAATCTGTCTTTTCCAGTAGGCGCAGCGATCTTCCTCGATGGCAAGGAGATTGGATCTCTTCAGAGCAACGTGTATTCGCCATTTCTCGAGCGAACGATTGCGCTTGCCTACTTGAACAAGGAGCATCGAGTTCCAGGAGAGAGGATTTCGATTGCCGTATCCGGGACGACATATCCGGTTGAAGTAACGCTTCTGCCAATCTACGAACCGCCCACCATCAAAGAAAGAGTACGTGGATTGTACGAGGAGGCGCTCGCAGAATTTGCTACCGGAGACGAAACGAAGTCTATCACCTTACTGCGAGATGCCCTGATTCTGGATCCGCTTCATGCTGATTGCTACGAGTCCTTAGGTGTTATTCTCTCGCGTCAGGAGAGGCTCGAGGAGGCGGTCAGTGTAATGAAGAAGCTCGCGGAGCTTGACCCTAATTCGGTAATGGCGCATGCTAATCTGTCTGTTTTCTATATGCAACTGGGGAACAAAGAAGCTGCCGAAGAAGAGAAGGCAGTAGCAATGAGCATCCGGATGCAGCAAATCGCCAGGGAAGTCGATCATAAGAGAAAAGATGCGGAGACTCAAAAGGAGAAACGCGAAGCGACCCTGGCACGGATGGAGATGTTCCGGCAGGTGCTGGCAATAGATAGTGAAGATCTGTTGGCTAACGCCGGTCTCGGTAGTATTCATGTCGAGCTAGAGGAATACGAGCAGGCAATTCCCTTCTTAGTAAAGTCTATTCAAGTAAAGCCGACGCACTCAATGTCTTATCTCGCGCTTGGAGCGGCCTATGCTGGAATGGATCGGCTGGATGAAGCAACAACGACTTACAGGCAGGGAATCGAAGTGGCAGCCAAAAGAGGAGATATGATGCCACTTAAGGAGATGCAGCTGCAGCTTGCGAAGGTCGAACAGCTGAAAGCCTGCCACTAGAAGGTATTACAATTTCCCAGAGATTCTTGGAACGTCGACGTTCGAGGCAAGAAAGGAAAGACCAGCGTTGTTGCACAAGCCAAAATGGTTGGGAATGATAGCAGCGCTGGTCTACGGCTTTCTCTACCTGCCGATCTTGGTGCTGATTGCCTACAGTTTCGACGAGTCACGATTGGCGGTTACTTGGACCGGGTTCACATTCAAATGGTATGAGGCGCTCTTTCAAGATGAAGCTCTTGCCAGCGCTTTGACCAATAGTCTGTTAGTGGCCACTACAGCGGTCGCAGCGGCGGCAGTGATGGGTACGCTGGCTGCGGTTGGTTTGGCTCGTTATCATTTTGCGGGTAAAGGGCTGTACCGCGGCATTCTTTTCTTGCCAATCATCGTGCCAGAGATTGCGATGGCTGTTGCTGCTCTCACGCTCTTTCTCGCGCTTGGACTAAAGCTGAGCTTGGCAACAGTGATTGTCGGTCACATTGTCTTCTGCATGGCCTATATTGCCCTGGTTGTAATGGGACGCCTGGAAGGGCTCGATCCGAGCCTGGAGGAAGCCGCACAAGATTTGGGCGCAACGCCGGTGATGGTGTTTTTCAAGATTACTCTGCCGCTCATTGCACCGGGAATCGTTGCTGGCTGCCTTCTTGCATTTGTCCTTTCCCTGGATGATTTCGTCATTACTCAATTTACGGCAGGCGTGGGCGATACAACGCTGCCGCTTAGAATCTTTAGCCTGGTCAAATTTGGGGTCAGTCCGGAGATCAACGCTTTGAGCACGGTCATGATCTTATCTACGATTGGGCTCACAATTATTGCCGAGGCAATTCGACAGAGGGAGAGCTCGAAGAAGTCCTTTATCTGATGCGACCGGCTTGGCTGATCGCTTTCCGATCGTTAGATTTTTTTGTTTACTTGTTCCACAAATTTGCCACAGCGCATAGGTAACCTCGGGTTGTTCTTTCTTAAAGGGGCAAACTTACCATGGTTAACAGCGCGGCATACAACAACCACGCTTTTGTCGATTTAGAGATTGAAGATACTTATTTCGATGACGAGCGTCCCGAGTGCTATTGCCCATTTTGTGGGCACGGCGCCGAATGGAATGTTAGATACTGCCGGACATGCGGTCACGCCATCACTACCAGAGTAATGGCGCAATCTGGGCGGCTGGGACATAGCTTCTCTGCAGCTGGTGTCAACTTGAAGCGCAGGACAAGCGAGTTTAGAGAGCCCGGATGCATGTCGTTCAAGCGAAGCAAACGCGAATTGGGCAATGACAGGCAATGCTTCCAAACATTGCACATCTTTCTAGGAGTTGCGCTGCTGATCATCACGATAGTTGGCGCACTAGATTTTCTCAGCGGCAACACCTTGTTCTAGATAATCGGTTGCGACAGATTCCATATCGACTGGATGGCACTTAAACTTGCTTGCCGAGCCCAATCTCGCTGGTGCTAACTCTGGGCAATTTGAACCAAAAGGTGCTGCCTCCGCCCTCGCTCGCTTTCACGCCAATCTCTCCGTTGTGCTGTTCTACGATTGCCTTGCAGATCGGCAATCCAAGACCGGTTCCCTTTCGGCGTTTGCCGTCAGGTGAATGCGCTTGCTCGTACTTCTCGAAAATTGTTTGCTCGAATCCCGCCGGTACTCCCGCTCCATGATCGCTCACCGTCACCTCTACATGGTCGGCGCTCTCGGCAATGGCTACTTCGACAGAGCCGCCGTCATCGGAATACTTGATTGCATTAGACAGGAGGTTTACTAACACTTGCACCATCCGATCTGGATCGGCGAAGACTTTCGCTGAGCTTCTTTCGGACTTCAGAGTGACTCCCTGTTGTTCAGCAAAGCCGCGAGCGGAGTCTTGCGCGCGCTCCACGATCTCGCCCACATCAACCTCGCAAAAGCTCATGCTGAGCTTGCCGGCTTCCATCTTTTCAATATCCAGCAAGTCAGAGATAAGAACGATCAAGCGTGTAATACCAGACTCGGCAGCCTGCACGCGTTTCTCACCAGTATCGGTGAGTTGACCGTAGGTGCCGCTCATCAGCAAAGTCAAGGTGGCTTGCAGCGAGGTAAGCGGCGTTCGCAGTTCATGGCTGACCATCGCCACGAATTCTTGTTTCAAGCGCTCCACTTCCTTTTCCTTTCGAGCGGCTTCATCCAATATCTCAGCCATTCTGTGAAAGAATTTGTCCAACTCGGCGATCTCATCTTTACCTTCGAGAATAGGCAAGAGCGGCTCCTTGTTGCTCAAGCGCACTGTGTTTTCCATCAGCAGCGCCAGGCGATTGGTGGTGAATGTGGTAAAGCGCAGCGTTAATAAGGCTCCGGTAGCAATCGCAATCAAAACGCCAGTCAGAATTACTACTTTGACAAGCAGTCGCGAGCGCACCTCTTCCTCTGAATTTATGCGGTGCCGAGCGGTCTCGTGTGATACCAGCTCCTGAAGTTTGGCGGTAAACAGCGCGCCTGTGGAATCGAACTTCCTGTATAACGCGCTAACTTCCAGGAGGTTTAGTTTTTCGCCGCCGGCCAAGTGATTCTCGTATCTCCGCATGAGCGACATACCCTTGTCGGCGATCATTTTTAGCTGTTCCAAAAGTTCGAGCTCAGCCGGGTCATTCAGGATAAGACTGTGAATCTCGGTAAAACTAGCCAGTGTGCTTGTGAGTTGTTCTTCAAACTGATTCTTGATCTTGTCGGTTTTCGTGTACTTGTAAATCATCAATAGCGATGCAGCGTCGTAGTACTGCTTCACTAGTGAATTAGCCTTGGCGATGATCGTCTTGGAACGATCTGTTTCCTTTGCTTCTTGTTCGACGCGCATCAGCAGCACTAAGAGCGATATCAAGAAGACCAACATGAAGCCAATCGGTACTCCGACCAGAATCAAGCCTTGCTGTGACAACTTCAAATTGAATCGCATTGTAGTCGACGGATAGTAAAGAGCAAGTGCCCGCAGCCAGGGAAGTCTCTCAGGATACCAAGTGCTGGACGGCTGTACAACTCTTAGTTCCTTTTGCTCCGCTCTGCCGGCGTCGTATCACTCGTCGAGCAAATGTGCCGGTCATGTGGTAATTGTTACTACGGTGAAATTCCTGATTGAACCTCACGGGCAAAGAGATTCTCATGTATGGCTAAAATCCTCGTCGTAGAAGACGACCGGCAGCTATCTAACCTGATTGTCGACTGGCTCAAGGGAGAAGGGCACTTGCCTGAAGCGGTTGTGAAGGGAACGGATGGTTTGGAGTATCTGAGGTCATTCAAGTTTGATCTTGTCATTCTCGATTGGGATTTACCAGGACTCTCCGGTTTGGATGTCTGCCGCGAGTTTCGCAACGAAGGCGGAAAGACTCCAATTCTCATGCTTACGGGCAAGACGCATATTGACGAAAAGGCTGTCGGATTGGATTCAGGAGCCGACGACTACCTTACTAAGCCGTTTCACTTCAAAGAACTCGGAGCGCGTTTGCGCGCGCTTCTGCGTAGACCGGCCGCTGTTCAAACCAGTATTTTGGCTGCCGGTTGGCTGACTCTCGACCCCGCTGCCCATCAAGTGCAGTCGCATAGAAAGGACTTGAGCCTTCAGCCTAAGGAATTCGCTTTGCTCGAATTTTTTATGCGCCATCCGAATCAACCATTCAGTTCGGAGGCGATTATCGAGCGCGTCTGGGCTTCCGATACTGATGCCGCGCCGGATACGGTGCGTATTCAGATCATGAGGTTGCGAAGTAAGATTGACGAGAGTGGCAAAGAGTCGATGATTCGCACAATTCACCGGGTCGGTTACATGTTCGTTCCACCGGCGGACGGCGCGGATTGATTCTTGCAATGAGAAGTGAGCTTATTCTGGGCAAAATCTGCTCAGTAGATTTTGGCTAGTCGGTATCGAGGCGATAACCTACCCCTGGCAGATTCTTGATCATAGATTCGACTTCGTCAGGCTCGATTTTCTGTCGAATCTTTTTGATGCAGGTCCGGATGGTAGTTGGTGAAGCATCGGAATCCGAAGGCCAGACTCGATTTAAGAGCGCTTCGGGCGTGAATACCTCGTTTGGATAACGCATCAAAAACTCTAGGAGCGCAAACTCCATCGGTGCTAGCGGTATCTCGCGACCATCCTTGGTAAGCTTGCGAGCCTTAACGTCAAGAACGAGGTCTCTAGCCCGCAATGTGTCCGATTGAAACACTGGTGGACGTCGTAATAAAGCGCGGATCCGAGCTGACAGCTCCTTGGCATGAAATGGTTTCGTCAAGTAGTCATCGGCTCCCGAATCCAGACCGGTCTCTTTATCTGCCGCTTCTTGCCTACCGGTCAGCATGAGCACTGGGGTCTTACCTCCGGAACTTCTAAACTCCCGGAGTACTTCTATGCCGGTGATATCTGGAAGCTTCCAATCCAGAATCACTACATCGTACTGATAATATTGCAGCTTCTCCAGCCCTTCGACGCCATTGGAGGCGACTTCGACGTGGAATTTCTCGATGGTCAGATAACTTTGAAGGCTGAAAGATACGTCCTGGTCATCTTCAATGATCAGAATTTTTGCCATTGCAACCTCGCGATCTTCTCCCCGTTCCAATATACCCTATAGAACAGGCGGCAATTCTCCTCAGCTGGAACATGGCCAACTGCGTGAAATCGAGAAATGGAAGAACAGCTGCATCGCAGCCCATTCTTCTTTGTTAACTGAGTAAAAATCGCAAACGCACTAACTCTCACAGCTATCTCGTAAGCAGAAAGAGGTTCTATCCCCATTAGAACCTCTTTCTGCGCCCCTTACCAGTATCCCCGCTGGCAAGGCTCTGATAGTTAGGAGCCGGCTATTGTGTTTCCCGGCAGTGACGGAGGGTCAGGCTGGAGACCCTCCGTCACTGCCGGGGCTGCTAACGATGCCTGTTGGCTGCGTTTCAGCTATCGCACATGTCTTGTGATTGTGTTTCCCTGCGGTGATGGAGGGTCAGGCTGGAGACCCTCCATCCTTGCAGGGGCTGCTTACGATGTCTGTCGACAGCGTTTTGCTTGTATCCGAGCGCTGCGGCTGTAAGGTTGAATCTCCCCTTCTCACTTGCAGCCATCGCATCCGGCTTACAAAGGCAGTCTATTTTTTTGTTGTGAGCGACGGGTGAGCGACTAGTGACTGGATTGTGAGCGTGTCGACGCCCGGAGGGAATCCGTAAGTGACGTTTTGCGATCAAATAGAGGGTATATGTGGATTGAGTTGTCTCAATTCCTGGAAATACGGCTTGGCGTGCTAATGGGTCTGAAATTTTTCCATCGAGCACTAATTCTTGTAGCAGTGCCGCTCGTATTTGAACTGCTGTTTTCGATCAGTCTGATTTACATGCTCCGTCAAGTTGAGGCTGAAGCAAGGCGAGAGGAGCACATAAAGCAGATATGCATCACTATGAGCAGGCTCGAGGACACCTTTATCGACAGCACAGGCTTGATCGTCACAGCAATGCTGCGGGGAGACGCTCAGGCTCTGGAAAGGTTTCAGGAGATCAGTGGCAATGTACCTTCCGACCTTGCTCGATTGAGAGTCTTGATGGCAGCCAGTCCAGCTGATTTGGAGATGATAGACAAGCTTGAAAAGCAATCCGCGTTTGCAATGACACATCTACAGTCTGCTCTGAAGCGTCTCGATGACGGCGATCGCACGGCAAGCATTCTACAGCTTAGACAACTTCAACCTTTGATCGATGTTGCCTCGGAAGAGCTTGGTGAGATGAGGCGCCGGGGCTTGCTGGCAATCAAGGATAGTCCTGAGTTTCAGTCGAAGATAAGGCAGCAAATGAAACTGTTGCTACTGACCGGAATCGGTTTCAACATTTTAATTGCAGTCTTGCTTGCCGTACATTTTAATCGAACTATTACGAACAGACTTTCTACCTTAATAAACAACAGTCGCCGCTTGGCTACCGGAGAGGAGCTCTTGTCGCCGGTCGGCGGTGGAGACGAAATTGGTCACCTGGACAAGCTGTTTCACGAAATGGCAGTGCACTTGAATCAGACTCATGAGACGGAGAGACTGATTCTGGAGAGCATTCCGCTTGGTCTTGTCACCACCGATGTTGACGGGCGCATCTGTACTGGAAATCAGACGTTCTATGAAATGTTCGAGTATTCTCGCAGCGAGACTGAAGGTCGAGATATATCAATTCTGTTCCCTGGATTGCAGCACTTCGAGCCCGAGGCATCATTGAAGGAGCTCGTCGAAAGCGCCTCAGGGGGAGCGTATGAACGAGAAGGCATGCGAAAGAGTGGAGCAATATTTCCTCTGGAGCTGTCTCTGACAAACTTTCAAACAAGCGTCGGGACTCGGAATTTGGTGGTCATTTCCGACATCACGCAACGCAAAGAACTCGAGCGGATGAAGCAACATCTCAATTCTACGGTCAGTAGAGACCTGCGTAATCCGCTGGTGAAGATCGACTCATTTCTTTTGCGCGCTGCGGACGGCGCCTTATGTAAGTTGGACGAGCGAGGGCAAAAAATGGCCTCTATGGCTGTGCGCAACTCATCTCGCCTAGTAAATTTGGTAAACGATCTTCTCTCAATCGAGCACTCGAAGTCGGGAAGCTTTGCGCTGAACAAAGAGAGCGCGGATTTGTCTCAATTGATTGAGCGGTCTGTTGAATCAGTTCGTGCGTTCGCTGAAAAACAAGGAATTGATTTTGAATTCGATTTGTCGCAGCCAAGAGAGATCTTTGCTGATGGAGATCGCCTTGTTCAGGTAATGGTAAATCTGCTCGGAAATGCTGTGAAGTTTTCTCCTGCCGGCAGCACTATCAAAATCGTTGTCGAGGAGCTCGTGGATTCTGTCGTCGTGAAGATCATCGATCAGGGGCGTGGTGTGCCAGCCCACTTGCGCGATTCAATATTTCAGAGATTCAAACAAGTGAAGAGCACCGATGCAACCGAAGCGAAGGGAACCGGATTGGGCCTTGCTGTCTGCAAGTCATTGATTGAGCAGCATGGTGGGTCTATCGGTGTTGAGAGCGAAGAGAGTAAGGGCAGCACATTTTGGTTCCGGTTGCCGTTGGATGGTCCGAAGGCGTTTCAAGCATCCTTGCCGGTTATAGAACTCAACGGTTAGCTGAACATTAAGGTGCTAATGAAGGGAAATTTGAAACTATTTCATCGAGCCTTAATCCTGGTGTCCGTGCCATTGGTGTTCCAGATCGTCTTTGTGGTGTTACTGTTCGTGTTACTGCAGCAAGCGGAGGTCGAAAAGGAGCATGAGCAGTATGTAAAGAACATAATGGCAAAGCTCTCTTTGTTGAAAGATTCGTTTGTTGAATCGGTAAAGACTGTAGGTCCGGCGCTAATTTTGGGACGGCATGACGTCGACGTCAAATATCACCAGGCGATGGACCCAATTCCGGGCGAGCTCAAGGACCTGCAGGAAACGCTCCGTGACGATGAGAAAGCTCAGGATATTCTCGATAATATCGCTCCGAAACTTGATTTCACTATTTCAGTATTGAATAAAGCTACAAAGCATGTCAGTGATGGGAATCGGATCGCCGCTGTGCTTGAGATCAGCCGTCTTAAGACGGTCTATTCAGAGATTATCCAGGAAATGGACGTCCTGGAAAACTACATCAATAGCATCGAACAGGAGTTCCCGAAGAGGCAGGAGCAGAATCGGGAGATCATTTTGTCTGTCCTCTGGGGAGGGATAGCATTCAATATCGTGCTGGCTCTGTTCTTGGCTTGGAACTTCAATCGAGGCGCCACCCGAAGGCTATCAGTTTTGGTCGACAATACTCAACGTATGGCTGGGGAGGTGGACTTGCTTCCGCCTGTGGGCGGAGGAGACGAAATAATGTCTCTCGATGAGACCTTTCGCGAAATGGCTCGAGCACTCAGGTTGTCCTTTGAAACCGAGCAGAAAATACTTCAGAGCATTCCTGTCGGCCTTGCGCTGACGACTGAAAGTGGCCAGGTTCAAATTGTGAATTCCGCTCTATGCGATATGTTTCGGTGCCAGAAAGAAGAATTGATGTCTCGGCCGATCGGTCATCTATTCAATTCTGAAAGTCACATAGCCGTTGGCGTGCTGCCGGCGCCAAGTAATGGCGATCTGGAATTTGATACTGTCCGCCGGGATGGCAGTGGTCTTTCAGTTGTCTTAACACAAAGGTCCATTTTAACCGCGGGTGGTGATCGCCATTTGACTATCATTCAGGACATCACGCAGCGCAAGGAAGTAGATCGCTTCAAACAAGAATTCCTGTCAATGGTAAGTCATGATCTGAGAACTCCGCTCACTTCAATTCGCTTCTTTGTGGAGATGCTCGAGGGTGGATCATTTGGTCAAATCAATGAAGAGTACTCAGGCAGTGCCAAAGAGACCAACCATCAGATTGACCGATTGATAAATCTGATCAATGACGTGCTGGACATGGAGAAGCTGGAGTCCGGGAGCTTTGAGTTGGTGACCAAGAGAATGCATGCGTCTTCATTCATTGATGCTGCAGCCGAGGGAGTAAGCCGGTTGGCGGCGGCGCGGCGGGTGAAAGTCAAGCGAGACTTTGACACTGATGCAGAGCTGGTTGGAGATATGGTGCGATTAACAAGAGTTTTTACCGACATCCTTGAAAATGCCATAATGGCTTCTCCCGAAGGTGGTCTTGTGCAAATCTGTTTGGAGAATAAGGAGAGCTCCATTCTGATAAAGGTGATCGATCACGGCTCGGGAATACCTTCAAATCAACTGGAGTCGATTTTCGAGCAGTACAAGCCGGTCGTTGCTCTCAGCGATCGAGATGCTACCGGAGCCGGCTTGAGTTTGCCCATTTGTAAAGCGCTTGTGGTGAAGCACCATGGCGCTATTGGCGCGAGTAGCCAGGAAGGTATCGGAAGCACATTCTGGGTCGAATTGCCGGTTGTAGAAAACTGATACCGACTTCCGAGCGTAGTTTGACAAAGTAGCTGCT
Organism: Candidatus Obscuribacterales bacterium; assembly: GCA_020050835.1. Lineage (GTDB taxonomy): Bacteria > Cyanobacteriota > Vampirovibrionia > Obscuribacterales > Obscuribacteraceae > JAGVKB01. The sequence continues at coordinate 5,249 of JAGVKB010000083.1, read as the reverse complement.
TAGCTGTGAATCTAAATTGTGAACATTCCCGGGCGGTCAGGGAGAGTTCTGACCATGAAAGTTGCGGGCTTTTAATATTGTTGGCTTCTTTGGCCACTGCTGCTTGATACGTTCTAGTGTAGCGGCTGATGTCGTATCCCGAGCGATTCTTCCGAAGATCGTGTACTTTAAATCGAGGTGCGGAGCATCGCCAATTATCATTGAGAATGAGCTAACGGCCGAGTTGGGATCGTCGTCCCAGCGCCCTAGACTCAACACGTAAGGTCGGTGTAAGACCAGACCTTGCTTCTGTGCTTGTATCTCGAGCGGGAGCCGGCGCAGAAGAGCGCGAGTCTGGTCAGATAGGCGTTCGGCTCCGGCAGCCTTTTCCTCGGCGTTGGCAGCTTGAATGACAAAGTTAGGTTCGTAGCGAAAGATAGGAGTGCCGTCGTAAGCTCCTTTCATCAGCAACCTGTAAATCTGCGTTGCACTGCAGGGAGCGAGCTGTGGGTCGATCGTCAGGGTGATACTGCCGGCGGTGGTCTGCAATTCTACCTGCTTGATTTCGCCAAGCAAAGGACCATCTTTGCTAGCATCGAAAAGTGGATACTGATCTGAATCGTGACTTTGCTTAGTCCCGGTGTTACTGCCTGCTGTGCTGACGGTTTTGGTATCGGTGCATGTATCTACCGAGGGCACGCCGCAGAACGGAGCCGATTTACTGGGGTCAGACTTCCACTCTGGTCGCAAGAACTCGAAGTCGGCGAAGAAGTTGGAGAGCACAGCTTTGGACGATGGTTTGCTGTTAGCTGTTTGCCAGTGCAGCGGGGTAATCGGATAGACAAGGCTATGGTCTCTGATGAAGTATAGTCTGAGCTTTAGTCTGTCCCTCCTGGTCTGATTCGAACTGTTTGCAGCGTGAAATTTGAAATTCCAGTGCTCGTCACTGGCTGCCGGTACAGCAAAACCGCCAGGAAAGATCAGATCGGTTGTCCTCTGCGTCAACGAAAGCAGTTCGCCATTTAAGCAACGCTCTCCTTCGGGAAACACTTTGTTGCGAAACGATGGATCGACCGCCAGCGTCAATGATGCCGAGAGTTCGCTTAGAAGCGGAGTTATGTCATTGTCAGCTACCATCTCCATGGTTGCTCCCTTGAACCAGTAAAGCTCTCTTGAATCATTCCCGGACCTTCTCGCTGGACTGTGAGCCCAAACCGGTGCAGCTAGCGCTTTCCCGTGACTGGTAGAGCGGCCTCCTTTAGCGGTTCGAGAATATTTGATCATACTTTCAGGAAGTCGGACGGGCTGAAAGCGTAGCAAGTCTGAGAGCTGAAATGAGGTTTCGAGAAAAGGTCCGGTCGCGAAGTCAGAATTGGGCTCTACTTGCAGCGAGTCGCAGATTATTTCGACCGTGGATAAATCACCCTCAGGCTGCTTAATTGCGTGCTGACTGAAGGTTCGTTCGGAAGGACGTGAGGTCGATTCTGCACGAACGGAACTATTCGTGCTCAAGCACGGACACACTGAGAGAAAAAATGTAATGACCAGAAGCAACCGGAGTTGGTGCATAGTCTAACTGTCATCTCTTAGATAGTTGAAAGTACGATCCTATCTCCCGGGCATTTATGATAAATGCTTTCTTTTGCGGCCATTCTTCGGTTAGTCGAGAGATGGACTTTACCGTGATGTCATCTGGAACGATATGGCCGAACACAGTGAATTGTCCGTCGAGATGCGGCGCGCTGTTGAGCAGAATGCAGAACGAGCTGACTGCCGAGTCTGGATCTGTGTCTCGTGCCATGCTCAGAGCCCAACGTTGATGGCTGGATGGTAGGTCCCTTGCGCTGCTAGTTTCCAGGGACAGCCGACATGTCATTCGAGGTGGCTGGGAGGTTGTGTCTCCCAATTGTATTTGAAAGTTCTGCTGGTAGTTGACAAATCGAGTTCCATTGTATGCGCCAGTGACCAGAAGTTTGTGCAGCTGAGTCGCATGCATGGGTGCCAGGCTGGGTTCCAAAACCAGGTGGATTTTTCCAACTGAAGTCTCCAGCTCCATTATTCTGTTTCCGCTGATCAATGGCCCGTCAACTTCAGGGTTGAAAAGTCGAAGAGTCTTGAGCTCCTTTGGGTGATTACCGTGGTTTACTGCTGCCTCCGGTGTGGCGTCTTCCGCGACGGCAAGTTTGACCCAATCCGGTTTTGAGAAAGTGTCGTCGTAAAAAAAGATGCCATGCGAAATCATGCTGTCTTGAGCGATTCCGGTGTCGTTTAAGTAGGTTCCTTCAATAGCATAATGTTTTCCTGCAGAGAGAGGAATGCCTTCTTTAGAGGTGATCGTCTCTATATTTTTGATCTCTAGACCACCGGTGGTTTTAGTCTCTATATGCGCTTGATAAACCTTGCGACGGGCTGAGCCGTCACATTCCACAAGTGAAGTTTGAGTGCAAAGCGGGTGAATATGCGTCCAGATGGCATGGATGGTCCGGTCCTTTTTGGCAAAGCCGGGGTCGCGCTCCTCTTGAATCGGCTCACTGTAGTCATGCCGACCAGGTGGAACAACAAAGTGACCGCTAACACGTCGGCCTCTGGAGTCCTTATGAACGGACAGGTGGCTACCCTGATTAGGCGCCACAACGCCCGGTAAAGTTGGAAGGCAGCTTGGTCCGCCGTGATGCGCTTCACTTTCCGGATTGTAGCGATCTACCACAACACTGCAGTAGGGTACGTACCAGCTCAATGCTTTAATAGGTTTGGAAAGTTGCGAATCCCTGATGAAGTAAACAGTACAGCGGTGCTTAACACGCCTGTGTGAATCAGTAGTCCGGTTTGCTGCCTGGAATCCGAATCTCCACACTTCATCGCTGGCAACTGGTACACCATATCCCTCGGGAAAGTAGAATTCAGTTTGTCCTTGAGTCAAGGAGACTAGTCTCGGGTTACCCGAACCTTCGGAAGTCGGGAACAGTTCGGTACGCTTGGCTGGATCGATGTCGAGGTTGAAGTGGCAGATAAATTCGGCGGTTGGCATCAGGCTGTCATTCTCGTCAAGTACTTCTACTTTGATCCCTTTGAACCAGTACAGCTCACGTGTTGCGCCGGTCCTGGGGACGAGTCCTTTTAGCTCTCTGCTCGGAGCGGCTGAGGAATCGGCTTTCCCGCCCATCATCGCAGGGCCTTGCGATGATTCTTCGACAAAATAGACCAAGGATTCAGGAACTTCGATCTTCTGAGATTTTAAAAGCTCACCAATTCGCAAATCCTGATTGACAAACGGACCCTCCATAGATTTGTACTTGCGGTGAATGTCAATTGGTCCTGCCGTTATCTCGGCTTTCAATACTTGGCCTTCAGGCATCTCAATGCTGTGTATCTCTGCAGCCCAGCAGGCGTTGGAGGTTACGATCGCCAAAAGAGTGCATAACCAGCGCAATAACACCTTAAATTTGAATCTGTGCTGCACCAATTGCAATGAGAATAACTGGATGCCGAAATCATAAAAACGTGCCAGCAATTGCTGCCTGCGGTGCGCGTGTGAGAGACTATCGCTGACAATCACTTGAGGTGGGAAACAAGAAATCTCTACCTTCACGATCTGCTCCTTCTACTTCTCCGAGACCGGGCTGTACAATCCTCTACCTGCGTGAATGTGATTAATACAAGCCGACATTTTGATCAGCTTGTTTGCAATTGAACGGTCATATTTATCCTCGCTTTTTATGAGCTGATTAATCAGATCTACGTTTTGAGCCAGCGAGATAAATGAAACTTCGCAGCGGGCAATTGATCTGTCATTATCGATCTCTACCATCCGTACATTTCGACGACCCAGATGGTCTTTCCTCATTGATTCTGTCAGCAACACGTTGCTCTTGTTAGCACTGAATATTGCTTCTTGTCCAACCGGCAAGTCGAAGCAGCGCTTACCTACTTGCACTGAAAGGGACCCTCCGCGTCCTTCGTAGAGGTTTTCTACACTGACAATGTCTTCTTCTCTATTTATTAAGGCGATTGTTCCCGGCGCCATTGAAACGGACGAGTCTCCGCAATGAATCACGGTAGGAGCAGAAGTATGAACCAGTGTGCGCCCTTTTAGCAAAGTGGCAGCTCCCGAACGTTCGAAGGACAGGTTGGTACTTCCACAGTGCTTGAACTCGGCTGAGTCGAAATGTATGGAGCTTAGATTTGAACTCGGGGCTGCTTTGGCGCTGGAAGTATAGGACACTGGTACCATTGACAAGGCAAGATTCTCCAAGCTGATTGCGCGTTGTGTTTCGAGAGAGTTATTGCTGGTTTCAGTTTTGATGGACTGGGAGTGTGCGCTGGCTATCTGTTCCTTCATTTGCTCTAAACGCTTTCTCATACCGGGAGGAAGGCAAATCTTGCATTTAAAGAGAGGATCGCGTGCCAAGACTTGCTTGGGATCGACCGCGAACCTACGGACTGACTTGCCGGAAACGAATATCGTTCCCCCGACTTCCACTCGTGCGGAGCCGTCCACGGGAATCAGCTCTTCATCAGCAATGCTCCTGTGTGCAACTAGAATCTCTTCGCCCGAGCGGACGGACAGCCTGTCTTGAGGAGAATCGTTCAGGGCGAAACTCACATCGGAGCCGGACAGGTTTGTGAGCCGAACATTACCGGCGTTGGTCTCGTGAAGTATGACAGTACCTCCTCCGCGAACTGCTACATTACCGATCGAAGTTCGGATAGAATGCAGTCGTTTATGCGTGAAGAGAGCCATTCTGCCGGTCTTCACACGCAGTTCGTTGGCGGACAAGGTCGTGACCATTGTGCCACCTTCAGCGACAGCCATGGAATGATCGTCCGGTGATATGAAGAAGGTTTGGCAGCGTCCAGTGGCCACCATCCAGGTGATATCTCGCGGGGTAGCAACTTGACTGTCAGGGTAAACTACATCGCCGTTTAATGTCCTCCTGCTTTTTTGGCTTGAATCGGCTGATCCCTTCTCCTGCACAATTTTGGGTTGACTCATTGAGATTGGTGCGAGGCACTTTTCGCAATCAGGATTGATCACAGGCGGTGTCTCCTGAATGGTGTCCGTCGGAACTCTTTCCGACAGTCCAAGCGGTTGAGCGTCCCTTGATGACCTCTCCTCCGGTGTCGGTGGTGAAACTGCCGGTGGCGGAGCTGGTGGAGATGCCGGTGGGGCAGGATCCACCGCAGGCGGCGGTGACGCCGCTGGTGGTGGTGGTGGTGGTGGTGGTGGTGGTGGTGGTGGTGGTGGTGGTGGTGGTGGTGGTGGTGGTGTG
>JAGVKB010000051.1 GCA_020050835.1 Candidatus Obscuribacterales bacterium | reverse complement strand
TCGCCCACCTTTATTGGCTTGTAAGGACTTAACTAATCCATCCCAAACCGTGCCAAATAACTCCGAAGAAACCGCGCCAATTAGCGCCGAAAGTCACAATTTCCTCTGGTGGACTGATCTTGCGAAAAGAAAAGTAGAGCATGATGTCGTATGCAATCTTCATTCCGGCCGCGATTAAGAGCGGTGCGAGCAATGCTACGTCTGTCATAACAGAACCTGCAAACACAGGTGCTATAGCCCACGCTCCCATACGGACAAGATGGGTTACGCCCGAGGCGATTGTACGTTCGTGCGGAGCTACAATCGCCATGACGTATGATTGCCTCGTCGGAACATCCATTTCTACCAGACTTTCACGCAACAAGAACAAGCCTGCTGCCACCTCGAAATTTGGCGCAATTGCTACTGTTATAAGCAACAAGCTTGACGGGATGTGAGTAAACACCATTGTATTTACCAAGCCAATTCTTTTCGCCAACCAAGCCGCACCAAGATGCGAAAGTGCATTACATATCCGGGAAGCAAAATAGAGCAGTGCTATCACTTCGATGCTTGTACCAAAACGTTGATGGAAATATACTGAAATCAAGGCGACTGTCAAAAAACCACCGCCCAAGCTGTCCAGGGCGAACAGGATTGAGATCCGAACGAGAATTCGTTTGGTTTTTTCACTGACTGCTCTGAAAGGATTCTGGACTCTTGCGTCAAATGGCGCGCTGGACATAAACAGGTAAGTTGCGCCAGAAAGCGCAAAAATGCCAGCGACCACACAAACGGCAACTCGATAGGAGTCAATCACGGCGAAAGCGAAATGTCGCTGTAGAAGGATTGGCATGGCTGCCAACAATGCTCCGATTCCATGTCCTATGTCTTGCAAAACGTTGTACCAAGCGAAAGCTCCTGTCCGTTGTTGATCTGTAACGGTTGCGGGCAGTACTGCCTGTTCGAGAACCAAAGACGCGCCGCGATCTCTGCCCATTCCGTTAATCATGCCGAAAAACGAAGCGCCTACAAGAAATGGCACTGCATCAGAGAATGCCAGAAAGGCGACACCGAGCCCAGACAGCCATGCCATCAAGCAAAGAAGCCATCGCGTGTTGCAGCGGTCGGCGAAGACAGTTACGAGAACAACTGAAACTGTCGCACCAGCCAAGCCGGCGGTCACGACCCAACCAATTGTGCCTAGATCAATATTGAGCTGAGTCAGGTACACACCCAGGAGAACAGCCATCATAGAAATAGCTATAGAGCGCAGGAAGGCTGCGCTTATTATCAGCGCCCTGTCTTTCAGTTGCTGGCTGGTTCCATCTCCCATTCGCTAGCGCGCTATTCTATACGCACAGTCAAATCATCAAACAAGGTGACGCTGTCAGCCTTCGTCCACAGCCCCACCTTGCCGGGCGCGCTGAAAGTGCCGTCTTCAACCTCATACAGCTTCTTGCCATCGAACCACACTTCAAACACGTTGCCGCGCGCCACAACACGCAGCTCATTCCATGTCTTAGCTGGCACCTTCACGTTCTGTCCGTAAGTGCCCGTTTCAGTGCCCTTCGGCGCTATGCTGCTTCGTTTGCCATTTTCAACTTTGTACAGAACTATGTTGTCTTCAAGCGCATTAGCCCGCACGATGTAATAGTTATCCTTGTCTCGATATCGCCACACAAGCCCGCCCGCTTGATCCACGCTACCGGCAACAGCTTTGAACTTCACTGACAGATCGACATCTTTTCCGGTGATCTTATCGTTCACAAGGAGGGGAAAGCGCCCGCGTGTCTTGTCGTCGCTTACCTGTGCTATTACCAGCTTGCCCGATGGTGCGCCCTCTTCCTGCTGCACGATCCATTTTGGTGCCGCGCCGTCGCTGGTCATAGCTACGCTGAAGCCAGCCGGAGTATTGCCTGCTGCATCCGCTTCAAACTGAAAAACCTTATTTGTTGTGTTCATAGCCTTTTCACCTGTGGGAAGAAATGCAACGCGCTTGGGCGCTTCGCCTACGGCCGCGCTGCTAACCAGTCTCAGCTTGCCCTTCGGCGTTACTTCCACCAGCGCAACGCTAGCGTCCCCTATGTTGCTGACCAGCGCCTTGACTGGTGATGTGCCAGGTATGCGCTCGATGCAGCAGGGTTTAGATACCTCACTCAGACGGTCCAGGAGCTTCCCGCTGCCCACGTCCACGGCGTCCACATAGGAACGGCCCTCATTCGCGGCCAACACCATATTTGGTGCCACGCTCTCCACGCCGTGATACGTAACCTCCTGCGGCTGCGAGTTGTGCGGAGGCGTCGGCAATTCGAATAATCTGGTTACTTTGCCCGTTTTTGTGTCCATTTCGAAAAAGCCATTCACCCAGAACGAGCCGAAATATGCCTTGGACTCGTCCGGCGAAAATGTCAGACTGCGCGGATTCACGTTGAGCTGATGGAAACCAACCAGCTTGCGGGTGTCAGGATCGACGATAGCCAAGCCGGTTAGCTTCTTGCACGTCACATAAGCGTTTTTCTTGAGCGGGCCATATTTGATCACGTGCGGCGCGCTGGCTGAAATCCTGAACGCTTCTTTCATTGTCGCCATCTCGATGCCGATCACTGAATCGCTGTGATAGTCGGCAACCAAGATGTAGCGCCCATCTTGCGTCAAAATAATGTGGTCATTGTTCATCTTGCCGATCTTTGTTTCGCCCTTTGGCTGCCAAGTATCGACATCGAAGTATTTGACCTTTTCTTCGTCTTCCACGCCTACAGCTACGGTCTTGCCGTCGTTGCTAACCGCGATCCCATACGGGCGTGGGCCGACAGGCAATCTCTTCAACTCTTTCATGCTGTTGATGTCCAGCAGCGACACCGAAGCATCTTTGGTGTTGACAACAAAAACGCGAGATGGGCTACCCACAGATTGTGCCGAGACCGGAATTGCTGCGAGCAAAGCGATTGTCACTGAAAGCCAAAAGCCTCGTCCCATGTGTGCTCCTCCTATCCGGCATATAATGACAGTCCGCTAATTCTATGCTCTTGGAATGGGTTAATCGCATGACAATTTCCCGCCGTGAACTTCTCACCTCTGCTGCTTTGGCTGGAGGCGCTCTGCTATTGGGTGCAGGCACCGCCAATAGTGCTATTCCCCCTGTTTCTTATCAACCTAAACCGCTGCCGTTCAACCCGACGAAGCTGCAAGGCATCAGCGAAAAACTGATTACATCGCACCACGACAAGAACTATGCAGGCGCGGTTAAACGACTTGGCGCCATTCAGGAAAAGATTCGTCAGCTTTCAGCTGACGCTGCTCCGTATCAGATGGGAGCGCTCAAACGCGAAGAACTTATCGCCATGAACTCGATGATTCTGCACGAATACTACTTTGAAAATCTCGGTGGCGACGGCAAAGCAGGCGGAGATATTGCCAACGCGATAAACAGCCAATTTGGAACGCACGAGGACTGGGAGCACGAATTCAGACTGACCGGAGAGTCACTAAGCGGCGGCTCCGGTTGGGTAATCTTGGCTTACAGCCCCAGAGACAAGCGAATGTACAACAGTTGGAGCTCTGACCACACTCAGACGCTTGCCGATGGCAAACCCATTCTGGTCATGGATATGTACGAACACGCTTACCAGATGGATCATGGCGCGGACGCCAAAGCTTACATAGACGCCTTTTTCAAGAACATCAACTGGGAAGAGGTAAATCGCCGAATAGTAACAGCGGCCGGCAAAAACTTGTGATATCGATAAATATCAAAGGTTGTTGTTGGCGAGGATAGCCTCTAATTGGCAACAGCAGTCCTCTATTTCCAGCAGTCTAGACGTCTGGACTGCTATATCTACGCGCTATTAAATTGCTGCCAACACCAGGTCACTAACTGCCTCTCCGCAATACGAGATGAACCTTGTTTGTGGCCTTATCAACCGTGCGCTCCGCTATCTCGAATCCTTGAGCCTCAAGCTTAGCCACCATCGCGTGTTCGGCGTACTTCTGATTGACTCTACCCACCCAGTCCGCGCCAAGTATTTCCTGATCGTACTCGGACACTATCGCCTCATAGGTTCCAACTGCCGCTCGCCGAAAGCCTATGTCATTGCTCATGGGACTGATGTCCTTTCTGCGGATGACCACTTCTGCTTGCTCCGGTCGCCGGTCGCCCTGGTAGCCGTAGAGATGTTGCAGCGACGAATGCACTTCCACCTTGGCATAGCCCATTTCCTGGAGCGCCTTCACCAGAGCATCTCGCTCCACTATCTGCGTCTGGATCTTGCTGTAATGGCTCATTGATTTCTCTCCACCTTTTCTGCTTCCTCGTCTTCGCCACCCATGATGTCGAGTTTCTCAAGATGCACTGCTTTCGACAGCGCCTGTTTCTTGTCCGGAAAAGATGCTGAAATAGCTCGCCCTTCTCTGAGCCAGGAGCGCAGCTTCGCTACAGCCTCCCGCTGTGACTCGGCAAGCGGAATCAGCTTTGTCAATGACATGAGAATGTCAGCAGTTACCATCGGTCTTTGAGCATCATAAAACGCCTGATACATAGCATCGATGATCGCGTTTTCGATCTCGGCTCCGACAAAGAACTCAGAGGCTTTGGCCAGCGCATCGAGATCATACAGCTGCAATGGGCGTTTCACCTTCTGCAGTTGCACTGAAAAGATTTGCTTGCGCTCTTCTTCTGTGGGCAAGTCTAAAAAGAACACTTCGTCAAAACGCCCTTTGCGTAAGAGTTCCGGCGGCAATGCGCTGATGTTGTTGGCAGTGGCAACAAGAAACACTGGTGCTGTTTTGTCTTGCATCCAGCTAAGAATAGATCCAAATACTCTAGCGCTAGTACCACCATCAAGACCGCCCTGGGCAAACGCTTTTTCTATCTCGTCGATCCACAAAATACACGGAGCGACAGTCTCGGCAACTGATAACGCCCGTCTCGTCCGCTCCTCTGATTCCCCGACGATGCCGCCGAACAGTGCTCCTACATCCATCTTGAGCAGCGGCAGTCGCCAGATTGCACCAATTGCCTTGGCGGTGAGACTCTTGCCTGTGCCTGGGATTCCTATTAGTGCAAGACCTTTTGGCGGTGGTAACTGAAAGTTGCGTGCTTCCTCTGAGAACGCGCCTTGACGTACCTGCAACCACTCTTTCAATTGCTCCAATCCGCCGATATCATCCATCGTCTCGCTCACAGGAAAGAACTCCAGAGCCTCGCTCTGACGAATGACCTGGCGCTTTTCCTCAGTGATGAGTTTGATGTGTGATTCGTTTATCTTCGCCCGCGAAACAACAGCAGCCTTTGTCAAAACCCGCTTGGCGTGTTGACTTGTAAGACCTAGTGCTGCCTGCAAGAATCGCTGTCTTTGGTCATCGTCCAGCTCAACTGTTATGGAAACGGTCTTGGCCAGATTCTCCAAGATTTCATTCAGCTCTGCTTCGCGAGGCATTGGCAAATCAAGAACGCCAACGTCATCTTTCAACTCATCAGGGATGCGCTTGCCGGGGTTAGTAATGATGATGCATTTGCCTAGCGGCTCCAGCTTCTGGGCAAGGTTGCGCAACTTGCGCTTCACGATCGGCATCTCCCAGAACTCATGAAAGTCTTTCAGCACGAAAACGGCAGCTCCGTTGTACTTTTCGATCACTTTTAGAGCATTGACAGGATCGGCATTGGGAGCGATGCCCTCGGCGGTAAACGCATTGTCATCCGTTGATGGAAATATCTGTTTGAACCCGTCTGCCAGGTCCCAAGTAGCCAGCAAGCGCCCTTTTCCCGTCTTCTTGTCTCTGGGATCTTTATCCAGATTCTTTTCGCACACGCGATTGACTATGCTGACTGCCCGGCCTTCTTCTGACGTCATCACCACTACGACGTTGTAGTTGGCCCGGATCATCTTTTCGATTTCAACATCAATATCCATGCTCATTAGTCACCTCAAAATTAGCGGGTCGATGCCGCTCAATGAAATCTCCCCCTCTGCTGAAATAATCGCTTCTGCTACCGGGACCTGATTGAGATCCGCGTCTGTGTAGCGCTCGGAAAAGTAATGAACGGTCTTGTTTGAAGACCCGATCAAGCCAGACTTCAATGATTCATCAGCCACGAATCTGCCGGCGATCAAAACATCTACGAGCCGTTCTAATTGGCTTAAGCAGCCCATCTTCTCTAGCTCGCATACTGCAAACCCTGTAAACAACAACACTGAAAGGTCAGTCTTCGACCTCACGAGCTCAAGCAACTCCAGTAGTTCGTGCCGCTGCTGCAGCGGTTCTCCACCGCTAATTGTTAAACCCTCAATACCAGGTGCCTGAGAGATCCACTGGAAGACTTCGTCGACAGCATGACCCTTTCCGCCGGATACAGCGTGTGTCTCCGGGTTGAAGCAGCCGTCGCAACCAAGTGAGCAACCCTGCAGCCAAAGGCAGCAGCGTTTACCCGGTCCATTGGCCCGCGTCGAAGCAAGAAAACTGTGGACTTGCAGCACGTCAATACCCCAGCTTCTGCTTGTCGGTCTCTGTCGTTTTCGGCTCTTCGTACATTTCGGAAGTAACCTCGCGCAGCACCTTGCCGCCCAAAGCCTCTTCAACGGCCTTGGTCACTTCCAGGCACTTCTCTCCTTTGACGCCGCAGACTTGAATCTCGACTCGACCATCGGCATGAATGAATATGTCAATCTTTTCTTCTGCCACGGCTCACTCCTTATCTTTGCAACCCCGCTCAGACACTCTCACTTAAAGTTATTCCATTAGACTAAACCAACAATGCCCTTACTCGTTTCTCTCGATGAAACTTCCCGCACCTGTTGAAAACCTGCTCCAACGCTTTCGCCGTGAACAACGCGACGACAAAACTGTTGTCATGCGCTTGCGTGGTGAAATCGACCGCCTTAAACGCGAGCAATCTGCGCTTCAGGAGGAATCACTGCGACGGGCCTATCAAACGCTCTTTGCTGACGCTTCCAGTCCGGTCTCACAACTACTCCTGCAGGTCCATCTGGCGAAGGATGAAAATACTTCTCTGACGGCGGCGGATGTTCTTGCGAACGTCAAGAGGCTGGTTGCCATTCTTGAGCAACACGGGTTGACTGTTGTTGGCCAGCCGGATGAGATTCAGAAGTTCGATCCCAACCTCCACGAGCCAATGAACGAGCGCTCCCAACCGGAGCCGTTGCAGCACGTCTGCATTCGCTTTCCTGGTATTTCCTACCAAGGACAAGTGCTGCGCAAGGCGGCTGTCGATCCCTTGGAGACCAAGTGATGGCCGGCCGCCTCGCTATCGACTTTGGCAATGCCAACACAGTTATCGCTCTCTGGGACGACCAGGCGCAACAAGCAAAACCGGTCAAGCTAGAGCCGTTCAGTCGCATGCATCCCTGGCAGGATGAGCAGATTCCGATCATCCCTTCTCTAATTCACTACAAGCCGGACGGCTCCTACCTTGTGGGAAACGAGGTATTGCAAGCAAATCTGGCTGTTCATGAGCACACGTTTGTTGCGCTTAAGACCAGCTTTGATGCAGTCCACACAGTAAAGATAGGAGACATCAAGGTCTCTGCACAAAAAGCTGCCGAAGATTTCCTTCGGGCTGTCCTGCGGAAAGCCATAAAAGTCTTTGCGATAAGACCCGACGAGCAAGTCGTATTAGCCGTTCCTGTCGATGCCTTCGAGAAGTATTCCAAGTGGCTTTCCGATGTTGCAGCGAAGAGCGGTCTTAGAAACATCCGATTCATAGACGAACCGGCGGCAGCGGCCCTTAGCTTCGGTAAGACGGTCAAACAAAACGATGACTACCTGATCTTTGACTTTGGCGCTGGCAGCCTTGATGTTGCCGTAGTGCGATTCAAGCTGGAGGAACGCTCTGTCAGGGTCGGTCACTGCAAGGTCCTCGGTAAGAAGTCCATGCAGTTAGGTGGAAACAACATCGATCAGTGGCTCACTCGCCAGTTCTTCGATCACCACCAAATAGATCCGGCAAGCGATCAGGCGCGCTCTCTACTCTGGCTTCTGACCAATGAATGCCGGGCAGCAAAAGAAAAACTCTCCTTCGCGGACTCTGCCGATATCGCTGTTACTGACTACCAGACCGGCAAGGCGTTGACACTTCAACTCAAACAACAATCCCTAATTGACGCTCTTGAGGAACACGAGTTTTTCCTTAAAGTCGACAGAACCATACGCGCTGCTGAACACGTCGCTCAATTCGACCACGGCTACAAGCGCGATAAGCTCTCGGGAATCTTTATGGTCGGTGGAACCTCAATCATCCCTGAGCTTCAAAAGCAGTTGCGCCGCACCTTCGGCAAAGAACGTGTGCAGCTCTCGCGCCCGCTGGATTCTATAGCCGCCGGCGCTGCTGCGTTTGCTGCCGGCGTCACTTTATACGATCACATCCAACATGATTACGCGATCGAAGTGATGAATCTGCAAAAGCAAAAGGCGCAGATGAAAGTTATTATCCAGCGCGGAGAGAAATACCCATCCCAACAGGCAGTTGCCATCGAGATTCTCAAGGCTGCCACTTACGGTCAGACAAAGTTCCAGCTACTTATATACGAGATCAGCAAAGAAGAAATCGAGCCTGGAAGCGAGTTCATTGACCTGGCTCAGGTCGTTCACAAGGACGATCAAGTCCTGCGATATGTCTGTCTCAACAAGAACCACCCGACGCTCCTTGAGACGCAGCGGCCGATCATGTACAGCCATCCGGCACTTCAGATCGACTTTCGCATCGACGAGAACAAGCACCTGGTAATAGACACTTACAAGTTTGAGACCGACGAAATCAAGGTCTCTCAAATGAAAGGCGTTGTCGTAGTTAAGCTGTCCTAGACGCCTGGAATGCCGCCGGACTCTTCTCTTGCACAGAGTTTCACTTCTATTTTGTAACCGGTGAGTTGCTCTGCTAACTTGATCGCTTTGCCTTCTTGATCCAGTGATTGCTCGGCAGAGTCTTTGAAGACTTCCACCAATGCCTGCTTTTCCGGCTCAATCACATGCACTTCTCGTGCCTCTACTTTAAGAGCGCTTACAATGTATGACTTTGATTCCTGATACCACTCAATGAACTCAACGTTTTCTCCACCTAGTTCGGTAACGACTTTGTCAGCGCGCTTTTGGCAGCGCTCGGTTGGAGAAAAGTCCTTACTCCAAACTGCCACTCGGCTGCGGTCTCCAGGGAGCCTCGCCACTGCTTTGATTTCGATGTTTCCCAGATCAACTTCTGGAATGTGCCTGCGCATTGCATAAGAAACAAGTGCCGAGTCATTCCTTGAAACGATCAGATCGCAGGCGGACCCTTGCTCCTTAAGCTCCTTCACGAACACAATAAGCTCGTTGCCAGCCTCATACTTTTCATTGAGTTGACCGTCTTTGGGCAACAGAGCATCTATCTCGCCGGCCAGACTGACGATAATATCAGCATCATCGAATGCTGTAACCGTTGCTGGTACACACTTCCCTTTGACCTCTTGATACTTCGTCTTAACAGCCAGCGAATTGTGCTTCTTCCATTCGATTGATAGCAGTTCCCTCAAAGCGTCGTAACCAGCTTTTATAGCCTGGTACGTGTTTGTGTCAGTAATTTCAATATCGGCAGTCTGCCCGATTCCTGTTTTCCCCACTGCTTCCGTGCATTCCTTGTGATCGTCGGTTACTTCTGTCACTACCTTCTTACGGACAACAAGCCGAAGTTGCTTTGTTTGCGGATTGAAATCCGCTTTAACTTCTTCTGTTTCACGCCCCTCGCCAGCTGCCTTATAAGCCCGAATTGCACCGTTTTTCACGAATGAAATCAGGTCTTCTTCCGGCAGAGATAGGCTTTTCTGTCCCATCTTGGCTAACTTTGTTAGTTCGTCGTGTGTGATCACTTCCTGATAACCCTTACAGACCGCTCCATGATTGTACGGCTATCTATCCCTTGATATCCGCATTGACGCTGGGACCCCTTGCGCCCGCTATTCGGCAGCCGCTGCAGCCGTGCGGCG
>JAGVKB010000008.1 GCA_020050835.1 Candidatus Obscuribacterales bacterium | reverse complement strand
CAAAGCCTTCGTAAACGAAAGCTTGTTTGATCGTTTCCGCATCTCGATCGCTAACGCCTTGCGCTCTCGCAACGCTGTGCCAGTTCGCTCTCACTTGCTCGGTCATGGTGGAAATGATCTGCTTTGCTTGATCCGTGTCGAGCAAAAAACGTGAGCATTGGCTCAATAGATTCTTTGCATTTGCAAAACGTCCAAGGTCGCCACATACCATAGCCAAATCGCGACGCTCTTGTGATACCGTTGGTGATGGCGTGAGGTCATATGCAGGCGAAAGTCTCCAATCTCGATCGAAGGCTATCAGAGCATGATTACGAGGATGATCGTCCGTGTTAGTGATAAGCGCATTGAAACAAATGCGGCGAAACAGTTCCGCTGCATCTCTTTTGGGCTCGGCGACCACTCGGCGTAATTCCTCAGCCATGAGGACGTAAGACCATCGGTCACGTTGTAATGGCGACTCCTCTGCGCGAAGAAGCGTAAGACCGCTTATCATGCGTGCCCGAACATAGCCTCGCGTGGTTCTTTCGCGATCGAATCGTTGAACCAAAAGCACATCTTTGCCACCAACGCTTTCGATGCGGCTTTTGGCTGCGTTAATGCCACAACTTCGCGCCAGCTCAAGCATCGCGTGCTCGACACGGGGATTGTTCCAGCGATCATCCTGCCGTCCAAATTTTGCAACCCAAAGACCAAAGTCGTCCTCCACAACAGCTTTAGGCCGAGCTCCTCCCATAGAAGTTCCCAGGAGCAGCAGTTCCTGGACCTGGATAGTTTCATGATCAGATACTTCAATCTGTTCTCGTATCAAGTTCTCAGCAGTTTGCTGAAGTCGCTCCAGCTCAAGCGTTTTGTTGAACCTTCGCCGGGGAGCTGGAGCCTTTTGATTCAATCCAAATCCAAGTGCACCGGCGCGGTCATCAGGCGATTCAAGTAGATAGTCAATTTCACCCAACCCGGTTCTACCGGAGTGCCGTTCAATCACCATGCGTCCCCAAAAATCAGGGCTGGCATCTCTGAGCGAGCTGAACACACCGTTGAGCCGACCATTTTGATACGTAGTGTCTCCAAGTTTCAAGTCGATTGGATCGATTTCTACTGCATCCTTGCGGGCAAGGTAAGTCTTTCCGTATACGAACTGACCGATGCTTTTGCCACGCTTGTCCCCTGTAAGCACATAGCGCCCTGCAGTCACACTGTCCGTTTCCCTTGGAAGAGTGATATAGACAAAGCATTCAGTTCTCGATTCTTTAGAAGTCACTATCAATACCCCTGGCTTTCCGTGCGCGTTGGCGCACTTTCAATGACTCCAGGGACAAACCTTCCTTATCGCTTGACGGATCAGCCACTTCGTTCAACTGATCGAGTTGGTCGTAGAGCCAAAGCAGGGCAGTATATACAACCAAGCTGGTTGAGGTTTTACCTCTTTCAGCGTCCATTACTGCTCTCGGTCCCGTGCCAATCCGTTCAGCTGCGTCCGCGATCGTCATGCTTCGGCGAATTCTTGCAACGCGGAGGTTCTCCCCCAGCTGCCGTATTGTTTGCTCGACGTGGTAGGGTGGCGATTGGAGTAACTTGTTTCGACGAGACATATGCTCTCTAAAGCCTCTAAATTCACTTAAGTTGCTATATAAAGCGTATCAAATTTAACAAATTCTGTAAGTAAACTGCATTATAAGGCATCATAAGCTCCGAATTGTGCTTTATAAGGCACAATTCGGAGCTTCGATTAGAGACTCACATTAGAATGCTGCACAACATGAGCTTCTCAAGCTCTTCGGAATTAAAGCGCCGACCTGTTGCGCGACCTTTGCGATGGCTAAAAGAGCCAATTCTTGCCTATATCCTGTTTCCCGTCTAAAGCGACAAGCTGTTACGAAGGTTGTCACCAGTTCAGCAATTACCTGTCGTATCATTGCAAAATAAAAACGAAGCTTTTAAAATACAAGGATGATTGTACGGCGTATACAGCAAACACTACAAGAAGCGATCGGGCGTCAGTCTGCAGTCGGGCTAATCGGACCGCGCCAGGTCGGTAAAACGACTCTTGCTCTGGAGATTGCGAAAGACAGGCGGGCTCTCTATCTTGACCTTGAATCACGCGAAGACCGTGCCAAGTTAGCTGACCCTGCGCTATTCCTGCGAAACTATGAGGATAAACTCGTTATTCTCGATGAAATCCATCGAGTTCCTGGGCTATTCCAAACCTTACGCGGGCTAATCGATCAGGGCCGCAGGCGGGGTATACGGACGGGTCGCTTTCTTGTCCTGGGATCGGCATCGATCGACTTGTTGCGACAATCGGGAGAGAGCTTGGCGGGACGAATCGAATATGTAAGTATGGGACCGCTCGACGTGCTGGAAGTGCCGGCAAAGGACACTGCGCTCAACCGGCTTTGGTTACGCGGTGGCTTTCCCGACAGCTACTTGGCCAAAAGTGATTCTGATAGCCTGAAGCACCGAAGGAGTTTCATCCGCACCTACCTAGAGCGTGATGTGTCACAATTCGGTCCTCGTATTCCAACTGAAACTCTCGAACGACTTTGGATAATGTTAGCCCATAACCAGGGCGGTCTTCTCAACTCCTCGAGGCTGGCTTCCGGGCTTTCGGTTAGTGCACCAACTGTGACGAGCTATGTTGATCTGCTGGCTGATTTACTGCTGGTGCGTCGGTTACGACCATTCCATGCCAATATTGGCAAACGCCTTGTGAAATCGCCCAAAGTCTTTGTGCGGGACAGCGGACTCTTGCATGCACTTTTGGGAATAGAGGATTTCAATGAGCTGTCCGGACATCCGGTCGTAGGACCCAGTTGGGAGGGATTTGTGCTCGAAAACCTTCTGTCGTCAGCCCCGGAGCAGGCGATGGCTAGCTTCTATCGCACCACTGCCGGTGCCGAAATCGACCTGTTGCTTGAGCTTCCGGGCAGGCATGGACTTTGGGCTGTCGAAGTAAAACGCAGTTTGGCACCCAAGATCGAAAAAGGATTCCACATTGCCTGTGACGACCTCAGTCCGGACCAGAGATTTGTGGTCTACCCTGGCAGTGAGCGCATTCCCCTTGGCTCTGGTGTACTGGCAATCGGCGTTAGAGAACTTGCGGACAAACTAGCCGAGCTATGAACAATCAGTGTCTGGGTGCGAATTCTCGCGGAACTAACAAACAGCAAAGGCTAATGGCGTAAGTGGGGTAACAGTCCCGAATTTTGGATGAACCTTCGAATGCATTACGATCTCAAAATTGCTCGCCGCAATTTAAAGCCGGAGGACGTCAAACGCATCAACAGTAAGCGGTCTGTTTAAAAGGGAAATCTCTGCAAGTCAGATCATCGTCGCTTGCTTCGATTCTCTGGAGCAGATTAGACTGCGGCGGCAGGCACTACAATTCAAAGCCTTCGTAAACGAAAGCTTGTTTGATCGTTTCCGCATCTCGATCGCTAACGCCTTGCGCTCTCGCAACGCTGTGCCAGTTCGCTCT
>JAGVKB010000041.1 GCA_020050835.1 Candidatus Obscuribacterales bacterium | reverse complement strand
CCGGGTCCATCTTTCTCATCAGCTTGTTGGCGGCGTCACGCGCCGCAGAACGCGCTTCCTGCCTTCGCTCCTGGCTCAATGCTGTGCGGGCTGTATGAAGTCCACTGACGACGTCTTCGATCAGGTTTACGGTTCGAATCGCCTTCATGAGTTCGTGTTTTTGAAGCTCTTGCTGGAGGGACTTTCCGCTCAATCCTTGCTGCTTGAGATCGGCGACGAGCTCTTTCAATTGCCGGCTCAAGTTGTATCTCAGCGGGGAGAACTCTTCCGGAGAGCGTGCATAGCTTTCCGGATTGTGCCTGGCGGTAGTGGCGTCCGACATTCCTTTGGTAAGCGCCAACATTTCGGGATGGTGCCTCAGGGTGCCTCCCCATTTCTCTTTGCTTGCTTCGAAACCGCGCTCCAGCCTTTCAAGTGCGGCGCGGGCAGCCGCCGCGCGCTCATTGAACTGAGTTCGTTCTGCTTTGGCGCTGTTGCTCTCCCCGGCCGGAGCCGGCTTCTCTTGCAGCGTTCTGGCAGCTATGGTGGCTTCGCGCCGAACCAATTGGTGGTGACCCAGCTCTCCGGTAAACTCTTGCAGAAGCTTCAGCTCTCCGGTTTTGCCACCGCCGAGTTTTTCGACCGTCCGCCAGTATTTATCCGGGTGCTCGTGCTTGAGAGTGTCGAGGCGTGCCACTGCATAGTCGTAGACCTGTCCGTAAGTAAGCGGACCTCCTGACGAGGGGTCGTTGTAGAATTCTTTGACCAGAGAGCGCATCAATTCACGCCCTTGCTTGTCGAGCTTTTCGCGTTTGGAAACCGGATACTCGCTTCCCCTCAGCTCGGCTCGCGCATCGCCGTTGCCGGCATTGGCATACGCGGAGCGTTGTACTGCGTGCTCAAATACATATGGTTCTGTTTTCGAAAGAGCGGTTTGCTGAAGGCGTCGAGCGAAATGCTTGCACTCCTCGGCCAGTACGGTGGCAGCATTCGGTGCATGCGGGTCGACATAGATCTGCAACGTGTCTGGAATGAACAGCCCCTGGACACCCTTCTCTTTGGCGGCGGCGATGGCGCGTGCCGCCGGACCATGTGCTTCCGTCAAGACGGTGCTGTCGGTAACCAGGTCGGACTGGATTCCGAGTCTCTTCATGTGCTCTTTAGTCTGGCGCGTTATCTCTTGCTTGAGTGCGGACTCCGCGGCCTGTACCTTTCCGGCCCGGCCAAACCAGGCTGAGTTAGCCTTTTCTACCTGGGCTGCTAACTGATTCAGTCGTGCATCGTCTTGCGTTCGATAGAGTGCATCTCTGACAGCCCGATCGTGCGCACCGTCCGAAACGGGTCTGGAAGATTCATGACCGACTGGCCGAGGAGTCTCCGGCTTGGCAGTGTGGCTTTCGCCATGAGGCGCAAGACCCTCTGTGTGGCCGGGCGAACGCAGCATTCTCTTGGAGAAGACCCAGAACTCCTTGAAGTCTCTGAAGGCGGTTCGCTCGCCCAGGAATCGGCTCAGGCTAGCCGCTCGCTCTCCTTCAAAGCGCGCTCTGAGCTCGCTTAGCTTCTGCGGGATTGTCGTTCCGGGAAATCTAGCCTCAGGTGGATTGAACAATCCGATTGCAAGCTGGTCGCTCAGCGCTTTCACTTGCGCGCTGTCAAATGTCTTCTTCCCAGAAAGCAGGTCGTGAAGCTGACCGGCTACCTCCGGACGCAGTTCATTTGCTTCCAGGCTGTTCAAGAGCCGCTCTCTCAGACCAGGCTCGATCTCCTTGGCCGACAAGCTCTGGCGAAGACTTCCTTGCGAGTCGCGCACCATTTCGTGGGAATCAAGCCGCAATTGAGTGCGTTCGAGCACATTGCGCGCTTGTTTGGGCCCGGCTTCCCAGCTATATGGTGTTAACAGTTCCGGTTTGAGCAGTCCCGTCTTGAGCTGGTTGGCTAGCTCCTTGAGCTGAGACTCATTGAGCGGTCGGCCGCTGTCTAGCAGTTGTTTGACGTGAGATTCGACCTCCGGTCTGAGTTGATTAGCATCTAAGGCTTGCTTGAGGTTCTGGACCAGCTCTGGGTTCAGATGATCTGCTTGTAGCTGCTTGGCAGGAACAGCCGCATCGACAGCCAGCTCGAGTTGGTTCCTCATCTCCGGTTTGTAAGGCATTCCCGGCGGTTTTTCTTGAGCCAGGCGATCTTCAGGGCCTCGGTGCTCAGAGCCGTGTCTGGCGATCTTTCCTGATTCGCCCGGACCTACTTCTTCCTTAATCTGGACTATGTTGCCTTTGTAGCCGGTATCCCAGAGCTGGTGCCAACGATTTCCCACCGTCTCGTAGGTGTGAATGCCACCATCGGCACCAGGCACTTTGGCTATCTCGTGGAAAAATCCCTTCGCGCGATTAACGACATTGGGTGGCTCAAAGGACATTAGAAGGATGTGTCCGTCCGGTGTAGTGATCGCGCCGAATCCCACCGTCTTGCTTGTCGTCCCTTGCTCCAGCAGTTGTCTAACCAGCGCCTGCGCTTCAGTAGGTACTGTTTTCACGACGGCATCAATCGCTTCTGCGCGCATCTTTGTCTTGACGGCCTCAGGTGTATGTTCAGGACGATCGAGCATCTGAACATGTTGTCTGGGGATGCGCAGCTCATCTGGTATTACGCCATCTTTATAAAGTCCTTTGTGACTTGCCAGTTCGGTTTTGAGTTGTTCGACCTTCTCTGGAGAGAGTTGACCGCCTTCTTTTAGAAGCGACTTCAAATGTTCAGCAACCTCGGGTCTGAAATGATCTCTTGCTAGCCCTTCTTCGAGGCTCTTTCTGAGTGCCGGTGAAAGTGAATCGGCGGCGAGCGGTCCGTGCAGAACTCCTCTGGAGCCTTCAATCGCCGTCTTGAGACTTGCGACTTGCTCGGCCGTCAGTGAGCCGGTTTTGAAAAGTGCTTCGATGTGTGGAGAGACTTCCGGTTTAAGCTGTCCGGCGTCAAGCGCGCCTCTCAGTTTTTCCGTAATAGATTGGCTGAGAGTGGAGAGTGCGAGCGGTCCGTCTTTAGGCAAGGCGTGCTCGATTCCGTTATGAACTTTTGGCAGTGCATTTTCCAGCGCCACACCAAGTCTTTCTGGTGCCACCACTTCCGGCTTGAACAGACCAGGCCGATCACCGATCGTATTGCGGAGACTGGTGACCTCACTGGCGCTGAGCGTTCCTTCTCCCGTAAGCAGCTTTTCTAGATGCTTGGCTACTTCCGGGCGAAACTGTTGTTTCTCCAGCCCCGCTTCGAGTTCTTTGGCCAGTGCCGCCGGCAGTGCGTCGTGCGAGAGGTCGGCTTTCGGCAGAGCTTTTTCAAGTTGTTTTCTGAGCTCCGGCTTGAAGTCTAGGGCAGGAGTCGGCTCGCCGTTGCCTTGCCTTTTCTTAAGTGACGATGCCAGCCTATCTTCATGACGTCGCTGAGAACCGGACCCATAATCACCGTACTTGGAAGGGAGGTCGAGCGGACCCGAGCCGTCGTGCAGCTCAGGCCTGGCGTTCATACTCCATTCAATCTCTTTAGTTAGATTGTTTACGAATTCTCGGAATTCTGGGTTGAGCTTGCGATCAGCAGCGGCCAGGTCGTCGAGCTGTTGAGTCTTGCGCAGGTTTTCCAAAACCTGGTGCATGCCTCCTTCCACGAACTCCATAAACTCTTGTTGCCCGCCGGACTCCTTCCGGCTGCTTTCCAACGCTAAGGTATAAGCTTCAGCTGTTCTCTTGTCCTTCAATAACTCAGTCTGTTTTGCCAGCGTTTTTGAAAGGCTTTCGATCGCGGCATCTAGTGGTGCCCGTTGTGACTCAGCAACCAGTTTGGAGAGTGCTTGTAGATTCTTTTGAGCTTGTTCCGGAGTAACGACTTGGCCCGCTCCACGGGTCACTGTATCCTTTATCTCTTGCAACGATCGCAGTCGAGCTTCGAGAGATTTCATCGCTTCTGCCTGCTTGCCTTGACCTAATGTGCTGGCGAAAAACTTATCGTTCTTGGCCAGGGTCGGATCCAGCGCTGCTACTTTTGCCCAGTCGCTCTTTATCTCGTTGATCTTTGCCGCATCGAGAACGCCGGCGTTTTCAATCTTTTGGCGCAGCGCTTCAACGGCTGTTGTGATCTCGTCAACTTTGGTGCGAATGGATTCGAACGCTTTACGACCGGCTGCCTTGGCTGAAGACTCAGCTTCACTGATTGATTGAAGTTTCGCCGGAGCTTGAGCGGGGTCCGGCTTGCCTGTCCCGCGTGGTGCTCCGCCTGGACCTGGTGTTGGCGGGGGACTGTTGTCGTTAAATGCTTTGGTGTAGATGTCTGTCTTCTCGTTGGCCTTTCGCATTCTGTCGGCTAAGGGTTGTCCCGTACCGAGCGTGTCGGCGCGCATCAAGGCTGTGAAGAGCGGCATGTCGGCCGGATAATTCGCCTTCAGCTCAGCGATAAACTCGTTTAGCTTCGCGGCATTTTGCACCTCGTGCAACCGCATGTGCTCATTAACGATTGCTGTGATTAGCTTCGCTTCTGCTTCCGGTACGCCGAAGCGCTTCATCACGTCGGCTGTCTTTTGCGCTCCGACTTGATCGTGATTGGGATTGCTTATGTCGAATTTCTTGGTGCTGCCATCCGGATTTGACTTGATGGAAATCGATTGGGTTTCCGGCAAACCACTGTCGTGAAGCATTGCCACCCAGAGCAGCGTGTCGAGTCTGGATTCTGGAAGGGCGGCGAGTTGCTTGTTCAACTCCGCGTGCTCGAAACCTTTTGCTTGGTCGATCACCATCTTCGTGTGGGTCCACGCGTCAATCTCCGGATGTGCCTTGTGGTTCATCTCGGTCTTGTCGAACATTTCAAGGGTAATCGGCTTTTTGTCCTTCAAGGCTTGCTCTCGAGTTCGTTGAAGATCGATCATTCTTTGCGGATCTGGTCTCAAGGCGGCAATTTCCGGCAGCACCGCTTGCATTGCACCGGTGTCATGAAGCACATCAAGTCCGTGGGTCGTCGGTGCTCTCAGCACCTCCGTCACACCGGAGCGAACCGCATCCGGATTCGTCTTCAATAGTTCGGTGAGCTTGGCAGCATGCTCCTTCATCGCCGCTTCCAGCGCAGGCTCTATCTTGCGACCTTCGACGCTTGCTTCCCTGGCGACCGAAAGGATGCGCAAGGGATTATCCTGGACCCATTCCTTAGCATCTTTGGGTGCGCTTATTACTCCGTCGGTCCCGATCCGGAGAGCGGTTGCTGGCGAGTCCGTTTGAGCGAGCTTCTCGAAACTCGACGGCTTATGCTGTGGAGCCTCTTGAACAGGCTTGTCTCCGGCAGGTCTGGTGCCGGGCTCGTCTTTCGCTCTTGCGCTCGGTTCGTCGGCCGGTTTTGTTGCATGTTCGGCCGTTACTCTCTCTCTCGTTTCGTCTGCCGGCTTTTGTCCCTCTTCATGAGATGATTTCGGACCGTGCATCTCGCCGCCTATGTCGAGGACATCCTTAGGCTGTACGCTTATCTTTAATGCATCTTCTTTTACGAATCTCAGGTTGCCGTCTTTGCTGGTGCCTTCAAAACGCCAGCCTCCGTCTACCTGCCCGTTAGCACGCGCGACGTTGAATCGTTCTCCCAGTTTTAAGTCGGCGCCGGGATTGTTCTTGGCGAAGTCGGCGGCGCTGATATTCTTGATTGCATCATGAGCAAGTACGATATCGCCGGTCTGGTGATCGATTGATTCGACCTTCCAGCCCGGTGTGTCCTGGAAGTGGACGCGGTCGCCGACTTTCATGCCGAGATCTGAGGCTTTGAGCTCTCTTTGTCCGACTTCCTTAACGATATCGGCACCGGACTTGTGGTAAGAGAGCTCTCCGGCGATTATCTTTTGCCGCGGGTCATAAATCTTCGGACCGTTGCCGGTATCAATCGTGGTCCAGGCATGGTTCATGCTCAGTCCGAAGCCGCCGCTGTTGCCGCGCACAAGAGTGACATTCAAGCCCATTTCGTCGCCAAGGACTTTTAGCAGTAACGCTTGCTGGCTGCAGACTCCTTTGCCTTCCTTTATGAATTCACCGAGCAGAACTCTTTCACCGCCATGATCGGAGTTGAATTTGTTGTACCAGTGGTCGAGAGCTGCTTCTCCTCCCCGTGCATCAACCATGTCGCGAGGAGTAAGCAGATCTTTGACATAACGGGTAAGCGCTTCGGCGCGCTCGGTTGGTGGCAGATGCGAGAAGCGTTGTTTAGCGTCCGCGATAACATCGCGCAGAACCGGATCGTTGGCCCGATCGACGACGGTAGCCGGACGGGTGGCTGCCTGGAATTCTCCATCGCGATTGAAGACGCGCTTTTGGCCGGCATTGGAGAAGCCGTCTTCCAGTTTGCCAGAATGCTGATGTTTGAGGGCATAGTCATTCGCTTGTCTGACCGCCTCCACTGATGGTGCTCGCTTGGCTAGCATCGTTTCGCGAGAGATGGCATCCGGATGCGCGTCCAGCGAGACAAGATGAAGCGGTTCGCCATCTTTGCCGAGACGAATCGAATCGGTCGGTTTCAAATAGAACTTATCCGCCCTTTCGGACGTGAGCGCTTTGCCCTGCGCGTCGAGTTCTGTCAGTGTGCCTTTGTTCAGCTTGAAGGTCTTGCCGTCGCGCTCGATGAACGTACCGTTTAGCGAGTGATCTTGTATGTGAATGCCGTTTGCATCCATGCCAAGTGTGGCATGGCGAGAGCTGACTTCTCGAGTTGTAACCCCGTGCAGCCCTCTGCCGAGCTCAATTGGACCATTAGCCGGATCGAGCGTGCGGGCCCCGATTTTGACGGCGTGAGTGGCTTGTTGCTCGCCCTTAAACGGAATCTGTTGCTTGCCGGAGCCGATTGTGATGCGGTCGCCCGGTTGTAGGACGTGCTCTTGTCCATGTTGCAGCTTCTGTCCATTGATATAAGTGCCGTTCTTGGACGCTTTTTCGGCAGTGCCGTCGCTGATCAGCACCCGCCCGAACTCATCCATGCGAATTCTTGCTTGCTCGCGGCTGGCTGATGGACTGTCTATCACAACGCCGGCTGATGATGATCTGCCGATAGTCAGGTTGTCGCCCGGTTTAAGTTGGTGCTCTCCGACTTTGTAAGAGGTGGTCGGTCGAGTGTTATCCTGTGGCGGATTGTGGAGCAGTTTGAGTTCGACAGCATCTTTGCCTGTTCCCAGTGTTATGCGGTCGGCGGGATGAATCGCCACTTGCTCTCCGTGTCGAAGCTGCCGTCCGTTTATGAATGTGCCGGCAGTGGAGCCGATGTCCTGGATAAGGACTCCGTCGCGACCGAAAGTGACTTTGGCGTGCTCAGGGCTGACCACCATCGGATTCTTATCGGATACGGATGGTACTCTGATGTCCGCCTTATCGCCCCTGCCGATCACAATCTCAGGTTTGTCGGCGGTGTGCAGCGAACTTCCATCAACGGAGATTTGATACTGCTTGTGGCCCTCGGTTGGTGGTGCCAGTGGCTGTGCTGGAGCTAGGCGAACTTCATCGCGGAAGCGTCCCAAATCACCAACGATGGTGCGATTGAGCGGTAGATCTATCTCCTGTGGGCGAACTTGGTCGCGCGCGACGGCCCGGAGATCTGGATGCTCGACCAACAACACCTCGCCGTTGGGTCCCCGACCGTTTTCGACCCATACTTTGCCGGAGGAGTCCGTTGGATCGTAATAAGCCTTTTCTTTGCCGACCGCCACTTCACGGAAATTGCGACGCAATTCCCCGGCGGAGACATCTTTGACATCAGGCGCACGCTCTGACGGCTCCGCACTGCGCACAATGAGCATGTTCGGGTCCTTGCGATCGATAGCGGCGATTTTATGATCTTTACCGTTAAGCTCGACATGAGCATTGATCGCGAATTGATCGGCATTATGAATCAACGGTGGCAATTGCCTGGCCGGCGGTTGGTCGAATGGCGATGCCGGGCGCTGCTCTGGTGCTGCAACTTCAGCTGGTCGAGACTGCCTGGGTTTCTCGACTGCGGGCTCGGCCGGTTTGGGCTGGACTGGTTTCTCGCCTGCTGGCTCGGCTGCTTTCGGTTGTGCTTTGGGTGGATTGAGGTCGAGCTGCGGATGCGATTCCTTTACGGCGATGATCGTTCTATCTTGAATTAAATTGAGCTTGCCACCAAACTCCACTGGTGGGTGATAGATTGTTCCGTCCGGACTGCGCAGCATCGTTGCTTCGCCGACCGTAATCTGTCTGTAACTCTTCAGCTCTTCGACAGTCACTGGCTTCGAATCGAAGTGCATAGCCCAATGTTCAGAGCCCGGCTCGCGCAGGAAGACTTCACCAGTGACGCTATCTCTGCCGACCTGGTTGTACTCTCGTCCCGCGAATAGCGCTTTCTTTGGCTGTCCTTCGCCGCTCAAGCTGGCATCGGCGGGGCGACCACTTTCGCTGCCATCGCCTGCCCGACTCAAATTGACTGAAGATATGCTGTCCGTCGTGTCGTGGCTGGGCGTCTCTTTGCCGGGTTTGCCCTTCTGGTCGGCGGACTCTTGCTTGTTTTCGTGCGCTGGAGTTGCCGTTGGATCGGGCTGTGCTTGTTGCTGAGCGGGCTCCTGCTTGCCGGTTGGTTTGGTCTGCTGGTGCTGCTCGTCCTGGAGCCCATGCGACTGTTGTTGCTGCGTGTGCGCTGGAGCCTGTCCCTGGGTGTCCTGGAGTCTGTCCTTTGGTAGTCCCTGATGTTGACCGGGACCTTGCTGAGAATGTTGCCCGCTTGTGCCGGTACCGGAACCTTGCTGGGGCAGCGCCTGTTGATCGCGCAGTATTTGACTCTCGACCGATTTTAAGCTCTGCTCACCGGCAGCTGGTGTTTGCTGTTGCTTTTGAGCAAGCGGCTTTTGCTCTTTCGATGGAGCCTTTTCCGGCTCGATTGTGCGCGCCAGAAATTGCTCCGCTGGCTTTTGCGTGGTCGGCCGCTCGGCGCCTTTTTGATCTTTCAGCCGCTGCCGTTCCGCATCGACTGCGGCTAACTGTTGCTGATCCAGCCGTTGACGCTGTTGCTGATTGCTGCGCAACTCCGCTTGTTCCTGTGCGGTTTCGGCGACTCTGTCCGCTCTGGCTCTGTCGAGCAGTTGTTGGGCTTGCTCCTTCATCGGGTGATCGCCCTTGGGGTCTGCCATCCGGTTTAATGAATCGATAGCGGAGGCATCGATTGTCTTGCTTGCTGCCAGTCGCTCAAGCGCTTGCTTGCCGGCCGGCGACTCAGCATAGTTGGCCGCTGTATCTGCCAGGATTGCCTCGCGCAGGCGAGCGGCGTCGCGAGTACCCAGGCTATCTAAATGATTATCTGTTCGTTCTAGGAGTCGCGACTGATGATCTGCGCCGGCGTTCTTCATTAAGCCGTCAAATACTTCTCGCCCATTGCTCTCTCCTTTAACCGCTCGTTCGGCGACGGACCGGGCAAGTTCGTTCAACTCGATGCGGGCGGTCATTCGGGCTCCGAAGCCATCCAGCGTCTTGATCGCTTCGAGAGATAGCTTGGGGTCGGTAGAAGATTTTGAGTTGGCTAGATCTCGCAGCGCTTCGAGATGTTGAATGTCGCCGAGCTTCTTTGCCGATTGCAACGCTTCGTTTGCCAGCTTCGAGTCGCTTGAATTCTTAGCGATTGCAATCAGGTCATGGGCGTGACCGGGATCGATGAACTTGTCTGCATGAGCCTGCCGCTCAGCATCCAGCAGCTTCCCAGCTGTGCGCACAGCTTCTGTGGCTATTTCAGAATGCTCCGGCTTGTTGAGAGTCTTAGCCAGTTCGAGCAGCTGTTTACCTTCCTTTGCACCGCCGGTACTGGCAAGTTCGCTCAAGGCAGCCCTGGCGCCTTCATGACTGAATTTACTGCTGTTAACATCAAGGCGCTCGTCGGAGGGCAGTTTCTTGGCAGCTTCCAGCTTCGTTTGTTCAACTGCCGCAGCCCGTTCCCGTTCTGCCACCTGGGCCTTTTGTCTGTCCACCTGCTCTTGAGCAGCTCGTTCTTTGTGGATAGCGGCAACTTGTTCGCGCGCCTCTTGCGCATCTCTTTCTGCCCGTTGAGCTAGTTCTGTTCTGGCTTCGCGTGCTGCCGGAGTATTAGATTCGGCGATTTTCTCCAGCGTACTGGTCGGCACTTCTCTTGATCTGCCGGTGGACTCAGGATCTCCCGCCCGGTACGATCTCTGAAGATCTTTCATTACCTCTTTGGCGATTGCCGGATCATTTACCGATTTGGCCAGGTCGGTGAGCTGTGTGCGGGCATTGCTATGAGCACCAACACCGTCTGCTGCCCTGGTTGCTTCCAGCGATAACCTGGGATCATTTGCTGCCTTAGTTTTGGCAAGATCGAGCATCTGATCGAAGTGACCGATGTCTCCGGCTTGTCGTGCTGCCTTGATCGCCTCATGGGCTATTTCAGAATGACTCGTATTTCTTGCCAATTCGATCATCTGATGGGCAACTGCCGGTTCTCTGCTCAGATTCTGACTGACGCGATCGCGCTCACCGATCTTGCCTGCCGCTCGCAACGATTCAATTGCCAGCTCTTTCAATTCGGGATGCTTAGCGATGTCGACTGACTTGGCTAATTCGACAAGCTGTTGGGCGTGAGTTGAATTGCCGGTATCGCCAAATTCTTTCGCAGCCTTGGTAGCTACGTCACGGTTGAAGTCTGGATGAGCAGTGTCGAGTCGCGTGTCGAGCGGCGGTCTGTTGGCTGCGTCGAATCGTGCTTTTTCGGCAGCTGCTTCTTGCGCTCGTAAAGACGATTCGGCTTGTTCGCGCTGCGCCGTCTCTCGCTCGCTGCGTTCTCTTACAGCGCGCTCTTCATTCATTCTTGCTCTTTCTGTCTTGACCTCTGCGGCGAGACGCTCTGATCTCTGTGCGAGTTCGCTGCGCGCTTCGGCAGCAGCCGGTGTTTTCGAATCAGCAATTTTCTCGAGTGTGCTGGCCGGAATCTCTCGTGGGCGGCCCGTGGAGTCAAGCTCTCCTACTTTGTGGGAATTGCGCAGCTCTTGCATAATCTCGCGAGAAAGCGCCTTGTCTGTTACTGAAGTTGCCAGCTTGGTCAACTCGGTACGCGCTGTCATACTTGCGCCGACACTGTCGGCCGCACGGATCGCTTCGAGCGCCAGGGCCGGATCGCTGCCGGACTTCTGTCTGGCAAGCTCCATCATCTGTTCGAAGTTGCCGATGTCTCCTGCTTTCTTCGCTGCTCTGATCGCTTCACGTGCCAATTCAGGATGGTTAGTCGAACTCGCCAGATCGATCATCTTTTGGGCCAGAGCAGGGTCGCTGCTCAATCGCGGACTTGGGCGATCGTGCTCGCCAATCTTACCGGCGGCTCGAAGCGACTCGATTGCTAGCTCTTTCAGCTCGGGATGCTTGACCGGGTCGATTGATTTCGCCAGTGCAACCAGTTGGTGAGCGTTCTCTACTTTGCCGGTTTCTCCTAATTCTCGAGCGGCTCTCACTGCTTCTTCCGGTCTGAACTCCGGTCGGGAGCTATCGAACCGGGCGTCGAGCGGAGGCTTGTTTGCAGCTTCAATCCTGGCTCGTTCTTCTGTCTCCGCTAGCCGGCGCGCCTCTGTTTCTACTCGCTTGCGTTCTGCTGTTTCGTGTTCTGCTGTTTCGCGTTCGGAGCGTTCGCGCGCTGTTCGCTCTTCTTTGAGGCGGGTAGCCTCTATTCTCGCCTCCGCTACAACCTTTTCTGATCTTTGGGTAAGTTCAGCTCTCGCTTCAGCAGCCGCTGGAGTGTTAGAAGAAGCCAGTTTTTCTAAAGTGCTGGTCGGAACTTCTCTGGCGGTACCCGATGAGCTCGGCTCTCCTTCTCGAAAGGACTTGCGAATCTCCTGCATGATTTCGCGGGAGAGAGCCGGATCGTTTACGGTCTTGGCCATTTCGATTAGCTGAGTGCGAGCGTTCATGTGCCCGCCTAAGCTGTCCACCGCGCGAACGGCCGCCAGAGCGACACGAGGATCGCTGGCTGTTTTCGCCAGTTCTAAGAGTTGCGGAAAGTGCTGAAAGTCTCCGTGCTGGGCTGCCACGTGGATAGCTTCGATTGCTGTCCTGGAATCTGGTGCAGTTTTTGCTGCATCAATCATGCGCTGAGCGTGAGCGGAGTCTCTAACCGGACTGCTCTCTCCGCCCTCCTTCATCATTGATGGCTTGGCTTTGCCGCCTACTTCCGGTGAGGTGTCGCGTGCAATCTGCGCGGGTCTGATCACGTTCCAGCCTTTATCCACGAGTGACGAGAAGAAACCTTTCTCGCGCTGGATCAAGTTATTGTCGACGGCAAACTGCTTGATCACCTGATGATCTTGATGGGTAGCGCTTTCCTTTACCAGCCGCCGTGCTAACTCTTGTGCTTGTTTGAATGCTTCTTGTCTGGCCGCCGCAGGGGCAGTCAAATCACGCGAGCTGTCCAGTTTGTTGCTTAGCTGTTGCAACATACTCTCGACTTTGATCTTCTGCGTTTGCGGATCGTCCTTAAGCGTTTTGACATCCAATCCGCTATCTCGCAGAGCCCGCGCCTTCTCTTTCAACGGCGCGCCGTGGAAAAGGCGGTCCGACGCCTTCTCTTCCGGAGACAGAACATATTGATTGCCACCTTCCATTCTGCCAGTCGTATGCCTGGAGTAATCATGGAACTGTTGATTCATCAACGGTGAGTTTTCGAGCGGGCCATCGCCACCGCGCCAATTCTGTGGCAGGTCGCCGTTCTTGATCCGCTCAATTGTCTTGAGATTCCTTTGATAACGGTCTTCGATCGCCCAGGAAAGAGCGTCCTTGCGAGCAATCTCCTGGGCTGAAGCATTTGGTCCGGGGGTGTGGGCTGATTCCGGCAGGAATGCATGAACGTCGAGCGATATGTAGTGATTGATCTCACTCATCAACTCTTTGATTACTTTTGCTTCGCTGCCGCCAAATGCTTCCAGTAAATTCTTATGTTTGTCCGGATGGTTCTTTTTAAGGTCGCTCAGAATGCTTTGCGCGTCTTGCTTCGTGGCGGCCTCGATATTACTGTTTGCCTTCAGGAAAGTATCGAGAGCTCTCTGCATGGTTTCGCGCGGTTCGTCTTTCAAGCGGGCGCGATGTTCCAGCACGTCTTTTGTGCCTTCATGATGAGCTCTGGCTTCACCAGACCCGACGTTGCGAAGAGTGCTGGCCCGGAGCGCTGCTTTCGTGCCATCACCATCGGCTGCTCGTAGTGCCATTCTTTCGACATACTTCTGGACATGGCGCAGTTCGTGTTGCAGCGTTGAGGCTGGCGTCATCTTGTCTGCATTCAAATAAATCTTGTGATCGGCGTGATCGTAGTATCCGTGACCACCCGGATGATCTTTGAACTTAGATTTGTCGAATGAAATGAAATCCGGTGTTATTAAGGATTCCGGCAGTCCGAGTTTCTTGGCAATCGCCTTTGCTTCCTCGACTACGATGTTGGTGAGTCTTTCCTGGGCCGCTCTAATCTGATCGGCGTTGCCTGTTCTCTCTGCCTTGGCAAGGTCCGTCAATGCTGTCCTGAAGTCTATGTCGGACTTTGTCGGAGTCTGTTTCAAATTGCGGCTTGCCGACTCGGAAAAGGCGGCATCGCTTGCCGGTCGCTGTTGCCCGCCATGCTGCTTCCAATTCTGGGGTTCGGACTGTGTCGATCTCTGTGGATGTTCGGCGCCGGTCTTTTCTGAGTGTTGAGAAGGTTCAATTTTGCCTCTCGGTGTCTGCGCGGCCGGCTCACTAGGTGGATGCGCTGCTGGAGTCTGTTGGTGGGGCGCGGTCATGTTGTCGCGTATGGATTCCATATGATCCATGAGCGCTTGTCTTGCCTGCTCCCTGTTAAATCCTTCTCCGACGGCGTGACCGGCCTCATCTTTTGGTGCGTTCAGCCAGGCTTCGTTGTGCTTCGCGACTGCATCGGGCAACTTTCCGCCAAAGAGATCAGCTCGGAGCTGGGCGGATTCAGGTCCATTCAAGCTGGCGAGCAAGCTGTCGATTGCATGCGGAGTCTCAGCGTCGCCTAGTTTGCTGACCTCGGATTTCAGCCGCTCACGCTGCTGTTCCATTTTCTCCATCCGGTCAGACCGCCGCTGCGCTGCTTCGCTGGTCGGGCGCCGGCTGCCGGCTTGCTCTCTCGTTGGATTCAGCTCGCGGGCGGCAAATGGCTCGAACACCTCTCGTTTCAAAGTGTTGTAGAGCGCTTCGAAATGCTGCATCATTTGGGCCCGTTCCGGCTGGTATCGTCCGGTTGTCATTTCTACGAGATGTTGATAGGACATCTGACCGCCCAGCTTTTGATCGAGCTGGTGGATGGCATTCATCTCTGCAAACATTTCAGGGAAAGACAGCAGATAGGAGTTCATGTCTTGTTTGCCGCTGATCGGTTTGCCGTCGTGCAGATCGGTTCTTAACTTCTGACCGTCTTTATGCGCAGCCAGAGCGCTTTCCACCGAACTCAATTCGCCGCTTAAAGCTCGATTGAGATCTTGCCTGTATGAGTCCATCACCCGGCCTTTTGCATCAGCCGGCATGTGATCGTAGAAGACATTTTGTTTGTTGTGCCCGATCTCATGCCTGTAATAGAAGGCGAGAACCTCGTGTGCGCCGGCGGCATAATTGAGCGCATTCATCTCTATGCGGAAGGTTTTGGATCCGTGTTGCCCGCCACGATCGACAGTCGGATCGTTGAGGACAACCAATTTGTCCGGCTTGTTGGTATTCTGCTGTAATTCGTTGAGCAGGACGTCGACAGCTTCCTTGGATACATGTCTGGCATGGTCGCCCTGCTTGCGGATCTCCAGAGGAATGTTGTCGGTCGCAGAAAGTGCGTTGGCGCCGACGTCCCGCACCAGGTATGGTGAATGCTCCAGGGTCGGCGCGACAATCCCGCGCATCTCGCCTGCTCCGATTTCATATAGGTGTTTCTTCGACAGTGATTCGGCCATTCTTTCAGCGATGGGCCGCATCTCTTCCTTCTGCTGCTTCTGGAGTTCTCCGATCTGCCGTTCCAACGCAACCTTTTCCAGGCGATCGGCGCTTCTTTGTTGCTCTTTGAGAGCATTTAGCTCTAATGCGTGCCTTGCTTTCATCCCGTCGGATTGCGCTTGCAGAGATTTCAGCTGCTCGTTAAGCGGAGCGATTCGTCGGTCGAGATTGCTTGCGATATCGGTGCTGAGCGCGTCAACCCGCGCGCCGAGCTCCTGAATCCTGGTCTCGAGCGTGTGCATCGTGTGAGAGTCGCGAATCTTACGTTCTTGCTTGAGCCATTCGAGTTGCTTGCGCTCTGTGCTCAATGCGCGTTCTCGCAAGTCGCGTTCGGCTCTGGTTTCGCCCTCGTTCGCCTTGCTGAGCTCATTTACTCGCTGCTCACCCTCGGCGATTCGTCCGTTAAGACTGTCGGTGGGAATCTCGCCGCGGCTTTCACGAGAGGCAACGAGCCGGTCCATCTCCACTTTGAGCGCAGACCTTTCTTTTGCAAGCGTTTCTCTTTGGGCGTCCAACGTGGCACCACGTTCGGCCACGATCTCTTTGATGATCGGCTCTCTTGCTCGCTCGACTTCCGCTACCCGAACTGCATTCTGGTCCGATTCACGTTTGTGCCGGTCTTGTTCTGCGTCGATGCGATCGTCAATTGCATCTCTTTGCGATTCCGGTGCTCTTTCGAGTTCCTCTCCCAGCTCCCGCAGGCGTTGATTGTAATCGTGCTCGCGTTGCGATTGTTCCGTCTTTAGTTGATCAAGCTGCCTGTTGTGCGGCTCCAGCTGATTGTGCAGATGGTCGGCTAGCTGATTGTTAAGCTGGTTGATTTCGCGCTGGAGCTGCTCGGACTGCACCTTCAGCTGCTGGTTGTCCGGATGGGCGGCCAATTGCTTTTGAGACTGCTCCAGTTGCTCTTGTTTGGCGGTGCGTTGCTCGGTCAAACGGCTGTGCTCTGTTTGCGGCTCTTGAGGTTCGCCTTGCCGTTGTCTTCCTGCCGGTCCCTCCGGACCTTTTGGCTCCGCTTTACCCAACCCCAACCAATCTTTCAGTGCCTTGAAAGGATTAGCCATTGCATCTACATGTGCGGCATTCGGTTGATGTGGACCGGTCGGGGTCGCGTGCGATGACGGTGTGGATGCTAACTGCCCGGCTGGCGTGTGAGCAGCGCTGGTTGCATTTTCTCCGGCGGCATCCTTTTGATAATGCTCGACGACCTTTCCGAGACTCTTCATGCCGTCTTGTAGATCGGCACCATGAGAGAGTTCGGCGAGCTTTTGCGATGCTTCGTGCGCACGGTTTAGACCGGCTTGGCGCCCGGCCGGGTCGGTTTCGGCCGAAGGCAGGTTCTTGAGCTCGTTCAGTAAATTGTTGCGTGTCTCGTTATAAGCCTTTGCATCAAATGCTTTGCCGCTGTCTGTGAGTTTTTGGATCTCAGCATGCTGAGGCTGTTTCTTCTCGGCGTGCCCAACTAGAGCGTCGAGAGCGCTCGTGCTTGCTTTCGCGCCCTCGCCTCTTGCGCCACCGGCTCGCTCGAGGCGCGAATGCGGCTCGAAAACATCTCGGGAAAGCGCATGATAAAGTGCTTCAGAGCCGCGCATAATCTCGGCTCTTCTTGCACCCATGGTGGCATTGGCCGTTACATGGTCGAGCAGCTGCTGGTAGGTCATATTTCTACCTTCAGCTGTTTTCGAGAATTCATGCAGAGCGCGCATTTCGGCAAACTGTTCGGGGAAGCTGGCCAGGTAAGCATCCGGGTTCTTGTTGCTGGCGATGCTTCCACGCTCGCTCAACTCCCGGTTGAAAGCGGTTAGTGTGCGCTCGCCAAGCGTCTGCCTGGTTTCGGGGTGGCTGAGATAAGCTTGATACGCTTCAATGGCCGCTCGTTGCTGGGCAGCCGGCAGGTGCTCGAAGTGCTCGAATTGTATTGCGTGTCCGACTTCATGTTTGGTTGTATGCCGGAGCGCTTCGGTGCGGCCCATCGTCTCGTCGGCTGGCCGGCTGACATTGACTGAAATGTCTCCGGTTTCTCTGTTCCTGCCGCCGGCAGCTTCCCCTGGAGCGTTTTCGATCGTAAAGGATGTACGGTCGCGGTTGGGTGGGCGTCCCACCGAATCCATCACTGTCGTGAGGTCCTGATGAGACACTTCGCCCCGAACATTGAGCGGCAAACCGTCGGCTTTACTTCCGCCGGTGACTTCACCGCCACTCTTGCGTCCTGGATCTCTGAAGCGATAGGAGCCAAGCGATTCTTCCGTACTTCTCGTTAGATGACCGGTGACCGCATCCTTGGCAAATACTGGCTCGCCGATAGTTGGTGCCACCATCCCGCGTTCGCCATGCAGGGCAATTTCCAGCACACGCTGCTCATTTTGCAGCTTCAGTAGCTCGCGCTCAACTCCATAGCGCTCCATCAGCTTACCGATCGTTTGGAGCTCTTTGTTGAGGTCGCCTAGCCTCGTTTCGAGCTGTGCCAGCTCTGCCCTCTCTTTCGCGCTAAACGTTGCCGGATCGCGAGGCGTGCCGTTATCTTCGAACTTAATAACTTCGATGTCCAGACGAACATTGCTCCGTTCGTCCTCTCGTGTACGAATTTCTTGCCGCCAGTTTTCGTCTAGCCGAGCAATCTGTTCTTGCTTCGCATTTAGGCGGTCTTCAAGATTCTTTTGAATTCGTTGATCGAGTTTTTCGATCGCTGATTTATTCTCAGGGTGCTCTGCCAAGCCCTTGTTGAGTGCCGATCGTCGCGCACTCAAATCGGCCGACTTCTTCTCCAATTGCGCGAGGCGAGTTTCCGGGGGCACCGATGCTGGTGCCGATCTGCGAGGAGCAGTTGGATCTTGATGACCGGTCGGTGCCTGATGCGTGGCCACTCCTTGGGAGTCGATCGGCGATACGGTCCGATCTGTTGTCGTTGGCCTTTCCGGTGACACAGGTCGTTCTTTGTTCGCTGGTGGCTCGACATGTGGTGCTTTTGCAGGTGGCTCTCGAGACGGTGCCGGACCATCGCGAACCAGAGATTCTCCCGGTCGCAGGGAGTCGTGTGGAGTCTCCTTCTCTCCGGTGGGAGCTTTACCATGCAGCTCTCCGCCGATATCCAGCACGTCTTTCGGCTTGACCGAAAGCTTCAAGGCGTCTTCCTTGACAAACTTGAGGCTGCCGTCTCGGTTAGCTCCTTCGAAGCGCCAGCCGCTTTCGACCTGACCGTTCGCTCGCTGCACACTGAAGCGTTCGCCAATCTTCAGCTCGGCGCCCGGATTGTGTGTTGCGAAGTCGGCAGAGCTGATATTCCTGATCGCATCATGGGCCAAGACTATTTCGCCGGTCTGATTGTTGATCGATTCGACTTTCCAGCCAGGCGTATCTTGATAGTGAACGCGGTCGCCTACCTTCATGCCGAGATCGGAGGCCTTTATATCCGGCTTTTGCTGCGTTTCTCGGACAATGTCGGCGCCGGCTTTGTGGTGTGAAAGCTCTCCGGCGACAATTCTTTGACGCGGGTCGTAAATCTTGGGTCCATTTCCGGTGTCAATTGTTGTCCAGGCGTGGTTCATTTGCAGCCCTTTTCCGCCGCTGTTGCCTCGAACCAAAGTGACGTTCAATCCCATTTCGTCACCTAGCACTTTTAGCAGCAGGGCTTGCTGGCTGCAGACTCCTTTCCCTTCTTTGATAAACTCTCCCAGCAGAACCTTCTCGCCACCATGGTCCGAGTTGAACTTGCTGTACCAGTTGTCTAGCGCAGCTTCTCCGCCCCGCGCGTCGATCATGTCTCGAGGCGTCAACAACTCCTTGACGTAGGCGGTTAGAGCTTCAGCTCTTTCCGCTGGAGGCAGGTGTGAGAATCGCTGCTTGGCATCAGCTATAACTTCACGCAGAACCGGATCGTTGGCGCGGTCTACTACTGTCGCCGGCCTCGTGGCAGCTTGAAACTCGCCACCGCGATTGAAGAGGCGCTGCTGACCGGCATTTGAGAATCCATCCTGAAGTTTCCCTGAATAGTGATGATTGAGCGCGTAATCGTTGGCTTGTCTGATTGCTTCAACCGACTGCGGTCTCGTAGCAAGCATCGTCTCGCGGGAGACAGCGTCGGGATGCGCCGTGAGTGAGACTAATCGAATCGGCTCGCCAAAGTCTGCTAGCCGAACCGAATCGGTTGGTTTCAGGTAGAACTTGTCAGTTTGTTCCGAGGAGCGCACTTTCCCGCTGGCATCGATTTCGGAGACGGTTCCTTTGTTGATTCGGTAGGTCTTTCCGTCTCGCTCCACGTAGGTGCCGTTGGTCGAGTGATCTTGGATATAAATGCCGTTGCTGTCCATTCCCATAGTGGCATGGTTTGAACTGACATCCGGGCGTGTGACGCCGTGTATGCCGCGCCCGATTTCAATCGGACCGTTTGCCAGATCGAGTGTACGCGCGCCTACTTTCACAGCATAGTTAGACTGCTGCTCAACCTTGTACGGCAAGGTGTGGCTGCTGGAGCCGACTGTGACTTTGTCGCCTGGTTGAAGTATGTATTCTTGCCCGTGCTCGAGTTTGTAACCATTGACGTATGTGCCGTTTCGGGAAGCCTTTTCAGGCGTGCCGTCGCTGATCAGCACTTGACCTGATTCATCCATGCGAATTCTGGTTTGTTCTCGGCTTGCCTGCGGATTGTCGATTACCACATCCGAGGTTGGAGACCGGCCGATAGTGACACTGTCACCTGGTTTTAGTTGGTGTTCTCCTACCTTGTATGAGGTTGTAGGCTGGGTGTGATCGTGCGGCGGATTATGGAAGAGATTTAGCTCTACGGCATCTTTGCCATAGCCGAGAGTAACTTTGTCGCCCGGGTGAATCGGCACTTGTTCGTTGTGCTTGAGTCTTCTTCCATTGACAAATGTTCCGGCCGTAGAGCCGATATCTTCGAGCACGACTCCTTCGCGGCCGAAAGTTACTTTGGCATGTTGTCTGCTAACCACCAGTGGGTTCTTGTCAGGAGAAGATGGAACTTTAATGTCAGCCTTATCGCCACGGCCGATTACAATTTCAGCCTTGCCGGCTGGTGGAACCGCTCGGCCATCGAGCCCAATCTGATATTGATTGTGGCCGTCGGTGGGAGGCTTGACTGGAGCCTGTTGCTGCAGTTGAGCTTCCTCGAGAAAACGCCCAAGGTCTCCGACGATCGTGCGATTGAGAGGCAGGTCGACTTCTTTGGGGTAAACCTGATCGCGAGACACTGCTCTGAGGTCCGGATGCTCGACCAGCAGAATCTCGCCGTTGCGACCACGACCGCCGTCGACCCAAACCTTTCCTGTTGGATCATTGGGATCGTAGTAGGCCTTTTCCTTTCCGACAGTGACCTCTCTGAAATCGCGATGGAGCTCTCCAGCGGAGACTTCCTTGTGGTCTAGCACTCGTTCGACCGGTTCCGAGGCACGGACAATTAGCATGTTGGGATCTTTGCGATCGATAGCTGCAATCGCGTGTTCTTTGCCGTCGACTTCCACATGTGCGTTGAGGGCGAACTGTTCGGCGTCGTGAACAACCGCGCGCGCATTTTGCGCCGGCGGTGCTTCGAATGCTGGCGGAACATGCGGGCCTGGTTTGGATACTTCGGCGGGTTGGTCTGCTGGTTTCTTTTGCGCCGGCACGTGCTCTGCTGGTTTTTGCTCTGCCGGCTTTTGCCCGGCTGGCTCGGCCTTCGCCTTGCCTGGAGTCAGGTCTAGTTGCGCATCAGACTCCTTGACGGCTATGATGAACGGTTCGCTCAGCAATTTTAGCGATCCACCTATTTCCATCGGCGGATGATAAAACTGACCGTCAGGCCCGCGAAGCATTTTCTCTCCGCCGATGTCGACCGTCTTATAGTCCTTGCGAACCTGCTCGGCCGTAACAGGAATGATTTCAATCGGCCGGGCCAGTCCAGCTATGTCTGGACGGCGTAAGAAGACCTCACCGGTTTGACTGTCTTTGCCTACTAGGTGGTAGTCTTGGTTGCCGTATCGAACGGTCTTGGGAGCATCATCACCGGCCATAGTGGCATCAAGTGGTTTGTGCTGAGCGGGGAGCTCGCCTGGATGCATCGAGATGTCTGCGCGCGAGTCCATTGCGTCTCGCATTGCTTCTGAGTCTTTGGAAGATTTGCTCTTTTGAGAAGATTGCGAGTCCATTGTGTCTCGCATTACTTCTCCGTCCTGGGGTCCGGTAGATTTCGGAGCCGGATGTTCGCTGCGTGCTGCGGCTTCGCGGGACAAAGCAGTTGTTTCGCTGGGAGCTCTTGTCTCCTTGGGTGCTGGTGCATCTGGGCGCACTGGCTGCGATGGAGTCAGGTCAGGGGTGTGTCCGGTTGAGCGAAGCAGGTTTTTCGCCAGCGCCCAGAATTGACGGACGTCTTTCACTTCTCCTTTAGAGGGATCTGTGGAGTCAGCTGGACGTTTGAACGCAGTCGTGTCCGGAAGATTTGCGCTGGCATTGGCACGCAGCTCGTTGACTGTATCGAGAAGCACGCGCATTCCATCTCTGGCCATGGCATTGTGTTGGGCCCGGAGTTGCTCTCGCATCTGGTCGACCACTAGTCGCAGCTGCCCTTCCGCTCCTTCCTTACCGAGCCCGGTGCGAAACGTATCTAGCTGATCGAGCAAAGTCTTATTCTGTTGCGGTGGCCGCTCCGCTTTGTCTGTGCTCAACTTGGTTTTGGCTTGGTCGAGGGTGTGAAGGAGTTCTTGAGCTTTTTGCGCGGTGCTATGGTCGCTGGAAAGTGCAGTTACCTTTTCTCTGGCACTATCGATGGTGCTATGTAGCTTCGCTCTTTGTCGTTCTTCGACCGGCCCACGGATTCGCTCAATTGTTTCTAGAGCAGCTCTCTTCGTCGGTCCTGGCGGATGCACAGGGTGGAGCTCGGACTTATTCGGTGTTTTCGGAATTGGCAACTGCGCATCTGCCGGCGGTTTGTTGCCGCTGAAGTTGTTATATATCTTTTGTCCGGGCTCTCCATCTTTGATCTTGATTTCCGCAAGATTGCCCTTCTGTTTTGTCTCATAAGTTACATGCAATTCGTTGCCATTCTTGGTGCCGTTGGCGTGCACCTCTTGGAAGTAGATCTTTCCGGTGTCTGCTTGTTGTGGCTTTTGGACTCTAAACAGCAAGGTGCGACCATCGGGAGCGACAAGCGATCCGAATATTTTGGTTGATTCATCTCCCTTGAAGAAGGATTCGGCTGCCTGCCTGAGATGTGGTGGCAGATCGTTTACCGCGTTCTTTGCAGCTTCCTTAGCGGCCTTGTTTCTTTCTGCCTTGGTGGCATGTTCCGGTACTTCTCTCGTGTTCGGTTTCTGAGAGTGACCTTGCGCATCCTTGCCATACACGGATGGAAGCGAGATTGTTTTGTCGATGGCTGGATCGTAGACGCGGGGAGCGCCCTCGCCCTTGGCTGTTTCGGTGGCTTTTAGCTTAGCCTGGGCTATTTCCCGTTCGGCCGGATTGAGGACGCGTCCACCTGATTCTTGATCCAGCTTCAGTACTTTCTCGAGTTCGCCTGTCGGAATGCGGGTAGCGGCAGACTGCTCTTCGAATGCTTGACGTTTTTGTCCGTAGTCCGGATGACTCGGATCGAGTTCTGCCTCCTTCAAGGATCGGAGGAACCGAGCGGTTGGATCTTGGTTCTTGTCCATGAACTGTTCGGCTTTCTCGATCGCCTCGAGTTGTTTGCGCGTTGCCTCCAGTTGTGTCTTGCCGTTCTTGTCCGAGAATCCTTCCAGAGTGCGGAGCGCTTCTCGCATGGAGACGGTTGTCTCCTTCGGCTGCGCGGCGGGCGGAGCAAAAGGCGACTCTGCTGGTTTTGGTCCAAATGTTTGATGCAGCTGATCGAGGTGCTCGGACCTTTGCCGCAGTGCTGAGGCTGCCTCCTGCACCTTGTTTTGTCTTTGCTCTGGCGTCAGTTTCTCGTTGGCACCTTGCTTCCAAATTCCCTCTTTCCCGGCGGCAGTCCGATCGATCGCCGCAAGCTCCTTGAATTTCGCTTGAATTTCTGCCGGGGTAGCGTTGCCACCGGCTATCATATCGGCAAGCTCTCGGGATCCCTTACTGGCTGCTTCAAGCTTGTCTTTCGCAGATTGATAGGTTCGTTCTCCGACAGCGCGCGCGTCCTCGACGGCGCGGTCGGTGTTGATGTTTTGCTTCTTGCCGGAGTCGCGTTCTGTGACAGCTTCTCGTGTGCCACCCTCGGTTGCTTCGCGCGCACGAGCTGCGTGTTCTTCGCCAAGTGCCGCTCGTCTGGTTTCACGATTCTCGAAGGGTCTAAATACTTCCTGCTGCAAGGAGTGGAACAAGCCTTCACCTTGTCGCATTATTTCCGCTCTTCTTGGGTTGTTGCTGCGCTCGGTATAACTGGACAGCAACTCCTGGTATGACTTACCGGCGTTGTCCGGAAGTTTTGAGAACTCATGCAGGGCGCGCATCTCTGCGAATTGCTCGGGGAAGCTGGCAAAGTAGCCGGTCTTGTCGCCGAAATCTCGCAGATATTCTCCATTCTGCAATTTTTGCCGTTCAGCCGGCGAAAGATCCTTTAGCATGTTTTGGGTATCAGGTCTATTCAACCACTTGTTGAACTCTTCCATAACGCGTTGCTGCCGGTCCGCCGGAAGATGGTCGAAGAATTCTCGCTGAATAGCGTGACCTACCTCATGCCTGCCGACCCGGCCGACGGCGTCTGCGCGATTGAGAGCTTCATGCTCCGGACGTGCAGTGTTGACTGTTACATGTCCTGCCGTTTGTTCGCCGGATGACGAATTCGGGTCGTGAATAACCGTAAATCCTTCTCGGCGAGTGGACTCAGGCAGGTGCCCCGATTGATGGATGACTGCGCTAACATCATCAGCCTTGATCCCATGCTGAGCGACATGGACAGCCGTGCCCTCGCCGGTGCCACCGTGTCCTCGGAAGCGGTAGGCCGCTGCCGCTGCATTATCGTCGGTTCTCGTGATATGTCCGGTCTTGCCATCTCGATGATATTGTTCGCGTCCAAGCGTTGGCGCTAACTCACCCTTTTCAGCGGCGGCCGCGATTTCCAGAGTACGCAGTTGCCCGTCGAGTTTGATCAGCTCCGAATCGACACCGGCTTGCTTCATCTGCTTGCCGATGGTAGTCAGCTCGTCATTGACCTTTTTCAGCTGTCCTTCCAGGTCCTTGATCTGTTGCTTTTCCGCTGCACTGAATGTTGCTGGATCCCGTAGTGGTCCCAATTCACCTCTTGCACCGGGCTCATGGGTGATGTCATTTATCTGTTCATGCAAGTCCGCTCTTTGAGCTTCCCGGCTCTGGATCTCTGAACGCCAGGGGGAATCAAGCTCCTGTATACGATCTTGCGTTCTGTAAGCGCGCTCGTTGACATTGCGTACGATGTCTCTGCTCAGCGCGTCTATCTGCGCCTGGTCGACCTTGCCGCCGGAGAGCTGCTGCTCGCGCAGGTCGGAGCGTTGTTGAGCTAGCTCCTGCGATTGTCTCTCTAGCAACTCCATGTGATCCTGAGCTTGTTCTCTCATTTGCGCATCGAGCAGCTTGCCTTCTTTACTGTCCGGTGAGAAGTCGTGCTGCTGCTCGCGCATTTCTTGCATGCGTCGCTCGCTGGAGGCAACTTGTTCGCTTAAATTCTCACGAACCTGGTTGTTGAGCTCTGACTGCCGCTGTTGCAGTTCGGCCTTTGCTTGATCGTGCTTCTGCTGCGCTTCTGGACTGTCGGGACGCTGGCTCTCCAACTGTTTGCTCTGTTCTGAAAGTGCCGTTCTCTGCTCGGTAAGTCCTCTTTCCTGATGTTGAAGCTCGCCTAACGGTTTGTCTCCCCTGGCAGCAGCTGCTGATTCTACATCGCGTGCGGAAGCCTCTCGTGATGCCTCTGTCCTTGGTGCCGCACTGCCGCGGCTGTCTGCAGTATCGGCCGCGCGACGATCTCCAAGTGGTGCTGGTCTGGTTTTGGACGGCTCTTGGGCTTGTGGCGTTTGAGTGGTGGGGGCAGGGGCTTGGGGATCCTGACCAGAGTGCGGTGCATTTTGTTGCGTTTGCGGATCCTGATGGCTCGCTGGAGCAGTTTGCTGCAAGTGCTCGTCTTGCAGTCCATGAGATTGCTGTTGCTGCTGTGGTCCGGAGCCCTGACCTTGTGAATCTTGCAGCTTGTCTTTGGGCAGTCCATGCTGTTGTCCTGGACCCTGTTGACCTTGCTGCCCGGTGCTTCCTGCGCCCGTTCCTTGCTGCGGCAGAGCTTGCTGATCCTTCAGCATCTGATTTTCGATCGCCTTAAGCTGCTGCTCTCGGCTGAGCGGAGGTCCTTGCTGTTGTTGTTGCTGAGCCGCTGGTGCTTGTTCCTTGGATGGTGCTTTCGTCACGCCGGCATCATCAGGATTGAACAGCTGCAGTGGTTTCTCTTTGACACCAGGCTCCGGACTCTTTTGATCTTTTTGTTTTTGCAGCTCAGCTTCGCGCCCGCCAAGTTGCTGGCGGTCCAGCATTTGCTTGCGATCTTGTTGCTGTTTCTGGGTTTGCTTGTCCTGCTGAGCTTCGTGGAACGCCTGTACTTGATCTTGCTGTCGCATTCGCTGCGACGATATTGTAGTTGTCGGCTGTTGCTGTTGCTGCGCACGCAACTCGGCTGCGGCTGCTTTGGCTGGGCTGACAAGTGTAGTTGTATTGCCGGATTGTAGCTCTCGTGCCACCTTTAGTCCGGATTCGGTTTGTAACTTGTCGCTTGAGCCTTTCTCTCTGCTGAGAACATTTCCAGATTTGTCAGCGAAGTATTCTCTGTTCGGTGCCAGACCATTCTCTTTGGTCGCCTTAATATCGAGTTTGGTGTGTTTTGCTTCGTCGAACGACTTGAGTGTGCCTGCACTGCCCTTGGTGTCAGCTCCCTTGTCCCGCAGCAAGACGGTATTGCCATCGCGCGCAATTTCTTGATGTGGGCGTGACTCACGCGACCCTGGTGCTTTGTA
Source organism: Candidatus Obscuribacterales bacterium (assembly GCA_020050835.1). Classification (GTDB taxonomy): domain Bacteria; phylum Cyanobacteriota; class Vampirovibrionia; order Obscuribacterales; family Obscuribacteraceae; genus JAGVKB01. The sequence goes on along the minus strand of JAGVKB010000041.1, from coordinate 36,542 downwards.
GTCACGGGTAGCGCTGGCTTGTTGATCGACCCAATTCTGCGGCTTCTGCGGTAAGGCAGATTGGTCTGAAAGTTTCTTGACGGGCTGATCCGCAGTCTGAGTACGGGCGTGCGTAGCTTCGGGACCGATTGCCTTCGGCTGTGAAAGGGTACCGTTTTGATTCGCTTGAGCCAGTTTGAGAGTCGGTTCTGCTTGAATCTTGTCCGTACCAGGACCTTTTGAGTAGACATTTCCGCTCTTGTCGGCAAAGTACTCGGCTTTCGAATTTAGTTGATTGGTATCATTTGCTTTGACCTCTAATTTCGTCAGCTCACTGCGTTCCGGAACTTTAGAGCTTGCCTCATGTTTAGGCGGATCTGCTCCTTTGTCTCGCAGAAGAACTTGGTCGCCGCTTCTTGCTATCTCCTGGTAGGCTCGCTTTTCACCACCAGGTGGTGCATACTCGTGCGATTTCTGAGCCGGTGGATCTGTCCAGTTTTGTGTCGGTGATTGCTTCTGCGTTGTTGCGTCGACTGATTTTGCAAGCACTTCGAGTTTCGGGGTGGCAAAAGTTGTATCAGCTTTAGGCGCAGGAGGAGTTGTATCAGCTTTAGGTGCAGGAGGGGTTGTATCAGCTTTAGGTGCAGGAGGGGTTGTATCAGCTTTAGGTGCAGGAGGGGGTGTGTCAGCTTTAGGCGCAGGAGGCGTTGTATCAGCTTTAGGCGCAGGAGGGGTTGTGTCAACTTTAGGTGCAGGAGGGGTTGTGTCAACTTTAGGTGCAGGAAGCGTTGTATCGGCTTTAGGCGCAGGAGGCGTTGTATCAGCTTTAGGTGCAGGAGGAGTTGTATCAGCTTTAGGCGCAGGAGGAGTTGTATCAGCTTTAGGCGCAGGAGGCGTTGTATTAGCTTTAGGTGCAGGAGGAGTTGTATCAGCTTTAGGCGCAGGAGGAGTTGTGTCTGCTTTAGGCGCAGGAGGAGTTGTATCAGCTTTAGGCGCAGGAGGAGTTGTATCAGCTTTAGGCGCAGGAGGAGTTGTGTCAGCTTTAGGTGCAGGAGGCGTTGTATCGGCTTTAGGCGCAGGCGGCGTTGTATCAGCTTTAGGTGCAGGAGGGGTTGTATCAGCTTTAGGTGCAGGAGGGGTTGTATCAGCTTTAGGCGCAGGCGGCGTTGTATCAGCTTTAGGCGCAGGAGGGGTTGTGTCAGCTTTAGGCGCAGGAGGAGTTGTATCAGCCTTAGGTGCAGGAGGAGTTGTGTCAGCTTTGGGTGCAGGAGGAGTTGTATCAGCTTTAGGTGCAGGAGGGGTTGTATCAGCTTTAGGTGCAGGAGGCGTTGTATCGGCTTTAGGCGCAGGAGGAGTTGTGTCAGCTTTAGGCGCAGGAGGCGTTGTATCGGCTTTAGGCGCAGGAGGAGTTGTGTCAGCTTTAGGCGCAGGAGGAGTTGTGTCAGCTTTAGGCGCAGGAGGCGTGGCTTCGCCCTTGTGAGCAGGAGGAGTGGCTTCGCCTTTGTGAGCAGGAGCGGTGGCTTCGCCTTTGTGAGCAGGAGGAGTGGCTTCGCCCTTGTGAGCAGGAGCGGTGGCTTCGCCCTTGTGAGCAGGAGGAGTGGCTTCGCCTTTGTGAGCAGGGGTGGGAGCCTCACCTTTATGCGCTGGCGGCGTTGGTTCGTGGGCGCCTGTATGGTTCGAGGCAATGTGAGTCGTGGCTGGATCCCCTGCATGGGGAGTGTGAGCGGTTGTGGACGGATCGCCTGGTTTTGGAGTAGTAGCTGGATCTCCCGGTTTTGGAGCACCAGAGCTGGTATCTGGTGCCTTCCCGGCTCTGCCTAAGAATGCAGTTTGTAAAGCGTTGATTTCGGCGTCTAGCTTGGCAAGTTGCTGCGTCACGCCTTTGTTGACCATATCGGTGCTCAGGGCAGCAAGTTCGTGATTTATCTCCTGAATGCGCTTTTCAGCTTTGGCGAGCGCTTCTTGGTGATCCGTGCTCAATGTGGCCCGGTCGATTGGTTGACCGTTACTGTCGAGGGTACGACTGTTGATGTCTTGCTGAAGTCCCTCTCTCTCCATTCGCTTACTTACAATGGATGAGCGATATGGGTCCAATGCATGATCGTACTGCTCTTGCTTCACCTGCATCTGATCGAGAAGATTCTTTTGAAGCTTAGCGTCGATTGCATCTATCCTGGTCTGATTTTCCGGATGAGCGGCGAGATCTCGTTCGAGCGATTTTCTTTGACCTTCATATCCTTGCGCTTGCTCGTGGAGTCTAGTGGTCTCCTTCGCAAGCTGTTCTGGAGAACGTGGCTGAGTCGGTTCGCCGGGGCGATGTGCTGCGCCGTGCCCTTGACGCCCTGACCGGATGTGCTCGTGCACCTTTCCGGTACCAAACCCGGTGCTATGTTGTGCCCAACCTAGCGCAAAGGAATGAGCAAGATTTCCCTCTGCGTCTCCCAACAACGCACCAGCGCCAGTGAAGGAGCTTGCCATGAGTGTTCCTTCGGCAAGGAATTTGCTTGATTGCTGAGCGAATAGCTTGGCTCCTTGTCCGAAGGTAAAGTCTTTTCCTTCTCTTGCTGCAGCTCTCGCTGCATCTTCGAAACTCTTTGGCTGCCAGTGCGCCATTGGACGCATAGCTATGTGTCCGAGACCGGCGCCTAGGGCTCCTTGAGCGGCCGATCTCCAGAGCTCGTCTGCGTGGAGCTGCCGTCCGGCTGCCCAAGTATCAACGACTGTGCCTGCCACCGAGCCTCCGACGCCAGCTACCTGACTCAGAGCAAGCGCCTTGGACTCGCTGATTGCCCACTTGAGCATGGTGCCAGCTTGTTCTCTGGTAGCCTCATTAACTGAACTCATGATCGCCTTGGAGACGGCGCGACGCTCAGCTTCCTTGATTAGGCCTTGATTGAACATTTGTTCGGCAAGGTCTCTCGCCATCTGCCGGTTGCCCTTATAAACTCCGGAGATAATCTGTTGTTCAATGGTCTTGCTTAGTTCTTTCTGTAGGAACGATTGGGCCTGCGAGCTCATAACGTCCTTGCCGACTGCGGTGACAACGCGTTCTGCTGTCTTCTCGGCAATTCTGCCACCAATTCCTATTGCGCGTCCGAGCTCTCCAGGACCGACTACATTGATGAGCCCGTTGACCGCGCCGGATACGATGTCTCCGCTGATCTGCCTCGCCGTATAGTCGTAGTCGCCACCAAGTGTGTACATCTTGTAGCCGGTTTTTAGTCCGGCGGATGCTGCCGTGAATGCAAGAATTGCCCATGCTGGAACAGTTCCTGCGCTGGCTACGGAAACTGCTACGGCCGATACCGCGATTACGGTGTTGGTTACTGCGTCAGCTTTTTCTTCTTTGCCTCGAATAAAATCGCCGACTGCACCATAAACTTTATCCTCCAGCTGCCTGCGTTGATCGAGTGTAAGGTCTCTCCCTTGAGTCTGTGCGTCTCTTATCGCCTTGGAGAATTCTCCTTGCGCCATGTACATACTGTCGCGGGAGCTATCCCATGTCCATGAAGCGCCCTGGTTGTCCGTCCGCTCGATTTCTTTGCGTGACCGATCCCACGCTTCGTGCGTTGTCCATTCGCGCGTTCTGGTGTCGCGATCGATTTGTGCGTGTTGCTTGACGCTCGTGATTTCTTTTAAGTCTGCTGATAAATCTGAGCCATATTTCTTGGCATATTGGTTTACGGTTTCACGCCGTTTGTCGTTTTCGCTGATTCCCTGTTTTAACTCGGTCAAGCCAGGCTTGTTCTCAGCCATTACCGAATCTAGCTTTTCTTTATCCATCACGCCTATTGCAATGGCTCGCAGTTTGTCTTCAGTGCGAACTGCGCTTGCCAGTGGATTCTTGGGATCAATCGCTTGTATTCTTGCTGCTTCGACTGATTGGTTTAGAATTACCTCGACAAGCTGCTTCTCCTTTGAAGAGAATCCGGCATTGAGGACTTGGTCGCGCTCGGTCTTGTTGATGTGAGCCAGAGTTCGTGCATCCATCGCCATGATGTCTTTCATGAAGCTCTTGCTGTCAAAAACGGGGTGGCTCTCCCCTTCCCCGTGAGATTCGTAATGCGTGTGGAGCTCCTTGAGCGTCGACATCGAGACGTGTCCGTTATCTCGAACTGATTGAACGTATTTCTTGTAGTTCTCTTCGCTGTTTCCAAAGACAGCTTTTGCGGCTCTATCAAACTGTTCTTTGAACTTCGGATCATTGTCGAGCCGCTCGCGAAGTTTGTCGCCTTTCTCACCCTGGAATGCCGCTGTGAGACTCGAGACGGCCTTTTGATTTTGATAGCCACCACCGCCAGTGGCTTTCTGTTCCCACAATTGAAATACAATGTCCTTTTCCGGTTTCTTATCCGGATTCTCTTTTATCTGTCGCAAGATGGCTTGCGCCGCTTCATATCGTGGGTCACCCTCTCCGCCCTTTATGGTGTCGGCGACTAGTCCGTCAATCTTCTTTTGGTAATCTTTGTCAGTAGCGTATTTGCGCCGCTCTTCCGGAGTCATGTTGGCGAGAGCGTCGTACATCGCTTTGCGATCGTTACCGTACCAATGAACATTGTCCTTCAATGCCTGATCAATCGGGCGACGCACATTCTCTTGTACTGCCGCATGCATCTGAGTGCGGAAGTGCTCAAGAGCAATCCTTTCGTTATTGAGTCCAGGATCGTTCTGCAACTGCTGTAATGCGGCTTCCCGGTCGCGTGGACCTAACTTGTAGAGATGATTGTGCAATTCTCGTCCGTCGAAGAATGCCTTTACACCGGTGGCATCCGCGCGGTAATCTTGCAGATTGCGGTGAGTGCTTACATCTCTGAGTTCTTGATCGGTGAGCCTTTTCCCGTCCTTTTCTTGATTGTACTTTTGAAGATTTTGATAACTGTCTAGAGCCTTTTGGTCTGACTTGCTTAGGTTTCCTGTCGAGTATTGATCGTAAGCAGTTAGATTATTCTTCTGCTCTTGTGTAAGACGCTGCTCGGCTGCCTTGCGGTCATCACCAGTCAGTCCTTGCAGTTGCTGCGAGACTGTGCGACCGGCATTTATGTTCTGGGACAGTTGCTGACCTGCAGCCACTTGACTCTTGACCGACTCGTTGCCGCCTGCCACTTGATCGGCTACGCGCTTGCCTTCACCTCGCTGCCATTCATTGAACTTCTCAATGCTAGCCTTTTGGTCTGAAGTCAGTTGATTCTTCTGCGATTTCTCATATAGATCAAGATTTGCTTTCTGCTCCGGCGACATGTTCTGCCGGGCAACAGCCTTCTCGTATTCTGACTTGTTTGCGAGAGGCTCGGCTAATCGCTTGCCTTCATCGAGTTGTCTGGAAAGAGACTCTCCGGTTCTGATCTGTTGATCTAGCGCTTTAGTATTCAGCGCAGTCTCCGCCGCCTTCAGGGATTGTCTGTCTGTTTCGGATAACTTACCTTCCTGGTTGGCCTTGTATGTGTGATATCCAAGAGCTTTTTGATCTGCTTCGGATAGCTGACGCTCGGCTGAGGCTCGCAAGGCGGGTGGAAGCTTGTCCAGACGTTGAGCGATCTCCTCTCCCTTCTTGCGAGTTTCGTCTTGCTTTTTGAAGGCTTCGAGAGCATCTTTTTGCTCTTGAGTCAAATTCTTTTCGGCTTCAGCTCTTGCAGTTCCCTCTTTCTTGTTGAGATCGTTGGCAAGCTGAGCACCGGTTTGCACTTGCTCATTGACTTGCGCGCCTACATCAATCCGCGCCTGAAGTGCTTCCCCTCGCTCTATTTGCCGGTCTAATTTGCGTGATTCCAATAAACTGTTGTATTCAGCTTGAGGAAGATCCTTTGCGCCCGGTATAAACTTCTGGAGTTGCTGATCGGTAAAGGCGGCTTCCCGCTTTCCGTAAATTCCTTGCTCGCCGTGCATTCGACGAGCAAAGTCCATCTTCTGATCGAGCACTTCGCGCGCGCCCTTAGCTTTCTCGTTCTCTCCGAAAGCCATTCGTAAGTGGTTGCGGGCTCCAAACTCAGCATCCTGGTTAGATGCGAGCGCGTCGAATTGATCGCGAGGCATTCCTTCAACAGTTTGTGCGATCTCTTGAGCACTTGAGTGATACCAGAATCCGGACTTTGCTTGTGCGTCTCCTGAAAATGTCTCGCCCGCCATTCTATTAACGTCGGTTTGAGTTCGTTCTGCTTTTCTCGACCAGTGCATATTGTCGAGTTGTGTCTTCAAACTGTTGTAGTAATCAAGCGATGCTTGCCGTTCAGGATGCTGTTTGAGCTCCTCTTGAGCCGATCGCTTTTGCTCCTCCAGTTGTGCTTTCGAACTCTTATAGAAATCGATTGATGCCTGACGTTCGGGGTGGCGCCTGAGTTCGTCTTGTGCCGAACGTTTCTGTGCGTCCGTTCCATCCAGTCTTTGCTGGAGGCTGCGCCCTTGATAGAACTTGCTTCGATCCTCCCTCGACATTTCCTGCACGAGTCGGGCTTCTGTTCCATTCAGTCGTCGCTCGAGATTGCGTCCTTCTTGGAATTTCAGACGATCCTCTTTCGTCATGCCGTCAATAATTTTGTCGACTTTTTCCTGATTGATGCTGAAGCCCCAGTTCTCTTGCTCAAGTTGAGTTTTTACGCTCAACTTGCCATCGTTCAAGAAATCATTGGCCTTTGTCATCAACCGACCAGGGTCGTAGTCTCCTTTCCGCCACGACTCGCTGTATGTGTATTGATGATCTGGGCTGCGGTCGTCCTTAACAATAAGTGCTTGTTCAAGCCGCTCTTGAGTAATCAGCTTTCTGGCGTCCGCTCGAGTTTCGTCCTTGATTGCTCCTTGAGCCGTAAACTCCATAAGATATGCATTTCGCAGGACAGCCTGCTCTTGGAACTTGATGGCTCCGTTCGTGCCTTTGGGTTGCTCACCATCTGCCCCATCAACCTTGTGGTCGAGAGCCATATTGATCAGTTTGAGCTCTTGCTCCTTCGTCCTTGTGTCGAAGCCGTTCTGGAGATACGTATCCATCGCTGCTTTATGGATTGGAGGACCATCTTTATACGCAGTGCTCTTCTTGATGGCATCTTCCAGCGACTGACCGTTATTTTTCTCAGCGAAGATCTCTTTGGCTCTGTCGAGACTTTCCTGGGAGAGCATGCGACCGTTATCGCGCATTGAACGCTGGATCTGTTCCTGGCTGCGTCCCCTGTTCCACCAGTAGTCGTTAGATTCTCTTATATCGGAGTTGAAGTTGATGGCAGCTCGCTCGGAATCAGCGTCTTTTTTGTTGGTGGCTTTTCTATTGAGACTATCTTTGATCTGGTCGCCACCGGGTCCAAGTCCCTTGTAGTCAATGTATTCTGCGAAGGTCTTCGCATTCTTCTTATAGCTGGAGTGCGTTTTTATGTACTCATCCAGGTATTTCTTCATCAACGCCGCCTGGTCAGGGCTCAAGTCGTTGAGTTGGGCCTGAATGTCCTTGGCACGATTACTGTCATAGACGTAGTTTCCTTCGACAGCTTTTACGATCGCCTCGTATTTCGCACTGAATGTGTTGTTGTCTCGCAGCGACTGCTCTTGACCGGTATTGAGGTTAGTGACGAATTCATTACCCCAATGATCGAGCTTGTATTGCTGTCCGGTGTTTTCATCAACCCGGTAGCTACCATTGAAGTTGTGACTTGAGTCTTTGTTGGATGTCCAGTTGAAGCCATTCGCGGTCGTGAATGTCTCGGCATTAGGACCTTCGCCCTTGGTGAAGCTCTTGAGCTGATTTTCATTACCGTGTATGTCTTTGCCACCCCATGTGAATGTGGTGACATCTCCTTTCCCAGATACAGTCTTCTCAAGGCGATTGTCTAGTCCTTTGACTGAGATCGCTCCACTGTCATGCAGGGTAAAGGCCTTTCCATCCATTCCCAGCATTCTTGTTACTTTTTCGGTTCTCTGACCTTTTGTAACCTGATCTTGTCCGGACATAACATCCTGAGAAACGACAGTGTTCTGCAGAATGGTGCCATCGGCCAGTCCTCTGATCGTTCCGTTGTAAACATCATTGCTGTTTTTGGTATTGCGGTAGAGGGTCGGATTGTCCTTATCTTGCTTGTAGGTATTACCCTTATCGTCGGTAAAGGATTTCACGCTGGGCGGGCGACCTTCACCGAGTTCGAGCGCAAATTCTTTCGAGCCGTTAGCCGGGCTTGTCTTGTGATAGAAAAGATAACCATCGCCGTTAAATTTGCGTACCGCTCCATCGGGGTCGGTGATTGAGGTCTCTTTACGCTTGTCGCCCTCGTATTTGACGTTGATTTCTGTTCCGTCTGGTCTCTTCTCAAAGGCTATTCTGGGCGGCTTGTCCTGCCCTTGTCCTTCCAGTCGTCGGAGCGTTCCATCTGATAGTTGCTGTGTGCCGGAGTTGGTGTCCGGATTCAATCTGGTTAGAGCACCATCGGGTGAGAACGTGATGGACTCTTTCCTTTCGGTACCTGCTATTTTCTTGCCGCTCTTATCGTAGTCGGCCCAGTTGACACCATCATCGGTGGCAGTGTATCGACCGTTTTGACCATCGTATATTAGTTTTGCCGGCGATCTGCCGTCAGGGCCCATAGCAGCCACTGTGAGTTTTTCGCCATTTGATCTGGTAAGCGTTTTCTCGCCGGTCACAAGGTTCGATTCAATCTTTGATCCGTCTGTTTTGGAGATAGTTCTAATTCCTGCGGCCGACTGTTCGTAGTGAGTACCATCAGGTCCAACGCTTATCAAAGCTACTTTGCTTTCCGGTGGGTTGGCACCTTGCTTGTTCCAATTGCTACCGTCATTACTTGTCCAGATTTCGCTGGTAGTTGATCCCTTTGGTGTGAACTCAACGCTGCGTACCTGGCCTTCTTCGTTGTAGCCATACTTTCTCTTATTACCTTGAGAATCAACAGTCTCGGCGATTTGACCCAGGCTGTTCTTGGTCACGGTCGATTTGTCTGGATTGGTTAGGGTCTCTTTGAACTTAAACGGTGACTGCGGGCTTGGGTTGGCGCCGGTTTCCGGAACGCGCGTCCAGCCATCGGTCTTCTTGATAGAAGTGCCAGTCGAATCCGTGGTTGTGACGTTACCTAAACTGCTGAAATCTGTTTCCGGTTTGTGGCGGTCCGGCGCATTGTTGTAATTCTTGCTGACGTCAATCCGGTCTCCCGCCTTCATTCCGGGATGGACTCTAACTGTAAACTTGCCGGAGGGATCATCCGGAGAGCGAAAGAGAGACGTCTTGAAAGCATAGTCATTGGCACCGGGCGGCATTGTTCCGCCTTCACTGACTTCCGTCAGTTTTTCGTTCGTAAATACGTATCTTGAAGCGATCCCTTTTGCGTCAACAACTGTGTGCGCTTCTACATTGTTCGCTCCTTTTGCAATTCGCACTTCAGAGCCATCGAGTTTATTGATCGTTTCTCGATTGCCGTCGCTCGACTTGGTGTAGAAGTTGCCGCTAGGATCTAATCTGACGTCAGAGAAGCTGATTCCATTTCCTTCCCATTTATTAGGAGCTGTCTTGCTCAGCTTGATTTCGGGTCCTTGCGGAGGTTTTACAATGAACTCGGTCGGGTTGCCGTCTGAATCGCGTTTCGAGGCGATGATCGTTTGACCTTTAGCATCTTGCACCGCGACGATTTTGTTTTTCTCGTCTCGTTGAACGACACCGCCGGAGTCCTTTATAGTGAGACTTCCGGTTTTTACATCCGGATTGAGCGATGCTCTCAGTCCAAGTGCTGCTACTAGTGCCTCAGGTGGCTGTCCTGTAATCTCTCCTTTTCCTGGATCACGGGTTAATTCACCCTGTGGTGTCTTCCAACCAAAACTGCCGTTGTTCTTTGTGAAGAAGTCTCCGGTTATGCTTGTTTGGGTGCCACGAAGTGTGAATGTTTTGCCGTCGCGGGAATCCCAGGTATTTCCATTCGATTCCGCAACTTGTCTGACGTTGCCATTCTCGTCGTGCTTAAAGCGGACCGACTGGCCGTTTGGAAGATTGCTTACGCTCTCGAGTTTTCCGTTGGCACCAATTTGACCATGAGAGCCGTCAAGATTCCAAATCTTCTTGAAGTTCGCTGCCTGCTGATCGCCTGACTTCGGATCTCCGGTCCAATTTAGGTTTTCCCGGCTGCCGTCAGAATGGTACTTATCCGTCAGGCGTCCAGAGCTATCGTAAGCTTTAGCCGGTCCTTGCAAACCGCTGACTACCTTGTCGTGCTTACCGATTGTGTTTTCGGCTTGCCTGGGCGGTGCGTTATCTCCTGCCGGAACGTTACTTCCGTACTGGCGTTGATACTCGACACCGTTCATGGTGACGCTGCCGCTCTTACTATCCACTTCGACTTTATCGATTACCCACTTGTTAGCGTCAGGTTTCTTCTGATCGGCATTTTCCGACGGGAAGGTCTTCACAAACTTGCCTTGATGCGGACCGGAATCCTGGCGCTGAACGACTTCTCGCCGGCCTCCCGCAAATGTCGTGTCGATTCCCTTGAGCCCCTTCTCATCGTAGGTCATCGTACTGCGATCGCCGCTGGTGTTCACCGTTTCGCGCACGCGACTAGGAACCTGACCGTCTCTAGCTATTCTCGAGCCATCCTGATTGTATTGAACTTCGCTAATCGCGTTCTTATCTGCCAGTTCTTGCTTGCGGGTAAGCGCGCCGGTTTCCTTATTGAATTCGAACTTGGCCGTTTCATTAGTAGGTTGGTTATTGCTGTCTAGCTTTACAAATGTGTTCTTACCTTCGTCGAACTTCCATTTAGTACCATCCGGCTCCTTGATGTCGGTCATAGTGGGTGGCTGTTTGTCCGACCACTTGATCTCTACCTTTTCTCCGTGAGCTGAAGGAATTTCGGCGATGTTTCCTTTCGCGTCCAGAGCAGCCTTTGTACCATCCAGCCGTTGTACTGTTTCTCGCTCGCCAGTCTTTTGCTGGTGCAGAGCGCCGGTATCATCAACAGACTTACGTCCTTGCCAGGTCTCCTTGGGTTCTTTGGCGTGGTTAGTCCAATTGGTGCCATCAGTGGTCCGCCAATCGCCGGTCTTGTCCTTTACTCCAGTTAGTTGTCCGTTGGCACCATAGGAATAATCCGTGACATTTCCATTCGTGTCCTTGGTCTGCACGATCTTTCCGGCTTCGTTCTTCGTGATCGAAGATCCGTCCGTTTTAACTTCGGTTGTGTTCTTGGTTGTCTTGTCGAACTTAACGAGAGTGCCGTCTGGCTTCTCCGTTACGTCGGTTTTCGCACCCGTGAACTTAATACTGCCGTCCCGTCCGAATTGAGGTTGTCCCGCAGCGGTCTCGTTGGAGAAGCGTTTTTGCCAAGTCTTTCCGCCATCGGCGGATTGCCAACCCTCCCCATTGCTATGAAGGATCTGACTGGGCTTGCCGTCTTTGTATCCAACTGCTGTCCAGCTGCCATCAGGTTTCTCGATCTTGGTGACTCTGTTTTCTTTGTCAATAATGAGTTTGGTACCCTTGCCATCGGATTCGGTGGCACCTTCAAATTCTCCTTTGTCGTTGAATTTGTTTTCGCGACTGCTGCCGTCTTTCCGTTCCAGCTTCTCGAGGCGCGCTCCAGCTTGACCATCGCTATTAAACTGGTACTTGGTTCCATCTTTGTCCGTAACTGTAGTCTTGTCACCATCAACTTTAACGTCCAGACCCATTGCGCGTTGCACCGCCGGATCTCTGAGCGCTGCCTCTCCGCCAAGATTCGCTAAAGCTTGCACGGCAGCTTCGCGCTTTTCGGGCGGCACTTTTCCTGCTTCGGCGTTCAGTGTTGACTTGAGGCTGTCCTGAAGTTGCGAAAGCTCGGTCTTATACTTTTCACGGGTTTCGGGTGACATCTGCTTGAGCGAATGTGCCATCTCGAGCGACATATTGTTTTTCATCGCTTCGAAGTCTTTTGAATTCCAGTTGTCGGACATTGCCATCAAAGCCGATACCGAAGCAGTCCGGTCTGATGGGTTGCTTGACTTCAGTCCTTCATAAAGCTTGTCGCGAACATTCTGTGAAACTCCTCCTTCCTTGGCAAGTTCTTTGAACATTCCAAGGCTGGCCGTCCTGTCTCCAGTTTTTGGATCGTTGGAGTCGAGCAGAGCCGACATAACCGCGTCTCGATGCTCGGATTTTGCGCCTGTGGCCATCAGAGACGCTTTCGCCTGCGCCGACAGAGCGCTGTCTCCACCTGCACCACTAGCAACGCCAGCCATTACACGCAGCGCTGTCGGATCTCCCTTTTCGGCTTTTGCCTTAAAGCCACTATCGGGGCTGGAAGGATCACCATTGATATCTTTCTTTAGCTGATCAGCACTGGCATGCTGCAAGTAGTCACCGAGGAATTGCTCAGACCCCGGGGTTCCCGACTTAAGAAGGTTGGACATTGCCTCGACCGCATTTGCCCTGCCGTCGATTTTGATTTCTTGAGTCGTGCCACGCTCTTTGCCCGGAATTGTGAACTTTACTTCGCTACTGTTCAGAGCAGCTTTCAGTGCGCCACTGAGCTGGTCGGCTGTCTTGGTGTCATTTTGTTTTTTTGCTTCCATCAGTCCGGTTGTGAGAGCGACGGCATCAGCCTGGCTGATTGCACCGCGTTTCTCCTGCGCTTCTCGACTTAGTTGTGTCGCGGCTGCCAGTCGCGCGTTCTTCTGTGCGTCAGGAGGAAGATTGCTCAGATCGACTTTCGGCAGTGTTTGCTTGCCATCACCCGATTGCAGTTGGTTCAGTCGGTCTATCGACTTTTGATCGCCACCATGAGCGATGATTTGATTGAGAGCTGCGTGCGCGTAAGGATTTCCGTCTTTGGATGAGTCAGTCAGACGCGTAACAATAGCCTCTGCTTTGGCTGCTGCCTGCGGATCGTCTTTCTTGATGGCTCCGAGGGCTTTAATGTCCTGTGATGTAGACAGCCATTGAAGTCGGTCGAGGGCCTGTACGTAGCCAACCCCATCTCGCGCTCCATATCGATCTCTTGCTTCACGCATGAGATCTTGCTGTGCTCTTTGAAGCTGCTCCGGCGAAGGATTCGGACCCAGACCTTTGGTGTACATGTCAATCCGAGCGTCGCTTTCTGCCTTGTTTATCGAAGGAATGGCAGCTTCGAACTTCTTCATCGCTTCGACGCGACTCGGAGCATCCTCACTTCTCAGACCGGTAATTAGTTTGTCAACCGCCTCAACATTCTTTCTTACGAGCTCTGCTCGGTTATCCTTCGGTTCCTTTTCTCCGCCTATTTGAATGAGTAAATCTTCTGCTGCCTTATTAGGTGGTGGTCCTGCTGCAAGTGCTTTGAGTTTTTCCGCCTGGTCTGCGACCTTTTCTGCTCGCTCATCTTTTGATGGACCCGGTTTGTCGCCAGGTTTGGGTTGTTCGGCCGGTTGGACGACTTCACCAAGTTTGTTTTCTCCGAATTGCCTGGCTGAAAACTCTCCAGAAGCGGCCGCTTCTTTGAAATTGATTTCGTCCTGTTGACTAGCTCCTTTCCAATCAATTGCTCCGTAATTCCTGCGAGTTTGAGTGTTTTTGTCATAGTCCCGTTCATTATTGGGTTTTAGACGCCAAGAATTCCTGCGACTGTCATCCTCTTTGAGTGAATAGTTGGAGTCGCGTATTACGTACGTCTCGTTTTGTCCTTTCTTTAATACTCCTTCTTTGATGCCGGTAAATTCATTTGTGGGTAAGTACTCTCCTGGCTTTCCAGGCGAGTCCTTGAATTTGTAATCTGCCATCATCCAGCTGCCATCTGTGCGCTTCAACGAGAACAGCTGACTACCAATATCTTTGTCGCGACCCGTAAACTCCTTGAAGATGAACTCCGAGCCTTTCTTGTCCGTTACACCAAAATAGTTTCCTTGTCCGAAGGTACGACCATCTCCTACTTTTGATGGTGTCACGGTCAACCCGGCGTCGCGCAGTGCCTGTTGCCCGCCCAACAGTCCAAGTGCCATGATCGCGTTTTCGCGCGAACGACGTTCGTCGGCTGACTCGTTCGGCTTGTTTTGATTGGCTCTCTCGGCCATGCCTTTGAGCAGCTCAGCCTTATGTGGCTCCAGCTTGTCCTTCGGAATGGTTGTGAGATTTCTTATGGTTTCAAAGGAATAATTGTCTCTGATAGCTGCCAGATCTTTGGCATTCCATTTGTCTACAAAGTTCTTCATGCCGTCAAGCGCAGAGCGCTGCATGAGCGGCGATTTGGACTCGAGTCCCTTGTGCAGAAATTCCCGAACCTTGTCGCTTACTTGACCGCCTTCGGCAGCAAGCTTGCCTACCAGGTCCATGGTGGCAAACTTGTCCTGCGACGGTGGGTGTGAGGTCATCAGCGCGTCGATGACCTTCTGGCGGTCGGCTCCATTGTTTTCTTTGGCAAGTTTTTCTAGTTCCGCGCGTGCTGCTGTGGCCTGCCTTTCATTACCGGCACCGCTAGCCAGGGCAGCCATTCCGTTAATAGCTGCTTCGCGTGTTTCCGGTTTTTCGGACAGCCTCTTGAGGTGAGCAAGGGAATCACCGGTTAGCGTTTCGAGTGCTTTGACAGCCTGTATACGCTCCTCGCGATTAGCCGATTTCAGTGTGGACTCGATACCAGGGATGATACTGTCCTTAGATTTCTTTAGTTCGTTCAAAGAATCAGCGCCTAATGCAGACATGGCTCCGACGGCGCGCGATCGGTCATCCAGATTTTGAGATTTGAGACCGGCTTCTACACCTCTTACGATGTCCTGCTTGTGCTTCTCCTTGAACCCAGCCGGGAGAGCATCGAGCACTTCTTTTGAAGGATTGCCAGTAACTTGTTTTATGTCATCGCCTGTCCATTTGTCGGTAAACTGTTGCATCGCCTTAATAGCGTCCTTGCGCGTTTCAGGCGATGACGATTTGAGACCATCGTGAAGTGCCTTCCGAAGATTTTCTGGTATCTCTCCCTTCTTGTCCGCACCGAGAGCAATTTCAGTAGCCGTGCTCAGTGCACCGAAGCGATCGGCGTTGGGAGAGCTGCGTGCAGCAAGCATTGCATCCACAATTTTCTTTCGCTCGGCAGGACTTTGCTCTGCTTGTTCTTTGAGCGTATCTTGGGCTGCTTTTGCCTCTCGCTCGCCGTTCTTTCCGCTGCTGACCAACGCCAGTCCGGTTATGGCTGCGTCGCGGGTCGCTGGATTCTGCAGCATTCCTTTCAGGGCTTCGTGGCTGAAACCCGTGGCCCCGTCTTTGATTGCGCCACCGACCATTAACGCCTTATATTGATCGATTGTCTCGCGAAGCTGTTCGCGCTCGGCGCCTGTCTTCTGCTCGGCAATCTTCTCCATCCGTTCGATTGCCTTTTGTTGCTCGCCGGGCTTGGTGAAAAAGTCCCGCTGCGCAAGTTCGGTCGCTGAACGAATATTGAACTGCTGCTGAACACCGTCAAGGGTTTGTTGAGCTGCTTTTATAGCATCATCGCGCTGTTTCGCATCAGTAATCGGTTTGTCGTTAAGGGCAACGCCTGTAATCTTGCCGTCCTGCAATGTGTATGAAAGCTTCTTGTCTCCGATTGTTTCTGTGAACTCGGCTGGTTTACCGTCTATGTTGAACTTGATGGCTTGATCCGTGCTGATCCCGTTCGTGGTCATCTTCGATCGCACAGTCGTTTCGAATGTGTCGTTGTTGACGGACTTTTCTATTGTGCCGATCGGAGTGGCCTTGCCTTCTCGATCAAAGCCGGTGACAGTGTGGGACTCTATTGTCTTATTGCCTTCGGTCTTATATTCAATTTGTTCTCTTACGCTTGGACGATTTGCTTCCACTGCAGCTGCACCAGCATATTGCTCCTGCAGAGTTAAGCGTCCTTGTGAATCAGTTTGAGTAGCGAGTGCCACTCGGGCATCTCCGATATTGGTGGTGGGCTGCATGCCCGGTCCAAAATGCTGATAGTTAGTCGTTGTCGATTGATCTTTACCGGCTGCATCCCGGGTGATCTGCGTTTGCTGTGTTCTGAGACCAGTGTCGTTGTAGTTGTTGACAGTTCTCTTGCCGTCGGGAGAGTAGGTAGTCTCTGTTCTGGCAAGGCTGCCAGCACCGCCAGTCCTCTGAGTAACAGTCACCTCGCCGGTATCCTTGTTGACAGTTAATGGTCCGTCGTGCTTGATTGGTGGGGTAAGAGGTTTGCCGTCCTTGCCGAGAATTTCAAAGCCTGATGGTTGTTTGCTGTCACCTTCATATTTGAGAGCGATTGTTTGATCGCCTTTTTTGATTTGCGAGTCTCTGCCCTGCGAATCCTGGAGTACTTGAACAGTTGGATCCTTGCGACCGGCTCGATCAAGAGCAGCCGGAGTCATAGCTTGTGCCGCAAGAGCTACATCCCGCGCTGCCGTGTTTCCTTGTGCTACCTCGGCCATCAGATCTTTTCGAGCCTGAGTAAGATATTCGGATGAAGCGCTGCCGTTGATGTTCCTTGCGTAAAATTCTGCGCGCTGTAAATTCAGAGCTTGATCTGCTGCGGGCTTCAATTTGTCTTGCAGGGACTTGATCGCAGCATCGCGTTCGGCTGATGTGGTGGCAGGCGGTGGAGTTTCGGCGGGCTTGTCTTTCGGCAGTTCCACCTTGCTGCCATCAGAGTTGCGCGCGTGGACATTTGCAGTGCTGCCGTCGGGGGTCTTCTCCGTGCGGACGAGTCTTCCGTCTTCAACTTTGACTTCTCCGGTCCAAGTCTTGTCCCTGCCTTGTTCTTTGATTGGCTTGTTGTCTTTGATGTCCTGCTCGGTTCTGTATGCCGTCCAGGTCTTGCCGTCTTCGTTGAGTTTGTAGTGGGGACCGCCTTTTTCGAAAGTTTCTACTAACTTCCCGCCCTTATACTTGGCGGAGAACGAAACATCTCCACCTGCCTGAGTGGCTTTTACTTCTCTGGTATTGTCCTTGGTGTTGACTGTATCGACGATTTTGGAACCATCCGGTTTTTCCGTTGTTGTAACCTGAATACCCGTGCTGCTGTCTAAAGGCGATGTGGTGACTTTTGTGCCGTCGGCAGATCGTGTGTAAACATGACCATCACTGCTGTCAGATCTCTTGCTCGTTTGGACGAGCTTGCCGTCTTCTACCTTAATCTCTCCGGTCCATGTTTTGTTGCTCCCGCCTTCCTTGACTGGCTTGTTGTCTTTCAGGTCCTGCTCGCTGTTGTAAGCCGTCCAGGTCTTACCATCATCATTGAGCTTCCAGTAGCTACCATCCTTGTCGTGTGACTGAACGAGCTTGCCGTCTTTGTACTTGGCGGTAAATACCTCTTTGTTGTCCTTGTCTGTAGCTTTTACTTCTCTGGTATTGTCCTTGGTGTTGACTGTATCGACAATTTTGGAGCCGTCTGGCTTCTCGGTTGTGGTGACTTGAACTCCCGTATTCTTGTCGGCCGCGCTTTGCGTAATTTTGGTGCCGTCTGACAAACGAGTGTGGACTGTACCTGGATTTCCGTCGGACTGCTTTGTGGATTGAACAAGCTTGCCATCTTCTACTTTGACTTCGCCTGTCCAGGTCTTGGCTGCTCCTGCTTGATTCTTAATGACGTTTGTCAGCTCCTTGTCGCTGTAAGCGGTCCAGGTCTTGCCGCCATCCGTGCTGGACCAGTGAGAACCATCTTTTTCGTGAACATAATTTGGTTTTCCGTCGGGACCGAATCGAACGGAGAAGGATTCTTCGCCTTTGGAATCCTTGGCCACCACTTCTCTGCCGTTGACGGTCGTCCGATCGGTGATAGTCGATTTATCGGGGCGCTCAGTAACGGATTGCTGATTGAATGCTTTGTCGACTGCTGCTCTGTCGGCAGTGGTGAGCTTTTGAATGAGTTCTTTTGCCGCTGGATTCTTCTGACCAAGTTCGTTTAATTCTCGCAGGGCCTGAGCAGCCTCCGCTGGACTTCCAGCTTTCGCCACTTTTTCAGCCTGATTGATCGCTGTAAAATTCTCTACGGTTTTTTGAATGTCAGCATTTTTCTTGCCGGCCTCACTCTGAGATAAATTCACAAGCGCCTGATACGCATCCTTTCGTTCTTGTTCGGTTGCGTGACGATTTAAATAGACTGATTTTGCGGCATCTGCCGTTTCCTGGAGCGTCTTGGGATCGGTGACTCCCTTTAAAGCATCCAGTTTTTCAGCAGTCTTCCAGGATTCTTTTGCGCGATCGATACGTTCACGGTTTTCCTTCTGGTCGGTCGCTTTGTTGAAGTCGGAGACAATCTGTCCTTGTCTATCGGTGAAGGCTTGCCTGCCGTTTGGGAAGTCATAACGCATCGCAGAGCCGGGCGGAACATTTGCATCTCCTTGTTTGACCTCGGAAATACGAGTGCCGTCTCTAAGATAGCCTACCTCTCGTCCCTTCGAGCCATCTCCGGTTACTTCGCGCAGCACCATTTTAGGTGCGGTATCGTTCGGACCTTTCTCGGAAACCGCCTTTTCTACGACTTTTCCGTTGAGCTTGACTTCGCTCGGTGGATCTCCCGGCTTCCAGTTGTTTGCATAGCTGAGTGTTCGCGTATTGCCGTAAACATCTTTCGTCTCAGCCAGTCTTCCCCGCTCATCATTCTTTAAATACGAGCCGTCCGGATTTGTGCGAAGTCGTTCGATGTTGTTCTGATCGATTATTGAGATGGACTTATCGGAATTGACGACTTTCGCTTGCACCATCTGTTCGATCGGCCTGTTCTGCTGATCCTTGCCGGTCTTAGTGAGTATCTCGACGCCATTGATGCGCGTATGAAGTGTTCCTTCGACTTTCTTGCCATCAAAGGTGTTGTAAGTTCCTTTAACTGAATAGGTTCCGTCCCTGTCGTATGATGATGCTGCACCATCGCTCTTTCTCCGCAGCTGCCCGTTGCGATCGATTTCGTCGCTTACGCTCTTTTGACCGTCTTTGGTAGTCAGCTCGACTTTCTGCAATTGCGGTCTGTTCTGGCTGTCCTTGCCCCACGTTAGAGTCTTTACATTGCCTTCGGCGTCCTTAGTTTCGACTGGATTGCCGTTCTTGTCGTTCTTGACGTACGAACCGTCTTTGTTCTGTTTGGAAAGTAGGACACCTTCAGGGTTTCCGTCCTTTGCTCCATATACGTTAATGGAACCGTCCTGCCCGACTTTCACTGTAGTTGGTCCGGTGTAGTCCTTCGGTTTGTAAGTTGAGCCGGGCGGTTCTGGCTTGGGAGGAGTTGAATCGGTTCTGGTGTCACCCAGCGGCGGAGTGGTTGGTGACAGCAGGACTGTCGGGTCTCCAACGCGAGGTTTCTCTGACGGCTTTGGTTTCTGCTGACCGCTTTCTCGGATCAATTCCTCGCCCGGCTCTGGCAGCCTGTATCCGGGATCGTTCGGATCTCGCGAAAGTACAGGGACTGCTCCCGGTGGAATTGGCTTTTCTGCGCGGTCGGGAGAGCCTTTCTTCTTCAAACGGTCCGGCTTGTCACTCTGGGGCGCGCCGGTAGCGGCTGGTGGCGCGGGGCTGGCATCCGTTTTGGTGACACTGATTGATCCGTCCGGGTTGAAGTTAATCTTGCCGGTATTAGTGATTGGCGTCTGAGTAGCTCCTTCCGGAAGAACCTGCGTCAATTTGTGTTGGCCGCCGGGAGCCTCTTCAACCTTCCATTTGTTGCCGTTAGCTTCGATGATTTCAATCGGTTTTCCGTTTTGTTCGGTGACTTGACGGCCGCTCGGGTCAATCTTCTCGATCTTGCCGTCGGTACCGGTGATGGTGACAGTACCGTCTTTGCCGAGCGCAACATTGGCGTCGAGAGTTGTCGACTTCCCGGTGGCCGGATCTGTAACGGTCCAGCGGTCTTTACCTGGTGTGGCAGGCTTCTCTGCTGGAGGCTGTGACGGTGGACCGACAAAATCAGGTCTGTCCTCCGCTCGTTGCTGCGCCGGCGGCGCTTGCTCTCCGGCCGCTGCTACTCTTTGCCGCTGCAGAACTCGTCCGTCCGGTAGAGTGATGCGATCGCCTTCTACTTTCGTCTCTTTGCCATTGCCATGTCCGATCCTTGTCACCTCGCCGTCCTTGTTGGCGGTGACGTCGAATCGATTCTTTACCTGACCGGTAGCCGGATCTGCTTGCTCGAAGTGCGAAGTGACTTCACCGGTTTTGGGGTCGATGGTGGCACCATAGGCCTTTTTGCCGGCTTGCATGTCCTTCAGCTCTTGCTCCGATCTTGGCTTGAACTGAACTCTTGTCGTACCATCGTTGGTTGACTGCGCAAGCTCCTGCCCCTGCTGATTCTTGGCTGCTTCCCGCCACTCACCCGCTGCATCCTGGTAGTAAGTTGTGCTCTGTCCACCTTTGGAATGTACTTGCCTGCGCTGATCCCAGTTGGCTTGATATGAGGAGCCGTCTGCAAAAGTTACCTTGAGTGAATTGTCGTTCTTTCCTCTCTCTGTGCTGTCGGGGCGGCCTTCTTGATGCTTGAACACCACGCGCGTGACACCATTGGCGTCGGTGGTGACCATGTCTTTGCCGTGCGCATCTTTCTGTGCTTCACGCCAACCGTAGCCGTCCCAATAGGTTTTGCCTAATGATTTGCCATCTTTGTCGAATTGTTCGCGAGCATAAGTGTTGAAATCGCGAATCTCTTTCGTACCATCTTTATTGTGGTACTCCATCTTGCCTTCTTTATTGTCGTAACGCAGCGTCCCGTCTTGCAGTACGTCGAAGTCTCCTTTGATGGAGCCGTCCGGATTACGCTTGATCACGTTAGAATCGAAGTCGTCAACCTTGCCTTCGGTGGTCTTTTTGTCGTCTTTGTCGAAGTGCTCCCAGGCTTTCTTTTCGGCGTTATACTTGAGGCTGCCATGATCGCCAGGCAGCTTGATGTCGCTTACCTTTCCAGTTTTCTGGTCGTAAGTGAACTCGTGCTTGTTGCCGATATGTGGATTGACTTTCTCCTGCGCATCTTTGAAAGCCTTGTTGGCATCCGATTTGTCTTTCGCGGTTGCGTCTTTGGCTGATGCCTTGTTGAGCGTATCTTGCAGCTTCTGAACCGCCTGTTCGTTGCCCAGGTGAGAAAGAAGTTTGGCGGCATCGGGATTGGTCTTGGCTGTTTCTCGCAATGCTTCCAGCGCTTTGGCAGCATCTTTGGTGTTCTTCGCCTGCGCAAAGTCTTGCGCGGCGTCGATCGCTTGTTGCTTCGAATCACGATCGACTGCCGGCTTCATTGCGTCTTGTGCC
The DNA here is from genome assembly GCA_020050835.1 of Candidatus Obscuribacterales bacterium. Taxonomy (GTDB): domain Bacteria; phylum Cyanobacteriota; class Vampirovibrionia; order Obscuribacterales; family Obscuribacteraceae; genus JAGVKB01. Next base: position 15,433 of record JAGVKB010000041.1, on the reverse strand, counting down.
GTTTTCAGTGCTGCTTGATCGCCTGCTTGAAGCTTCGTTTGCAGCTCTTGTTGCTTGGAGGCGTCGCCGATCGTTTTGAGATAGTCAGCAGCAAACGGATTGTTCTTGGCTGCTTCCTGCAATCCAGCTAGAGCCTTGGCTGCTTCTTCGGGAGTTTTTGCGCCGGTAAAGGCACGACCGGCATCGGCCGCCTGGTCTCGGGAGTCGCGGTCGACTGTTTTGACGAGTTTTTCCTGAGCCTTCCCGAGTGCATCTCCTCCCTCTGCTGTCTTGGTAGCATCAGCTGCGAGTTTGTACGCCTTGTCCATCTGCTGTTTGTTGTTGACGTCGACACCAAGCTCTTTGAGATACTTGGCCGCTTCCGGATTTGTCTTGGCGCTGTCTAACAGGTGGTTGAAGGCGTTGGCTGCCTCTTGCGGAGACTTAGCCTGGGTGAAAGCTCGAGCCGCATCGGTGGCCAACTCCTTCGACGCTTTTTGAACTGACGGATCCAGCTGATTTTGAAGCTGTCCGAGACCATCAGCTGCATCAGGAAACTTGGTGGCATCAGCTGCTAACTTGCGAGCGTCTTCAACTTGCTTTTGATCGTTGACATCAATGCCGAGCTGCTTGAGATACTTGGCGGCTTCCGGGTTGGTCTTGGCGCTGTCCAACAGAGCATTGAAGGCATTTGCTGCTTCCTGCGGCGTTTTGGCCTGAGTGAAAGCACGAGCGCTGTCGGTAGCTTGTTCTTTCTGGTCATGCTGGAACGACTCTGTGAGCTTGTTTTGAGCATGACCGAGAGCGTCGGCGGCGTCGGGAAACTTGGCGCCGTCGGAGGCAAGTTGTCGCGCCTGATCCATTTGTTGCTTGTTGTTTGAATCAATTCCCAGGCGAAGTAAGGTCTTGGCTGCCTCCGGATTGTTCTGAGCGCTATCGAGCAGTTTGCTGAAAGCCTGACTGGCTTCCTGCGGTGTTTTTGCATCGAGGAAATTCTTGGTCGCTTCCACTGCTTGCGCCTTGGAATCTCTTTCCACGGACGGTCGCAGAGTTTCCTTGTCCTTACTCAGCTCGGCCACCGCCTTGGCATCACCCTTAGTGGCAGCTTCGGCGGTTCCCTGCAGTTTCTTTACTTGGTCATCTTTGCTGACATCGACGCCTAATTGTTGAAGATACTTGGCTGCATCAGGATTGTTTCTGGCACTATCGATCAAATTATTGAGCGCCTTAGCCGATTCCTCGGGTGATTTCGCCTGGGTGAAGGCTCGTGCGGCATCCGTGGCTTGTTCTTTGGAATCACGCTGGACGGCCGGCTTGAGCTGCTCCTGCGCTTGGCCGAGCGCATCGGCGGCATCGGGAAATTTGGTGGCATCAGCTGCTAACTTACGAGCCTGGTCTACCTGTTGTTGGTTGTTGACGTCAACGCCAATCTGTTTAAGATACTTGGCGGCTTCGGGATTGGTCTTAGCGCTGTCAAGCAAATTATTGAAGGCACGGGCCGCATCTTCAGGATTCTTCGCTTCGGTAAACTGCCGTGCGGCGTCAGTCGCTTGCACCTTCGAGGCTTGCTGTAGCGATGAGTCTACTTTGTTTTGAACGTGACCCAAACCGTCGGCTGCGTCGGGGAATTTTGTGGCATCAGCTGCGAGCTGGCGTGCAGCCTCCGATTGCTGCTTGTTGTTAACGTCGATGCCAGCGTCCTTCAATAGTTTTGCTGCTTCGGGATTGGTTTTTGCTGTGTCAAGCAGATGGTTGAAAGCTCTGCTTGCCTCTTCCGGTGTTTTTGCTTGCGTAAAGTCTCTGGCAGCGTTGGATGCTTGCTGGCTGGTATCATGCCGAACTTGAGGCTGAAGCTCTTTCTGCATCAATTCGACATGCTTCGCATCGAGTGAGTTGGGATCTTTCAGCGCCCCTTTGATGTGGTCTCGAGCCGCCTTCTCAATGTGGGGATACTGCATGTTGAAGCCAAGATCTTTCATGTACTTGGCAGCATCCGGATTCGTCTTTGCGCTATCGGCAAGATGGTCTAGCGCTTTGGCTGCTTCTTGTGGTGACTTGGCATCGACGAATGCTCTAGCCGAGTCGGTTGCTTGTTCTTTCGAATCTCTGTTGATTGTTGGTTTGAGCTTTTCTTGTGCCGCCAACATCTCTTTGCCGGCCGCGGCATCTCCGTTGGTCGCTTTGTTGGCTGTTTCTTGCAGCTTCTGGACTTGCTCCGGCTTGTTAACGTCGACGCCAAGCTGCTTTAAGTAATTAGCTGCATCCGGATTAGTCTTGGCGCTATCAATCAAATGATTGAGCGCTTTGCCTGCATCTTCCGGGCTTTGAGCGCTTACGAATCTCCTTCCAGCCTCAGTCGCTTGTTCTCTTGAGTCGCGCTCTACTGTAGGGCGCAGGGTGTTCTGGTCCTTCTGCACTTCTTTGACAGCGTTGGCATCACCACTAATGGATTTGTTCGCAGTATCCTGAAGCTTTTGAACTTGATCAGTCTTATTTACATCGACGCCGAGCTGTTGCAAGTATTTTGCCGCTTCCGGGTTGGTCTTGGCGCTATCGATCAAATGATTGAGAGCTTTACCTGCCTCTTGCGGATTCTTTGCGTTAACGAAATCTCTTCCGGCATCAGTCGCTTGTGCTGCCGAGTCTCGTGCTACGGAAGGACTAAGTGCCGATTGATGTTCGCGAATCTCTCGTAATGCATCTATCTTGGAGTCTGTGTCGCCATCGGTTGCCTTCGTTGTCAGGTCCTGCAGTCCCTTGACTTGATCTTTGTCTTTGACATCGACGCCGATCTGCTGTAAGTACTTTGCTGCTTCGGGATTGGTCTTGGCACTATCAATCAGGTGATTGAGCGCCTTACTTTGCTCCTGAGGAGTCTGAGCTTCTGTAAAGTCTCTTGCGACATTGGTGGCTTGCTCTCGGGAATCTCGGTCGACCGTAGGTTTAAGCGTAGCCTGATCCTTCTTAACCTCCTGCATAGCAGTGGCATCGCCTTTCGCAGCTGCATCAGCTCTCGTTTGTAGCTTTTGAACCTGATCGGCTTTGTTTATGTCCACCCCCAGCTGCTGAAGGTACTTAGCGGCATCGGGATTGGTTTTGGCGCTTTCAATCAGCCGGCTAAGAGCCTGACCGGCCTCTTGTGGTGTTTTAGCTTCGGTGACTTCGCGGGCGACATCGGTGGCTTTTTCTTGTCGTGTCTTTTGTGGTGCATCGGCGCCACCATGCGAAGCAAAGACGTTTCTGTCAGCTGCTGTATCACCAGTGTGAATCAGCTCTTCGCCTTCGCGGGGAGCGACTCGGTCTTTTTCGCCTCCTCGCGTCAGAACTCTAACTTCTCCATCCTTAAGTGGTTCTTCCTTTTTCTCGGCTTTCCCCTTCTTTCTGAGGGTGTCCGGCGGCTGGCTCTTTTCTGCGCCTTCATCCTTGTTTTCCGCTCCCTGGCCAGCCGCTTTCGTGTCAAAACAGAATGCTGCCTTGGGGGAGCCGTTTTCGCCAGGCTGTTTATCGACCGAATTTACCGTTACTAACTTTTCGTTTTGCTTGTTAGGGTCGGGATGATCGTGCTGTGTCACTCGGTTATCGCTACCCTGAGCTTTGAGCGCTGCATTTACAAGATCGTCGGTCTTGTAGCCTTGTTCCTTCGCTTGCTTGTCTAAATCTCGATAAGAGTCGGCGAGCTCCTTCTTCTGTTCGGCAGTAAGCGGCTTGCCGCTCTTTAACGCTTCATCGAGTTTCTGCGCGTAGCTCCAGGCGCCTTCGCTGGCATCTTTGTCTTTATCCTTGCCCTCAACCTTTTCCTTGCCTTGCTCCTGTCCCTTCTCCTTCTGAGCGTCGGCGGCGGCTTCGAAGATCTCCTTGCGAGTCTCAGGGCTTAAATCCTTGTTTTCGCGTAATGCTTTTTCTGCGTCAGGATTCTTTTCGGCAATCTGTTTACCCAGTCCCTTAATCGTATCCTCGCGAAGTTTGTTGTCTTCGGCGCTCGGACTGTCTTTCTTGTCCAGGCGATCCAGCGTGTTAACCAGGGCAGTCGCTGCATCTTTGCTTACCGATTGGCCGTCCTTTGCTGTTTCAGCTAGTCCCTTGGCCGCTTGGCGCTGCACATCTTCGCGATCTTTCTCAGACAATTTTGACGGTCTGACGAAAGTATCTGGTCTCCCGTTTTCACCCTTAATCTTGGTGTCTTCACCGTTTGCCAGGGCAGTCAGGGCTGCTTGTGCCGACTTATCCCCTTTCTTGGCTGCCTCGGTTAGAGCTTCGAACCCTCTTTGTCTGGCTTCCTCATTGTTGCCTAGCGCTTTGTCGACTGACTTTTGGAGCGGTTCGGCGCGGTGATCTCCGTTGCCGCCGGCTTGACCATCACCTGATTCGGAATTGGGATACTTTTCGCCGACCTTCTTGCCGAAGTCCTTGGTAGCGTCGTTCAGCCCTTTGAAGGATTGCCTGAGATCATCATTTACCGCTCTTTGTTCAGTGGTTTCTTTGTTTGGATCGCCGTTAAGTGCTCGATTTACTTCCTTAGCAACTTCGCGCGAGACCGCTTCCGGATTGTCTCGTTGTTCTGGCGGCAGGAGTGCTCGCGCTCTTTCCTGTAGCTTATCCATGTGTTTGTCGACTGTCTTCTGAAAGTCCTTATGTGCGTCCTTGACTCCGTCCCAGGACTCCTTAAGGTCGGCGTTTTCCGGCTTCGCGAGAGTATCTTTGAGCGCTTCGTCCTTCTTGTCGAGAGGACTGTTCATATTTTCGTGAACGAGCGACTTTACTTCCTTCTGACCTTTTTTGTCCTGAGCTCCTTGATCGCCCTGGCGCGCCGCTTGTTGTTGTTGATAGTCGCTTCCCAGGTTAGCGTTTTCGGAAGCTACTTCCTGATCGTTCTTGCCGTTAATCGAGACTTTATCCGGCTTTGACGGATCGTCGCTCTTGGATACATTGAGCTTATTTTCTCCCCCGTCTTTCTTCAGTGCTTCTTGTAGCTTGGCTGTGAAATCACCCGGGTTGGTAGCGTTTTTGAGCCCTTCGGCCAGGGCTGACTTAATCTTCTCGGGATCTCCGTTGGCTTCCTTGATCTTCTTAGCGGCGTCTTCGCCAGCCTTCTCATCGTTTGCTTTATCCTGCTCCTTTTTCTCGCGGTCTTTGAGCGTTTTCGAGTCCAGACCGGTCAAGATCTCCCCGTTCATGCCAGAGATGTCTAAAGAGCCCAGATGTGTGCTGGCAGTATCCCGGTTTGCACCCCGAGCTCTTTGAGTGTCTTGGAAACTCTGTGTTTGAACAGCACTTTGGACAGACTCAGGGGGCTTTGGCTGCTCTGGTGGTTTTTCTGGTTTCTTTTCTGGTTCTTCAGGTTTTTCGGGCATAAGACACAGCTCTTGCCGCTACCCAGCGAGCTTGCACAGTGATTATTTAGATCCGGCGAAGTCCAACCCTGAAGCAATATACCCAGGGACTGGAAACACTATTCGAAAGACCGACTCTTTGTGAAAAATTTTCCGGAATCGGCCGAAGACAAAATTACCCATTAATCCCCCGTCAGTAAAAAAGCTCCATCATGTAGGCTGCCCTTGCTGCGAATCTGGTGATTGGTTTACGAGTAATCCCAGGAAAGGCGCTCGCGCCGTTGAGCTTCACGAAAGCTCAACTCCATCATCTTCTCCAGACCGAGTGGTGAATCGATTGAAACAAGCTGATGGATCTTTGGCGGATTGCGATCCGGAGTCTCTATCTCGGGAATCGGCATCTGGAGGTCCATCAAGATAATGCACGCATCCTCGGAAATCAGTCTAACTCTTACTGTCGGACTGTTGACCAGGACTGCGGCCGTACCGGCAGCTTCAATCGAGCTATTGCCTTCTGCTACTACAATGGCGTCGCCAGCAGCTTGAACCGTTGAATTTCCCTTGGCGTGAACGATCGCTTCGTCCTTGGCGCCGATCCAGCCTCCGTCTGCATAAATTACTGCTCTTCCTGCAGCGATCACGCAGCTCTCGACTGATTCTACTGTGGCGTGATCGTATACAAAAGCGTATACCTCTTTGCCAAATATTTTGCCGGAAGATCGGTCGTGAAAGAAGGCCTGCGACTTTCCCTCAACCAGGGCATGCGCTTCATCGCTCAAGTGCGCCACGGCGTTGTTGATTTGTCCAAAGGACAAATCGTTCAGTCGAATTACTTCTACTTCCTTTAGTGCAATATCCTCTTCGCGCAGTGCATGAAGCATTTCGAACTTGGACTTCAGCGCTTCGGCTTCTTCTGCGGTGGCCAGCAATAGAGCCAGCTCCTCGATGGGATCTGCTTCCAAACTGCCGGTCGGTTCATCCGCACTATCCGTTTCGTCTGGCGCTTCAGGCGCAAAATCGATCAAATCAGAACTCGGCTCAGTCATCGATTCCAAATCAGGCCCGTCGGGTGACACCGCGATTGGATCGAAAAGGTCGATTCCGAAGTAACTCAAAAGATCCAGATCATTTTCAAACTCTGGCAAGGTTGTGACATATGGCTCAGCAGGCGTGCTTTGCTCCTTCGCGTTTGCTGCTTGCGAAACTTTCTTGCGCCCTGAAGGACTTGGCTTGGCTTGTTCGGCGTCTTTGGACTGGTTGCTGGCAATCAGCTTATTTACTAAACTGGCTTCTTTCGATTTCTTTCCTACCGGTTCGCTGTTTTTAGCTGCTCTGGCTAACTTCGGTCCGGTTGGCGCATCCTGTGTCTGAGGCTTCTGAGTACGTCGAGAGGCCGATTTTGAAGCAGCATCCGGGGATTCAGGCGCCGTCTTGCCAGGCTTGTTGTTCTTCACCTGCTTGCTGGTCGCAGCGCTTTGGACCGACTTGGCAGCGGTCGAAGGTTCTTTCGACTTCGTTTGGCTGGTCTCCGGCGAGCCGTTCTTCTTGAGACCAACGGCACCTTTCGAGCTTTCCGGAGTGCTCGAGACAGACTTCTTTCCCTTCTGATTGCGTTCTTTTGTGCTCATTTTTCTGCTGTCATAAGGAGGAACAGTCGAAGGTTTAAGGTTTTAAAGAGTCCGGCTGGCAGTATTCATCGAGGACTATATACCCGTTAAAGCGAAATTCATAGTTGGGATTTGACGTATTTCCAACGTTCCTTTGCTTGTAATGTCAAGCGGAAATTTGGCTGAGCGAGCAGGCTGCTACGGATTGAACCGCTTCCACCTTGGATGCAAAGGGGTATGCTGTCAAGTGATGTTTTTCTTCGATCTCGGCAGACCGCCTGCTGCCGGTTGGAAGTTGCTAAGACTGGCTGGCAATCGCAGACGAGATGATCACCTGGTTAAGCGCGACTTCGGCTCGAGCCAGTAGGGTGATGACTGGAGAAAAGCTTGTTCAAACCTGAACCCTGTTCAATGAATTGGTCATGTCAAGGTTCGCGGCTGTATAATCTTAGGGGTCAAATAGCAGCCGGTCGTCCAGCAGGTATAGCCTAATTGAATGGAGTTGGCATGGAAGAAAGTAGCCGAACCGCGGCAGAGCCGGAGCAATCAGCCCGCGACGAAGCTTCCTATTCAGACAGGCTAATCAGAACAGCCGGACTTGCTGCAAATTCCAATGGTGAGGCTGGACTGCTCTCCTTTACTAAAATGCAGGCTTTAGGCAACGATTTTGTCGTTGTTGAAGAAGATGAGCTCGACTCGATTGTGACAAGCTCGAAGCTATTTGACGGCTGGCAATCCGGTGAGCAGCCTCTGGCGCGGGCGCTTTGCAGTCGGAATTTCGGCGTTGGTGCTGATGGTTTGATAGTGGTCAGGAAGTCCGACCGGGCTGACTGCCATCTGGGCTGGCGGTATATCAACAGTGATGGCTCACCGGCAAGAATGTGCGGCAATGGACTGCGCTGTCTGGCGCTCTGGGCGGTCCGGCGAAATTGGGTGAACCCCGCTGAATTCAAGGTGTCGACCGAGATCGGACCGGTAACAGTTCAATTCGTCGACCAAGATCGGATTACGGTCGATCTCGGTGAACCGGTTTTAGATAGCAAGAGAATTCCTGTTTCTGGACCAGACCGGAGCCCGGTTTTGCAAGAGGCCCTTGATGTCTGCGGTTTGACTCTGCTTGTCACTAGTGTGAGTATGGGTAATCCGCACTGTGTAATCTTCGATCCGGCGGTGCCAGAGAAAGAGTTTGCTGCTTTGGCGGAGGCAATTCAAAAGATGCCGACTTTTCCGGACGGTGTAAATGTGGAATTCGCCCGGGTGAAAAGTCGCAGGCACGTTCAAGTAAATGTGTGGGAGCGTGGCTGTGGCCGGACTTTGGCATGTGCAACCGGTGCTGCGGCTACATTAGTTGCCGGAGTGCTGGAAGGCAGATTAGATCGGATAGTCAGAATTGAGCTTCCGGGCGGCTCTCTGTCTGTCGACTGGAGCGAACAAGACAATCATGTCAGGCTGACCGGACCGGCTCGCGAGAGCTTCTATGGCAAGGTCGATTTAGCAGTCTTGCTGACCGAAGGTGCGCAAACATGACATTGCATTTGCAACAGCGCCAAGACGTGATCAAGAGCCGGCGAGAGCGGCGAAAACTTGCCAAGCGAGCGAGGATTCGCCGGCAAGTAGTTCGCTACTTCTTCCTCTGTTTGTTGCTGTTTGCAGCAGCCAGCGGTTTTCTCTTCTTACCCTGGTCGCTGGCTGATGCCGAGCGGGATATCGAGGTGCTGGGCAATCGAGTGGTTGACGTCGAGCAGGTGCGGGGAGCGCTCCTGGGATTTGTCGGCAAGCCGATTTACAAGTTGGATCCCGGATTGCTGGAAGCGCGAGTCAGATCTTTGGAAGCGGTCAAATATGCATTCGTTCGTCGATACGTGCTACCCCGCCCGCATCTGGTCGTGCAAGTACTGGAAGAGTTTCCCTGGGCTACCTTCTCGACCAGCCCCGACGGCGAGCCGGAGGCGGTGATATCGGAGACCGGCAGGTTTATTCCGATCAAAGAGTTTCCCAACGTCGTCCGTCCTGAATTTAAGATTTATGCTCAGTCCGGCTTGAAAATGTCGAAGGCGGAGGTGGCCCAATGGGCTTCCTGGGTGGCTTATGTGGCCGCGCAGACAGGCAAAAAGGTCGATTCTGTGGATATGCGCCAGCCGCACAACATTTGGATTCAAGATGAAGATTTGAGGCTCATGATAGGCGTGGCTGATTCGACACTGACCAGGCGATTAGGGCGACTGGCTTCGGTCGTGCCCGAGCTTGGCAAGGTCGATGGGCAGCTGGAATTCATCAATCTAGGGCTAGATAACAATATCCCGCTGAAGGTCGTAAAGGTCGACTCCAAGCATCCGGCTCGGGTTTCATCGGTCGCCAGCGCATCACCGGTCGCAGTGAACACGCCGGATGCAGTAACACCACCGGTTGCAGTTACCCCGCCTGCCGGTGACTTACCCAACTAAGCTCAATTGGCGTTAAGTAGCGCTGCTTTAGCCTTCAGCCAGAGATTGCCCAGTTCCTCTTTCGAGAGCTCTTTAAGCGGCTGAGCAGAAAGTTTCTCCATGATTTTGAATCTCTCTTTGAACTTTTCAGTTGCCAACAAAAGCGATTCTTCTGGATTGAGGTCTTGCCAGCGAGCGATGTTTACCAGCGTAAATAGGACGTCGCCCAACTCTAGATCGATGTTGCGCCGGCGATTGTCGCCGGCCGGTGCAGCTATCGCTTCCTTCAGCTCGGCCAGTTCGCTGTCCAGCTTTTCCCAGACTTCATCGATGTTGTTCCATTCGAATCCTTGCGATACGGCTCGCTCGGAGACTTTCAAGGCTTGCATCAAGGCCGGCAAAGTGCGCGGGACGCCGTCAATGGCCGAGCCTATTTCATTGCTGGCCTTTTTCTCGCGTTCTTTCAATTCGTCCCATTGCGTCACCACCTCGTCTGCTGTGTTGAGCTTTGAGTCGCCGAAAACGTGAGGATGGCGGTTGATCATTTTTTCATTGATCGACCGTGCGACCGTTTCAATGTCGAAATGCCCGTTTTCTTTGGCAATTTGTGAATTGAGAACGATTTGAAGCAGCAGGTCGCCGAGCTCTTCCTGCAGTTTCGGCGGGCTGTCGAGATGAATCGCTTCCAACACTTCATACGCTTCCTCCAGAAGGTAGCGCGCAAGTGTGGCGTGCGTCTGTTCTCTGTCCCACGGGCAGCCGTCTGGGGCCCGCAACCGGGCTATCGTAAGAATGAATTCATCGAGATAAGAAGGCATGGATGATTTACCAGAAGCCAAACCTAATGAGCCTAACACAGACATCTGCTATATTTGAACCGATTGTTCGATGTGACTTTGTGGTCATAAACACCTGATCTCTGATGAGGAGCGGGAAGCCGTGGATGTTTGTGTAATTGGCGCCGGATACGTTGGCCTGGTAACAAGCGCGTGTCTGGCTTATTTCGGCAATAAAGTAGTAGCGGTTGATGTTGATGAAAGGCGATTGACCACTCTACGTAGTGGCAACATACCCTTCTTCGAGCCAGGGTTGGAGGAGTTCGTCAAGCACGGCACGTCCAGTGGAACACTTGAATTCACCGCTGACCTCGCTTCAGCGGTGAAGCGCTCAGACATTGTGTTTATCGCTGTCGGTACTCCATCGAAGCCTGATGGCGAGCCCGATTTATCCCAAGTCATGTCGGCGGCCAAAGCGATTGGCGGCGCGCTCGATGAGTCGAGGCGGCGCATAATTGTCAATAAATCCACTGTTCCAGTCGGCTCTGGAAACTGGGTGGATATGCTCGTTAGCCAGGGATTGCAAGCAGTGCAAGCGGTGCCGGCGCGCAGCGCCAAAGTTCATGCACCGTCGTTTTCTGTAGTCAGTAATCCGGAGTTCTTACGCGAAGGATGCGCGATTATCGACAGTCTTTATCCAGACAGAATCCTGGTTGGTGCAGGAGATGACGAATCAGTCGAGCGGATGCGTCAACTTTATAAACCGATCCTCGATCAAACTTTCGAAGCTCCGAAATTTGCACCGAGACCGGCGCAGTTTGAAGCCGTTCCATTCGTTGTTTCGGACATACCATCGGCCGAAATGATTAAGTACTCGGCAAATGCGTTTTTGGCGATGAAGATTAGTTTTGCAAATGAGATGTCCGGGCTTTGCGAGAAGGTCGGTGCTGATATTTCGCAAGTGATGCGCGGGATTGGATTGGATTCTCGGATCGGCTCCAAGTTCTTGAATGCTGGTATCGGCTGGGGCGGCAGCTGCTTCGGCAAGGACATCAACGCTTTGATTGAGGTCTCACGAGAATACAATTGCCTGACTACGCTTTTAGAAGCAACTATTTCAGTAAACAAGCGGCAGCGTATGACTGTAATTACGAAGTTGCAGGAAGAGCTCAAAATTATCAAAGGTAGAACGGTTGGACTGCTTGGATTGTCGTTCAAGCCGGACACGGACGATTTGAGAGATGCGCCAAGTTTGACCATCGCGGCTCAGTTAATAAAAATGGGGGCGGAGGTAAAAGTGTTCGACCCTGTGAGCATGGAAGTTTGTGCCCGGATGAATCCGCAGCTTGAAGTCGTTTATTGTCAGGATGTTGCTGAGCTTGCCAGCGGCAGCGATGCGCTTGTGCTGATAACGGAATGGGATGAATTTCGCCATGCCGATTGGCTTTCTCTTGGGGAGTCGATGCGACGCCCAATATTGATTGATGGGCGTAACTTCTTGTCAGAGCAGACCTTACGGTCTGCAGGGTTTGTCTATCGGGGAATAGGAAGATGAGAGTACTGATAACGGGTGGAGCTGGCTTCATCGGGTCCCATCTGGCTGACCGGCTTTTGTCCGAAGGCCACTATGTCCTGGTGATGGACAACTTGATAACCGGCGAGCTTGAAAATATTGCTCAGCACATTTCAAATCCTCGCTTCGAATTCATTCATCACAACGTCTCTAATCACATTCACGTCAGTGGACCGCTCGACTGGATACTTCACTTTGCTAGCCCGGCAAGCCCGATCGATTATCTCGAGCTTCCGATTCAGACAATGAAGGTCAACTCGCTTGGTACACACAACACTCTAGGTTTGGCAAAGGCGAAGGGGAGCAAGTTTCTGTTGGCTAGCACCTCCGAAGTCTATGGAGACCCGGAGGTTCATCCGCAGCCAGAGAGCTACTGGGGAAGTGTCAATCCAATCGGTCCGCGTGGAGTCTACGACGAGTCGAAACGTTTTGCAGAAGCTCTCACAATGGCGTATCACCATAAGCACGGTCTTGACACGAGAATCGGCCGGATTTTCAATTGCTACGGTCCGCGGTTGCGCGTAAATGACGGGCGGGTCGTTTCAAATTTCATTTGCCAGGCGCTGGCTGGAAGAGATTTGACCGCCTACGGCGACGGAAAGCAGACACGCAGTTTCCAGTATGTCTCTGATTTGGTCGAAGGGTTTATGAGACTGATGACGGTAGAATTTCACGAACCAGTAAATCTTGGCAATCCGGAAGAGTTTACCGTGATAGAGCTTGCTGAGTTGGTAACGGAGTTGACTGGCTCAAAGAGCAAAGTGGTTTTTGAGCCGCTGCCGACAGATGATCCCAAGCGTAGGCTGCCGGATATCTCAAGGGCTAAGCAGCTGCTGAAGTGGACACCGACAATTGACTTGCGAACTGGACTTGAAAGGACAATTGCCTGGTTTCGTATGCAAGCAGCCATGACGACTATTGCTGACTGATTTGATTCGATAGACCTCACGCAACTTTCTGGTTGATAGTTGTGTCTGACACTCAAGAATGAGGCTGCTCAGGTCCGTCAATCCTTTTGTGTTCCTTTGTGGTTTTCGGGCTGATGATGGGCTGATGTGCTTGTCTTTCTGGTCTGTGAATTGTTGTCTGGAAAGCGCTTTCGGTCTGATGGCTGTCGGGGTTTTAGGGGTTGTTGGCCGGGGGCATGGGCTACCTTCCTCCTTACCTGATTGCGACTGATTTGTTGCTGGTCGATTCCCTTGAAGGCTGTAATCGTAAGGGTTTTGGGTCTGATGAGCTGGAGCGGGCCGTTCTTGTGTGTCTGATTCATTTCAAAAGTACTGACGCCCTACTGGTGAAATGCCGACAGTCCTAAAAAGTCAAAGTCCCTGGTAGGACTGAATTAGCAGCGTTGTCTGCGTCCCACAAATGGGGGATTATCGCTGCTTGAAACTGGGCAATATTTAATTATGGAGGCGCCTCTTTGCAACCCCATTCAAAGGATGTTTAGTAAGACCTTGAGTCTCGTAACAGCCGATTCAATTTGGTGCGGCAACAAAGTGAACTGGCAGCAGCAGTTCGAAATTAAACCACCAAACTCTCGACCTTTGACATCGGGAACGGTTTACCGGAGGTTCCATCGGATTTGAATTTTGAATGGATACCCCACCTTGACTTCAAGCGATGGCTTGGGTTTTTCATCGCCATCTGTATTTTTTCGTCAACTTTCTCGCCAGTCATTGCTCAAGTAAGCGAACAAGCGGTTGCAAATTCTTTGCCTGCGGACGGGGGAAGCTCTGCTTCGCCGACCACTCCAGCCCCGATTGATCTCGATTTGACATCCACTATTCGAGGACTTACCGCCGATCATTTGACCGGTGCGCATCCTGTTGATATCGAAGTCGGAGCGGTTACTCGCACCGTCCTGCCCGGTACGTTACTGACGCCTGCGGAGCGTTTGGCTGTCTATCAGGTGGCATCTACGGGGCAGCAATCGATCTTGCTTGGAGAGTTTGGTAACGCTGTTGGCGGTAGTTTCAATCTCGGACCGCGCTTCAGTCAGTACGTCAGTAGTCTTGTAATTCCGTCTGGCGTCACGGCCGTCAGGGATTTTGGAACTGCTTCCGCGCTCAATCTGACCGGAAATCTTACTAACGCAGGTAGCTTTTTCGCTGTGTCGAGTAACTCCGCGGTAACAGATGCGGTTATTTCAGTTGCTAATTTTAGCAATCAGCAAGGAGCGCTTCTTACTTCGGTGCTGCCGATTGGATTCAGTGGTGCCGGTAACGCAGTCAACAATCTGAACCTGACCATCAATGCAATCAACAACATTTTCAATGCGGGAACAATCAGCAGCGCGGGAAATCTAACTGCTAGCGCGGGCGGCTTTATAATGAATGCCCTTTCTCCTTCCGCGCCAGCACCGGTCATGCAGGCGATGGGGGATGTGAATCTAATCTCTGCCAACCTGGTTAACAGTGGAGTAATCGCTTCTCAGAACGGCAACATCAATGTGGCGACTAGGCAACTCTCTGATATCTGGATCAGCAACCTGTCGTGAAGGTTGCAAGCTTCCGATGGATTTATCAATGTTCGTGACCCCAGTTTTATGGGGAAAGCCAACCTCACTTTGAATGGAGGTGACCTTATCTCAAGGGAGCTGAATCTATTTGGAGGACATGGCAGCGTTGCAGTCGATGTAGGAAAGGTCACAGGCCGGGTCAACATTGTCGGCAACGCCATTCAAATGAATGCTGATTCCGAGAGAGTTTTCCTGGGAGACATCCTGGCCACTGGTGACCCATTATTCACGAACACAGGCACCTATACAATCACGGGAACCATTCAGACGCTCGGTAATCCGTTGAGCATAGTTGCGGGTGCGGACATAGATGCAGATGCTTCCGGCTATGACATAGACACCAGTTCTGGCAGTGGAAACGGTGGCACTATCTTGCTTGCAGCCGGTACTAACTGGAGCACTGTCGGTCCGACGCTGACATTTAACGGCACAAATGCTTCGGAGTTGGGTGGAAGCATAAGTCTCAATCTCAATAAACTCGATTCTCGCGGCGGTACCGATGTGGGAACTCAAAATGTAAATGGCGGCAATATTACTCTTGTCGCCTATGCAAATACGGCTGGAACCTCAGGCGGAACGATAAACCTGCAATCTGTCGAAGGAGTTAAATCGGGCGGTGATGGCTCTGGCAACAACGGCTCTGTTGTCGTTATCGCTGGTCGGAACGGTCTTGGCGCCAGCAACTCGATCGCTCTGCCCGCGATTGATACCGGTGGAGCAACGGCAGCCGGTGGGGCAATTAGTGCAACGACTGCTCAGCCCACGGGCTCTTTGAGTGTGACGGTGGCCACCGGTGCTATCTCCGCCAACACGCTGGCGGCAAGTAACACCCTTTCAGATGCTTCGGTTCAGACCGGTAAACTACTCTCCAATGGAGGAGCGATAAGAGTGTTTGCTGGCAAAAACATCTCCAGTGGAGTCAATGACATTAACTCAAGTAGGAACGCTGGAGCAGGAAGCGGCGGATTCATATTGCTGGCCAGTGGGGTATCTGGTACCGGCGGGTCGATAGAGGCGCAGAATATTTTGACGAACGGGCTGGGAGCGGCAGGCGCAAACAACGGAGGAGCGGTAAGCCTGTATGCGGACGGAGACGTGATGTTGAGCGGGAATATTGCGGCAGCCGGAGCGAATACGGGAGCGGGAGGAAATGTGGTGGTGGTGGCGGGAGCGACGCCGGTGGTGGCAGCGACAACAGTGTCGGTGCCGGCGCAATCGGCAGGG
>JAGVKB010000147.1 GCA_020050835.1 Candidatus Obscuribacterales bacterium | reverse complement strand
GGGATTTTTTGTTTCGCAACTCAAACCTACCCAGGCATCGCTGCTTGGCAGGGGAGGTCATCACCAATTTCGAAATTCAACGAGCTTTAGGACAGCGTCCAGATTTTTTGTTTTCGATTTACATACTAGTGGAAATAGTTGAATAAAAGTGTGTCGAATAGGCAGACGCTGCCAGGCAGAGATCGCTTGAATTCTCGCCTTGTTGCCAAGAAAGGCTTGATCTGCAATTTGTAAACAACAAGAATCGGTCATCTTAGAACTATTTCGCCTAGACAGTCGTGATCGTGCCGTGTAATCACCTTCCGGCATATTGCCAGCAGGAGCCTAGAGTTACTAAGCTGAGACTATTACACCTGATCATGGCTGGGAAAAGTCGAACACAACTAGAAACAAGCTCATTTGACTTTTCTTGGCTTTGAGGCGACCCGTAACTGGGTGCAGTTATAACAGACCTGTTTGTGAGCGCCGAGTCGCTCTTCGTTAGCAGTGCGAGAAGCCAGCGCCTCATTTACACCAAGCACAGCCTTCTTTGGCGAGTTTGGTGTCGATGCCGCGCCGTTGAATCCCACCGAGGCGAAGCTGCCAACTTATTGCCCGCAAGCATGAGAGAGGTAACACAGCAGTGAATTCCAAGGATTTACCGGTACCACCGGACGAAAAGGATCGCAAAGAGAGCCTGCCTGCTGTTGTGACAGTCAACAACGAGCCAGGTCTTTCCGACGAAGAAAACCTCTTGCTGAATTCCCGGCTGCCCCATGATCTTGACCCCAAGGAGATGGAGGCGGCATGGAGTCGCTATCAAGCTGTGATCGGAAAGTTGCTCGCCAGGATGGGAGCAGAGAGCAAGATGCTCGATTCGATCGCACGATTGGTCTATGTCCGCACGTTTGACGGTGTCTACGCGCGGTTGGCGCTGATTCCGAAACTCGGACAATCGGCTTTGCATGCCTACGGCAAACACGGGCTGGGCGAGCTTGTGTACCGTCTGGCCGGCGAGCTGACATTGATGGAGCTGTCTGCCGCTGCCGGTTATCGAACCTTCTGCTTTCCTGATCTGATCAGGGGTCTGCTCAAGAGCGGAAAGATGAGGGACAAATCGATTAACCGCATGATGGACACCTTTGAGTTCCTCAACACGATGTGCCAGCATCCGATCAACGATCCGCTGGTGCTGCAGCAGCTCGAGCGGACCAATGGACTGCACGCGAAGTACAAGGTGGCGGGAGCTGGCAACCAGGCTGCCGCCGATCTCTTCAAGTACATCGCGCTGAACATGTTCTACATCGGGCCGAGGATGAGACCCGATCTCACGCCCGATGAACGGCACGCGATCTGCGGCTTGACCGTCCTTGTCGCCAAGCGAATGGGGCATACCATCGCAGGGACGGTCAAAGAGCTGGAGGCGTTCATCGAGCAATACGAGGCTAACAACATGTTCGGCCGAGACGACCGAAGTGCGCTGCGCGCTCGAGCGATCGAGATCGCTCGAGCCTCAAGAGTCGCTCTCGACCAGCTTCCAACCATCTCGCCGGCACGAATTCACGGATACGTGCCGTACAGAGTCAAGAAGATTCTGGAGCTCGACTGAGGCGGCGGCTAACTCAACAACGGCTGAGCGCTCTTGCTCAGCCGTTGTTGATGATCCGGTCTGCTGCCAAGCGAAACACTCGCACGACGTCGAAATCGGCGTGCTGGGGAGTTGCTTCAGAAACAATGGAAGCAACTCTCCAGCACCTTTTTTCAGGGGGCGCTAGCCAGCGGTCAAAGCCTTTCGTCAAATTTTTTTGACGAAAGTGCGACGTGAGGTAGTAGGCGTTGTGGAAAAAAGTTCGGACTGAAGAGGGGCGTCAATGCCGCTCCTCTTCAGTCACTCAAGTTGCCTCAGCGCCTAGGGCGTGCGGCAGGGAAACATCTGGATGCTGCCGCGCAGCGACTTCACCCAGGGCTCGTTGCTGAGAGCCATGATGTCGTTGTGGGAGATGCAGGCCGTGAACGTCGTCGTCTTTCTCTCCGGGGTGTTTACCCCACCCAATTGCTTGAGAAAGGCGGATTGACGGCTGTCCGGTACTGCAAATGTGGAGATGAAGAGGTCGATCTCCTTGCGATTGGGATCGCGCTGGTTCTGCAGCTCGGCCGAGAGGATCGCGTCGATCTTGCTGTAGTCGAAACTCATGTTGAACTTATCCTTTGCATAGCCGGTTTTAGGCAAGGAGCGGGCGGGAGCTCCGAGTCGCCTCGGATTCCCGCTCCGCTCCCGGCCGCAGTAGCCTAACCGGTGGGTGGCTACCGCGGTCTTACTTGGGCTCGACTATCGCTCCCAGGAAGAGCACCGCGCCGGTCCAGTTGTCGCGGATGGCGGTCAGGAACGGGCGGTTGAGATCGAGCACGAACGGCAGCTTCGGCATGCGGATGGAGGTGGCGAACACCATCCCGACCGACGTTACCGCGGCGGCCTCGGTGAATTCCTCGTTGACCTCGATGAAGGTCTTGTGTTTCACCTGGTTGATCAGCACCCGATCGGGCGGCGGCACCAAATTGGAGAAGTCGGCTCGCTGCTCGTCGAAAGCGACCTCCATGCCGAGCGCTTTGAGCGCGTCGTTCAGCTCGGTTTCGTATTCGAGCTTGAACTTGGGCAAGTACACCGTTCCGGGCGTGTCGTCGAACTGGTACATGTACCGTTGCCAGCTTTCGCCGGTCAGCCCGTTGACGAGGTCGGCGACGGTCTTGCCCATATAGTCGATTCTCCTTACTGAGATGTGTGCTAACTCGACCAAGCCATCAGGCTTGGACGAGCAGTCGCGTTCATTGAGCGGCCGATACTATTTCCAGAGACAGGTACTGTCAGTGGTGGCACCGGCGATTCAAGCTGCTTTTCTCTTGTAAATGGTGCGTCGAACTTTCACCGAACCGCGCTGGTGACGAGCGTTTGAGGAGCATACTGGCTTTGTGAGTAGTAATTGATTCGGGGCGGCGGGTCGGTTTGGTTGTGGAGAGAGAAAAGTCAACTCAGCCTATGAATCCGGGCAGAGTCGTTTCAAGGTTAATGGGGGATTGTAAGTAGATCCTAAGCATAGATGATCGGAATTTAGACCTGCGGCACCATGAACATGGACGGCGCTAGCGCAGAGTCTCGGCTCAAGCTCTGCTTGGAAGTCCAAAAGACAAATGAGGGTAGGCTCGCGCAAGTAGGGTTGTTTTCAAGCGCTTGCGCAAGCCGGGCATAGCTAATTATTTGGCATTGGAGTCTGCCGGGCGACAGGCCGTCTCGGTCAAGCTGGGGCGTCGAGCTGTGGCGAGTTGGCAAGACCGGACCAAGAGATTAACTCTAAGTCGGGACTGACTCCTCACGCCAGAGATGGGAAGGACTGGCGTTAACCGCTCGCGTGCCTGGCGTCGGATTAGATATAACCGAGGTTCTGCTGGGCCGATGTTGGCGGCAAGATGCGCAGGCGGCGCGATGGTTCGTCACCGACGCTTCTGCTTGTCAGGTTGAAGCGTTCGACCAGCTGGTGCTGCAGCCGCCGGATATAGGCGCGGCGGGGTGTGAGCTCAAGCGGCTCTAGGCGATCCGTCACTTTCACAATCGCTTGCCGCGCTTCTTCAAGCGCTACTTCGGTCTCATCTGAGATGTCGCTTTCCCATTCAACCGAGCCGATCGATTCATTGTCGAGATGCAGAGCCTCGCGCAGCGCCTTTTGAATTTGCGGAACGTTGTTGCTCTTCACCACGTAAACCGGAATCTGCCTGGCTTCAGCCAGCGAGTAGATCTTTGCTCCGGAACGTGCATAACTGCGCAAAGCCAAAATGGCGTCCGCATCATCGATGGTCTTTACCACCGAAACCGGCAGCTGGAGGGTCTTTACAACGCGTTCCAACTGCCCTTTGCTGACGGCATAAGGGTAAATCTTGAGAAAGGTATCTTGTTGATTTGCCCAATCCGTGGCAAACGGACTTAAGCCGTCGGCGCTTGCTGCTACCGGGGATTGATCCGTTTGCAGTACGGAGACTTGACCGGTCGATTCGTCGCGGCGCCGAATCTCCGGATGAATCTTCCAGCCGCGGAGAAGTTGATCGACTGCATCGCCGACTTCGCGGTGAACTGCCAGCGTTTGCCGGTCGAGAATTTCGACGCAGATTTCAAAAGTTGGTTGCGATGCCCGTTCCAGCACGGTCTTTTGAGTGCCGCGTCTTCTGGCTTCGTCATCGCCGAGCGTTACGGTTTGAATGCCGCCGACGAGATCGACCAGGGTAGGATTTTTCAGGAGATTTTCCAGCGCGTTGCCGTGCGCTGTTCCAATCAGCGTCACGCCGCGCTCGGCGATCGTGCGGGCAGCGGCGGCTTCCTCTTCTGTACCAATCTCATCGATGATAATTGCTTCGGGCGTATGGTTCTCCACCGCCTCGATCATCACCGCATGCTGTTGATTCGGATGCGAAACCTGCATCCGGCGTGCTCTTCCGATCGCTGGATGGGGAACATCGCCGTCGCCGGCGATCTCGTTGGAGGTGTCAATGACGATCACGCGCTTGCCCAACTCGTCGGCCAGCACTCTGGCCATTTCGCGCAACTTGGTAGTCTTTCCGACTCCGGGTGGCCCCAGAAAGAGGATTGACTTGCCGGATTCCACCAGGTCTCTAATGATATTGATGGTGCCGGTCACTGCTCTGCCCACACGGCAAGTCAATCCGATTACCTTACCGGCGCGATTGCGGATACAGGAGATCCGGTGCAGGGTGCGCTCGATGCCGGCGCGATTGTCTCCGGAAAATTCACCGATACGGGCAATCGTGTTGTTGAGATCTTGCTCGGTTACATGCTGATCGGCCAGCGGCAGAGTATGGCGGTCGTGATAGCGTGCTTCCGGTCTGCGGCCGAGGTCGAGTACTATTTCTACAAGCCCGTTGGTATCCTTCTCGAGTGCTGCTCGAAGCTTGTCTGGCAGGATCGAGAGGAAGGAGGACAGGTCATCTGCTGGTGGGATGAATTCCATTCGTGTTCTCCTGAATAGGCGCGATCAAATCGCGCCCTACGTAACTACGACTCTCAGAGTCTGAAGGCTCGCACACTCCAGAATCTCCTCGGGCACACGCTGTCCCGCAACGATTAGCGGTGTGCCGGGCGGACAGGGCGCGATGGTCGCGGCTGAAATGCGACCGACCGAATTGTTTACTGGTACCACCTCCGATGGCAGTAAGAACGCCTGACGGGGAGAAAGAATTTGAATCGGCTCGGCCGGACGTCGTGCCGGTGCCTGCGGACCGGCAAATGCACTTTGACCGGCCGGCTCCTTGGAGATCTGTTGGATGAAGTCCGAAAGAGTCTGAGTCAAAAGATGAACGTCGCAAGAGCGCGAACCGACTCCCAGCATGAATAAAACGCCCTGTCCAAGCATCGTTTCAGGGAAAATTCCGCGCTCGCAAAGGAAGTTGTAGAGCTGGTCTGGTTGACGCTCGGTGCAACCTAAGAGGATGTGGGCGGGACAGACTCCGCCGGCCGGCTGGTATAGAGTAAAGTCCGGATTGGCTTTAGCAAAATCGCTAATCTCAAAGCTCAAGCGATGCAAATCCGCTAGCGTGTCCGCTTTATATGGCGGCTCAACCTGTCTCAGCGCCTGTTCGACCGACGCCATTAACAAGTAGCTTGGGCTGGAGCTCTGTAAAAGTCGCAATGCTTGACGAAGCTCATCGCCGCTGATTTTTGAATCCCGGCTGACGTGCAACAACCCGGTTTGTGTAAGAGCGGGCAGCGTTTTGTGAAGGGAGTGCACCACGATGTCGGCATGGCCGACCGCCGAAGTTGGCATCGCGCTTTCAGGCAAAAAATGTGCCCCGTGCGCTTCATCAGCGATCAGTGTCACGCCAGCGTTTCGGCACACCTGCGCGATCGCCGGCAGGTCGGATAACGCACCGGCGTAGGTCGGTGAGACGACGATCAGCCCTGCCAGCTCAGTGCCCGAACGCTCCAACAAGCGTTCAACGGAGACGGCGGAAACCGAGCTCCACAGCCCCCAGTCATCATCCCAAACCGGTTCATACCAGATCGGGAAGAGACCGCTCAAGACCAGTCCATGAACGATCGAGCGATGGGCATTGCGCGGAACCAAGACGGTGGAGCCGCGGGCGGATAAAGCAAGGATGCTGGCAGCCAGGGCGGCTGAGGCTCCATTTACCGAAAGAATGCTTTCGGACGCGCCCCAAATTCTTGCTGCTCGCGCTTCAAGATCTGCTAGTACCCCCTCCGGTCTAGAGAGATCGTCCAAGCCTGGCAACTCGGTCAGGTCGGTTTGCCACGGGTATTCGTCTAATAGCGAAGCGCTCCGGGCGGGCGTCCTGCCTTTGTGACCGGGTGTGTGAAACGAGGCATTTTCACAACCGACATGCCGGGCGATTGCATCTGTAAGTGCGTTAAAACGCTTCGTCGGCGCGGCTTTTTGAGTAGACCCGCTTTCGGATTCAGTGTTTGGAAGGAGAGTTGCGCGTTGGGTCAACTGCTGGTAACAGCTCTGTGCTGTTTTTGGAGTCCCTTCATGATTCAGTTTGGAGGCTGACCTGCTACTGATGAGACTCTATCCTACCAACGACAGTATAACATGGACTGATCCGATGAAAAGCCCCTACCAGTGCGCCAGAAGGTGGTATATGTGGTGGTGCGCATGCTGGATCTCTGATTGGGGGTGTCGCAAGGCCCTGGGCTGCGGTTGTTAACGTC
Organism: Candidatus Obscuribacterales bacterium; assembly: GCA_020050835.1. GTDB lineage: Bacteria > Cyanobacteriota > Vampirovibrionia > Obscuribacterales > Obscuribacteraceae > JAGVKB01. The sequence goes on along the minus strand of JAGVKB010000147.1, from coordinate 6,867 downwards.
ATTTACTATGGGCGGGGTGATCGCTCTTAAGCCACACCAGCGCATGCGTAGCGCAGCTCCACCGCAGGTGCGAGCAAACTGATTTAAGGCGAAGGCGAAAGCCGGGCGCTCCGAAGGTGATACTGCCTGTGGTGTTGTGCGCCGGGCGGTTATCCCTAACCTCACCAATGCCCGCGCGAACTGCGCCAATCTTCTTGAGGTTCTGCTCCCGGCCCGGTTGTCAATTTGAAGTTGAGTCGGTTCGTGCGCTTGGAAACCCGCTCGGCGCGCTGCGCTTGAATTTGCCAACGGCTGGTTGGACGCCGGACCGCTTGAAAAGCCCCGATCTCTTCCTTTAACAAGAATGAAGTCATGAGTTAAGGTGTCGCTGTTCCCGTTCATCCCTTCAACAAGTTTCTAGCAATAACAAACAGCTGCCTTACTGAATCAACTCAGATCGCCTGAGTGCTGGTGGAGAGCCGACAGGTTCGCTACCGGCTTTAACCTGCCGGCGATGCCGCTGGGCGGCCTGAAAGATCTGCCGGTAAGTCGGTCGGGCGGCTGGCTGCTAAGAAGCGCTTGTGCCTTGTTTCCGTAGCGGTCATGTGGAGACTATTCGGCGCTGCCTAGCGCGCACGTCTCTAAGGATTTGCGTGTGCAAGACAGGATTGCTTGCGCGCAGAGGAAAGGAATTTTGGATGCACCAGTTTAATCGCAAGTTATGGCAGAGCTTTCTTTCGCTCGCCAAACCATACTGGTTTTCTAAGGAGAGGAAGTCTGCCCTGGGACATCTCGGCATTCTTTTGCTCCTTTTGATCGGTGTCAACGGCCTCAACGTGGTGATCAACTATGTTGCTGGGTCGTTCATGACCGCTCTTCAGGAGAAGGATCAGCCGGTGTTCTACCGGATGCTGTGGATTTACTTCAGCGTCTTTGCGGTCGGCACGCCGATGGTGGTCTTGTACAGCTACGTTCACGACCGGCTCGGTATGAAGTGGCGTCAGTGGCTCACCAACCACATCCTGGACAAGTACTTCAAAAACCGGTCGTACTACCGGATCAACAACGATAGCCGGATCGATAACCCGGACGAGCGAATCGCTCAAGACGTCAACGCTTTCTGCAAGATGGCGCTGTCGTTTCTGCTGGTGTTCATCGGCTCGGTAATCACGTTTTGTTCTTTCATTACCATCTTGTGGAAGATCTCCACGTTGCTGGTGTTGATTGTGGTTTCTTACGCGTTGTGCGGCACAATCGTCACATTCTTGCTCGGTCGCCGTCTGGTCGGGCTCAACTTCAACCAACTCAAGAAAGAAGCGGATTTCCGTTACGGTCTCATTCATGTGAGAAACAACACGGAGTCAATCGCTTTCTATCAGGGTGAAGAGCAGGAGAAGGAGCAGGTCAAGCGTCGTTTCAGCGATGCCATCTGGAACTTCAACCTGTTGATCGGCTGGACCCGCAATCTCGGGTTCGTGACGACCGGTTACAACTACGCCATCGTGCTGATTCCCGCGCTGATCATTGCGCCGCTATATTTCGCGGGCACGGTCGAGTTCGGTGTATTCACGCAAGCGGACATGGCTTTCGGGCAGATCCTGACGGCGTTGTCGCTGGTGGTAACCAGCTTCAATGATTTGAGCAACTTCGCTGCGGTGGTCAATCGCCTCTCCGGTTTCACCGAAGCGCTCGACCAGCCCGATCGCTCGAAGGTGCCGGGCGCAAAGGTGATTAAGACCATCGAGGGCGAACAGATCGCGCTTGACCGGCTGACGCTGATCACTCCCAACGGCGAGCGCGTGCTCGTGAAGGATCTTTCGGTTAAGGTTGCACCGGGTTCTGGGCTGCTGATTGCCGGCCCGTCAGGCAGTGGCAAGAGCTCCTTGCTGCGCGGCATGGCAGGCTTGTGGGACAACGGTGAGGGCAGCGTGCTAAGGCCGAAGCTGTCGGAGATCATGTTCTTGCCTCAGCGCCCGTACATGATTCTCGGCTCGTTGAGAAGCCAGCTGCTCTACCCGCATAATCGCAGCGACCTGACTGAAGCCGATCTGCGTGCGGTGCTGGCGGCGGTCAATCTGTCCGGATTGCCCGAACGGGTGGGCGGTTTCGACAACGAGCTCAACTTCGCCGACATGCTGTCGCTCGGCGAGCAGCAGCGCCTGGCTTTCGCTCGCCTGCTTCTGGCTAGCCCGCGCTACGCGATTCTCGACGAGGCTACCAGCGCGCTCGATGTCGTCAACGAAGAGAAGCTGTACAAGCTTTTGCTGACCACCGGCACCACTGTCATCAGCGTCGGTCATCGTCCGACCCTGGTGAAGTACCATCCGACGGTGCTCGAGCTCAAGGGTGATACCAGCTGGCGCGTCATTCCCGCCGCCGACTATGAACCCGGCCGGGATCGCTTCGGTCCGGAGACGCCACCGGCTGTAAGCTAAGTCATCTCTGCGCAATGTCCGAGCCGCTCGGATATTGCGCTTCTCTATCAAACGGAGCGACCGGCACCACTTTTGGTGCCGGTCGCTCTGATCTCTTTCAATTTACTTCTAGCTGTTAAAATACGATATGCTATCGTATAAATTGACAAACAAAGAAGGTCACGGCATGTGTTTTCTGCCGTGACCTTCTTCTACTAAGCTGCCTGAGTACCGCGCTGGTGCGGTTGTCGGTTGGTTAGACCTGCTTGCCGGTCAGCTCTTGGAGCTTCCGCAGAGCCTGCTTCTGCCCGTTGCCGGAGTAGACGATGCCGACCATGCTGCGGACGCCGCTGTCGTTCTTGGGATGCTCCCACTTGGTGGCAGGAACGCTCTTCGCATCTTCCAGTCGGGCGCGCAGGTTGTTCCACTCCTTCTTGGAGAGGCCCTTGACGATCACCGTCACCTTGACGGATCCGTCCGGCTGCGGCTCCTGCTTGAGCTCGGCGGAGCAGCTGGAGCAGCGCTCTTCGGGCTCGGGGCAGCGCTTGGTGGGGCAGGCGGTGCTGGTGCTGCCGCCGTCGTCGACCGGTCCGACCGCCGACTTGCGTTGACCGCCGTGCAGATATGCCGGTGCCGGTCTGGCGGTCGGGATCTTCATCGTGTCTTCGGTCTGAAGCGCGACTTGAATCACCTTTCGCAGGGAAAGCCAGGTGACCGCGGCCATCACGATGCCGAGCAGGTAGTCGACCCGGGGATCGAGCTGATAGCCGAAGTGCTGCGAGACCGGTCCGGTGAAAGTGGCCACGAGGATGCCGACAGCCAGTGCCGCGAAGACACGAGCGATTGACAGCTCGACAGAATTCTTGTTTAGAGAACGCATGTGAAAAGACCTCCGTAATTTCGAGTTTCGCAAGTCGATGCATGTAAGACTGGCCGGTCGGATGGGCGATACTTTCCGACGGTCAATCGCACGCTTGCGGTAGGTGGAGTTGCGAAAGCAATTCGCTAGTTCGCCATTAACGGCGCCAGGCGCCAGTGGTCCGCCAGTGAAAGCTGCGGAGCTACTTCCAGGGTCCTATCCTGTCACTGTGCTTGCCGGCAGAGTGGAGGTAGGTTGGAGTGTAGAGATCTTCGGTGCTCGGCACGATTTCGAGGGAGAATTGGCACCCTTTCGAAAGCATGTCCTGAGCTACTTTGCTGAGAAGAACCGTCTCTCGGCTCTCGCCCTTGTAGCTGGCAAGCGGAACCCGATCGACAGGGCGCTCGTGTTTGAGGTCGGCGACAATGCCTGGAACGGTCACCTCGATCGTGACGAGAAACATCTCTTGCTGCTTGGACTTGCCGGACAAGGAGCGTTCGACAGCCTTGCGTTGGGCAGCTTCGCGACTGACGTAGCAGGAGATGTTGCCGTTCTGGTCGCGCCTGATTACATCGGGGCGTAGTTTGACGCGCAGGATGTGCACGCCTTCTTCCAGAGTTACCGGGTAGAACAGCTGCATGTGTTCCATCCTCCCAATCTGTGGCAATTGGCTGAGTTGGAGATGAATGGCTGCGGGTCGGAAAGCAATGTCAAATCAGCCAAGACGAAAAGCCCGGCTGGGAAGTGATTGTCGGTTCGTGATGTTGCTTTTCGGGCCCGCAGTGATTCAAAGAAAGGGTTGAAGTGGATACTGTTGAAAACCTAAGAGAGACGGCCCTGTTAAGGCAAGCGCTTTCTATTTTGTTAAGGTAGTAAAGAGCCTTTTAAGCTCATGATAAAAGCGCCTGAAAAGGTCCGTAGAACCTTGATGGCGACGCTGGCGAGCGGGGAGATCGACCGGTTCGGCGAAGCAGCAGTTATGTCGTTCATTACCGCTGCTTCGCCCGGTCAACTGCCGAAAAGGCTTGCCTGGTGAGAGTTTTTCCAGGCTGGTAGAGGATGGCTAGCGAAGTTCGCGCGATTTCATCGCTTTGTTACGAACGGGTGCATCATGGACGGTGCCAAGTTCTACCAGCAGGTGTTACACCCCGACCAGGATCAATTCCCGCGGAGCGGCATACGCCTGGCGAAACGGAGTTTCGGGGTGGGGCTCGGCCGGATGCGTATCCATCAGTCGATAGGTGACTCGAATATAGCTTCCGAGTTTGGCGCCCAGGCGTTTGACCAGTTTTTGATCGGAAACCGGCGGCTTGCCGTAAGGCAATAGCACCGGACCTAAGCTGCGTCCGAAGACCTCCAGCAGCTTTGTCTCGGTCAGCTCGTTTTCCGTGCCGACGAGCTGATAGGTGATCTCCAGCACCGAACCGGCGGCGGCGCGCTTCAGGAGCCGGCTGACGGCTTGAATCGTTTTGATCCGAATCGAAAGCTCGCTGCGAACCAGCCCAGCTTGCCAGGTCTCAACGGCCTGATCCTTTTCGAGCTTGCTAATCAAGCTGGGGCTTTCATCGATGGCGGTAGAAAGCTCATAGCCCTCCAGGCTATAGACAATTGCTCTAATCATGCGCTCTCCTAACTGAATTGCTTGTGCTGAGCCTCTGCTCCGCTGTGCGTGTATAAAACAAGATGTGATTCGAACTTACGGTTGACGAATCCTGCATCACAAGCCGCTTTTAACAAGACTTTATTAGGAAATCGTTGAGTCGACCTCTTGGCGATCCCCTGAAGCATTGTGAAGTAAGCCTTTCGGCGATTGTTCATCAATGCTGAAGAGTAGCTGCTGGTAGAGATGCTTAAGTACTGGCTTGTGGTCTGGGTTTGAGTGCTTTTGGATGCGGTGCCTTGATGAGCGGTTGTTGATATAGCCTGGCTGCCGTTGGCATGGCAGCAGCCATGTTTGGAATGGCAGGTGTATTTCGAAAAGGCTGTCGACCTTCTCAGTCTTGCTGTCACTCAGCTTGCGGTAAGCCGTTGCCAGCGTCGTGATTTACGAATGGCTAGCTAGCGGAATTTGCGGTGCTGAATTACGGTACGTAGAAATCGCAAAGTAACTGGCATCATGGAGCCCCTGGATCCATCTGAAATATACCCCCAAAATTGCCTGGTCGCTCAGCCGTAAACTCTTCGAGGAAAGCGAAAGGCAGCATCTGACCGGAGGCTAATTTGCTTCTAGAGCCAGGGAGTCTGACTCGGTTGTCAGTTGCTGCGTCGGTCGCGTACCGTGCAGGCAATCACCTTTTCCTTCCAAGCGCATCAGGAGCAAACGCAAGATTCACTGCCCGTATTCCAGGTAATTGCCACCTTTTGATCGAGCGCAGGTGTAGCTGCGCAGGAAGATCGGCAGCGCTCCGCTGGTGCCTCGGAACCAATGAGGAGTCGTCCAATGATCCTTTTCAGCTATCTGCTTCTCTCGCTGTCCGTCGGTGTGATGGCCTACTACGGCAATCTCGAGCTCGAGCTTCTGACCGCCAAGCAGTGCTTGCTGCCGATGCTCGCCGGTGTGGTGATGGTGGTCGTCGGAATGACATTGCTGGCGGGGCAGTTCGTCGCCACCGGCTTTCTGGTGTGGGCATGGAGTGTCGGCGCGATGGAGGCAGCGCGGGATGCCCGCGAGCGCTAAGTAAGGGTAAGTAGCCCAAGCGACTTCCGGCTGGCAGCCAAGACTCCAGGCTATCCACGTTACAACGGGCGATCGCTCGGAGGTGATGCCAAAAATGCAGCTGGGACTGCATGTTCGCCTTCGGGGCTCGCCCTTCACCAACTCGGCAACCGCCGATTTTTCGAGCAATCAGGGAGGAGTAGATGAGGTTAAACCAACTGCTGGAATCGATCGGCCAGCGCCAGTTCCAGCTGGAGAAGGTTTTGTTGTGGGATTACGCGATCGAGCGCCTGCGCACCTGCTACCTTGGGCGGACACTTCGTTCGTGCTATCTGTGCGGGCATGAGCGTGTCAGCCAAACCTTCTTGTGGAATCCTGAAGAGCGAAAGTTCATGCTCTGGACTGAGCGCTGCTATGTCTGTCGATTCCGTAAGGATGAAGAGCAGGACGACGGGCCCGAGAGGCTTGAGCTGAAGCTCGGCCTGCAGCAGACTGCCGTTCTCAACGACCTCTTGCTTCGAGTTTTGAAGCCTGCGGATCGAGACACCCAACAGCAAGTCGGCGTCCTTCGTGAGAAGGAAGATCGGTGTTCCGCTGAGCAACCGCACATCTGCGGAGACGAATGCCGCTGCTCTTGGATCTGATTATGTTCAGGAGCTGGGGCTTCGGTTGGTCGTGCTGACAATGCACCACTGGTGGTGCTGTGCTATCGGAAAAACTGTAGTGCTTTCGAGTTGAGCGAGCAAACGCTCGCTCAACGTTCAACCTGGGCGGCTGAGACCGGCTCAGGTTAATGATCGGGCCTAATCGCAAAGGAGGAGCCATGCTCTTCGTCGTGCTCATCGGTTTGCTGTCGATCTCGCTGTACTTCATGCGCGCCGCCGGCATTCGTCGCAACGCGGCGCCGCTGTCAGTCAGTTGTCTGGCTGGCGGTGGCAGCACCGCTGCCGCGACCGAGC
>JAGVKB010000091.1 GCA_020050835.1 Candidatus Obscuribacterales bacterium | reverse complement strand
TGGTCCAGTTGGGTGCGATGGTCCAGTTGGGTGCGATGGTCCAGTTGGGTGCGATGGTCCAGTTGGGTGCGATGGTCCAGTTGGGTGCGATGGTCCAGTCGCGCAGGAGGGACCAGTAGGGCTCGATGGTCCAGTCGCGTGTGATGGTCCTGAAGGATTCGATGGTCCCGTCGCGTGCGATGGTCCAGTCGGATTCGATGGTCCAGTTGGGTGTGATGGTCCAGTTGGGTGCGATGGTCCAGTTGGGTGCGATGGTCCAGTTGGGTGCGATGGTCCAGTTGGGTGCGATGGTCCAGTCGGGTGCGATGGTCCAGTTGGGTGCGATGGTCCAGTTGGGTGTGATGGTCCAGTCGCGCAAGAGGGACCAGTAGGACTCGATGGTCCAGTTGGGTGCGATGGTCCTGTTGGGTGCGATGGCCCGGTTGGATGCGATGGTCCGGTTGGATGCGATGGACCAGATGGATGCTTCTCGTCCCAATGTCCGCGACCCAAACCTTTTCCGGGACCCTGCCCTGGCCCATCATCGTATCCATGACCGAGCCCGCGATCTTTAATGTGTCCTCGCCTGGTCTCACCGGACGGTGCGGTCGGTAGTGATGGTCTTCCATCGTTTTTCTGGGGTGCTTTCGTACGGTCTGCAAGCTGAGTTCGTGGTGCTTCAGGTGTCCAGTCCCATTGATCGTTGTCAAAAATGACATCACTACGTGTATCTAAATTTTGAACAGCACCTTTCGTGACTGTTAACAGTGACCGCTCTGGAACCTTGGGCAAAGCTCCGCTATTGGGATTGCCTCGACTCACGGCCCCTTGATCGGCTTTCATGGTGTCTGGTGCATTGCCCTGCTGCTTGACGCTGCTCGAATTTGTCCGGTCTGATCCCTCGTTCCTATTGAGTCCGGAAGATCTTCCACCACTCGAAACGTTATCTAGCTTTCCTTGCTGAGATCTGCCGCCACCAATGCTGGTGCCTTGTTGTTTACCAGTATGAATACCGATGCTTGGATCAAGACGCTGTGACTTCCCGTCACCATGAAGGCCGCCAGCTGGATTTAGTCCTTGTGTTCTTCCGTTACCTTGAAAGCCACCGCCTGGATTTATTCCTTGTTGTTTGCCACCACCCTGGAAGCCTGCTCCTGGATTCATCCCTTGAGTTCTGCCACCACCCTGGAAGCCTGCGCTCGGATTGATACTTTGAGTCTTGCCACTACCCTGGAAGCCTGCGCCCGGATTGAAACTTTGAGTCTTGCCACCACCCTGGAAGCCTGCTCCTGGATTGAAACCTTGAGTTTTACCACCACCCTGGAAGCCTGCGCCCGGATTGATACCTTGCGGTCTGCCACCACCCTGGAAGCCTGCTCCCGGATTGATACCTTGCGGTCTGCCACCACCCTGGAAGCCTGCTCCTGGATTGATACCTTGCGGTCTGCCACCACCCTGGAAGCCTGCGCCCGGATTCACTCCTGAAGGCAAACCACCACCCTGGAAGCCTGCAGCTGGATTGATACCCTGAGGTCTGCCACCACCCTGAAAGCCTGCGCCTGGATTCACTCCTGAAGGCAAGCCACCACCTTGAAAACCTGCAGCTGGATTGATCCCCTGAGGTCTGCCACCACCCTGAAAGCCAGCACCAGGATTGCCGACCTGCGGCCTTCCTCCCCCTGGAGCACCGGTGCCCTGCGGCTGAATTGCGCCTTGCATATGACCATGCTGATTATGGTCAGCCAAAGCTGTCCAGTGATAAGCCAACTCTAGCCCAAGTGCAATAGAGAGGGCAAACAACACCTGGGTCTTGTGATTCATTTCAGCCTACCTTTGTATTTGGCAACTCGTCTCGCACATCTCGATGGACTAAGTTCGTGGTTTCAATGCCCTATCTCGCCTTGTTCGCAATCAGTCCGCATCTATAAAGGACTGACACTCTGTACACTGCTCCTGGCAGGTGCTCGTCTAGCTGAGCCTAGAGCCCTCGGAAACCGTGGTTTCACCGTTTCATGAGCAAACTCGACATAGCAAAGTTCGGGAGGGTAGACATTAATACCGCAATATTAGTTCCAGGCTATTCAAAGAATTCTTCGCCAATCTTCTGAACAACACTTCCTGAGCTTTCCCCTCTGTATTGAGCTAATAGTTAAATGCAAATCGGAAGACCATCCATTTATCCTTTTCATGCAGCCCCCAAAAGAAACCCGCCCGGGGGCGGGGCGGGTTTCTTCTTCCGTACACTTGGGGAGTGCAAACTCGAGTGTAAATGACTGGACCGATACTACTTTGTTCCCCGCTCTTTCATTAGATTTATTGACCGCAGTCCAGATTGTTTCCTACGTACCTGTCAGTGCCAAACAAAGCTCCAACTTGTCCTGCTACAGCCTACTTCTTCAACAGCGGTACGGTCATCCTTGCTGCAAGTAGAGTGCGTCCCTCCGGAGCTTGTCCGCTCTTGCAACTTGTCACTACTCTCTTACGAAGGTTCTGCAGAGTACGAGGCAGCTCAATTCTTATGCCCTGGCGAACTAGCCACTGCGGAATTGGTATATCTGGCTCTACAAACAATGCAAACGTGACGATGGTTCCCTTCCGATCGGCGCTCGGGCTGAGTGCCCAGTAGCCAGTGAAGTTCTTCATAGCTCCTGAAATTCGTCTGAATTCAATTCGCTCACGATAACTGTACTTAGATTCAACAATGTATGTGATTCGGGGAAACCATCCACAATACATGCTCATCCTGAGGCGCGAATGATCTGGTTGGTCCACAAGTACGTCAAGTCCTTGCATCCTATCACAGATATCTCCCTTAAACTGAAAGGGGTTAACCAAGACAGGCCAGACCGCCTCAGGCTGTTCGGCGATTAAGATCCTTCCACTTATATATTTCATGGATCCAATATCCTGATTACTTAACAACACTTCGCCCTGTGCCAGTCGTTGTTGATATTGATCGGCTTCTGCGTCAGCGCAAACCTCGGTAGGAATCGCCAAAATCGAGCAGAGGCCGATCAATATAGAAGCAAAAGCACTCCAGCAGTTGAATTTAAGCATCTCAAAGAAACTCGAATAGACTCAAAGCTCTGAACAATCTACACTACTCTGTGCCTGAAACCACGTGAGCAAAGTGAGACTAGGAACACTAGCGCGGCTGAGCCCACAATGCAGGGAACCAGCGACACACCCGCAAGCTCTGGACCCATATGTCCTAGCAATGCTCCACCAATCCAGGCACCAATAATGCCCACTATTGCAGAAGTAAAAAAACCACCTGGAACTACGTTTGGTACCAGTCTTTCGGCCAGGTATGCGCAGGCTGCGGCAACACAAAGAAAAAGGATAAATGCAAGTATTCCCATAAGAACCTCCAGTTCAACTGAACTATAATGCGACGGGTATGACACGATGCCATTGCATTTAGTTCCCAGGCTATGTAACTGCCCACTTGGTCAATCTGTGGTTTGTTCGCACAATTGCTATGGATAACACCACACGATAAATGGAGCTAATTGCCAGAATCTCCGTCACTCCGGTCATCAAACAATGGAGGTGGATGATAATGAAAACAGGCATCGCGCGCCCACATTTTGAAGTACTTGAATGTATCCAGGCAGACTACACCTGGTCAAGCATTAACCAAGTGACGAGCGACAATTAGCCCGAATGAATGTCCAGCTCAAAATCATTGGCTGACATCCAAACATGAAGCGTACGCATAAGTAGATGAGGATCAAAACAAATGAAGTGGAATGTTATTAGTGGTAACTGGAAACAACTTCGAGGAAACTTCAAAGCAAAATGCGGTAAATTGACCGCTGATGACCGCGTAACAATGAAATCACAGGTTTATTCTACTAAGCTGGACGTATTTAAGATGTCGACAACGAACACAAACTCAAATATTGGCGATGAAAAGCCTGGTCAAGCGGAGCGCAGGCAAGCGTCTCATCCAAACACATCTGCATCAGAGCTGGACAAGTTGGCCAACAGCCAGCATCCTGGTGTAGCGGAGCGAGTGGCTAAAAATGCCAATACGGATGCCAGTACTCTAGCACGACTATCCAACCACGAATCTTTTGAAGTCCGCGCTGCAGTTACAGAAAACACAAATATGTCGAATGACACGAGGCAGTTACTTGTCAGTGATGAGAACGCTGAAGTGCGATATCGAATGGCTGAAAATGCGAATACCGCTGTGGAAGATCTGAGATCACTGGCGCATGATGACAATCCATTTGTGCTCGCACTGGCACAAAACACTCTGGATAACTTGAAGAGTGTATCGCAACGGGCTGATGAAATGCTGATACAAGAGCAGTTTGTTGAGGCCGAAGATTTCTACAGAAAGCTGATTCAAGGGCTAGAAGGATTGCTTGGCGCTGAGCACAAGGAAGTAGGTCTTGCTTTATACAAGCTAGCAGCAGCGCTGGTCGGGCAGAGTAAGCTTGATGAAGCTGTCACAATAGGAATCCGAGCCAATATCATCATAGCCGAGCAGAAGGGGTAGAAAATATGCGAACACAGATGATTATTTCGATTGCTGCAGCATTCATTGTTGCTGGTATTGGATCAGTCGGGGAGGCGGGCTATGTAAAGCATGGCATCAAGAAAGCTGATCGTGGAGTTAAGAAGGGACTCTCCGCTACGTCTGGTGGAGTCAAGAAAGGTTGGCATGCGACTGAGAGCGGTGTGGGAAAGGGAGCATCCACAGCTTCCGGTGGCGTAAAGAAGGGTTTGCATGAGACCGGACGATTCTTCAAGAAGGTTTTCTAGTTTGTAGTAATCTCGTATACGCCTCTGCACCTGAGCAAAACCAACAACTGATAACCTAAGCCCTATTCTGCAGCTGCTTTCGAAGTTTCATAACTATTGTAATCCGGATCAACCGATGTCGAGCTCTCAGTAGTTGACTTCTGATCCTCATTCTTCATGGTTTCCTGAGATTGCGTCAACAATTGCTCTTGCCATCGCTGTTTGGCTTGGCCTCTCTGGAGATCGGAAGCACGGGCGATACCACGCGCTATAAGCATCTGTAGGTTATTAAAATCTTCGGCCGGTGTCGAGGAGAACATATTGCACTCCTCACGAAGGTTGGCGCCATTTAGCTGTGCATCAGTAATCTTCGCATTAGGATCCGCATTTGCGATAGTACCGGCAAGAAGTCTAGCATCTGAGGACTGAGGAACAGTCGTTACCAGCTTTCTAATTGGTGACGCAAATGCGAGCCGAACTGGAACCTTACGTATGCTGTAAAAGGACGTCATGTAGTCATGCCAGATACGGGCCATAACGGCACCACCGGTTACACGAATTCCTCTGACAGACCGATTCCGATCGTTGCCACCCCAAACAGCAGTAACGGTGTCCGGCGTAAAACCGACAAACCAGAGGTCTTTGCCATTATCCGCAGTGCCAGTTTTCCCGGCAACAGAGTGCGCAAGCAAACGCGCTTCCGTTCCTGTACCACAACGTACAACATCTTGCATTACGTCGACAAGTTGAGCTACCGCCTCGTTCGGCAATCTAGTGTCCGGTGTCGCTTGAAATGTCCTCTTCGCGCTGTCATCTTCGCATTCAATGCGCCGTAAGAGCTGCGGTTCCAAATAGACGCCGCCGCGCGCCAGTGTCGCATATGCGGTGGTCATGTCGAGCGGAGATACTGCGCAGGAGCCGAGTGCCAGCGAAGGATTAGGGTTCAGCTGTGCCTTGATGCCAGCTAAGTGTGCCACCTCAATTACACGATCTATGGTAGCTTCCTGCGCGACGCGCACCGAACATACGTTGCGCGACCATGCCAGTGCCGAACGAGCTGTTATCCAGCCAAGAAATCTCCCATCGAAATTTCTTGGATCATATTTCTGAGCATCACCTGATTTGTCGACGAGTGGAGCATCATAAATCAGCGTATCTGGCTGAATTACTCCGTCTATCAGACCCGCCAGATATACAAATGGCTTAAAGGAGGAGCCAGCAGTATGCGGGAACAACGCTCGATTCCAAGGACTATTGTCGTAGGGTCCTACTCCTCCGACCATTGCGAGAACGGCACCGTCCCTAACAGACATAGTCACCAATGCACCTTGATCTATACCTCGCGGTGCAGATTCAATGCCCTTGTTCAAGGTAGATTCGGCAATCTGCTGTGTCTGCACATCCAGGTGCGTGTAGATTCGCCAGTCGTGTGTCCATAGATCATTGCCTAGACTACGTTGTAAAACCTGCATTGCATAACGAATGTAATAGGGATAGGGAACTGTCTGCCAGTTTGATTTGAAAACCAAGGTTGACGATTGAGCCTTCTGTGACAGGTCTCTAGCTATAAATCCAAAATCTGCCATCTTTCCTATGACTAACCGTTGTCGCACTAGGGCCGCCTTCCGATTTGCTGGCGTACCAAGAACAGATGGAGACTTAATAAGTCCGGCAAGAAATGCGCTCTCCGATATTGTCAGACTATCAGCATGCTTACTAAAGTAACGCTGAGCAGCTCGATCGACACCATATGCACCGCTGCCGAAGTAGACTTCGTTTAAATATGTCTCGAGGATTTTTTCTTTCGAGTAGCTGTGGTCTATATCCCATGCCAAAAACGCTTCCTTCAGTTTGCGCTTGAAGGACTGATCGGTCTTGTCCAGATAGAGGCTACGGACCAGCTGCTGTGTTATCGTCGAGCCACCCTCTACGATGTGCCCGGCTGCATAGTTTCTCCAGAGAGCCCTTGCGATTCCAGTAAGATCCAAGCCGGAATGACGGTAGAAGTTTCGATCTTCGGCAGCTAAAATCGCATTCCTCATATTGATTGAAACTTTAGACAGAGCGACCGGTTGGCGATCCCGATCGGCATGTATAGTGCACAGAAAGTTGTCATGCCCGTCGAAGAGCTTCACACCTCTACTCGTTTCACTCAGGGTTGAGAGTTTTACCTCCCCTACCCCGATCATCTGCCGGAGATGTAACAGTGTGAGTTTGCCGGCCAGAAACAGAAGGAGTATAAATGAACAAATACACAACGCAAAGCAGCACCTACGTATGCCGTTCGACTTGCCCGAGGACTGGATTGACGGCTTAACTTGGCTGCGCCTTTGTCTAACTGTCTGCATAGACTAGACCACTGTTACCATTTCACGCTTAGAAGCGATTTGGGATGACCATGTAGTAAGGACTTCGGCTAATCACTTAATACAGATTGAGCGCGGGGTCCCTTCTTTCGATAATTACCGCGCGTTGCACTACCCGCTCTCGACTTTCGAGCACCGAAGGTGTTGACTCAACTACTTCGCGACGTACGATATAGCGATTGCGTTCCGATCCAGTTGTGCGTGTGCTTCTGTGGTGTCGGTAGCCTTGTGCCACAAACGTACGCCTTGGGTTCTGATAGGCTCGCGTAACTCTCCTGGCTGACACAACTCTGCGGTTCACCGGCTCTCCCACTCGGTCCACATGCTTCGTATTGGTAGTAGTGATCGTTTCTCCGGTAGGAACCAAGACCCTCTCATGACGCTCCATAATTATTGGTTCAACGAAGTCTTGTGTATTACCATTCTCGTCAGTAACTGCACGCGATCTGACAACAACAGGCTGCATCCAACTGTCCAACACAGTGGTGTGACTAACCGTCCCTGGATAATTGTATGTGTGGGTATATGTCTCAACCGATTGAGCTTGTCCCAGACTGGGAGATAACATTCCTAGAATGAGGACAGCGGAAAAATAGCCAAAAGTAAGTTTGTTCACAGTTGATTTCCTCCATGTGTTCTTGCGCACCGACGCACGACACCTTTGGTAAGTTCCGAAACCACCATGAACTTAACTACTGCAAAGTGTTTCTGAGTAGCCTGAGATGCAGACCGGCAGGCAGCACACTCCGACATTGAAACGCTAGAACACCGTCTCGAGAGCAGTTAAGTAAAAGCAAGCAAAAGAGAACCGGAGCCAGTATGTTGCTTATCTGCTTTTGCCTGGCCCCGGCGAGATTTTCGTCTCTTTTGTTTTTTTTAAAGAACCAATAGAGCTCGCTGGTTGGCAGCCGTACTGGGGAGAAAGCTTATGCTGTTCTTTACACGCAGCATAGCAGATTCGAGAAATCCATGCGCAACACTGCTCCTGCATCGTGTCACTTTGCCGCTTCAAGGAAACCTTATTATGAGCAGTCTCAGCAGCAGCTCAAAGGGCTGTGTAAAAATGAAGAAACGCACCTGGCATTGGACAGCTATCACGTCGCTATATTGACGCATAATCCGGTTCTGCTAGCTTGTTCTGATTCGATAGTGCAGCAAATTGCCGGTCCTGATATAGTTTCTCAGGTATTCGGACAAAATGTTATGCCATCCCAATCAAATTCTGGCGACAATCTCGGCGCAACTTTAGGAGCAAAAATGAGACTTCAATCCTGACAGAGTGATTGATCTCTGGGATGCTGTTGAGACATGTTGCGATTCTGCGAGAAAACCACAAATGCTGTCGTTTCCCGTAACATGGTTTCCCACTGGCAGATGTCCAGAAGTCAGTCGCTACAGGCGGTATGCAGTATCAACGTATACTAAGTGGCATCAAGCGATATGGTTTACCCTATAAGCTTTTCGCTCAGAGTTGGATTCGACTTTACAAATACAGGGCATACTCGTTAGGTATTCGACTATATGGCTGATATAAATTTGATTCCAAACGAAATGGAAGGCATCCGATATTATTGCAGCCTAACCATCAGGAGCCTCAGCCATGAATGCGTTGTTAATTTGGCCACAAATTCCGCTCACCTACTGGGGCGCGCAGTATTCAGTTAGGCTGCTTGGCAAACGTGCTGTCATGCCACCATTGGGGTTACTGACTGTAGCCGCCTTGTGTCCGCCGGATTGGAATCTGCGACTGGTAGATTTGAATATTGGTGAGCTTTCTCAAACAGATATCGAGTGGGCTGATCTGGCGCTGCTCAGCGGTATGGGAATTCAACACCGATCGATGATGGAAACCATTAATCGGTGTGGGCAGGCTGGTGTTCCAACCGTAGTTGGCGGACCGGACGCAACCTCAAGCCCGGAAAAATTCGCAGCAGCAACTTACTTGCTGCAAGATGAAGCCGAGATTACGTTGCCGCTGTTTCTAAAGGACTTTGTAGCTGGCAACCCCCAGCGAGTGTATACGGCTAGCGGTGAAAAGCCGGACGTGACCCAGACACCGGTACCACGTTTTGACTTGCTGGAGATTGATGCTTACACACACATGTGCGTCCAATTCTCTCGCGGCTGCCCCTTTGCATGTGAGTTCTGTGATATCACGGCACTTTACGGCAAAAAGCCGCGCACGAAAAAACCCAAGCAGATACTAGAAGAATTGCAGAGTATATACAATTTGGGATTCCGCGGTGAAGTGTTCTTGGTGGATGACAATTTCATAGGCAACAAGCGTGACGTCAAGCTAATGCTTCCTGAACTGATCAAGTGGATGGAGAATCATGAGTACCCATTCTGGCTTTACACCGAGGCCAGTTTGAATCTTGCCGACGATCACGAGCTCCTTGAATTGATGGGAAAGGCCGGCTTCCATTCAGTGTTCGTCGGCATAGAGAGCCCCTCGTTGGAAAGCCTCCGTGAAACCCACAAGTATCAGAATATGCATGGTGACATGCTTAGTAAAGTTCATGCTATTCAGCAGCATGGTATTGAGGTAATGGCTGGCTTCATCATTGGATTCGATAACGATGAAGAGGACATTTTCGAACGCCAGATACAGTTCATTAGCTCAGCTAGGATTCCCATGGCTATGGTCGGAACTTTGAATGCAATGCCGAGTACTCAGTTATGGCTGCGGCTCAAAACTGAGGGGCGACTGCTTACGGAATTTACGGGAGACAACCTTGACCTGCCCAACTTTGTGACTCATATGGCACCGCTCACTCTAATTCGCGGCTATCGGACTGTGCTTTCCACACTCTATTCTCCAGCCAACTTTTTCGCTCGCCTCTACGATCTGATTGGCTCTCTAAAAGGAACTCGCAATCAGACTTTCGGCCGACTGAATCTCAAAACCAGGCTCAAATTTTTATTCCCATTGATCGGAGCCTTACTCTGGTTGGGATTTGTAGACCGAAATCGCGGAGAATACTGGCGCTTCATGTTATGGGTCATGCGGAATCACCCCGATAAGTGGCTGTTTGCACTGTGCCGAGCCATTACTGGCTATCACTTTATTCGCTACACTGCAGAGGTGATGGTTCCACGCCTTCGTCTGGTCGAGGGAGAACTGCAGGAGAAGCAGCAACAGGCTGAAGTGGCATAATCGAGCGGTCATTAGGACCAGACTACCACAGTCGCAAATGTATGCCCTGAGATGGATTGTCGACCCAGAGCGCTTCGCATTGAAGCTTGACGAGCATTCACCCGGATAGATACCCCTGCAGCCAACTACATCCTCTTTTCGGCTGACCACCTCTTGAACATCATCGAACGCCACGGAACATGTGCTGTGGAGGCTTTCAGATTGGTTGCAAGAAATGCAATCTAAAATGGAACCGAATTGACTAATCTGCGTCATCACTGAGCGCAGACGAAATCATTACGAATCACAGAGGAAACAACTATGAAAATATCAATACGCTACATTCTGTCGTTATCTACGGTTATCCTCCTCGTACAAGTCATTTCCTGCATGCCGTCGATGTCACAGACAGTCACTGTGACCGAAAGACAAGACAAGCTCATGGCCAGCATTGCCAGTAGTGAGAAGTCTGGTGAACTGACCGCTAAAGAAGCGGCATCGCTACGCAAAGATGCGGCGAAAATAGTAGAACGTGAAACCAAGATGGAATCCAAGAATGGTGGCAAGATGAGCTACGCCAACATTAATGAGATAGAGAAAGCGCTCAACAAGCTAAGCAACAAGCTGCACAAGAATCAGCTGGCGAAGAGAGTAACTCACTAGATCAACAAGGATTACAGAATGCCTAGAACAACGGCTCTCCTGATTGCAGCAACAATCCTACTGGTATGCTTGGTGCCGGTCGACGCTGCGAATCCGAGCAACAAGACAAGTGGGTTCACAAAATCGAGAAGCTCACTCGCTACGCAAATGAACCGTAGACACATACCAATCTGGAGCGCTAACATAAAAGTTCCGTACCGTTCATGGATACCGCGTGAAAAGCCCAACCAAGTGCTGTTGTGCGTTCATGGACTCGGTTTCAGCAGCAAGTCGTTTGATTACTTCGGTAAAGTGATGGCACGGCATGGCTTCGCTGTCTATGCGATGGATGTAAGAGGCTTTGGCGAATGGATGCAGCGAAAGGGTGAAGAGACCGTCGACTTCGAAGCTTGCATGACTGACGTGGAAGCTGCGCTGCGGACGCTACGCAAGGTTTATCCGGGAGTTCCAGTTTTTCTAGTCGGCGAATCAATGGGCGGTGCAATCGCGCTTCGTGCAACAGCTCGTTACGCAGAACTCGTGGACGGTCTGATCTCCTCGGTTCCTTCAAGCGATCGTTACGCCAAGCTTTCATCAGAACTGATCGTTGGGGCTCACTATCTGACGAATAAGGACAAACCGATGGATATGGCTCCGGAGGTACTGGACAGAGCTACATCCGATGAACAACTTCAGTCACAGTGGGCAGCAGAACCAACCAATCGGCTTAAGCTTTCACCGAGGGAGCTAAAGGAATTCAACACTTTCATGAAAGGGAATAGTGACGCCGCTGTTCTCGTCGAAAAACAGCCGGTTCTAATGCTTGCCGGCTTCAAAGACAAACTCGTGAAACCAGAGGGTACGATCGAGCTTTTCAACGAACTATCTACGCCGGACAAACTGTTATTTGTTGTCGGCGACAGCGAGCACCTCTTGCTTGAGGAAAACCAACTTACCAATCAGCTGTCGATCTTAATCAATGATTGGATAAGGAGCTCTCTACCGATTAGAGCTAAAGCTCACTGAATGCGCGTCGAGACACTACTTAGGAGCTAAAAGACGCTTCTCGAGTTTCAGCTTGTGGATACTGCTACTGACCTTATTAATGCTGTCCTCCAGCTTCGATATGTCTTCAGCAGTCAGTTTTCGATCTGATTTCGTATTCATCTTTGCCTTTTGCCGCGACACATCTGATAGGCTGCTGCGCAGCTCACTGGCCTCTTCAAGTGTTAATCCGCCTGATTTCTGACCGGCATTAATATCCTGCATTAGCTTCGCTTGACGCTCCTCAACGGTCCATGACTTGGACTGCACGGGAAATCCTGTTAGAGCGCTTCCCAGGTACACCGCGGCACACAAACTCACTGATGCCCACTCTCGAAATCTCATTTGAATTGTCCTCTCGCACCATCTACCCTTTCGGTTACTGTAAATTCACATCTGACACCAGCAGATCTCAGCCTGGCGAAGTCATGGCAAGCGCTTCGAAATTGTTCGGCCGCCACCATTAGTGGTATTATAGCAAATTTCGGGCACAAGGGGCTTCATCGTGTACCGGCACGCCATCTGTCTAAGCTAGTCGGAACTAATTTCGTCATTGTCTCGTCGAGCATGTCGCAGCAGAGACTTAGCGATAGTATGCAGGTCAGCTTGAAAGGCTGCATCAGTAACTGAAATAATGAAATGAATAAAAACCGCCCCCCACTTCGGCCGGCGCCGCACTTAGTGGCAGTAGTCGTGCTAGCGAATGCCCTGATTGCTGCTATGGTTTTTGCGCAGGTTCCCAAGCCTGGAAGCAGCTCTCACAACGTAGGAAGCACTCTGGCAACGCTACCCGCTCAGCCACCGGCTCTGCTAGTTGTTCCCCCGAGATTGACAATTCTCTTTCTGGGCGTTGATTCAACCGGGCGCAGGACGCGCTTTGCCGGAGCACGGTCAGACACTACTATGGTAGTCACAGTTGAACTAGCTGCTAAATCGCTCACAATCACATCAATTCCTCGCGACAGCAGGGTATACATTAAGGGACACGGACTGAGTAAGATCAATGCGGCACACGCATACGGCGGCCATAGGCTGACTGCTGCTACCGTCAGTGACGCATTTGGAATTCCAATTGACCGTTATGTAGTGATCGATTCAGCCTCATTGCGAAAGATTTGCGAGCTGGTCGGACCACTTGAGGTCGTTGTCGAAAAGCGAATGAACTACATTGACCGCGCCGGCCGGCTTCGCATAAACCTAGTGCCGGGACGTCAGCTGCTTTCACCGGCGCAAGTAGAACAGTATGTCCGCTTCAGGAATGATGCAGACTCAGATATTGGTAGGATTCAAAGACAGCAGTGGTTTATCAGGCAGGCCTTCAGCAAAGTTTGCAGTCCTTCGTTCCTCTGGAAGCTTCCTCGCTTGATACCGATAGCACGTGAGTCCATTCGGACCGATCTCTCGTTGGCTGACATGTTTAGAATAACCCTGCTTGCCCAAGAAATTAAGCAACGTGAAATAGTGACAGCTTCACTGCCTGGGCACCCAGCATCCATTGGTGGTATCAGCTATTGGGTGCTGGATGCTGCAAGCACTAAGGCAATATTCAAACGAATCTATGCTTCGGAACTTCCGGATTCTGCTTCGAGTTGTGCTGAGCGACTGAGGATTGCAATTGAATATGCTGCTGGTTCTGAGCAGGATGCACTCGGACTTGAACATTCGCTGATTCAGCTCGGTCATGACGTCAAGCTCAAACAAACTGTGCGGAAAGGTGATTGCATGCACGAGCAAATACTCCTATCCAGCGTGCTGGTTAGTAGAACAACCCTCAACCACATGCGCAGAGCAATTCCAGCGATTGCAAGTTGGCCGGAAGTTATTGGAAGCCAGCGACCGAACACCGATGTGATATTCGTGATATCAAGGCGTCGGACATAGATGCAAGTTAGTACACAAGTCCTGAGTCCACACTAGTGCGGCTCTTAGTGTGTAGCGCGAGCTTGCTGTTGAAGAGAATTTGAGTTTATAGTGTTTCCCAAATAGTTAGTGGATTCCTGATCTTCCGGCTAGTCGCATTGGTGCTATCGTTGATCTTAGACCTTGGCAAGCGAATTGAAATACTTCTCAACTTCCTTAGCAGCGGTCACAGTACCCAAAAGCCTTGCTGCTGAAGTAGTGCAGCCGGAGACTATATGGACGTTGCTTTGAACTCAACTTTTGCACCACGATCACCTAGCGAGCAACTATCGATCGACAGGCTGATGGGACTGGCAATTTTTGGTGAAAAAATTGCGTCCAAGATTTATTTACTCATGGCCGAGCTCAAGGAAGAATTCGCTCCGCTACTCAAAAAATTCGCCAGAATGGAAGCACAACACGGTGCGTGGTTCAGCGAGGCCAGTCGTGCAAACGGAATTGTTCCGGACAAAGCATTTGCCGACAATGAGCTTGGTTATCTTATATTCCAGGTCGAGGAACACTATCGTAAAAGGAATTTCGAAGCGTTGATAATTGTCCAGGGGTTCATCGTGGAAAGCCTGGCAATAGCTACTTATGAGTCGTTTCTCTCGGTTGCCGGCAAGTATCCTGGTACTCACGAGGTGTTCAAAAAGGCGCTCACGGAAGAGTTGTATCACGTTGATTGGGTACTTCGTTATCTCCGGCTACGCTATTTTGATGCTGAGGAGGATTTCAGGCTGTTGGCCGAGCGGGTAAACATTCAAGGTATCGATTGCATCGGCGGCACCATGATGAACATAGCAGAGTATCTCGACAAAATTGGGCTATCCGGGGCTGACTGTGCTGGGGCAATGATGGATGGTTATACTCAGCTACTGGAGAAAGTTGGATTCGAACCCAGGAAGGCGACGAAGCATGTCGTGGGCATGTTCATGCCACTAGTTCGCAAGTATCGGCGTGGTGAGAAGACCAAATAGGCTGCTAATCAACGAGGCTTCATGAGCGCAATTATCGGCATAGATAGAAGTGAACTCTTGCTCTGGGCGATCCTACGAAACTTTGAATCGCTTGCGCTGCGGCAGTATGAATTGTACGTGCCGACTCTGGCTGGCGAGGAGAAAAGGGCATTGGTGGCCTTACTCAGCTCGCAGGTGCCTTCTGATGAGGTACTGGATGAAGCAGAACTTGCTGTGCCGGTAAACGATCTTGTAGCCGGTGCCACTGGCAGTGATGCGGTTCACACACTGATAGTCCAGGGATTGCTCCTAGAGCTTTTAGGTCAAACAATTTATCAATCATTCGGACAGAGTGAGCTAGTCAGCTCGAGTACCCGAACCCTGTGTGCTGATGGACTGGCTGCAAGCCAGACTATCAGCAAGAAGATTCCCGCACTTATTGCGGAAGAGATCGGCACTGGAGAGAGCCTATTTCAAACATTGATGATTGTATCTAGACCGGTGCTCAGGCAGCTCGACACTTTGGGTGTCGGACTCGATCAGCACTTTTCTGCGCGCTTCGGCATTTGCTTTGCAGATCTCATGGGAGAATTCGCGGCAGACTTCATCCCGGCATGTACAGAGCTGGGACTGGATAGACGCAAACTTGTCGGCTTTCTGACCGGTGCCTTGATGGGAGTGTAGCAATGAACGGTTCAGAGAACGGCAGCATACTGTTGACTGGAGTCAGTGGAAATCTCGGAGGGCTTGTCGCTGCTGCCTTGCTTTCTGGAGGGTGCCGCCGAATAGTCGCTCCGATTCGGAACGGACATACCCGCGAAAGTGTGCTGAAGAAGCTTACATTGGAATTGAATGCGGAGCGTCGCACCGATGACATTGACTTCGACCGGCTGATCACAGTTGATTTACCACGCAATGATGATATTCACAACTTGTATCCAGCGCTCTGCAAGCTGGCAGTAAACGAAGTGATCCATTGCGCAGGATCGGTCGAATATTACGATCTAGAGAGTCTTAAGGAAGGTAATATCGATCTGACGACCGAGCTAATTAGATTAGGACAACGCTTGCATGTCAGGCGGTTTGTCTATCTATCCACAGCATTCAGCAGCGGCTTCACTAACAAGCTTGTCTGCGAAACACTGCACCCTTCGCCCGAATCAGATCCAACCGAATACACCCGTTCGAAGCGCGAGGCGGAGGCGTTAGTATCCAGTAGCTCGCTTCCATTCCTGATCATCAGACCGAGTGTGGTGGTTGGCGACAGTCGCAGTGGACGATATTCCGGAAGACCATATGGACTCTACCAGCTCTGGTCGGCCTTTGAGAAGTTTCTATCCGATCGCTACAGACCAGTGATGCATCTCATCGCACCAGCAGTAAAACTTCCTATCATTCACCAGGACGCTTTTACGACTGCATTTCTAGCTGCCTACCACTACCTTCCTGACGACTCGATCATTCATCTGGTATCCCGACACGAAACACTGCCAACAGTGCGGGACATCACCAGTTGCTGGCTGGAGGGTTGGAGTCGACCATGCGAAGTTCATTACTACGATCGCCTCAGCGAAGTTCCGCTCCAGGAGCTCGATCGCCGGATGAGGATGTGGTTGGAGTTCACGTCGGTCAATATGGATATTGCCGGACATCATTGGCGGTTTCAAACTACTGCTCTGGATAATCTTCGCGCTACCGGGCTTGAATTGAGAGATGCAACGCTCGATACTGTACGTATCTGTCAGGAACGTTTCATCGCCCAGTCACCGCGTATCAATGCCTTTTTAGCGAAAACTGCAGAGCCGTTTGCAGCGCTTGGATCATAGGGACTACCCTGAGATCGGTCAGGTAGGATTACTGTTTCAGTTAGTACTACTAGTGAAAGGAGAAAGCAGATGAATTGGGATGAAATAAAGGGCGACTGGAAAGCATTCGCAGGAAAGGCCAAGTCTAAGTGGGGCAAACTTACCGATGATGACTTCATGCAGATTGACGGTAAGAAAGAGGAGCTGATGGGTCGACTGCAAAAGCATTACGGTCAGAGCAAAGAAGAAGCGGAAAAACAATTAGACGAGTTTGTGAAAAGCATCTAGAAGTGCCACTACTGGATCACAATCTTGATCGACCGAGGTAGACTTTGCCGGTCGACACGGCAAATCATTCGTCACCGCATGATCGTTACCAACGATCTTTGCTGACGATTTCGTTCCGCCGTGTCGCCCCCTACTTTCCATCAGAATGTGGCTGGTCAAATGAATTTCCTGGCGTCATGAGCCTGCTCAGTCTTGAACTGGTCCGGTATTGCCCTGCCAACCCGTAATTTGTGTACTGCTCAATAAAGCTTTCACCATAAATCGAAGTTGCGTTGACCTGCTTGAAGTGATCCTGCGAGCGAGCTACCCACGTTGATTGAAGACCACTGCGTCCGAAGTAGTTGGTTCTGTTACCTCGTGCTTCAATCTTGCTCAAGCGCGTTACAGACGCCCTCGCTTCTGTCCAGCCTGGTTGATAGAAGTGAGCGCAGGTTGTGTCATCGCTACTCCGAAAGAAGGAAACGACAGAGGATATGCATGTGCCAACATTGATCGCCGCTACTGACGACGCCGTAACAATCGTTGTGCACTGCCATATACCTTCAAATAGTCGAGGATAGGAACTCGTTGTGCTCACGTTTGTAGATGGGCATGACACTAGGCACTGTGATATCCCTTTGCGTATGGATGCGCTGGCTCGAGACAACTTCCCTCGAGCGGTATTGCCTTTCGATATCGGATTCGACATTGAGCCGCATTTGGCCGACACTCCATTGCATTCGTACGCTGCAATTGGCTTCGCTGTGTTTGTACACTCCAGGTATCCCTGGAGCAAGATCGCAAGCGCTGGTTGGAATGAGAACGAGTAAAGACCTACTGCCACCGTAATGGTGGTCAGCAAAGACTTCCGGATTTTCATCAAGCTCACCTGTAAAACTGTATTGGCTAAACGGTGCTGCAGGCGATTTCTGAGCCAAATCGTACCTAACATTCGATCTATTGCACAAAAATCAGCTGTCGCAGGAAAGCGGCAATCACCGATAATTCAGCAGACTAAGTACAGATAACGGCCACTCCAGCAGATGCTCGATCTACGGCGCACGCTTTGGTTCCTTATCTGCGGCCATTGTAGACACGTTTTCCACATGCAAACCACATATCTTCTTGGGTCATAGTCCTGATACCCCGGAGATTAGTCGTCACAACAGATTCGCAGAATAGTTAATTGTATTGCCAATCGTGAGTTCTCGACACACCAAACACGCAGTGTCAGACTGGTTGTGAGGCTACTGCTTCTAACTTGTGATACCAAGCCACACTGCAGAAATCTTCAGACAAATGCCAGGTTGTCTTGCGCTGGATTCGTCAAACGAGAGTTCGGGGGCAGTTAAGTTGATTCTCCGGCAGTTTGAATCGATGCCCATCGACCAACAGGATCAGCTTAGGACGCGATGAGGCGGAATTGACAGCGAGTCGCGCTAAAGTTTTCCCTGCCCTTTGGGCTACATAAGGATTAGTATCTTCAAGCAGAGCAAGCAGCACCGATTGATGAATATTGTGATTCTCTGCGACACCGTACCTGAGATCCGCGTTCGTGTCGGCAGTAAGGCGCATGAGGGTATCAACTGAGGTGTTTCGATTGTCGGCGACCGCCATGCGTACCGCCACATCGCAACATTTTGCTAGCTGACTCAAAGTGCTGGCAGGCGTACTATGATGCTCTGCAAGTTGTTTGGCTGACACATCTCTAGCTTCAGAATGTTCTAGCAAAGTCAATAAAGTAACCATTGAAATCACTACAGGCAATTGGTAACTACCAGACCAGGAGCAATAAACGACAGCTTTAACCAATAGTTCAAGACTGGTGACGCGCTAAGCAGCCTCATCTATTGTCATCATAACAGTTCTGTAGCAATGACGCAGTGCTAACCGATTCTGAGCTGGACCTCTGATGTCGGATAACGACTCACTCTTGACGCCCAAGCGGCTGCACTGTTGTTCGACCGCGGGCAGAATCTCAGACTGATTCAAGGTCAAGGCGATCGAAATCGGTCAGTGAGTTCGCGAAGAAACGATTCGGTCCCCAAGTAATTGCGAGTGGCATAGTCAAATAATGCCACTCGCGATTACTTTTCTGACCTAGAATCCCAACGAGTTCCGAATTGACATTAGCATGGATGGATTGCGAGTATGGACGTAATCTAAGAACTGGGGATCGGAGTATTGATCCCAGCTGTAATTTCCCTTCCAGTTGTTGTTGTGATACTGGAGCCACTGTTGTCTCATCTGGCCATCAAGCTGCTGCTGTTGGACCGCGGAAAGCCGGTTGTTGTCTCTTCTTCGCCAATTTTGTCTCAATCTAGCTCTTTGATCGTTCCAGTTATGTTGGTCCCAGTTCCAGCCATTATTGTTTCTATTGGCAATTTTTATCTGCCTCTGTTGCCAATTACGCGTCGATCGATTTGTGTAGTGATTACGGTTCCAGTTATTGTCTGAGCGATATTGTCTGTCAGAGTGTCTGTATCCGTGCCGACGGTTATTATCATTACCCCATCGCCGATCATTGTCATCAGAAATGGCTGCCGGTGCAGAGATACAGAGCAAGGCCATGCCGACCATTACTTTCGCAAGTATTGCAATCTTCATAATTCTCCCTATGGAAATGTTAAAAGTGTTGTGCGCTTACTTTCAGTATCGGAAGTGGATGTTAAAGCTGAGTGAACATCAATACCATGGGCCGCTTCTAAGAGAACACAGAGATGTCACTCAGCAAGTAGTTAAAGCTTCGTAGACACAGACAGATAGGCACTTCAAAGGTCCCGTTCCAAACTCGGCTGCGATCGTGTAATCCTTATATATGCTCTGGAGCAAAGGTTCGTTTCAAATATCGCTACCTTGAATCGAGTTTCACATAGATTTCACCTTGCATAGAATCTAATGAGAGAGTAAGACCCAAATACTTTCCAGTTCACAATGTGGCTGTCTAAATGGTGTTCTGCGTTCGCAAACTATTACTTGTATCGAAAGGTACACTACTGGTCAGCCTGATTGCCGGTACGATGTCGGTTGCACAAGATCTTCCGTCGCTAGCTGAATCTGCTGTCACTCGAGCCAAGGACGCCCACGTTATAGATGAGCTTCCGATCTTTGACATTCCGAATATGGAACCGCCAACCAAGACGGTCGAAAAGGCAGCAGAGCGGCAGATTGAAGACAGCCTGCAAGCGGACAAAGAAAATGCTCTAAGTCCGAGTGGACCTGGCAATGTGATGGTAAACACGAAGCAGAAACAGGAAGCCTCAAGAGCAGCTACAACCGTTGGCAGGGACAATCCTGCTGATGAGTGCAAGGTTCCCTCAGTCAGGGAAGTACACCGCGCTACGATCGCCCTGGCCCTGGGTGGCGGCGGAGCTAGAGGCGCTGCTCACATTGGGGTACTAAGAGTCTTGCAGGAGGCAGGTATTCCGATTGACTACATTGTCGGTAACAGCATGGGTGCTATCGTCGGTGGTTTGTATGCAGCCGGGGTTCCACTAAACGACATTGAGAAGTTCATCTTAGATGGTTCGCTTCGTAAAGCATACTTGCCTGGAATGATCCCTCCGAAGCTTCTAATAGCTCCGCTTGAGAAACTGATGCATCCATTCAAGAAACACTATGCTGGTCTCTGGACAGGCAAGAAGTTCGGTCAGTTCTTGGAAAGGCAATTGCCGAAGGGTATTGAGAATGTTGAAGATACTCCAATACCGTTTTCTGCGGTGGCTACCAACCTTATCGATGGTAAGGCCTACCGGATAAGCGACGGCAAGCTCTCGACAGCAATTCGTGCAAGTTCTACGATTCCGCCACTGCTTCAACCGGTGGCAATTGGTGACAAGGTGTACGTAGACGGTGGATTACGAGCGAATCTGCCCGCATCGGCAGCACGCGATACCGGTGCCACCATTGTCATTGCGGTGCTAGTGGATGAACCACTGAGGAAGCTGCCGGCAAAACGCTTTCAGCACATCAAAGGCATTGTCGGACGCTTGGGAGATGTAATGCTTGCAGTTGCCGATGCACGGCAACTCCCATTTGCGGATGTAATTATCAATCCTGACGTCAGCGGATTGCCTGTGCTTGATGGGCGCGCCGATGATGTGCGGAAAGCTATAATTTCTGGAGCGGCAGCAACAAGAAAGGCACTGCCGGAAATTAACAAAAGACTGAATGCCGCGAGCTCATCCGATTCAGTCGCAGCCGCGAGAAAGACCAGCGAGCCCAAGTGAGGGCAGCTGAGTGAAAGACCAGACTTGTTTGCGGGTAGGCTATCTATTCGCTTAGCCGTGCTGCCAGAGACTTCTGTTCAGACAGCCGAAGCAGAATGGACACAAACAATGTCTATAGGAAATTGCTCCGATTGAGTGAACTGAAGGCAAAGGCAGAGTCCTCAGCAAGGGTGAACAGTAAACGGTTAACCAGGACATAAAAGCACTCTTGTCTAGTAGCTTCGATTATATGGGTCACTCCAGTCGATGCGTTGATCTAAATACACACGATCCTGCTGGTGCTTCCTGCTGCCATAGTTGTTTCTGTAGTTGTTTCTGTTGTACTTCTGATTCCGGTCGAAACGGGAAGCATGACTATTGTTGTACCGATGATGTGTAGGTCTGGAATTGATGTAGGCTTGCTGTTGGGCATTATATGCTGATACCTGTGCTGCCGTTGCAGCTTGCTGCTGTTGAAGCATCAACTGGTCCTGAGCCATCTGCTGTGCCACGGCTTGATTGTTCATGTACATTTGAACTGCTTGCCGATTTAGTTCCTTCCAATTCTCGTCCCCGCCTGCCATAGCGGGAGTAGAAACTGTGCTACCGAGTAGCAAGGTCACTCCAAGCAGTAATCTTCCAAAAAACACTTTGTTTTCCATTATTGAAATTCCTCCGATTTTCTAGAATCTCGTTAAGATGACGGGGATTATGAACCGCAGTTCCATATTCTTACGTGACCCAGAGCTGGAATGTATATCCAGGGAGATTTTTTCATTGAAGCGTCATTGGATCACCGAGGCTCAGCCCATCCCAGTGCGCAGGTCGAACATCCAGGCGATGAAGTTAACTATTCTCTACGCGCATTGAGAATGGGAAGATTTATAAAGAGAACAAAGCAGCCGGCACGAGATCGTCGTTGAATCGGTGCCCGCCATGCCTCCAATTCTTTGCCTTTTGTTCGTGCTTTGATAGAGTTGTGTCAGCACACGAGGGTATCAAGCACACGCACAACTGAGCGAGCTAAACAGACCTAAAACGGGCCAATTCAAAATGTTAGAAGAATACGCCTTCACCTGTCCATATTGCTGGCAATCAATTTCAATGCTTCTAGATCTTACGGTCGGCCCACAATCGTACGTCGAAGACTGTGAGGTTTGCTGCAATCCAATTGCGGTGTCCTATGACGCGGACGATGGGTCCGTAACTTCCTTTGAAGCTAGAGCAGCGCAAGAGTAGAGAGGTTAACTTGTACTATTGCTGGCTGTCCACGCAATCACCATCGATTAGACTACAGCGGACGATACCGGTTAAAGATGTTGTCGTTTCGTCTGTCTTGATACACATAGCTGACGCACCAGTCCTCTCGTTAGGCTCAGCCTCTAGTTGTTTCACCAAGTCTTGCCACCAAAGCTTAACTGCTGATTACACCAGAACCATAGCATAGTGGGCAGCTTACTCGTCCCCACCCACCACAAGCACTGCACTGTATCTTCAGGGCACCATAGCAAGTTTGGCAGACCTCATTACCAACCGCTCCTTTGCCGCAGCAAGCAGGGCATTGCACTTGTTTCGACGCCGAGCAACTGTCACAGTTAACCTTTGTGGTACCGACACATCGATAACATTGCGCCATAAGTCTTGCCTCCTGTAACTGCAGCTAGTTGATCGACTTAACTCTTCTTTCCAATTGCTGGGCTAGCTCGACTTGATTGGTTTTGCGCAACAGCACAGCATAGTCTTGCAAAAAGTTCTGCGCAGGTACAAAATAGTCAAGCTGATACTTATCGACGAGCTTTAGCATAGGCTTGTAGAGACTTTCAGCGTAGTCGAGTTTGCCGCTTTGAAGCCCAAATGCCAGCGCTCCTTTCGCCGCATCCTGACACATTTCCAGCTCCGCCTCTGCCCGTTTGCGTGGTGCTGAAGGAGGCAATTCATATCTAGCCTGTCTGGGAATTCTTTCGCAGACAATCTGCTTTACTCGATCGAAAGTAGTATAGCGAGGAATCTCATTGGGTCCGTTAATCATGTGGTCTTCTAGGCTAATCTGGGAATTTCCAGAGACGAATGTAAGACGCCGGATGGTTGGACTCTCGTCACCTTCAAAAATTGATTCCGACACGTTCTCAATATTAGTCCAATTGAGACGCCTGGTACCGAATTCAATTCCATCATTGTCCACTATGAAAGGCCCCTTTTTCGTATTCCAACAAAAGGGACTCCTGCGCAGCTTCTCAAGCAATCTGGAAGTGCCTGTTACGGGATCTATGTCGAAATCTGTGCGCTCTGGAATTCGCTCGTAAATGGTGTCTGCTATTAACGTATAACGGTGAATTGACAGATCCATTTCGAGCTTCCCTTGCCCGAAATCAAATACACAGTAACCAACACCGGTCTCGGTTACTGATTTGATGTCACTCCAAGGAATTTCGATCGACTTCTTATTCGAGCTAACGTATACGATTCCCCAATCGTTCAACACCATCGAATCGGAGAGTCCTATACTCTCTCTCATTTCAAAACCGGATGCACCGGACTGGTGAGAGCG
Organism: Candidatus Obscuribacterales bacterium; assembly: GCA_020050835.1. Classification (GTDB taxonomy): domain Bacteria; phylum Cyanobacteriota; class Vampirovibrionia; order Obscuribacterales; family Obscuribacteraceae; genus JAGVKB01. Next base: position 34,292 of record JAGVKB010000091.1, on the reverse strand, counting down.
AGCGAGCGTACGAGCTTTAGAATCGTTGGCAGCTCCGATCTTGTAGAGGATTACCAAGAAAATCACGACCGGAACGAGCAAGAACAGAAACACCGGAACAGAGCACAGGAAGAGCAGGATAAGAAGAAGACCTACAGCTATAGCCGGCTTCGATGTAATTTCAACAATTTCTTTGCGTACTCTCGTCGCGATATCAGTTTCAGAATTGCGCATGTAAAAGTAGCCTGCTCTGTGTTTTTTCAGCTTGTTTGGCGTGTCCCATTGAATTATCCTAGCATGGCGTTTCTAATGCGGACATTTAAATTGAGACCGGTAAACTAACCAACTAAAGTTGTTGAAAACGAATCGCGACCGGGTACTTTCCTGGCTCAAGACAGCTACCGGCGTAGCTTCCATGCGTCTCATTTCCTATCGGCCTGGCGTGGTACATGAGAGGTGGGTAACGCAGTCACCGATTACCCAGATCGCTTCATCAGTGCCACTATCTTCGGTGCAGCGAGCAAAAGCCAGAGATTGGTTTTTGCTCGCTGATATAATTAGTCTTGCCATTTTGGTGGGGAGGTACTTGATATTTCAGGAATGCCCGGTCATAACAATATGTGGGTGCTATTGTTGCTGCTTCTTTGCACTGCTGGTGCATTGGAAGCTCGCGCAGAGACCTTCCAGCTATCGGCCCAACAGTGGGAAGAACATGTCCTGCCAACGATTCAGCCCGGTGCCGTATTCAATGAAAATATGCTGCCTCGGCAAGGAGCAACTGAAAGTTGGTACTTAGTACCAGACTGGATGGCGGGAACATGGCAGCACGACTACTCCGATCAATTCATGTCCGGCAAGGATGGGAAGCCCACTCAAACGAGGCTGATGGATCGCAATGCCCAAACCTTCGGACACCTCCGGGATCGGTCTGGCCGATGGTGGGAAACTCTACGCGTCCCCTTCATCAACAAGTCCGAAGTTGCCAACGAGATAATGGTTCGAACAGTGCTGCGCTCTACCGCTATCCCAAGAACAAGTGATGAATTCGAGCTGATTACAGAAAGTGTTGACGTCTACTACAACAGAAACACAGCGGTGATCATGAGCGTCGATCGCCGTCGAGATGCAACGGTCTTTGTACCTACCAAGTCCGGCGGAGTTCATTCCTTGCAGTCTGTTCAGTCGCAAAATTTCGGACACGGATCGATTGTGACAAATTGGTATTCTGTGGCATCCCCAACACTAATTCCGCGGTGGACGGATGGGTCAGACCTCCGTCCTTCATTCGCCAAGTTTTTGCAGTCACACGACATGGCGGAGCTGGTACCGTAACCGCAAATTTCACACTGGCACTGCTCAAATACTACAAACAATCTGGAGACAAGCCATGACTGAGCCGCAAAGGCACTCATCCGATAAGGACCTGAGCAGCGTTTCCGAGTTTAAGCTTACTGCCAAGTTCTATCTCGGCTGCTCGCTACTGGTGATCTCCTTCATTTTGCCCCTCGCGGCGTTTGTTGTGCCGTTTCTCGGGCTGCACCCGGCAGTGGCAACAGCTATTGTCGGCACTTGTGTTGTCGGTGGTCCGGAAATTGGCGGTTTGCTTGCTATTGCAATTCTGGGCAAAGAGACTTTCGACCTTCTGATTGACAAGGCAAAACAAGCTCTTCAAAAGATGGGACCTCCGAAGAAAGTCTCTCGCGGCCGATATTACTTCGGACTGGCTGTAAATATAGGAAGTATTGTTCCACTTTATCTGAGCGGCTATCTTCCCGATCTGCTCCCCCGCGATCAGACAGCCAAGCTCTATCTGCTTCTCAGCGGGGAAATTGCATTTCTGCTCAGCTTCTTCATACTGGGTGGAGAGTTCTGGGAAAAGTTCAAGAAGCTATTCGTATACGAGGCTTAAACCTGAGTTGATTCCATGTAAATCAACAGCCTGGTCAGCGCTCCAGGCGCGCTCGGAAAGGAATGTCCGCGATTAGCCGGATAAGTAGGTTCGCGGCACTGAACCAGCACACGCTCCATTGGCGCTTACAAATACGGTGCTCACCAATTTGCAGCCAGCGCCTAAGTTACCGCAGCTTCATCAGACTTGCAGGCCAGCAGCATTCTGTTCGCTCAGGCGAAGTAATGTCTTGCAGATCTCGTCCAATGTCTTACCGCTGCCGCTTTCCGAGCAAAAGTTTTTTGCTGCCTGATCGAGCGCTTGCAGATGTTTGAGTGAAGCATTGTCTATAGCTGGGTCCGTCCGTTGCGGGAGATCCACCTGGAGACGAAAGTACTCTTGATCATTGATTGACGGCAACAAATGTTTCATTTGCTCGTGCACCGACTCACTAATACTCTCCATTACTAGCTCGAGCATCGGGCGAGACCATTGCACATATCCCCAGAGACTGACAAATTCATCTGTCAGAGGTCGTGATGATCTGCCGGTGCCCAGCGAAACCATGAAGTACTGATCGTTATCGCCAGGTCGCACAGACTTAACTTCCGAAAGAGCGCACAGCGATGGATTGTTTGCGAACACACCGCCATCTACTAGACAGATATCTCTGCCGGTGCTAGATCGCGGTATGCGAATCGGATGGAACAAGGTTGGCGAAGCAGCCGCCGCGAGCGCCACGTCACGCATCTGAAAATCGGATTCACTTTCCACCTTTGCTGCGCTGCTCTTAAAGATGTAAGGTAATCGATGTTCTATGTCATAGCATGGAATCAAGACATCAGTCAGCGCATTTTTCAAACGGCAGGTGCCGAAAGAATTCTTGAGCACCTCTTGAAATGCAAACGACCTGTATTTGGGACGCAATAGATTGCCCCACCATGATTGCGGGTCCTGAAAGATATTGGGTATCTCTTGCAAGTACAACTCACAAATGTTTCGAGCGGAGAATTCCGGCTCACCATGCAGATTCGGCTTTGTAAGACCAAGCGCTAGAATGCCACCAGTGGACGTTCCGGCGATCAAATCGAATAGCTGCGATATCGGCTGCCCTGTGCGCGCTTCAATCGAAGCCAATATAGTTGCCGGAATGACACCGCGAGTGCCGCCGCCATCAATCGACAAGATTCTCCATACTCGATGCATGCAATACTACCGTTCCTTCTCAATCAACATTGCAGAAAGAACTATATTGCATTATGCGTTTGAGTCACCAGATTCTTTCGCAATCATCGGTTGCTCTGGCTCGCCCTGGTTCTTGGCGGTCACTGAATCATCTTTACCGTAATCTCCAAGAATTGTCTTGGCCGGACAAAATTGAACAAATGGACACCCGGTACAGTGAACCGCTCTAGCAATCGGACAGATAACCATGAGCTTATCCTCTCAGTGTGCATTCAACCTCATTCACCAAGCAATCCGATATCTGACCCATGCCCCGATAATCTGGCTGTCCTGTCAGATACGTGTGTCCGTAATCCCTCAACCTGCCTGGATTTCGGAGGATTTACAAATTGCAATTAATCGATCGAAACTGTCCGGGCAAAATCTGCGGACACACTGCCAGTATGACACAGATTGAGCCTTCGCGCTTGCCTGTGCTCATTGAGCAGTAAAGAGATGCAGCAATAGCCTATTGTCCAACTCAAGAGCAGTTCTCTGCGGCAAACTTAACAACCGCCCTCGTTCGTACCTGAACGGCAGTAACAGCGCTCAGCCTTCAACGAAGCTACCTACCAGCTAGAGAGTTGCCAAGGAAAGGCCGGCGCCGTTCTAAGGATCAATCGAAGTTACACGTGATGATTGATAAACTGTTTGCTGCTTAGTCGCTTATGTTCGACCATTACGTGTAATAATGTCTGAGGGCTACGAAGCTAGTGAGCCCCTTTTGCCAAAAACGTTTTTGGTAGAGTTTAATGCTATTCGAGAAAATATGAGCACGAAGTTATTTGTAGGCAACCTGTCGTTTAAGCTAACTGAAGCTGACATGGAGAATCTGTTCGTTCAGCACGGGAAGGTGATTTCCGTTGCAATTCCGACCGATCGAGACTCCGGTCGGAAACGTGGGTTTGCCTTTGTCGAAATGGAAACCAAAGATGAGGCAGAAGCTGCAATCCAGCACCTAAACGGCAAAGACGTTGATGGTCGCCAGCTCGCCGTCAACCTGGCTACACCTAAACCTAAGAGTTTTTGATAATTCGGTCGTAAAGATCCGAACTATTACCGGTCGTTAGCCTTATCCAAAACGATTGCCTGTTTGTGCCGTATCTGTCTTTCAGTATGTTGGCAGGCGCAGGTTGAGCTTGGAGATGCATCAAGCAGCAACTCACCTTCAGGTGATGACTGTTGCTTGATGCATTTTCGACTACCCGGTTTATCTCAACGATAGCTCAAATATGGCAACACCAGCAGAGCCAGGAGATAGAACGCCGAGTTATCTGGTACTGTCCGCGCCAGCGAGTGGTCCGGCAAGCATCGGTTAGCTTTAGCATTTAACCCAAAACTTGTACCATTTGCGTTTCGTCTGAGTACGCTCGACTACACTGATCGCCATTACTCTTCCCCCAAGCTCCGCACCATCGAGATCGCGAACAGCCTGCTCTGCATCCAGATCAGTGTTCATTTCGACCAGAGCATAACCTCTGTTTTTGCCTGTCTTAGGATTTTGCGGTATATCCACGGAATTCACGGGTCCAGCCGTTGCCGAGAACAGATTGCGAATGAGGTCTTCGTTAGCCTCTGTCGATATATTGCCAACCAGTAGTTTTATTGTCATATGCTGATCTTCGTTTCATTACTTTCATAAAGCCGTCTGCCGATTTGAAGTCGGCAACCCTAACCGCCGAAACCGCGCGGTAGTGCTCGTACGGTACTAAAGGACGAATCCAAGTACCTTGGGACAATGACGGATCCTACATTGCTGCTTCAATTCCGGATTTACCAGGAACGCTGCTTCCATTTTCTTGGCGCGGCACCCAAAGGTACTCCTGGCTGTGCGACTGAAAAGGAGATGTCCGAGGAAAATCCAAGCCTGTCGAGTATTTCCATTATGACACATTACTTTAAGCGAACTGAAGAAATCGAAGATTGCCACGGGTAATAGCTATTCTTCAGGTGTTCAGGCTACTTTTCCGAAGCACATGTCCTCACTTCCGTCCGAGCGAAAGCTCAGCCCCTGGGGCTTTACCTGCAATTCAACAATACAATGCATATATACTGAGATACGGATTAATGTAATAATAGAGCCCTTCAATAGTTGTGGATTTCGTCGGACACACTTTTACAGTAGTCAGCTAGGAGCTGCGTGCTGAGCCAGCAAATCCTGACATATCTGTTTCCGTTGTGGATTGGAAACTCGAGGACAGCACGAGTTCAGGAGTTCTATGCTAATTGCATTTCTAGCAACATTTATCCTTTCCTATCTGTGGCACATAATGGGCGTGACAATCGGTTATCACCGCTTGCTCGCACACCGTTCCTTCCGTTGTCCAAAACTACTGGAATATTTTTGGGTTTTCGGAGGTTATCTGGCTTTTGAAGGTTCGCCAATCTGGTGGGCAACCATGCATCGTGCTCATCATCGCAATACAGATCAGGAACTAGATCCACATTCACCGCGTCACGGTTGGAAACATGCCTACTTTGGCTGGTTCTTCAAAAAGCGTTATCCAGCTCACCTCGATCCCATGTTGCAAGCCAAAGATTTAGTCAAAGATCCGATCTACCGCTTCCTCGAGCAAGATGGAAGGTGGAAAAACGCACACCTGCTCAATTCAGCGATTGGGTTTTCATTCAGAGGCATACTGCTGCTTTGCTTTGGTTGGCCCATCGCACTGGGTAGTCTGGCAGCAGCATTAATAGTGCAGCAAGTCCCGCTGCTCTTGAATGTTGTGTGCCATCTTCCAAAACTGGGATACAAAAATTACCCAACTAACGACGACAGCGCTAATGTATGGTGGGTTGCTTTATTGACGGCAGGTGAGGGTTGGCACAACAATCATCATGCATTTCCAGGCTCAGCACGCAGCGGCTTCCGACCGTTCGAAATTGATTTATCTTGGCTTGTGATCCGATTCATGAAACTGTTCGGGCTAGTTGATTGGATGCACGAGGAGTCGAGATACTCCATTTACGAGCCAAGCCTGGTCGGGGCGACTCTAATCGAGACTGCGCCAGCCATTCAACGATCAACGTCCAGACAGAAGTCCTTGTCCTTACTGAAATAGTCGACCGGATAAAGGTCTCCAAGCCGTGCCAGTTCCTTGTAGCTATGCTTTGCCGGCTTGGCTCCCTATCTTAAAGCTCACCAGCAACTGCTCTAGTTGCAATCTGTGCCATGAGCGCTTCACGAACTTCTATCTTTGCTCGCAATCCTTTAGTTAAGACCGCAATGAAAATAGTCTCGCCTCCGGGACCCACGATAATCCCAACATCATTAGTTGCTGTGTTTCGTCCAGATACATCCCGGCCGGTTCCTGTTTTGTGTGCCAATCTCCATTCTGGAGGCAATCCAGCCTTCAGCCGATTAGATCCTGTCTGGCAGTTGAATAAATCTTCCAGTATGAGTGCTCTAGATTCTTTTGATAGCAAGCTTCCGCTGTAAATCTTCTGCAACAGGTCGACCACCGCCTTCGGAGCCGCCGTATCTCGTGGATCTTCAAGATAGGTAGCAATCTGTAGGCTATCGGGCTGCAGAGTTCTTTCTGGACGATCTACTCTGATTCCTCCGATTCCGGCGTCAGTGATTGTGCGAGTCACCACATTCGCACCACCGGCGCGGCGAATCAGTGCATCACAGGCAGTGTTATCGCTGTCGCAAATCGCTCGGGTGATGAGGTTGCGGATGGTGAATTCAGATTGCCGTCCTTGAATCGCCTCCTTAATCGGGCTGTGATTCTGATCTACTTCCGTCTTTCTGACAGTCAATTTCTCATGGACTGAAAGCTTCCCGGCATCAGCGAGCAGCAGAATTGCAACCGCAATCGGCAGCTTGCAAACGCTCTGCATGGGAAAAGGTTTGTCTTGATTGAAAAAGAATCGCTTGTTTCTCGTTACATCAACTACGGCAATTCCGACTTCTCCTTGCACCTTCGCTAACTCCGTATCTCCCAATCCATTCTTAGCTTGATCGGTGGAAGCGAACACTACAGGCACGGTGAGGACAAACGAGGTCATGATTAGCGTGCCGGCACTGAGTGCAATCAATTGTTTTCGAACTGGTGCCATTTTCTGTTGGGTTCCTTCGAGCCTGATTTTTGAGATATGCAGCCCATTTGTTGCACAGAAGAACACAGGCTGCCGAAATGATACAGCGCTTTATCCTTTGGCAATTTCACGGCGCGCTAAATTCGCACTCACTTGCATAATGTTGAGAGGAGCCCACTCCGAGGAATAGTACATTTGAAATCCCATGCAGCTTAGAGAAGGACGCCGAGGATGTCTGATATTGTCAACCAGAGCCCAAGAATGAAGGTACTTTCGGTACTCGTTACAGCGCTAGCGATCGCCACCCTGCCCACAAGGGCGCCTGCCTCGTCAAGCCAGACTCCGCTTGCCGGCGCTGCCTCCGGTCAAACGTCTGCCCAGAATTCCACCTCCTTGACGCTTTACCACGTGGTGACCGGAAAGAACGGCAAGCAATACTATTTCGATCGCAATCAGAAGCCCTGGAAGTTGCCAGGAGCAGGAGTAAATGACGGGAAGACTCTGGCCGTTTACACCGGATCGCAAGGACAGCGTTGGTATGTAGATAAAACAGGCACTCCAATCGACCTGCCGCCACCAGCTCCAGCCGCCCAACAGCCTCAGCAACAGCCAGCCAGTCAGAATACGGCGCCACAAACTGCCGGCGGGCCGAACATACCGGAAGGCTCATTTAGTATCGACAATCAAGTGATTGCACCGGCGCCTGACGATAGCTCTCAACTTGATGACTGCAATTCAGATATGTCATCCGGAATGTTAGATGAAACGACAGCGGCCGAACTCGGGTTGACAGCCAATGCGCTGCAAGCTGCAGCGGACATGGCAGAATCGGACGAAGGGCTACCGTACAATCAGCCATGTTACTGGGGCGGAGATGGTGATCCCTATTGGTGGGGCGCTGACGGAGCGAGAAACTACATTCCCAGAAACCTGGCCAATAGAGGGCTTATGCGAAGTTGGGGAGATCAGCGAGCGCGTTACAGCCGCGAGGCCGGCTCGCCATTTGGACGATACTATGGACGGTCCGCGGCCTCCGATCGGCCCGCCTTCGCACATCCAGACAGCATGACTCCCTTTCATTCACTATTTACAGAACCGATGCTGTCAGGCGATGGCTTTGGTATACCCGGCGATGGCCGCTTTACCGGTAGAGACACTGGCCGATACACAGGAAGCGACACCGGCCGATACACAGGCTCCTATACCGGTCGCGATACCGGCAGATACACCGGCGACTACACTGGCCGGGACACAGGACGGGATTCGGGCATGGACACCGGTCGAGATACAGGCAGATACACCGGGCGAGATGGACTAGGTGGATTAGGAGCACTCAATGGATTGCGCAGGCTTGGCGACGGAGGAGCCAGCGGCGCCGGTGAGCGGATGGCACCAGAGGGCCTCGGCGGTGGTCGACGAGGTGGTGGCGGACGAAGATGACGACAAAGGTTATCGCCCTTTTGGATTTGCGCTCAGCCAATCCGAAAACAGAAGATTGAGAGTCTCCTCCAATTTCGTCAGCACTGCTACTTTGTTTTCGGCAGAGCCTTCTCGGTTTTGCTGCCACGTAAGTATTGAAAAGCGAGCTTTTGAATCTCGCTCGAGCCGTACAACCTGAAAGACCTGAACGCTGGCTGAATAGTGAACAGTGCCACCAGCTTCAGAAGAGTAAGTTCCCACCATGTGCACGTATGCCGCACCATGTTTCCTGGGCTGCCTCACCTTAACTCCGAGATTCTTGAGTCTCAAAGCCGCATAACCGCGAATCTCCTCCGTCAGTCCACTATCAATTCCACCGGGCACTGAAGATATCTGCGGAAGCAAATCAACATCTCTCAACCCCTTGAGAGGACTTGCCTGCGACTGTCTATAAGGCGATGGACCTTGAAGGGCATCACCAACTTGCCCGGACGAACTTGAGCATGGATTGAGCCACTGAGCATCCTTCGCCAGACACTCTTTGCAGCCAGCAAAAACGCTCAAAAATACGAGCAAAAGATAGATCCACATAAAAGAGCCCCACCCGGTTCGAAATCCGAGCACTAGACTACTACGAGTCATTGCACTTTGTGCTTAAACCATGGTCGGCAACTATTTTCTGTCGGGTCAACATATGTTAGCTCTGTCGAACGAAGAATGAAAACTTGTGCCGGAAGCGATAAATCAACGCTAAAGTGACGATACCACCAAAAAACGCAGCCACGGCAGATGCAGCAGTAACCCAAGAAACTATTATGAGCAACCTGTTTAGGCCGACTAATTCATCTCGGACATCGCTTAGCGGCTTGGAAATACTCGCCGTCGGAGAAAGAAGATTTGCCGTCTGTCTATCTAAATCTTGCAATTGTCCCTGCAACTGACCAATCTGAGTTTGAACGCCAGCCATTCTGTCACTAATAGCAGAAATACGCTGTTCTACAGCAGAAAGCGGACCTGCAATCTTGGAGATTGGTTGTTGCAAGCTTGCTAATGGAATCTCAAGTTGCCGAATTTGGGTTCGAGTATCTTTAACTTCTTGCCTTATCCTGTCAATATCTTGCCGTACCGGCATAAAATCACGCAGGTCTTTGTGAACGGTGGCAACAGCAGGTGTAAGCGTTCCGATCTTGGTGAGATCGACGGACAACTGACTCAGATTCTTGTTTACACCCGCTAGCTGCTCGGCTACTGTCAGCAATTTACTTTCAACACCGGACATCCTTTTCTCCATGCTTGCAAATGCAGGTTGCAATCCGCTCATTGGGCGCTGAAGCAAAACGATATTGTCTTGAAGCTCTTCGGCCTGGTTTCTCAACCTCCAAATAGGTCTAGTAATTCTCTTGATCGGGTGGAATCCCTTGATTGGAGTATTCCACTCCTTCAATTGCTTCGCCGTCGGCACGTACCTTGCCGGCTTGGAAGGTACGGACTGCACCGGCGCAGCGACATCGGCAGCCTTGACTGAAGTCCCGTTACTCACAGGATCAGCATTCACTTGGATCGAAGCTTCAGCTTCAGCAGATCGGGCCGGCAATATCGTCAACACAAAAGTGGCAGTTAACAGAATCCCCAGAATGAGAAGCGAACTAAATTGTCCTGTCTTTTTCATCGTGGCTCCTGAACCAGGATATAGTGCGCATTGACCAGAGAATTCCCACAGCCATGAGATCGCAGTCCGACTCGTCCTTGATGAAGAATCTATCCGCGCCCCGATTCTACTGCATAAAGATGAACCTTTACCAGTCCCAGTGTACTCCTTTCGTTTATGCAACCGCTCAAAAACAAACAGAATAGAACCAGTGCTAACATTACCTGTCAGGCGATGTTGTTTGCTATATCTGGTCGCGCCAAAACTGGAAAACTAAAAAACCAAATTCAACCAGGTCCGGTCCATAACAGAATGAAGTCAATATCTCCAATATGAGCGTAGCCACCAGCAAAAGTGATCAATCGGCTAGATCCCAAAGCATTAGCTAAGCACAGGAAGAGGTTCTTGCGCTTCTTTCCGAAAGCTTTTCGTGATCCGCGATATCTCAATTGGGAACATGACTACAAATGGGAATCTCATAAACTTTGGATTGAGCTGTTGGGCAAAGTCGAATTTACCAAACTGCTGCGCCGTCAACAGTTCCTGGAAATCGCCTCTCGCGCACTGCGCGTCGAGCAGAAAACAGTGCCGCCATTCCTGTTTTCCTTTGAGAAAATGGCATTGCGCGATGCCGTGCGCACTGAATACGGAGCTCAGCTTTTTTCAGAAGGACTTTTCGAACTGTTGCACGGAACAGGCAACCTACAAAACAGATTTATTCAATGGATTGTTGCAGTTGGAGGACTACCCAGAAAGCAATCCAGAGTCCTTTCATGGCCTAACTTGACTTTCTTTCCGTTTATCGCCCAGCCTACCAAACACATTATTCTGAAACCATCTGCGATGAGAGTTGCCGCAGCAGAGTTGCGCTACGATCTTGACTATTCGTCAAAACCGTCTTTTACAACCTATGCAAGTTTGCTCAATCTAGCGGAATTGATCAGGGAAGGCATTGCCGATCTCAAACCTCGCAATTATCATGATCTGCAGACCTTTCTCTACGTAATTGGCTCAGCGGAGTACGAGCAGATAGAAGAGGAGCTGCCAGGCTAGAACACTTAACTGTTGGCGCGATTCTAACGAATTCCGGATTTACTGTTGCACCAGTCAGCCTTAGATGGTCTAATTGCTTTTTAATAGCTCATTGAACTTCCTCGGCGATTATCCCAGAATGCAATGGTTATAGCGAATAGCGGTACTACTATTGAACTTCACAGGTAAGAAATGAAATCAGGGGAATCACCGGTTGTTCTCTTTCTTCTGCGTCACGGGCAAACTGACTGGGCTCTTTCTGGAAAGCATACCGGGCGCACCAACATTCCATTAAATGAGAAGGGTCGCGAGCAAGCCACACTCCTCAAAGAATGCCTGAGCAAAATAGATTTCTCGGCAGTCCTGGTGAGCCCGCTGCTGCGTGCACAAGAAACAGCAACCTTGGCTGGCTTCGGTTCACGAATCAAGACCTGCGAAGACCTTAGTGAATTGGATTATGGTCTTTACGAAGGACTAACAACAGCGGAAATCCGTGAGCAAGTTCCGAATTGGACGGTCTGGACTCACCCCTGCCCAAGCGGCGAAACAATCGACCAGGCTGCCGCCAGATGCAGGAATGTGATTGCCACCGCCCGCGACATCGGGGGAAACATTGCAGTTTTTGCTCATGGTCACATTTTGCGAATTCTGACGGCTGCCTGGCTGGACTTGAATGCAAACGAAGGCAGGCACTTCATGCTGGAGACAGGCACACTTTCTGTGCTTGCGCACGAACGGGAAACTCCGGCGATTAAAATCTGGAATGCGCCGGTTGATCTGAAGAGTCATCTGGGATAGTAACTAAAGTCCATCGTGAGTGACCTGCCCCATTTTGTTGTACCACGTCAAGCAGAGACTCCTTGCTTACAGAACAATCTGGCGAACTCGGCTGGTGTCAAAGCACCAAGCGAACCGTGTGGCAATGGCACCCATATAAACCCTCTATTCTGTCTGGTTTATCCCCCACCAAAGACTCAAGTTCGTTCATTTCGTTCCTTCCAACTCACGAATGCAACTTAAACGTAGCAGAAGGCACAAGTGCTGAGTCGCAGCACTCACCCATGGAACAGATCGCGCAACTTAGTAAAGCAGTGAAACGATGTAGCTACTCTGTCCTATGCCAAAACTTAAACTTCCGGAATACTTACATATTACCGAGCACTTCTGCCTGGGCTAAAGGGCTGCTTCGCGCAATGTTTGGTACCAAGTTGAAAGATTCTAGCGCGACTAAAATTGATATCCTAGGCCGGCGGCAGCTGCAATGTTTGCTCCGCTCACCATGCTTGTAGGCACTCCAATGGAGCCCACTCCTTGCCATTTGGAATTTCTAGATCTGTGAGCCATGGCTATGGCAATTCCCGCCTGTTCACCATAATAGCCAGCCGCAACACTAATCGTCGACATACCCGGGTCAGGCGTGCGAATAGCGGTGAGCATGGCTGCTACAGCAGCTACACCTTGATTGGCACTTCGCTCGACACGATCGATGCGATTGCTCAACTGGCTCGACCTTACATCTGTATAGCTGATCGCTTGCCCGAACTTCATGTTCGTGTAGCTGTTAGCAGTCTGAACTCCAGCAGCCACTTGTTGGTCTGTATAAGTGTTTGCTTGGCTGAGCATAACATTTGTGGATTGAGAAACGAATCCCTGGAGCTGACCGACATTGACTGCATCGGTCGTATTGCTTCCGGCAGCGACGTTGGTGATGCGCCTTTCCTGTCCAGCGGAGCCCACAGACACGGTGTTCGCCTGATTGGCACTCGAATTGGCTCCAATAGCAACACTATTGGTTGCCGAAGCACTTGCACCATTGCCAAGGGCCGTCGCTTGCAGTCCGGTCGCTTGAGCAGCATCACCTATGGCTGTTGTATTGCCACCGGTAGCTTGAGCTCCAGCTCCGAGCGCCACCGAACTGGTAGCGAGCGCGCCATTGCCAATTGCAATACTGTTAGTACCAGTAGCTTGAGCACCGGCAGCAGCAAAACTGTTCAAACCTGAGGCAAGGGACCCAAATCCGACTGCCGTTGCATTTATGCTTGTGGACTGAGCAGTGCTACCAAGGGCTGTGGCACCCTGGACTGTTGCAGAACTTCCCCGCCCAAAAGTAGATGCATCTACTGCATTGGCAGCAATACTGCTACCTGTTCCAACTGCAATGCTGCCCAACGCACCGGTACTAACGGTAGCGCCATGTCCGATCGCTACTGCATCGTCAGCCAACGCGCGCGCCCCTGGGTCCATAGCGCTCGGTCCGCCACCGATCGCAACGCTGGCAGAACCAGTAGCAGTAGCACCCGCACTAATAGCTGCACTGTTGAACCCTGATGCATTGCTGAAAGGACCAAGAGCAGAAGAGTTAATACCAGAAGCAGTTGACGCAAAACCGAACGCTGACGCATTGATTCCGCTAGCCGTACTCAGGAATCCATAAGCCGAGGCATCAAGGGCAGTTGCCTTGGAGGAGAAGCCATAAGCAGCTCCACCGGTGGTAGCGGTGCTCAAGAAACCAATTGCCGAAGAATTTGCACCGGTCGTACTACTATTGAAACCGATCGCGACACTATTTGCACCACCAGCATTACTCTGAAATCCGTATGCTGATGAATTGATGGCCGTCGCCTTACTCTGAAATCCAAAGGCTGAGCTATTGTCACCGCTAGCAGTGGTCTGTACACCATAGGCCGATGCATCTACACCGCTAGCTTGGCTTAGATTGCCGAAGGCTGAGGCATTGTTGGCCGTCGCAGAGGTATTGGCACCGATTGCCGTCGAGTTAGTAGCGGTAGCCGTGCTAGAAACCCCAATTGCAGTGGAATTGGTACCGGATGCATTACCGAAACCAGCCGGACCTTGAACATTGGAACCGCCAGCCCCATTACCCACAAGTGTTTCGGAATTAACCGGAAGCTGCATTAGAAAGAGGAAAAAAGCTAAACATATTGGGGCTGTACGACGAACATTCCCTGATGCTGACATACTAGAATCTCCTAATTTGTTAGTTTCAAAAGACCGGCCAAAGTTATGATAGCTGATTGGCCTTTGTACCGTGACAACTAACACCTGACGCATCCAAGAAAGTCGATGTCCTCTTGTCTGTCAAGCTGGTGACAGGGCTGAGAATGCCGGTGCAGATGGCTTGTGACACTCACCATTGAACTCCGATCAAGCAACCGTGTACATTTATTGGATAGCTACTTAAGTTGCGGCCTAGCCTCCCGACACCGACCCTGCATAAGAGGAGATTCACATGCAAAACATCAGCACCTGTCTTTGGTTCAATTCCAACGCAGAGGAGGCGGTGTCGTTCTACACCTCAATTTTCAAGAACTCGGCTATTGGGACGATTGCTCGCTACGGAGAGGCCGGAGCTTCGATGTCTGGGCAACCGAAGGGTTCAGTAATGACCATCAAATTCAAAATTGAGGGGCAGGAATTGCTAGCCTTAAACGGCGGTCCAACATTCTCCTTCACTCCGGCAATATCACTGTTTGTGAGCTGCGACTCGGAGGAGGAAATAAACGCACTTTATGAACAGCTGTCCGTCGGAGGATCGGTTCTGATGCCCTTCGCGCAGTACCCGTTCAGCAAGAAATACTGCTGGATAAATGACAAATTTGGCGTTTCTTGGCAATTGAATCTGGCGAGCCATTCACAGAAGATCCGTCTTTGCTTGATGTTCGTCGGAGAGCAAAACGGAAAGGCAGAAGAAGCGATGAACTTCTACGTGTCGAACTTCAAGAACTCGAAAGTGACCGGCATTGCTAGCTTCGCACCCGGCGAAGGAGGCACGGAAGGCACAGTCAAACATGGTAATTTTTCACTAAATGGTCAAGACTTCGTTGCACTTGACGGCGGACTAGCGCACCAGTTTGCCTTTACACCGGCAACTTCAATAATCGTCAACTGTGAGACTCAAGAACAAGTCGATGATATGTGGGAAAAGCTTCCGCAAGATGGTGGCGGAACTGTCAATTGCGGATGGCTTTACGACCGATTTGGCATATCCTGGCAGATTGTCCCGACCTTCCTGACTGAGATAATGCAAGACAAAGACTCTGGCAAGACAGATAGAGTCATGGAAGCGCTGGGCAAAATGTGCAAGCTGGAAATCGAAGGGCTAAAACAAGCGTACAGTCGATAATCTTTGTGACTTGTTGATCGCTTCCCATCCTCAATTAATGCTCATTTTGACAGCACTCATTTTATCGACCGTTGAAATCGCCTGGCTATGTACTTAGCTGTGCGACTATCGGCCGCTCTAGCGACTGTCTCGGGCGGACCACTGGCAACAACTCGTCCGCCGTCATTGCCTGCTCCCGGGCCGAGATCTATTATCCAATCGGCAGCCGCCACGACATCCATATCGTGCTCGACAACGATCACAGTATTGCCTGAATCTACCAGGGCGTGGAGCTGCATCATCAGTTTCTCAACATCAGCTGGATGCAGACCGGTTGTCGGCTCGTCAAGCAGATAGAGCGTACTGCCATGCTGTTCGCGCTGCAGCTCTGTAGCCAATTTGATGCGCTGGGCCTCGCCACCGGAAAGCTCCGTCGCAGGCTGCCCAAGTCGCAGATATCCCAGACCGACATCGCGCAGAGTCTTGAGCGCTCTTTCGACTGTCGGCAGCTCCGGGAAGAACTCGATCGCTGCGTCTACAGTCATATCCAGTATTTGAGCGATGTTGCGCCCGCGATACGTAACTTCGAGTGTTTCAGCACTGTAGCGAGTAGCATTGCAACTGGAGCACGGTGCGTAGACACTCGGCAGAAAGAGCAACTCGACAGATACGAATCCTTCACCCTCGCAAACGGCACAGCGTCCCCCCGCCACATTGAATGAAAACCTTCCGGCGTTGTAACCACGCGCTTTTGCTTCGGCAGTGCTCGCGAAGCGCTTGCGAATGTAGTCAAACAGCCCGGTATAAGTAGCGAGGTTAGACCGTGGAGTTCGACCAATCGGTCTCTGGTCTACACATACCAAACGGCGAATCGATTCAGCCCCTTCCAGTAAGGCAATCGAATGGCTGGTTTGCTCATCAATGTCTTCCGGCTCTTCATCTGAATCTTCTTCCTCAACACTGGTACTGCCTAACTGTTGGCTGAGACTTTCCGCAAGTACCTGACTTACCAGAGTTGACTTCCCGGAACCAGATATACCGGTTACTACTGTAAATAGACCAAGTGGAAATTCTACGGTCAGATCCTTGAGATTGTGCCTGGTTGCGCGATTCAGACGCAACCATCCGGCAGGTTTACGTTTTGCTCTATTAACATTGGGGTCTTGTTGACAGTCAAACAGGAACCGCCGCGTAATTGAGTCCTTGGAATACTCCAGACCGGCTACCGGTCCGCTGTACAGCACAGACCCACCGCCATCGCCGGCGCCTGGTCCGATGTCTATCAACCAGTCAGCCTGGCGTACCAATTCCATTTCGTGCTCGACCAAGAAAAGTGAGTTACCGGCGTCCTTCAACTGTTTTAGAATCTTGTGCAGCGCCTCGGAATCAGCCGGATGAAGTCCTGCCGACGGTTCGTCCAATACGTATACGACTCCAAATAATCCTGAACGAAGAAGCGTAGTAAGCCTTAGGCGCTGAAGCTCACCAGCCGATAGGGTTGGAATCGAGCGATCCAACGAGAGATAATCAAGCCCGAGATCACTCAACAAGCCGATCCGATCGATTAGATCCTCTGTTATCTGCGCAGCTACTTCGGATTTGCTGCTGAGCTTTTGCTTTGCAGTACCGCCACCGCTCTTTTCCGATTCAGCTGCCGCAACTAAAATCGACCGCAACTCGGCTACCGGCAAATGAGTAAGTGTTGCAATATCATAACCGGCGAAACGAACCGCCAATGATTCAGCTTTCAAGCGCTTTCCATGACACTCATCACAATTGGCCGACTCCATGAAGCGGGAGACGCGCTTTCGCAGGACTGCGCTATTAGTGGTGGCAAATGTATGCCTCACATAAGCAGCGGCACTCATGTATGTCCCCTGATATGGCCGTTGAATGCGATGCGCTTCACGCTCGGCATAGACTGTCACAACAGGCTTCTCGTCCGTAAACAAGATCCAATCGCGATCCTTGGCTGCCAGTTGTTTCCAGGGTTTATCGACGTCATAACCGAGCGTAGCCAAAATATCTCGATAATTCTTGCCTTGCCAGGCACCGGGCCAGGCAGCGATTGCCCCGTCGCGAATGCTGAGAGCAGAATCCGGAACCAGCGATTCCTCACTCACACTGTGAACTATGCCAATGCCATGGCAGCTTGGACACGCACCTTCCGGTGTGTTCGGAGAAAATGCATTCGAATCCAGAAATCCTTCCGTTCCTTCCGGATAGTCTCCGGCGCGAGAAAAGAGCATTCGCAACGAGTTAGACAACTTTGTAAGTGTTCCCACCGACGAGCGCGAAGTCGGCTCTCCTCGTCGTTGCTGTAACGCCACCGCCGGAGGCAGCCCACGAATCTCGGCGACTCTGGGCGCCGGCAGCTGCGCGATCAACCGGCGCGCGTATGGTGCAATCGTGTCGAAATATCTACGCTGTGCCTCCGCGTAGATTGTGCCAAAGGCTAGCGAAGACTTACCGGAACCGGAGATGCCTGTAAAAGCAACGACCGCGTCACGCGGTATATCGACATCGATTCCTTGCAGATTGTTCTGCCGTGCGCCGCGCACTTCGACAAACCTGTGCGTTCCTTCTGACGGTTGCTTCATTGAAACCCTACTCGAGAATCCATCCGTACCGGAAAAGTTTACTCTGAAAGATTCGCAGAGTCAGTGCTGGATTCCGACAGTACACTTGCCAAGCATCGAACGAGCTCTGGAATCGGACCGCTAAACTTTCCAGTAGGCCCCAGCCAGCACTCGCAGCGGTAGAGAATAGCGTGTTCCCTGAAATGGGCTTCCGGCATTAACGGGAATACGTTGGTTCAATAAATTGTCCATTCGAACATCGAAGGAGTCCGGAACCAGTGCGCTCTTTCGCCAGGACTTGGGAGTGGTCCAGCCAAAGTTAAGACCCAGAATTGTCAGTACGGGCGTGCGTGCCGGATGTACACCGAAAATCGCCGGATCTCGCTGATCTTGCAATCCGGTGTACACACCGAGCTCGGCCAGCATCCAGAGGCTGTTCCGAGCCTTGTAGCCAATCCCGGCTTTCATCGAGTAGCGGCGGTCATGGTCGGCATACTTCGCCAGTACAGCCTCGGTCGGGTTCTGCCAGCTACCGCCGGTGGTGCACTTGCAACCACGTAAATATGCGACTTGAATGGTATTGGATAAGAAGCCATTCAATCCGTAGCCCTCTCTCGATGTCTTCAAATCCACTCTCGATTCGACTCCATAGGACTCCAGTCGATCGAGCGTCTGGCGATTGTAGATTGGCGTGTTGGCAATCACACCGGAATCTCCGAAGTTCTGCAATTGTTTGTAGTAGAGGTTAGTTCTCGCCACCAATCTGGACCCTACTTGCTGCTCCAATCCAACATCGACAAGTTGCCCTCTTGCCGCCCGCATCGGTCTGGGAGTATTAATATAAATGCCGGGCACAGCATAGGTGCTGACATCAGGAGGCATGACAAACAAATCGACCGGGGGCGGCTCAAACAGCTGTGAGTAAGAACCTCTCAGGATTGTCCTTCTCGTGAGCTGGTAAGAAGCTCCGAAACGCCCGCTTGCTTGCGCATCCGTCACCCGTTGAGTCAGGAACGGCTGCAGTGAGAACGGCATTACATCAGGAATAGACGCAAGCGTGTGAGCGAGCGCAAGAGAATTTCCGAAGACTCCGTGATACAAATCGAAACGAACTCCTGCATTGAGAGTCAGTCTATTGAGGATCTTCACTTTCGGCGTCCACTTATCTTCAAAAAATGCGCTCTGCAAATATCGGAATCCCTTATAGTTACCGTTGCGCTGAAACTGCGGACCATCAACGCCTCCGGTAAAGGGGCTTATCATGGCGGCATAAGGAGTTTCTCCAAACGGATCGTTGTTGTAGAAGAATGCCGAAATATTGGAGCGAACCGGACGCAATTCCGAATAGACTCCAGCTTTGAGATGGTGAGTCTTGAACAATGTTTTTGTAATATCACCCTGGAGCGAGAATACATAGTTGAAGCGGCGCGCCTGGGGAGCGACAGACTGCAAAACAGCTTCGTCGCCATTAATGATAGGCAGCGGATCGAAGACATTTCTGCTTCTAAATGTCTCGGAGTAAAAGCCATTTACGAGATGCAAATTGCTTTCATCGAAAATGCGATTGAACTTGTGTCGCCAACTCAAAATCACGAAATCCTGACGATCGTGTTGATGTTGCCTGACACCGTAAGCCTCTGATGTTCCCGGTATGGGAATTTGAAGGAATGCTTCGTTAATTCCCGCTGTCAATCTGAATCGATCTCGCTCGGAAGGGGTGTATTCCACTTTGTTGAGGATATTGAGATTGGCACCATTGTTTCGTCGATACTTTCCGATCGGAGGCTGTAAGTAGATTGAAGAACCAACTGCTGTGCCAGAAGATTCGACTCTAATCTTGTTGAGTGTTGAATTTGGTTTCTGGCTCAAAGCACTACTTGCATAATAGTAGATTGAGCCTGCAAGAGGACCTCCAAGCTGACCACCAATGTCTAGGGTCGGCTTCGCGTCAATCGGAAGAGATTTCATTTTTACGACCGAGCCAAGCGGACCGCCACCATCACTGGCACTGTATCCGCCGACCGCAACATCCATCGATTGCAATGAACGCGGACTGACGAATTGTTGCTGCTGCAGCACTCCGGCAGCCTCTGGAAGAACTACACCATCCAGGACATAATTCACCATGTTGTGCTCACCACGAGTAATGATGTTTCCATAGCCATCATTAAGAATCCCGGGCGTACTGGTGAGAAGATCCTTCACGTCATTGCCAGACTTATAGTTATTCAGCAGTGTCCGGTCAATCCGCGTGTCGGTAGCAATTCGCTCCGGATTCACCAGCTTACGTTTGTCGCTAACTTTTAGCGATTCGACCGGCTCAGTCTCCTCCACAGCTACCGAAACGACCTTCTTTTGCCCTTCGGTAAGGTTGAACTTCACAACCTTCGTATGGTGCTTATCGCTATAGACCTTGAGAGTCCACTCGCCAGGCTCGAGGTTTTTCAGGACAAATGCTCCATCCTTACCGGTCTCAGCCTCCAGCCGTCTATGGGAAGCGCCAGATTTGGAAATGAGAATCTCAGCATGCTCGATCGGCTCGTTTGTAAGAGTGTCAATCACCTTTCCCGAGACGGACGCCGGCTCAGCTGACGGCTTAACTACCGGCTGCTGCGAAGATGGCGTACTGTTCTGTGCCATCGACGCGCACGTCGAGCACTCCAGTCCCAAAAGCAGAACCAGAAACAAGCAAAGATTGACCGAGTAGTAAAAGATGGTCACCGACTGCCGGTATCCTTCCAGATGCTGTTTAAACCCTTGACACCCACTCCTCAAACGGATGAAATTCTTTTCCGCACAAGGGAATTGTCGAATTAGAACCGTCAAAAGTAAATGGAAATGGTTTTCATTTCCCGAATTACAGAGGGACGGAAATCAAGTACCGAAAAGCCTCCAGTCTATCGACTCGGAGGCCAATCTGGCCAACTTAACTGCTCTGCTTAGTTTACTTCGAACTCTATTTTGATTTTCTTCGTAGATTCGACCGGCGCTCCATTCAGAGTCGCAGGACGAAACCGCCACTGTTTAAGAGTCTTGAGCGCAATCTCGTCGAGCTGCTCGTTTCCCGATGAGCTCAAAATCTGGACGGACGTCTTGCCAGCCGGCGAAATGAGAAACTTGGCAATACAGCATGACTTAAAGCAATTTTCGTGCAAATCTGCGGGAATTTCAGGGTGGGGAGAAGCCAAAACCTGAGCCGGGCAGAAATTGTTTTCGTGCTCCGTCCCCAGGCTAAACTCTTTGGGGGCGGCCAATGCCGGCAAGCCAGCAAGAGCCAGGCAAAACGCTGCTCGAGCCAGCAGGCTATTGGCACGTCGAACGTCCCGAATCCAAATGAAAACCATTTCCATACCAAAATAATCGCAGTATACCCACCTCAATGTCAAGCAGATGTCATTAAGCTATTTTGCCTGCATTTACGTTTACCAGTTACCTTTACGCCCTCTCAGCGGAATTGGCGAGTAACGAACCGCAGACGTTTTCAAAAGCCACAGAAGGGGCAACGAAAGCTGCTGTATTTTTCCCGTCCACAATTTACACAGTAAGTTGTTTCATTGGCGCTGGGCTTAGGCAGATTATTCAAGTTATGCTCGGGATGTGTAAGCTTAAAATTGACTATCTCTACGCCTCGCCGTTGCAAAGTTTTCTGACAAATACTTCTTTCCTGTTCAGCATTGGCGCGAAATGAGTCGTTACCCGGCAGTGAGAGCGCAGTATCAAACTCTTGCACTGCAGACTTTAACTCTCCGGGATATTGATCGTTTCTGAGCGCAGACATTGTTTGAAACATTATTCCCTTTTTGTAATGCCAGAGCGGGCTCTTCGGATCCCAACCAGCCAAAGTGTTCAGCAAAGGCTGCACTGCGTAAGACATTCTAGTAGCAGAAGGAACATCGCCGCGAGACTTAGCCTGTCGCATTTTCGAAAAGATCTCATCAATCGCTTTTGAAGCGACCGCGGAATAACTGGTTTCCGGCATTGCAGAAGGATTAGACTTCAACATGCTGCAGGCATCAGTTATCCGGTTTACACCCATGAAGAAATCCTGCTGATTGAAAAAATTTGTTGCCTCGCTCAGGCGCTGCTGGATTTGCGCACGTTGGGCCTGTGCCGGAAGTCCCCACATGCCCAAGCTGAAAACTATCAAGATCAATAAATGAACCATGGTTTCTCCCCTTCTCACATCCAGGTCCAACTTTTACTCTACCAGACAAGACCAAACGCGAGTGCAGTTTTGCAACCCGCATTCAGTCGCGGTCGCTCAATGGACACGTTCATTCCGATCAATATGGTATTACTCATGGTGCCAGCCACTTTTTTCATCAATAGCATGGAGTAGGTACCAACACAATGT
The DNA here is from genome assembly GCA_020050835.1 of Candidatus Obscuribacterales bacterium. Classification (GTDB taxonomy): domain Bacteria; phylum Cyanobacteriota; class Vampirovibrionia; order Obscuribacterales; family Obscuribacteraceae; genus JAGVKB01. Next base: position 12,005 of record JAGVKB010000091.1, on the reverse strand, counting down.
CTAAAGTTGAATTAGCCTGGCAGCCTTTAGCGAAAGATCGGCAGCTCAGATTTTTCGAATGAAGCCTGCAGATGTTAGACTAGCTTTCAATTCAAGTAATGGGGGCGTAACAGTTGAAGAGTCTAATTGCAATCATTTGTACCCTGTGGATAACAGCGCCAGTCTACGCAGAGAATCGAATCTCTCCCAAACTGGCAGAAGAACAGCTAAAGCAAGGGAATCAGCGTTACATGTCCGGAAAGAGCATTCACACTCGCATTGACCCTGTGAGCCGAGAGCGTACTGCTCGCTACGGTCAAAAGCCATTAGCGACGGTACTAGGTTGCTCGGATGCACGTGTACCTCCTGAAATTATATTCGATCAGGGCTTTGGCGAACTGTTCGTCGTCAGAGTAGCTGGAAACGTCTGTTCCACTGCAGAGCTCGCCTCAGTGGAATATGTCGTCAAATATTTGAAGACTCCCGTAGTGGTTGTGTTAGGACACACTCAGTGTGGGGCTGTACAAGCTGCCGTTGCCGGCGGCGAATTAAAAGGCTCCCTTCCAAAATTGGTCGCAATGATAACACCGGCAGTTGATGCGGCAAAAGCCAAATCTCCCAAAGCGACCGGAGACCAGTTAATGAGTGCGGCAATTGAAGCCAATGTTCGCAAGTCAATTAAGGATATTCTGACTAACAGCCCAGGTTTAGAGCAGGCGCTCCGAAATAAGGAAGTATCCATACTTGGCGCTATCCGCGACATCGAGCATGGGGGCGTAACCTGGCTCACGCCGTAGTACATTGAATTCACTAGGCTGGATACCAGCCTGTATCCAATCGGCGAAGATCGCCGAACAAGGCGAGAAAAACGAGGATAGACTTCATGCTGCAGAAAGTACGGCGAGTGGTGACAGGGCATAACGAGCAAGGAGAATCAATTATCGTAAGTGATGAGGCTTCACCCAACACATTAGCGGTGCTTGACGATCCGGCCTATGGACTGACCGACCTCTGGGTAACCACGACAACACCGGCAGACAACTCAAAGGAAGGTGATCCGGCAGCCAGAAAGGTGGTGTTGGAACCACCTGCATCCGGTTCAATCTTCCGAGTCGTTGAATTCCCGCCTGACGCGAAAATGGCTGGGAAGCTTGATCGCGAACTCGCATTCGAGAAGATGGATGCACCTGACGTCATGGACAACTCCGGTTCGCGGCATCCTGGCATGCATAAGACAGCGACCGTTGATTATGCGATCGTCATTTCAGGAGAGATCTACGCGATGATGGATGTCGGTGAAACCAAGCTCTCGGCAGGAGATTGCCTGGTGCAGCGAGGTACAAATCATGCCTGGAGTAATCGAAGCGACAAACCTTGTCTGGTGGCGTTTATTTTGATTGACGCCCATCCAGTCGTGTTTTAGATGCCTTAAACTAGAGCGACGCTTACAATTATGAGAGGCAAAGGAGATGGTGAGCAAGTACCAACCATCTGCCTGGAATTACGCGGACGCCTGCCACTTTTGTGTTTTCCTCGACGCTTTGAGGATTTCGCCGACTTTTGCTTGGAAGCAGATTTCGATTTTACTTCGCCCGGCCTTTTAGTCCAGTCGCCCACAATTGTTTTGCAAGTAGTTTTGAGTGCTTTTACTTCCGGCGATATGCGATCGGCGCGCGCGCGCAGCAGGCTTGTCTCGCCTCGGCGGCCAAGGTAATAGAGCACATAAGCATACTTTCTCAAATATGGAACGATCGACACCGACCAATCCCCATTGAATCGTTCAGACATCAGAAGAGATCTTCGCAACAGCGGAGCAGCAGCAGCGTACCGTTTTTGATCAGAATAGAGACAACCGAGCGCGAACAAGCATCGCGCTTCGTTACCGCACTTAGACGGCTCCTTTTCCCAGAGTCTATTTGCTTGCAGATAGAGCTGCTCAGCCTCGCCGTACTTCTTTTCCTTGATCAAGCAGCGCGCCAGCTTGTCAAGCCGCGCATAGATTTGAGGGTCTTCGGGATACTGAATTCGCTCGGTGATTTCCAGAGACTCCTTGAGGAATGACTCTGCTTCAGCATTTTCGTCTTTAGCCAAACAGAGAACACCGAGACTGTCATAACTATTAGCTAGCGAGAGATGTTGCTTGCCCAGGACTGCAGCCTTCGCATCGAGTGCCGCCTTGAACAGCCTCTCGGCGTAGTCGTACTTCCCATGCGAGCTATACAAGTTGCCGATTTCATCACACGTAATCGCCCATTCGATTAGCGGTCCGTGCATACCTGGGTCTGCAGTACCAGCCCACCCCTGCAATGGTGCTCCCTTCTGCACCTTTGAGCTGGCCTTAATCCGCGATATCTCATCCCTCATCTTACCTTCGACCAGAAAGAGGAGATCTTCAGTAACGCGATCAGCTCTGCGCGCCGTGCCATATGTCAGATAAAACTTGATCATCTCCCCCATGGCCGGAATGATCTTTCCGCTGTCCGTGCCAATCACTCGCTCCTTTAGGCGGAGCTCCTCTTCCAAATACGGCTCGGCTTCGGCAAAACGTGCCCGCACCGTGAGCAATCGGCCAAGTTCGCCAACGCTTCGGGCTAGACGGAGTTCCTCGGTTCCCAAGCCACGCGCTTTGGCGACAGCTTCAGTCAGAAGCCGCTCAGCCTTCCCGAACTCGTTCGCCTCAAAAGCCTTTGTTCCGCTAATCTGCAGAGACTCCCACTCTTTAACCGCATCATTAGCGCTCAGAGTCGGGGATGGCATTGCCAATCCGGAAAACGACAAGATAAATGCCATCAATCCAGCCAGTATTAGGCTAGAGCTACCAAGACAAGCTTTCTTCATTTTCCAGCCGACAAGTATCCTACCTAACATCTTAGCGGATTGCTCAGTTGGTCGAAGAGTGCAAGGCGTCATTCTCCAGCAGTAGCATCGCCTGCATCATGATTTGCATATACCCACAGCCAATTCATGAACCGCACTAGGTTTTCTTGATCGCGCTTGGTTCCATGAACATGATCTCCCAGATATGTCCATCCAAGTCCTGGAAGCCGTGGACATACATGAATCCATGATCTTGAGCTTGATTGTATGTCGATCCACCAGCAGCGACAGCCGCCCTCACCATCTCGTCAACCCGCGCGCGACTTTCGCATGACAGACAGATGAGCACCTCCGTGCTTCTTGTCGCATCGCAGATCTCTTTCGGGGTAAAAAGCTTGAACTTTTCCTCCGTCAGCAACATGACAAAGATCTCTTCACTGACAATCATACAAGTGGCGGTTTCATCGGTGAATTCAGGATTGAACTTGTAGCCGAGCTGTGTAAAGAACTTGATTGATTGATCGAGATTGCGAACTGGCAAGTTCACGAAGATATTCGTTCGCATTTTTTGTCCTTTCGATTTCATCCGCGCGGTTCTCAATTCTATCTAAGTGCTACGTTGTGCAACTGGCTTAAGCCTGGATTGTGGTTTGATGCTCGTTCATTGCCCACTCGATTGTCCATGAAACGTCATCCAGTCTATGACACCAAGGGTAACATCATCTTGAAATTGACCGGCTTCAAAGATCAAATGCTCTGTGTGACCGAGCAATACGAGCGTCTTTTTATCTGTTGCGAGAGCTTCAAACAGTTCATAAGTTCCGGTTTTCTTGACCAGCTTGTCGTCATCGCCCTGAAATAGAATTACAGGTGTCTTGTTGATTCTTTTCGCCGCTGCGATATTTTGATCCATGAAACTCTGAAAGTTAACCAGCTCTTTCGGTGTGAGCTTAAGTCTCGCCGATGGATCGGAAGACCAGGTAGTGCGAAGCGCCTCCTTGCTGGTAGCTTGCTTGATGACCTGCCCACCGATGTCCATCGGAATGTTCCTTCCCGAGATATAGCGCAGTCCTACTTTTACAGCAGTGGTGGCACTCTGGTGGCGGCTTCCGGAGGGCACCGAGCAGATCAAGCCTGTCAACAATTCCGGCGCCTCAGCAGCCACATGTAAAGCGATCGCACCACCCATTGATTCGCCCAGAACAAACAGCGGCTTGTTCGAATAATCACGGCGCAGGACTGCAATCACATCTTTCAAATCATTGACGCATTCTTGAATCTCGAGTGTGTCTTGCCCCTTGGACGCGAGATAAGTCCCAAACCCACGCACATCAAAGGACACCGAAACGATTCCTCTCGGCGCGATTCGTCTCGCAAAAGAATCGAATGAGCGATGATGCAACCCAAGCCCGTGAACACAAACAAGAACAGCATTTACTGGAGCGTTCGGATCACACCAAACCCAGCCGGGAGCCTCTATCTGGCGGAACTGTCTCCGCCAGGCACAGGGCGGCAAACTAATAGTAGGATCGACGACCGTCAGATACTTGCTCTTTCCGGTTAGAATTCGGTCGGCATAGCGATACTCTTCTTTGTCTCCTTCGTCTCCAAACACGCGCTTCCTGACCTTGTCTTGCACTTTCCCATCAGCATGTTCCGCCGCTATGCGCCTGTAGTTGGTTTCCCGAAAGATCCAGATCGCCTTCTCGTACATCGCTTCGGCGGCTGACTGATTGCCGGATTTCTTGTACGCTTCGCTCAATTGAAGTAGCGTCCAGCCATAACCGATGTCCTCAGATCCAAACAGATCACGATTGAGCCGAGCCAACTCTTCAAGAATTTCTACGGACTTACCGTAGTCTCGCTGCGAAAGGTAACATCCGCCCAACCCTTCAAGCGCAAAAACCGCTATCAAGCCGGAGTCCTTGCGCGTCAGCAACGATAAGCACTGCTGAAAGTCCTTTTCGGCTTCCTTCAGCTCTCTTGCTTTGTAGCAACACTCAGCCATTCCGAGCCGAATCATCGCTTTGTCATAGTGCTGCCCGGGAGCCTTTTCCCAGGCTTGACGGCAAAGATTGACAGCCTCAGCGTAAGAATCTCTCCGGTAAAAGCAGGCGGCGTGATCCATTAAACTGTCAGCATCACCAGCGCGAGCCAGGTCGCGCAGGATCTCCTCCGCCTTGTCAAACTCACCATTGTCAATGAATCGAAGGGCCTGCTCTCGCCTGTTATCAGCAGGTTTTTCTTTGACAAGTTGAAGACGCCGCCCGCCTGCTTTGCTGTTCTTGCTTTCAGCGCCGGCCGACGCTGAAAGCAAGACGAATTGCGTCACGACAAGACTCAAAGCTAGCGCCGTTCGAGCGAAAGTAGACCAAAGCCACATCAATATTACGAACCCAATTGCCGATTGCATCAATTTATCACTTATGGACTTAAGGGGTTGACAGAATAGACCGACCGGTCTATTCTAAATACATCGAATCGCCCCGAACGGCCCGAGCAACTCGAAGCAAGCGCATTCACCCAGTCAGGTAATAGCTGAACGGTGAGCTCGACGTGGAAGAGTTGCCAAGCTTCAAGGACAAGTCAGCCTAATTCAAGAGTGAGTCACAGACTTGCTCACACACAGCCGAGTCTGCCAGCGCCTACAAACGGACGCAGATTCTAGCGAAGACGAGCCTAAACCGTTTTTTGCATTGGATACGACCGGTCTAATCTCAAGGAAGGAGGTAAACAGGTTATGCATCGACTAATTCTCACCGTTCTGGCCTGGCTATATACCATCGGTCAAACGCCCGGATTAGGCTCCAGGGACAGACCGCTTGCCGAGTTTGTAATCTCTCAAAAGAGCGTGGTGTCCTGGCAACACAGACTCAATTTCCAATAGTTGACAAAAGTGACCGACCGGTCTAATCTATAAGTAGCAGTCTAACTGAAAGGCATAAGACATGAGCGCTAAATCGGCCACGAAACATGAAACTCGCACAGCCCTGCTCGAAGTAGGGATGGACATCATGCTGGAGAAAGGTTATTCAAACACCGGCATCCAGGAGATTCTCAGCAGCCTGCAAGTCCCGAAAGGCTCGTTCTATCACTATTTCGATAGCAAAGAGAATTACACGGTAGAGATAGTGCGGCATTACGATCAGTCTTACTCGGCAAATCTGATGCGAACTCTTCGCAATCCGCAGATGTCGCCACTCGAAAGGCTAAGAACCTATTGCGATACCGGCAAAGCGAACCTGGCCGCACAGGAGTGTCGCAAGGGATGCTTGATCGGAAATCTCAGCCAGGAGATGGCCGATCAAAGTGAAGTATTGCGCAAGGAGCTGTCCACTGTCATTCGCAAATGGCGAGGAATGTTCGCCGAATGTATCGAGGAAGGTCAAGAGAAGGGCGAAATAAAATCGCATTGGCCGGCCGATTCTATTGCCGAGCTCTTTCTTTCCGGCTGGTCTGGTGCCGTCATGCGAGCAAAGACCATTAAAAATACCGAGCCGCTGGAAATTTTCATGGAGCTGATGCTCAACGACATCCTGAAGACCTAGGACATAACTGTGCAAGCATTAACTCTATAATCTAAGAAATAAGCTTTCTGAGAGTGCTAGTGTTTTCAGCAACAAAGAGTCTTGCAGTTTGCCTGTCAATTTTTTTATTGGCCACATACTCATCCGGTGCAATCGCTCAACAATACGATAGCAACGATTCACTACCGCTTCGATTGAAGCGTCCGGACGAAGGCGAAAAGGTCAATCCATCCTCAAACAAGTCCGGACTGCCGCTGCAAGGCGCTGTTACTCGCGTCGGCGTAATTGGAGAACCAGAGCCAGGCGTGTTTGGCTCGCCAACATTTGATGTGAGCAAGGCCTTTCCAACACCGCGGATTCCGCTTACCGGTCGAGTCGAAGGATTCATTGATACTCCACCTGTCACGCTGCCAGCCAAGGCGAGCTTTGCTCCGCCCGCTGTTTACAGAGGCTGGATTGAAAAGGCCCATTCGCAATTTAGCCTGCAAACAAGCACGATGGCACCAAATCGACTGGTTGTTGTGTTCGACAAATATGACGACACCGGCCGGACTTTGAGCAGCTTTGGGCTAAAATTCACCACCATCAGCAAGAAGGAACTGTCAATCTACGACTTGAGTGGTGCACAGGTGCTGATCATTGATTGTGGTCCGGGAGCGCTTTCCCCTCAGGCTCTCATGAAGATTCGAGACTTTGTAGCCAGAGGCGGCTACTTGTTTACTACTGATTGGATGCTAGATCGCTTGGATCAACTGATTTTCCCTGGATTCATCGCCTGGAATGGAGCGATGAACAGTCAAAAAATGTATGATGCGTCGCTATACGGACAGAATCCTGTTCTGTTCAAGTATGCAGTCAGCAATGCTCACTGGAAGATGGATATTCATTGCCATCTCATTCGCGTGCTGAACAAGGAAGCAGTTCGCGTATTAGCTGTCAGCCGCACGCTGGTTTTCGACGATCCTGATCACCAGGGTATTCTGGCAGTCGTCTTTCCCTTCGAGCGCGGTTATGTCATGCATATGACTGCTCATTTCGACCGCAGCCAACAGATCATCGGCTATTATCTGGCCGATCCCGCGCCAGCCATTGGTATCGGCTTGAGACAAGCGCTGGCCATCAATTTTGTTGTTGCCGGATTAACAGGTGTCAAACCCTGATTTGCAAGTTGCATTCCGATCAAACAGGACACTTCTCAAGCTCGGCTAGTCAACGCCGGTTTACAGCCTGATCAACACCGGCTTCAGGGGCACTGAAGAGAATTCAAGAACTTGTTTGCACCATCGAGATCTGGCTTTTCTTTTTTGCTCTCGAAGGTAAGTTCAAAAAGCCCATCCTTGACCCAATACACTCGCGCTAAATGAACTGCGCCGTCGGCCTCACGTATCTCAAATTCTCTACCAGGAGCGCCGGAAAGGTCGATATTCTTGCGCTGCACCACCTTTCCTTCATGCTGTCTGATTGTGTAATCAACAGCATCGTCTAAATTCTTCTCGGGATCGCTAAACCACTCCTTGAGTGTTTCCGGTGCGTACGTGGTGTAAGCCACTCGATAGATCTCTTTGTTTCCATCGTCATTAACCCGCTTTCGTTCTTCCCCGCAACGAAACCAGTGTTGCGTAGTCTTGATTGACGCAGTGTTCTTAACAACACCATAAACGTCCGGATCATTCAAGGCATCCTTACCTAACTCCTTCTCCAGCGAAGCTTTACCGGGCTCCGGTTCGTTCGGAAGTAGCACGGACCAACTGCACTTAGGCGGGGTGAATCGCTGCCAACCAAACGAGTACGCTGGGGTATCGCCAGGGGCTGGCTCCAGCCCTACCTCATACAAGACGCCATCCTTCATTCCAATCGGAATCGTGGTGGTTGTAGTGCCATTTTCTGTTTTAGAAGTTAACTTGAGCAGATTAGTAGGTTGCAAGTTAGGTCGATAGAACAGGCCATCCGGTCCCATCGCAGCTTTATCCATCTCCTTGGGAACAGGCAGAATTTCATATGAGCTGTACTTCGTGCCACCTTTCATCTCAGCATCGCTTATCTCATTCATCATCTGTTGCATCATCGACTTTCCGCTAGACGGAAATCGAAGCTTCTTTAAGCCTTCCATATCTTTGGAATTGAATGCGGCCATATAACTGGCAGCGAACTCCTCGGCAGTCTTTGGAGCACCCGCTGAAAACGCAGCAGACTGAACCATAAATACTGCTGTCAATGCCAGCCCAAATCGAAACAAATTCCCACGCGCATGAATCACCGGCATCTCCAACTCCTCTATCACCAAGGTTCTTCTAATAACCTGATCGGAACCAGACCGCTTTATAGCATATAAAGCGCTTTAGAGCGCCACTTTGAGTCCTCGTGGCAACCCAACAACAGCGACACTTGCCAGCATTCCAAATTGCATCCATCAAGCAACCATCGGCAATTCGCTGAATGCCTTCAATCACTACAAGCGCAGCAAGGTTGGCAAGTACTAACCTTTACTGATCAGTTCTTCAACTGCAATAGAGCGAGTCTGCAAAGGCTCACTCTATTTTTGATTGAGTTTATGGTGCGCATATTGCCGCTTCAAACGCTGATCTCACTTAGCCAGCAGCTTAACGGGATCCGCGAAGAGCCCACCATTAATTTACGGAAGTGCGGACGAATAGTATTCAGAAGCTGGAAGCTTAAGCTTCCGCGTCCCGTATGCTTCCGTGTACCTGGTTCCATCAATAAGTTGTTGAGGTTTGGGAGTCGATTTATAGATGCCTTTGCTTCTCATTACTACATCAACGGCCGCCGCGGACCTGATGAGCCTCTTGAGTAATCTCTGATCTGAAGGCACCACAGAATGCTTAAGTTCGGTCAACTTGGATGTGTTGACGATTGCACTAACTAGAGAAAAGTCGCTAACAGTGACGTGTAATCCTCCCGGCAATGGATATGTTTGCTGATGACGTCTTCCGATACCATCCTGCGGTAGCAAATCAGACGAACCCGGCACGCTTTCCGTCACTATTACTTCCTGTCCAGAGCACAAATCAATCCGATTGCCGGCGAGCACTACGGAAACGTCACGGATCCCACTGCAAGCCCTGACACTCACATTTCCATTCTCTATTGACACTTGAACCAATGCTGACTTGTTCGCATACACATCTGCAAACTTGGTATGCACTACCAGTGTTGTGGAAGCATCAAGGAAGATCCTTCCATTTCTCAAATGTACCCGTCCAGCAATATCCTGAGCGAACTCAGCATCCGGCTCGGACAGAATCTTCAACGGTTTCACGTTTCTCAATCTGCCACCAACTGCATCGACCTTTCCTTCTACTACTTTCGTCTCTTGCTGAGCTGACGCGGACTCGTCTCCGCCAATCTCTGGCGCTGCTGAAAAGACGAATGAAACCGGTCGGAATCCAAATGTTTGGAAGCTTCCTTGATTAATCGTGACTGCAGAACTCGCTCCAATAGCATCAAAGTGCATTGCGCCTCTGTTCAAGGTTAGAGTAGAGGCGCTACCGGCGCCGGCAAGATTGACCACACCACCCCCCTGTACATTCGCGACGATAGCGCCATTGGTATTGCTAATGTTGGCAGCACCTAGCCCAATCATTGACAGCAGCAATGGCTGAGAACCTGCCGGTTTCGAGAGATCTCCTTGTACCTGCGCGCTTGTCGTACCAGAACTAAGCTGAATGCCACCACCAGAAGTATTGTTCGACGATGTCCCGATTGCACGAGCAATAAAGGTATTGCCGGTAGAAGCCCCAGAACTCTGACTGATAGTCCTCTGGCTCATGACGAGCACGTTACCGCCGTTTGCTTGCAGAACAGTTTGAGTGGCTGGAACAGCAGATGAGCTATCGAGCACAATGTTTCCATTAGCAATCACGCTGACATCTCCTGCATTGGAAATCATACTGACTCCCTGTCCGATGAAGACTCCTCCGGTTCCACTTGCACTAATGATGATTGAGCCGGATTTGGCGATCGTTACAGCCTGAGTGTTTATCACTCCGGCTCCAGTATCATTCAACAACTGGCCAGCTACGAATTGGGCTCCCGGACCAATATTCAGCACCGCTGAGCCATTCGATTGACTCAAACTGAGCGTGTTTCCAGAACTTAGGGTAGCGGCATTACCAATAGTGAAACTGCCACTCGAAGATAATGCAGCCGTCGATCCAGCGGTCAGCACTCCACCGAAGGAGACCGACGAGCTGTTGATGCCAATCGCTGCCAATGCTGTCATTGACGCAACAGGCTGCACAGTTAGCCCCTGATTGGCACTAATGTTTAAATTGCCCTGCTGTCCATTGATGGTGCTTGCATTGATGTTGGCCAAAGCATTCAAGGTTACTTGCCCGGATGCATTCATCTGGACTGAACCGCCATGTGCAACAACCTTGGCAGCATGAATCCCATCACCAACAATGATATTGTTGCCCGGTCCATTCGAGCTAAGAGTTACGTTGCCCCCAATAGAAGAAATTCCCTCTGTCGAACTTGGTTGGAACAGCAGCCCACCACTTCCAGAGGCAACAACATTCACCGAGCCGGAGGTCTTCACCTGATATGATTGAACTGGCCCAAACGGCGTTGCCGGACTGATGAAAGAACCAGCCATGATTGATCCCAAGATTGTCAGTGTTGATGATTGACTGGCCGCTCCAAGTGTGACACCGGTTGCACCAGAGACAGTTGACCCAGTGCCAATCGAAAGGTTACCTGGTGACTGCATAGTAACTGAGCCATTCACAGAGCTGATCGCGGCATTGTCACCGACGGTAATTGATCCTACTGAATTACCAAACTGAAGCTGAGAACCGGAAGTTACAGTTACAACCGAGCCCGTTCCGACGGTGACTCCGCTTTGACCAAAAATGTTAAGACTCCCAGATGTGGAGATTGCCGATCCCGCGAATGTAAATGCACCGTTATTGACATTGATCTGAATTGAGCTCATTCCGTTAATTGTGGATCCAGAACCCATCGCCAACGTACTTTGCGATGAAATTTGTACAGTTCCGTTTCCTCCATTGAGCGTACTTGCTTGGATAGTGGCGGATAAACTCGACGGAGCCACAATTCCGGACGAAGTCAGACTTATCTGAATATTGCCACCATTGGCAGTGAACACCGTCCCGTTCGGGTAAACCAATCCGCCAACGGGGACAATCGAGTTAACTTGTATGCCTCCACCGTTGGCTGTAAACGTTGCAGCTCCAAGCAATGATAGTCCTTGCCCGCCACCACCTTGTACTTGAATATTGATTCCGCCGTTCTTCAAGATGTTCGCCTGCGTCATCGCTCCAAACGCCGGTGTCCCGTTCAATACTCCGGCCGTCAACTGCGCTCCAGCACCTACCGTCACCGCTGAATTCTGATTGTTCGCGTTGATCTGCAGCCCCGTACCACCATTTAGCTGTGCATTCGCACCAATCGTTACTCCGGAATTACTTCCATTTGCACTTATTTGCATCCCATTTCCGCTGGTTACTACTGCGTTTGCTCCGATTGCTACTGCTGCACCATTTGCGTTCGTGTTGATTTGAAGACTGTTGTTCGTGCTTACTATCGCACCCGCTCCCAACGTAACTCCTGCCTGCCCCTGAATATTCATCGACTGAATCGCTGTCAGCATCGCTCCATTGAATTGAAACGCTCCATTGTTCGCATTGACTTGTACCTGTC
>JAGVKB010000002.1 GCA_020050835.1 Candidatus Obscuribacterales bacterium | reverse complement strand
GGGAGCCGCTGCCGCCCTGATTGGCGACGGTATTGCCCACGGTGCCAGTCACCGGCTGGGCTGGTTGCGGTCGCTGACCGGACTTTGCCGGTCCGGCCGCAGTCAGGTCCTCGAGACCGAGCACGTTGACGGGAGGTTTGTAGGCTGTTTTGGGCTCGGCCGGTTGAGAACCGGTTGACTTGTTTCGTTTGCCGAACAGAAATTCGAACATGATGATCTCTCCTCCGGTTAGCGGTCACGCGCTCGGCCAGTGACAGATGTACTTGCCGGGTTCGTTGTTATCCACGGTTTCGAGGAACTGAATGGCGAGTTCCGCGACGATCGCAAAGTCGAGTTGGGCGATGAGCTGGACGAACGTCTCCTGAACTCCGCTGGCCAGCGGAGCGCCGGAGCCAAGCACGTAAGGCGCATGCATGCTTGGGCGAATGCCGTCGACACGCCGGGTCTGATTGAGCCAGCGAATCGGGTCGCCCTGCCCATCGGTCCGCACGATGATGATGAACTTTCCGAGTTCGTGCCTTTGGCTAGCACCGGTTTTGGTGGCATGAATCAGCTCGGTGTAGAGCAGAATCACTCCGTTGCCAACCCGGACGCCAGAGATCTTGGCGACCTCCCGCATCCGTTTGAACTCCTCCTGATAGCGCTCACCGGAGCCAGCGGCGCCGGGCGGATTGGCGGCGACATGCGCCTGACGAGCAAGCGTGAACAGACGAGAGGCAACCGGTGACAATCTCTGCTGCTTCGCCGCAGAATCTCTGGTGGCGAAGTCAACCGCGTCCCTGAGCCGGGCCGAGCAGGCCTGAATGTAACCTTGGCGTGCCTGCGCCCTGGCCTTTTCCTGTTCGCTCAGCACCGCCTGCTGGGCAGCTGCCTTGCCCTCGGCAGCCGCTGCTCGTCCGTACTTGAGGGTGACGACCACCATGTTTTCGTATTCCGCCGAATCCTTCTCGCTGCCGGTGGCGTTCAAGCATTCGAGCGCCCATGCGTACTGCGACGATTCGACTATTACGTCATTGGCGTCCCACTCGTAGAAGATCACACCAGAGTCGGTCAGGCGCTTGCGCAATGAAGCGTCGACACCACGAAGAATGTAGCTCTTCATCACAGCTCTCCTTCTTGTTTGGCGGTGCCATCGGTTCTGGCGAGCGGCCAGCGATTGATGTGCTTGCCCCATTTGTCGTCGACGTTGACCGATTCGACGAAAGCGATCGCCACTTCGATTGCCGCGGCAAATTCACGCTTGGCGATCAGCGCCGGGAAAACATCTTTGACGTTGCCCAGGCAAGCTAATCCCTCGTTGTTGACGTGCGGCGCGTTCATATTGCGGTAGTCGCCATCGACACGCCTGGTCATGTTCTTCCAGATCACGGCGTTGTTCTGGTTGACCGGTATGAAGATTTCGAAGGCACCGATCTCGTGGGCGACGCGGTCGCGTGGATCGGTGCAGTTGAGAATGTCGGTCGACACCACGATATGATCGCGCGTCACCTTCACGTCCTTCACCTTCGGGATGCGCAAGAGTGCGTCAAACTCGCGCCCCAGCTCGTCGGTCGGAGCGGCCTCGACACGATAGAGTTCGCTTTCGGCCGCGACAGCGCTCTTCAAAAGCGTCCGGTAATTGGATTGCGTTTGCCGGAGCTCGGCTTTGACCGCGTCCACCCGGTTGGCCGGCACCACACCGTAGGCCAGCTGCCGTTCGCATTCCGACTCGAAATGTTTGGCAACGCGCCGGTCGAGCTCAGCCGGCGTCAGTCCGGTCATTCCTGTCAGCTCTTTGCGCACCTCAAGCAGGATACGAGCCAGAAGCGCAGCCTCTGCCTTGGTGCCGTAGTGAATGAAGGAGCTGTGCAGGTAGAGGTTAGAGTCGAGCAGCTCGGCGACGATGAAACCCTGGTCGTCGACTACCGGCAAGCCCTGAGTAGACGGCACGAATGCCTTCTCGCTCTTGAGCAGACGATAACCCCAGATGCTGGTCGGCGTGTCCAATAGCTGCGAACCGGACGGCGACGAGGCGATGTAGATGTTGAACGGTCCACCGGCCGCCGCTGGCGAACGCACGCGGCCCCCACAGTGGACGATCCGGACATAGCTAGTGACGACCGGCAGCAGCAAGGCGCGAACCAGCGATTGAAAAACCTCTTGCCGCCTGCCGGAAAGCCCCTCGGTCGTCACCGTATACCGCTCGGCGGCAGACCGGTCGGTGACCAGCCCATCGCTCTTGAGCGTGTTGATAATTTCGGTCAGATACTGGTCGGCTACCAGCTCTTCCTTCACGTTCTGCAGGATGCGCACAAGCAGCCCAAGCTGCGGGCTGAACCAGCGCGACCAGCCGCGATCGACGAAGAACTGTGTGACTGCATTTCGTTTGCGGTCTTCCCTGTCGCAGAGCACATCGGGATGCAGGTAGAGGCAATTGTCGATCAGCTCGGCCACCACGAAATTGCTGGTCGCGTCGATAAACGGTACGCCCCGTCCGGACGGCGGGAACGACTGATAGCCGCTGCTGACCGGGGCATACCAGATCTGCTCGGGCGTGTTCACGTTAGCACTACCGCTTTCAGCCGAGTGCAGAAAGACGTGGAAATCGTCATCTCGGATCGGAGCGGCCTTGACACAGGCAGTGTGCAGTACGATGTTCTTTCTGACGCTGGGCATCAGCAAGTCGCGCACGGCCGCGACCACGGTCCGCTTGTTGCTTCTAAGCTTGCCGTCGACGCTGACCTTGAAGTCCCGGAGTTCGGAGTCGGCAGCCGGGACAAAATGCAGGATCACCTCATCACATTTGTTGCTCGATGCGAAGCTCGACACCAGCTTCGCATTCAAAGTCCTGAGCACGCGCTTGCTCTGGATTGCGCCGAAACGCACACCTTCGATGCCCCCGGACAGACGAACCGTTTCGAATGGAATTCCAGCCCGCTTGAGCGCGTCCTTCTGCTCGCTGGTCAGGAAGCGCACGACATAGCTCAGCGCGAGCATTTTCGTGCGGTGCTTCCCGTACCACACCGCAGAGGCTACCAACCCACAGAGGACAGCGACCGCAAAGCAGCAGTACACGATGAATGTTGTGTTTTCAAACACGGCTATTTCCTCGCAAAAATCTTTGAGCTTCCCGGCCGGGGAGCGCCTGCACTTGCGTGAGGAGCTCCCCTGACCGGCAAGCCGGACATTGAACAGATGAGCCGGCGGTGCAGGCGCAACGCCTCTCGGCAAACAAAGCCCCGACGGCGTTCCGGCGGGACTTTGTTTCATGGGCAAAGCGGAGGAAGCGAGCTAGTTGCCGCGCACCGGGCGCAGCAGCAAAATGGTGCGGCCGTCGGTGACCGGCATGTTGGCCTGCACGGGTTCGCCACCCATGCGGATTTCGTAGCCGCTGGCATCGAACTCGGCGGCTCGCAGGGCATCGGCGACGGTCCACTGGCGGTTGCCCTCGAGCACCACCTTGCGGATGTTGCCCGGGACGCCGACGTTGATCGAAATCGTGGCCGCGGCAACCGGGGTCTGAGAGACGACGAGCTTGGCACTGTCGGACTTGTTCTCGTTGTTCATGGCTTTCGCTCCTTACAGGATTTGGTTGTTGTACGTTGTCGCTTGCTGGCAGATGAGCGCTTACATCCCGCACGGTTTCTCAAGAACCTCAGCATCAATCGCTGTGCCGCCAAGCGACCGGAAACAGCTTTTGATAGTCAGAACTTCATACATACTGGCGCGCAGAGTATCTTGCTCCGCATGCCTGCCTGGCACGAGGTTTAGATCATCAACAGCAATCAGAGGCGAGAGAAAGTGAGAAGGGATTCCGAGTAACCAAGATGTAAGTAGCACGATCTCAAGAATCTTCAATTGACGGGATCAGATACTATCCTTGACTACTTTCAGGGAATAAGAATAGGCTCAGGGTTGGCATGAGGTTTGGGTTTGAGTCGCGCTAGCTCAACGAGCTTTGCAATCATGCCGGCAGAAACCGACCAGGTACGCAGCTCTTGGAGCCAGGATGCCCGAAGTCAGTCACCTGACAATCGCCAAAAGACCGTTACCAATTACTTATTGAAACCAGAACCCACTGACAACAACGCCACACTTCTTCCTTTCAAAGCGCGGGGGCTTTAAGTTTTTACTAACCTATTTAGTATTGGTAAAAAACCCGGATTATTCATATTGGGTAGCAGTAGAGGCGGTGTTTTTTAACGAGGGAAGAGACGCTGAGCCGGTTTAATCTTTTTTGATCCAAGGCAATTTT
>JAGVKB010000087.1 GCA_020050835.1 Candidatus Obscuribacterales bacterium | reverse complement strand
GGCGCCGAAGCCGAATTGCCCGCGGCCGGCGCCGAAGCCGAACTGCCCGCAGCCGGCGCCGAAGCCAAACTGCCAGCCGGGCGGCAAATGCAATCATCGCAATGGGCCCAATTGCCGCCAGCAGCGTTGCCACAACCACGGAGCAGGCCAGGTCTGTGTGGTGGTTGGTTGCGGATATGGATGTGACGGAGCTGCCTGCTCTTTCTGCGGTGGATATCCGTGCGTCTGCGACTACCTGCCGCCGGTAGAAGACGAGGTCTGCTGCAAGTGTCATGCGCATGTGGTGCTGGTGCCGGTGCCGGTAGCGGTACCGCAGAAGGTGCCGGCTCGAAAGCCGATCACCGTCACCGTTCTCGAAACGGTATGGGTGACTGTTCGAGAGAATACGGTCGATCGCGTCTGGGATCCTCACGGCAATCGCTGGACCACCGTCCACCGCAGCGTCTGCCGGAAGGTCGCCAATGGAAACATCTGGCGTACCTACATCGCGCAGTGGGACGATGCTGTCGGGTGCTATCTCTACGTCGACCGAGCGGGAGAGCTGCACAAAGTCGTGCGCTGATGCTCTGTTGGCGGAAACAGCCTGAGACGGAGCAGCGCGCAGCTGTGCTGATCGTCGCAGAAAGTGCCTGGGTCTGTGTGTTCGACTGTCCGGCCGAGAGTATGGCGACCAAACAGTGATCGCTGTTCTCGGCCGGACTTCGTGAATGGTTGCCAACTTTCCAGGAGGGTGCAAATGACTGACTCCCGAGGGGAGCGGAGGCTAGCCGAGTACGAACGGTGGAAACTGCGAAACAACTGGGAGGAGATCAAGGGTCTCGACGCGAGAATCGCGCAGCTCCTGGCACATCGGGACAAGCTTCAACGCGATTCCGACCGGCGAGGGGTCGTGCTGCAATGTTCGCGCTGTCGGGTGCTTGAGGTGATCGTGCGGGAGAGCGGTGACGTCGCCACTTTCATCAAGAACGGCTCCTCCAACCAGAATGAGACGATTTGTACCAGCTGTATCGAAGCGACGGCTGGGATACAGGGTTGAGCTGACAGTAGCTCTGCCCGGCACGCGCTGCTCTGGATCGACTCAGGTGTAAATGGGAGGAGTTCTGAGTAGTCCGCGCCCAGAATGACCAAGTTGTGGTTGGACGCAGATGAACGCGGCATTCCGTTGAAGGACCGGCGGAATGTTGCAAAACAAATACCGGCATCTTGGAGAGGAATGGGCTGTCCCGCGCAGCTGTCCGGTTCTTCCGGACTAGGCGAAAGTCGCTGAGCGTTTGCCGGCAGCGACCGCCGAGAATTGGCTGGTGTCACCGGCAGTAGCGCATCGGCGACTCTGGGTTCGGGGCGAAAGAGCCGGTCACAATCGACTCGAGCGACCGGCTCTTTCGCCTGTTCTGTCCGCCTGCGTGTCGTTTCATTCTCGCGCGGGCCTCGAGTCTGCGCTCAGTTTAGGAGAAAACAGTGCACTTGCATCTAGCCTGGAAAGTATTGCCGTTAGTTGTCCTGCTCTCCCTCTTCGGCTGCTCGACCTCCGCTGAATTTTCGCTGGCTGCGGGCGGGCGGCAGGAGGTCTTCAGCGAATCGGGGTGGTCGGGCACTGGGGTAGACCGACGCGACTACCTGCTGGAGTCGGGCTCGTTGAAAGCGATCAAAACGACTTATGAAGGCGGCGCTCACGACCTGCGCTACTTCTATCCCGACCGGAGCTCCTTACAGCTGGTCTACCAGCAGGATGCGCTCACGAGCGAACGCCAGTTCAATCAAGCAGGCAAGCTGCTGCGGGCCAAAAGCTTCGAGTACCGGAGTGATGGAACGCTCAGCAGCACCAGTTTGTGGGAGAACAACGGCAATTTGACCGTGACGGCCTACTCGCTCGACGGGCAGACAGCACTCTTCAGCACCACTGACGAGCGGCAGCCTGCGCCGGCCTGGGAGTCGTTGCGAATGCGCTTCGCCAAGGAGCAGCTGAATGCAAAGGTGCAGTCGCCGTCGTCTTTATTGGGTGCCGGCTTCTCGCTCCTGTCCGGCTGCTTCAGACGCTTGCTCGGGCAATGCAGCGGTTCGTTGTGCGCCGTGCCGGACGCTCTGCGCGTGCTTAGGGCGGAGATTCGGGCGATGACCGAAGATCCCGGCAATCCGGAAATTCACACGCCACTCAGCCGATCGATCGAGCGGGTGTCCGCCTCTGGCAACTACTATGCAAATCTGACGATCGACGGCATCGCGCGCGAATACCTGCTCCATGTTCCGCCTCAGTACGACGGAACCAGGCAGCTTCCGCTCGTGGTGGTGTTGCACGGATCGTTCATCGA
The DNA here is from genome assembly GCA_020050835.1 of Candidatus Obscuribacterales bacterium. Taxonomy (GTDB): domain Bacteria; phylum Cyanobacteriota; class Vampirovibrionia; order Obscuribacterales; family Obscuribacteraceae; genus JAGVKB01. Next base: position 3,965 of record JAGVKB010000087.1, on the reverse strand, counting down.
CAACAGCTACATGGTGCGCTTGACCCGCATGAACGAGAAGGCTGATCGCGAAGGCTTTATCGTTGCATATCCGAACGCGACCGGCTGGTTCGGACGCAAGACCATTCGCTGCTGGAATGTCGGCTCCTCGATCCTCTATAAGACGGATGACGTCAAATTCATCCGGGCCTTAATCGAGGTGAGTAAACGGCAGCTGGCGGTGGACGGCTCGCGCATCTATGTGACTGGGCTTTCCATGGGCGGAGCGCTGGCGCTTCAGCTTGGAATAGATCTGAGCGATCAAGTGGCGGCTGTAGCAAGCGTGAGCGGGTGGATGACCGGCAATGAGCGTGTTCCTGCCAGTGCCATGCCGGTCCTGACCATCAATGGAACGGCCGACTTCGTGGTGCCTTTCGAAGGACGAGCGGGATTCCTTACGCTGGTGCTTCCGCTCATGCAGCCCGCTTTCTTCACCACGAGTTTCTGGATTCGACACAACGCCTGTACGCGGGAGTCGCTGACGAAGCTGAGCACCAAGGTGCTGAAGGAGGTTCATGTCAACGAGCGGACCGGAGTGGAGGTGCTTCATTACACGGTCTTCGCCGGCGAGCACGCCTGGCCGGGCAGCTGGTTCTCGAACATCGCCGGCGAGCCGACTCAAGAGTTCAATGCAACCGATGAGATCTGGGAATTTTTCTCCCGCCACCGGCTGGTAGCGAAATGAGAATCGTCCCGGACCACCGGTCGTTGAGCACGACCACTGGAGATATCGCCGTTCCGGTTGCTGCCGTCATATTGCCGCGCAAACACCTGTCGCACTTGGGAGTCGAGCGGCAATATGACGGTACCGGATGTGGTGCGTGTTCTTCTTCTTCTTCTTCTGAAATACGAATGCGTATAGTAAAATCTCCATTTTTGGTAAGTGTTCGGTTAGCACTGGGACTGGCATGAAGGCATGTGTAGAGGCGGCTGCCAGAGCCAACCTACGAAGTAGCCTGCCTGTACTGACCGAATACTTACCTCTTTTGTAACTGATTGGGAATGGGTTTCTGTGGGGCTTTGAGCGTTGCCGAACGAGAGCAGGGGTGGCAAGCTTTGCCGACCCCTGCTCTCGTTCGTCGAGCTCAGACCGAGAGTTTGCTGGCCTTGGCACGCAGCGTTGCCAGCGTCCAGCGAGAGGCGCCGTTGGCTCCGGGCACCTTGGAATGGCGGAGCGTCGCGATCAGGCGATGGCGCTCGTCTTCCTCCTTCTCGGCTGCCGGCGCGAGAGCGTTGATTTTGGCGCGCAAGACCGCGTCGGACCAGCGCGAATTGACGCCCTTGATGCCCAGAGCGCGAGCCCGAGCCTCCAGCTGCACTCGCGTTGAAAGGGTGGTTCCGAGCGGCTCGGAGCGGTCGTCGCAGCTGGACGGGCCGGTTCCGAGCGGCTGGAGAGCGAGCGGCTTGCCGTTCGCCTGGCGAATCTCGGCGAGCAGCTCGAGCATCAGCGGCGGAGCCTTGCTGCTGTCGCGCACTTCACCCTCGGACAGCAGCGCCGTCAGCGCCATCTTGAGCTGGTCGCTCAGGTTGCTCTCACCGCGAATCACGCGGCTGAAGCGAAACTGTCCGCCGTCTCCGGGCTGCGTCCATTCGCCGGTGGGGAACATCGGCGCCAGCAGGCGGGCCGCGCGCTGGTCGGCCGGTTCGATGCGCAGCCGGTACTCGCTGCCGAGATTCCGGAAGCCGACCTGCCCGAGATCCGCAGCCAGTCCGACGTACTGTCCGGACTTGGTGGTGCCGACCATCGTGAACTTTACCTCGCTCATGACTGAATCTCCTTCTCTTGCCGAAGCAAGTGTAAGAATTGGACTGGTGGCACCAGTCCAATGACGGTGCCTCCAACTGTAGTGTGTTTTGCTACGCTGTCTGTTCTTAGAACCGCTGCTTCAGGGATGAAGCCGCTGGCGATAACGTTCCGGCAGCGATTGTCCCTTCAGGGCGAAGACCGCCTCAGCTTGAGCGGTCGTCTCCACCGACCTTTCGCAGTGGCGCTGGCGTGCTGCCGCGATCGGGTCGACTATTTTCGGCTCGAGCAAAGCGATCAGGGAGGCCAGGAAGGTGCCTGTTCGGCCATGACTGCCCATGCAGAAGGCGAGCAGCGTCCTCCCTCCCTGCAGCAGCGGGATCACCTGGTTTCGCAGGAGCGACTCCCAGCCTGCCGGTACTCCGCCGAAATCGACCAGTGGTGCAGCCAGTACTCTGTATTCGCGCCCGTGTTCGAGCTGCGGCAGAACTTGCAGCTGTCCCACGCCGGAGCTGTTCACGTCGATCCTGTGAGAGCTTCCGAACTTGAAGGGCACGCTGGTCAAAGGAATCAACACGTCCGCTTCTCTCAGGTCCTCGGGCTGGAAGTATCTGGTGCCACCCAGCAGAACCTTGTAGCGACCGACCTTGACTGCCTCTCCTCGATGCGGACGGTGTAAGGACGATCTTGTTGCCGACCGCCTTTTTGTCTCGAGCTGGTTTGTCATCAACCGCTCCTATCCGGCGCAGGTAGATCTGATTGGCCGACATACTGAAGGTGCCTGCTCGCCGCAAGTATGCCGGTTAGTCCCTCGGACTCCTTTTCAAGGCTGGACATCTCCAACGTTTCAGACCCGATCTCGGGCCGACCTGCTCGCCTCTGTGCGATCGGTCTTCAACCAGAGTCCAAGCTTCTCTCCTTTGCGGTAGAGCGCCAGGACTTCTGGCAACCATTCGCTTTGCAGCGCGTCCAGCCGCTCGAACAGGCATTTGACACCGGATAGCTCCTTTTTGGCATCAAGCTGCTGGCTCAAGCGTAGCGCTCTCCAGTCTCCCGGATTGTCGACGCGGCGAAGCATTTGGTGCTTGCCGAAAACGCTGCCGTTGTTGTGCTGCAGATCGAAAGCGTGATCGGCGAACACGGAGTGAGGCAGCTTACCGGTCAAGAAGGCAATGGCAGCTCGGGCGATGTTGCCCCAGCGAACACCTCCTATGCTCGTGCTTGCCTCCCACCCTTTGTCGAAAACGGTGGCGGACAGCTGCAGGAAGCGAACCTGCTTCGACTGCTCCAGCGTGGCAAGCAGGTCCATCGTCGTGCTCTGAGCGGCGCCCCGGCTATCCGTTTTCTCCAGAATTTTGTAGTCGGAGAGAAGCTCCGCCAGCTCCGGTATCGAGCTGCGCCAGCTCTCTTGAGCATAGCGCAGCTCGCCGCAGACGGCCAGCACGAGATAGGTCGCAATGTGCTCGGCAACCTGGACATGCACTTGCGTGCGGAGTCGCCTGGACTCCGGTTCGAGAGCCGTCTTGACCGTCTGACGGGCGATCGCGTCGGTCAGGTAGAAGTTGTTCAACAGCTGTCCGGCGGTCATCGACTTCTTGACGGTCTCAAAGTCCAGCCTGGGTCTGGGCCACCTGGTACCTTGAGCATCAGCCAGCCACTTGAGAAAGAGGTTCACCTCCTTTTTGTGTGGGACTTCGGCGAGTTGAACCTCCCCGGAGATGACTGCTCCGCTGTATCCGTCAACCGAGATGAAGTCACCCTCGGCGACGCTGAGAGCTGAGCAGCCGACTACAGCCGGTTTTCCCAATCCCCTTGCGACCACCGCGGCATGGCTGGTAGCGCCACCGCTGCTGGTGACGATCGCGATCGCCGCCAGCATTCCGGGCAGATCATCAGGGGAAGTGTCAGGCCTCACCAGCACTACCTTCTGCCCAGTCGAAGCCGCTGAAGCCGCTGCCTCGCTGGAAGTGACCACGCGCCCGACGGCGGCTCCCGGTGAAGCGGGTAACCCCTTGGTCAGCAGCCTGTTTGAGATGGCCTGCTCGAGGCAGGACGGCTCGAAACGGACGTTTTGAACGGCTTCAACCTGGGCGGCAGTCACCCGTGCCAGCACCTCATCCTTGCTTGCCCTGCCGTCCCAAACCAGGTGGGTGGCGACTGTTACGGCTGCTTCCGGAGCCAATTTGGCGTTGCGCACTTGGAG
>JAGVKB010000072.1 GCA_020050835.1 Candidatus Obscuribacterales bacterium | reverse complement strand
TTGCCTTGGATCAAAAAAGATTAAACCGGCTCAGCGTCTCTTCCCTCGTTAAAAAACACCGCCTCTACTGCTACCCAATATGAATAATCCGGGAACACACTCTATACTAGAGGCTATAGAAAAGATTTCAAAAAAGAAGGGGCACCGAAAGCGGTGCCCCCCCTCGGAGGAGATGAGGGTTACTTCGTGCGCTTCTGAATCTCCTCCTTGAGCACCGCGCAGGCGACTTTCAGCTGCTCGTCCGTTGTCGAGCCGCGCTGGCGAACGACGGTCTTGTCGGGAGCGATGCCCTTGCCGTCGGGCTTGAAGCCGTTCGGCGAGCTGTACTCCAGGTTGGTCCACTGCAGCATGCCGAAGCTGAAGGCCCGCTGCGAATAGCCGACGCCCTTGCCCCAGGTGGTCTCACCGACCAGGACGGCCCGCTTGTTGTCCTTGATCGCCCCGGCGACGACCTCGGCACCGCTGGCGCTACATTCGTCGATGAGCACCACCAACGGCGCCGATCGCAACAGCTCCAGCAGCTCTTGCCCGCCGGACAGCATGCCGGTGAGCTTGTACGGCATCGGAACGACTTGCTTGGTTTCGTTGCTGTTGATCACTCCTTCACGCTTGAAGCTGTTGACCAGAACTCCCTTCTCCAGGAACAGCGACGCCAGTTGGTAGGAGACCGTAAAGTCGCCGCCCGGATTGCCGCGCAGATCCAGCACGATGCCTTTGACGCCATCCTTCGTCTGCTTTTTGACCGCCTCGAGCTCTCTGAGCAACCCGAACGAAAGCGCGAAGCTGGCCACGTTGGGCAGGCGCAGATAGGCGACGCCGCCATCGAGCAGCCTTCCTTCGACCACCGGTTTGACCGGTTTCTTGAAGGTGAGGTTCGCCTTCTCTTCCTTGCCGTCATGGCTGAAGACTACCTCCACCGCGGTGCCGACGGCGCCGTAGAACAGTTCGTCGACCTTGTCGTTGCTCAGTCCCTTCAACTTGGTGCCGCCGACGGAGACAACGACGTCTCCCCGGCGCAGGTCGGATTTGTAAGCATCGCTACCGTAGACGAGGTCGTCGACCCGGTGTAAGCCGTCCTTGCCGGCGAGCACTGCCAGACCCAGGTCGACCAGGTTGGAGTGCGCGCGGTCCAGCTGCTTGATCAGATCTTCGGCCCGGATGTAGCGTGTCCAGCGGTCGTCCAGGCTGGCCACCATCTCGTCGACGGCGGCATACAGGTCCGGCAGCTTTTTCAGCTTGCCCCTGTGCTTGTCGAGGTGATCCGACCACTTGCTGAGCTTGCTGTCCTTGTAGTAGTGGACCCCCAGGTGCAGCCAGATCTCCAGGAACTCCTGATTGAGCTCTTCGGCGGACGGTTGGGGCAGCTCGGGTAGCTCGAACTTGAAGTCCGGCAGCGGCAGCACGTCCGGAAGGCGCGGGACGAGCTTTTCGGGCGGTTGGGGAGCCTTCTCCTTCTCGACGGCGGGCGGCGGGGCCGGCGGCTGTTGAGAAGGCTGATGGTCCTGGGCGAAGAGGAATCCGGTGGAGAACAACAGGCACATCGCGGTCAGCATCTTCTTCGTCATGACATGCTCCTTTCTGAGCAACGTCGACAAAGAGCCAGACTGGCTTCGGTGGTGACAGAAGCTGGTGCAGTCTTGCTCTTGGACCGGAGCGCTACATAGCGAGCCGGTGAAATGGGGCGCAATAACTAGCTTTCGTTTGAGACTTCCGAAACGCCTGTGGCATCACTTTCCGAGCGAAGTCGGGAAGTTTCAGGTTGCTCGTGGTGTTTGACGCTTGTGGGTAGCTCTTGCAGCGGTCTCGGCGATCTCAAAAGAAAAGTAATTATGATCAAGGTAATGAAAGATCCTTTGTTAAAGCAAGAACTTTCAAGTTTGCAGGGTATATGGAAAAGCTTGCAAGAAGCGCGTCTATGGACAGAATTCGCACTGCCGAATGTCTGCTGGCTTCCTGGCCGGGAAGCCTGTGCTCCTGAGCTGTGACTGATGCTTGTCGGAACTCGCAAACGTAGTATCCCCACTGATCGCTTGCTTTAGCTTATGGTGCAGTTAGCGCTAATTCTTGTGTTGTGCTCGCAGCTGGAGCAAAGCACAGCCGATGATGATTGCGGTGAACACTAAATTCGATGGTTTTGCCATGAATATTCAATGTCTGTTCTACAACTTTCTGGAATACTTTCGCCCAAGAGAATCCTCACCGGGATTCAAAAGGCTGGTTGTGCGCTTGGGGTAATTGTATGTCCATGAAATCGTTTGTCAGACAATGTGCGGAGATGCGGAAAGCAGGCATTCGCAATCGCCATGAGGAGCGCAAGCAGCGCATCACAGCACAGGATTTGACCGCCTTTAAGAATCTGGTCTTGCACCGAAAGAAAACTGTTCCGATTGGAGTTCTCGTTTCAAGATGCGTCAATGAAATTATCAGCGATTTCAGGTCGATGATGCATGTCTGTCAAAGCAACAGGCTGTGCAAACGGTATGGACATGCCATCAATCACGATAGCTGGGAGGAGCTCTTTCCGCAGTGTCGCGATTGCGGTAGCACCATTCGCTCGTATCAGGACTTGCGGTCGTGGTACGTGCGAACTTGCTAACAGTCCAAACCTAGGCCTGGAGCTTGTACCCCAGCCCGTGGACGGTTTTCAGCATGCTCTCCTCGTCCTTCTTGCCGATCTTGTTCCTCAACCTGTTTATGTAGGTGCGAACAACTTCCGGCGAAACTTCGGAATCGCTTTCCCAGACTCGAGCAATCAGCGCTTCAGTGCTAAAAACCTCATTGGGGTGGCGCATCATGAACTCCAGTAGCGCGAACTCCTTGGGCAGCAATTTCATCTCTTGCCCATCAATCGTCGCTCGAAAGATTCCGGGCTCTAAGACCAACCCGCCCACCTTCAACTCGTTGCCGCGAAATGCTCCCGGTCGACGTAAGAGTGCTTTGATGCGGGAAGCGAGCTCGTCGGGATGGAACGGCTTGGTCAGATAGTCGTCTGCGCCGGAGTCAAGTCCAATAATCTTATCGGTGACATTGCCTTTGCCGGTGAGCATGAGCACCGGGCAGGCTCCGCCGTTGGCACGAAACTGCTTGCAGATATCTACACCCTGCATGTCTGGAAGATTCCAATCCAAAAGTAAGAGGTCATACTCGGAAAACTTCAACTGCTGGAGCGCTTCTGCCCCTGTATTTGCCGTGTCCACCTTGTGATGGTCCATCTCCAGCAAGTCTTGCAAGGAGCTACAAAGGTCAAAATCATCTTCGACGACAAGAATTTTCGCCATTTTTGGAAGCACCTTTCATCGTTCGGCTTAACTCAGCCCCCAAAGATCGTAGCAGCAATTGAACGTTGCTTCACTCCGAGTATGCTCAATACGCCTTGGCAAACACGACGCGTTTTGTAGATGCGCCGCCGCAGCGAATGCATTTGCCATCTTGCGGCTGCCAGTCAAATGGAATGACTCGGATAGTTGCCTTGGTCTCTTCTTTGATCGAGGCTTCGCAGGAGGATGCCCCGCACCAGTTTGCTTCGACGAAGCCGTATTTCTCTTCCATCGTCGATTTGAACTCACCGTATTCGGTCAGCTGTCTGGTGTTTTCCTTTCTGAAGGCTACCGCTCTCTCGAAGATGTTCTTTTGGACGGCGGTCAACAGGCCGGCAACTTCATTTTCCAGCCCGCTCATGGCGACGCCGCGAATCTTCTCGCCGGTATCTCTGCGAGCCACTTCCACTACATTGCCGGCTACATCTTTCGGACCGACATTGAGTCGAATCGGAACACCCTTTTGCTCCCAGTGATTGAACTTCCAGCCGGGCGTGTGCTGTTCGCGCTTGTCGAAGTGAACGCGCACGGACGGCTTGAGCAGATCGTGAATCTGTTGGCAGCGCTCGAAAACAGTCGCCTTGTCTTCATCGGTCTTGTAGATCGGCACGATTACAACTTGAATCGGAGCGAGCTTGGGTGGCAATATCAGTCCTTTTTCGTCGCCATGTCCAAGGATAATTGCACCGACCAGGCGGGTAGAAACTCCCCAGCTTGTCTGCCAGGCAAATTCCAATCCGCCTTCGGCGCTCTGGAACTTGATCTCGAAGGCCTTTGCAAAGTTCTGTCCGAGGAAATGCGAGGTGCCGGCTTGAAGAGCTTTGGCATCGCGCATTAGCGCTTCTATACAATAAGTGCGTACAGCACCGGCAAAGCGCTCATTTTCGGTCTTTTCACCGGTCAGTACCGGCAGGGCCATCCAGTTCTCGGCGAAATCCTTGTATACACCGAGCATCCGTTGCGCTTCTTCTTCGGCTTCCTGCTCGGTGGCATGCGCGGTGTGACCTTCCTGCCAGAGGAATTCGGTGGTGCGCAAGAAAAGACGTGTTCTCATCTCCCAGCGCACGACGTTAGCCCACTGATTGATCAAAAGCGGCAGATCTCGCCAGGATTGAACCCACTTGGCGAACATGTAATTGATGATTGTCTCGGATGTCGGTCGGACAATGAGCGGCTCCTCGAGCTTCTTGCCGCCGCCGTGTGTGACGACTGCGCACTCGGGAGCGAAGCCTTCGACGTGCTCCTTCTCCTTGGTCATAAATGATTCAGGGATGAACATCGGGAAATAGGCGTTGCTATGCCCGGTGTCTTTGATCATCTGGTCGAGCGCCTTTTGAATCTGCTCCCAGAGGGCGTAACCGTACGGTCGAATCACCATACAGCCTTTTACTGGCGAGTAATCAGCCAATTCCGACTGCAGGATGGTATCTGTATACCAACGCGCACGTTCGGCGTCTTTACCCTTTTCCTCTTCCTGCATGGCAGCTTGCGCGTCCACGTTATCCTTGACTTCCATCGTGGAGCCTCTGACCTCCTGAGATCTTATAAAAGTGACGGAAAGTCAAGTATATCTCAAATGAGGGCAGTATGTATCTTTGCGATGTGCGCTGTCTGGTTGCATGTTAACGAATGATGAACAAAGCTAATCCTGGCCTGTCTGCGCTAGGTTTGCTCTTGATATCGGTTTGATTTAACCATGTATTAATCCCTCGCTGCTAGCCCTTCTTAGCGATCGATACAGTAAACGCGATTCGGATTCAATTGCCCTGAGTCGAGGATTGGAGCGCCTTTGCTAAGTTCGGCACCGCCCTGCTCGAGTACTTGTCATACCGTCCATGGTGGCGCCAGTTTGTAACAAGAGTATTGCGCGAACTGCTGCTGGATGTTGCCCTAGCGGGTGCCAACCGCCTAGTTTTTCCTCGTCTGTTTTTATCCCTTACACATTACCGAAAGTCAGTTCCGACCCGTTCAGAGCGCATTCGCCGACGATCCAATCAAAATGTTTCCTGCTTCTATGCCGGGGACAGTTGGACTGAGCTGGTGAATTCAATTCAAAAACTGGTCGTGCTGGTGAACGCTTATCTTGTGCTCGCCTGTAGTCAGTCAGGGCAGCTAAGCGCACTAGCAACGAACTGCTTGGATGAATCTTTCGGGATCTTCTTAGGGAGAAAACACCCAACGAAAAAAGGAGTTAGCTATGTACGGAGTGTTCGACGTTGAACTCAATCAGCAGACCGAAAAGTGCATGGTCGGCGTAGTCTCCAATCCGGACGGTGGTTGCTGCAGCAGCTGCTTCAAGCCTCTGGCTGCCCGACTTGAAGGCTATTGTCTCGGCTGTGCTACCCGCAAGGGTGTAAGCGCAACTCGAGTCGGACTGCTGTCGAGCGACAGCCCGGAGCGGGACCGCACGCGCGCGTAAGTCAGTGATTTCGGCTCTTTCCGGACGGGAGCGAGCAAACACATTTGTGGCTGTCGGGCGGCTTGCTGGAGGTAGCAGCAAGCCGCCCGACCCCATTTTGATTTCTAGCGTTTTTTTTGAAACCGGACAATACGATAATGCGTAGTACAATCTCAAAAGATGGTCTGAAATGACAATAAAAAGTGAGAGAAAATGACAGACCATTAGTGCCGATCGCGCGTTTTCCGTATGAGCCTCAAACCGTTGCTCCAAGAGTGTTCTTGATGGGCAGTTCAAACCGGACGGTGCGGAATTTCCTCGGACGCAACCGCCGCGACCGGTGTAAATCCCCTAATGAGCCGGCGGTCCGGCGCTGGCATCGCTCGCGCAAGGCTCGCCGGGGCGGCATGCTGTCTGCGTAGCGGTGAGGTCGGGATCGCCGGCTCGATAGACGGCGACGAGCAAAGGGCGAGAGGATGCCCCAGCGGTTCGATTGGCCGGACTCGAGCCGCGTTTGTGAACGGTTGTTTTGCGTTGCCGATAATGTTTGATAACGCAAACAGTCTCCCCTTGGCTATACTAGAAGCACTGCGAATTACCTCATGGACCTGATAGCGCATGCAGTTAGCCGGCGAGCTGTCGAAAATTAGTCTTCCCAGTTTGATTCAGCTCGTTCGCAACGGCGGGCTCACTGGCGAGATCTCCCTGTCACAGGGAACTAATAATGCGACCATTTATGTCGAAACGGGCCGGGTTGTTCATGTTGAGTCCGATGTCGGCTCCGGGAAAGAGGGCTTTCTAGAATTGTTTCTCTGGCTGACCGGCACTTTCTCCTTCGTGGAAAGCAAGCCGGCTGATGTTCCGCGAAGCTTTCCGGCCGATGAGCCGATTGAAAGGATTTTGCGCGAAGGGGTGGCTTATCTCGAAGAGAAGAAGTATTTAGACCAGCTTAGAATCAATGGTCAGACCATTCTCAAGCCGACTGCGCTGGCAAAAGCTGTCAAAGACATTCCGCTGCTCGAGCGGCTGGACGGCAGGAAAACCCTTGCTCAGGCGCTGGCCGATGCCAATCTCTCGCGGCGCGCTTATGTCAAAGCGGTCTTTCAGATCTTGTCCGAAGGTCTGGTCGTTGTTTCCGAGCCGGTCGCGCAAGGCGATCATGTCGACCTTCCCGGCTGGGTCGTTTCGCGCTTGAAGCAGGACAACCCCAATCTTTCACAGGCGATTGTGGACATGGTGATCTGGGTCGACCGCATAAAGTGCTGGATGTATCAAGCTGATGCCGACCTCGAACGAGTGATAAGCGATCTCGGCGCAGGGGTAGATGACTTGTTGAGTGCGCAGATAGTCGAGCCTGTCTCCGATTTTGGAGCGCGCGAGGCTCAACCGCCGGCGCCTGAGCCTAAGACAGATTCTGCTCAAGGCGAAAAGGGTGAAGCCAAGACGGCTAAGGACGACGCAACAACCACTCCGGCCGGACAGGGTTTAGCTGAGCCGCCGGCGCGAGCTGCGCGGCCCGCGTACGCTGCCGCGAAGCTGGTGGAAGGCAGTGCCGGTGCCCCGATTCCCAAGCAAGCATCTTCGACCAATCCCGGCATCGCTTCCTCTGCTCGGCTTTCGGCAAAGAGTCCAGCCTTACCGGCCAGACCTGGTGTCTCGACGCCGCCCTTGGCGCAACCGCCAGCTGCATCGACTTTGGACTCGGCTTCGAGCTCGGGCGCTCAAGTCAGTTCCGGTGGACCAGCTAAACTGATTGCTCCCAGCGCTTCTTCAACCACCGGGGCTAAACCGCCGGTCTATGCCCCGGCCGGCACGACCGGCATTCCCGCAGCTGTACCGCCTGAACAGCTAGCTCCGGCAGATAATTGGTCTGAGCCGCTGCCGACCGCCGGCGCTGCGGCGCCGTTAGCTGCCAGCGATCAGAGCGCACCAGCCGAGGCCCTGCCTTCGTGGGCGGAGCCTACTCCGCCCGTCGAGCCGAAGCTGGGTTCGGCGGTCAAAACTCCTTCATTTACGGTGGCGCGAGCCACGCCGCTGCCACCGCCGCCGGGCTCAGGGCGGGCTAGCGACCTTTTCAAGCAAAGACCGGCGGTACCTTCGGCTAAGGACGCTGGTGGGAGCGCTCCAAGCAAGCCGGCCGAGCAGTTTACAGCGGTTGAAGCTGGGCCAGAGCCGGAGGTGGCCAAGGAAGATGCAAAACCGGCCGAGGATGCGGCAAAACCCGAGGAAGAAAAACCGGTGCCGGCAGCAACTGATCCTCCCCAGGCGATTCCCCGCGCGCCCTGGACGAGAGCTGCCATGGCCCGGAAAGGTTTCCTGGGTGGATCCAGCTCGGGCGCTAAACCTTCCGTTCCGCCGCGCTCAATCGAGTTCTAAACGCGCTGGTGCGTGCGGTCTCTCTCCGGCGAGGCAGCGGTGTTACCTCTTTGCTGCAGCCATCAACGAGCGCACACGCTCGACGTCGACCGGATTCTCCAGGATGCCCTGACGCTTGAGCGTGCTGGCGACGATGATACCATCTGCAATGGCAAGCAGTTCGCCAATGTTTTCTCTGGTTGCTCCGCTGCCCACAAAAATGGGTGCGTCCGGTACGGCTTGCCGCACTGCGCAGAGATCTTTCATGTCGGGGCAGGCGCCGGTTGCTACGCCGCTTACGATTACGCCATCGGCCAGCCCGCGATGGACGGTGTCTTTGGCGATCTGCCGAATATCGCTTGATGCAGTAAGCGGATCGGCATGCTTCACCAGTACGTCTGCGAGAATTTTGATACTCTTCGAAGCTGATAGCTCGCGCCGATAGCGCAAAAGCTCATGAGCCTGGCCTTCGATTATGCCCTGATCGGTCAGCATCGCACCGGTGTAAACGTTAACGCGCACGAAGCGGGCTTCGATCGCCGCGGCGACAGCCAACGCCGTCATACCATCGTTGCGCAGAACATTTACTCCAATCGGCAGATCGCAGATAGACATGATACGCCTGGCCGCTAGCGTTAGCGCGCAGGCTGTAGCAGTATCGACGCGGGCCCTGGTAAACGGTGCATCAAAGAAGTTTTCGATGATAATGCCGTGCACCCCACCGGTAGCCAGGGCCGCCGCTTCTTGTTCGGCGCGCAGGAAGATCGGCTCCATTCGTCCGTCCCAGCGCGCCGACCCGGGTAGCGGCAGGAGATGAATCACTCCGATCACCGGTTTTTTTGTGCCGAAAACTTCTTCTAGCATCTCGACTCCAAGAGGCGTTTTGTGAGGTTTTGCTTGCCTGGCATGGAATCATATCTCAGTCAATGAGAACTTCAGCTAACTTCGCTATATGTCTTTAGCTTCCCGTAACAAAGTTGTGTTGACTCGAAGTGTTCCGGCAATAGATTTTCTCGTTCTCATAGTTGCCCCAAAATCAATCAGCGGCGAATCGTGTTTTTTGCTCCTGGTGCATGCTTGTCCGGCCCCTAAATCTGGCGTTGTCAACGGATGTGATTGGACGCTTCTGAGCGTCTTCTCACTTTGGTTTGTCATGGGGGCTTAAGGGAAAATTCGTTTTCCGCATGATCTGATCTTAGCTATGTTCTATACAAACGCCCCTTCAACACATCTCGGTCTGATTAACGCCCAATCCCCGGAATCCTGATCGACTACTCCTTCTCCCTTTCAGATTTTGCTTGCAAAAGCAGACAGGGGTTGACCATCAATTTGGGAAAGAAGGCGAATAATCTCTCCGTGCGACTTTGCCTGCAGAGTTCGGGGCCGCGTGGCTGCATCCCCGTTCACTCTCTAGAACAGTCAATCAGCTACTTAAGAGGTCCGCGTGCATCCGACTGTGGGATGGCGGTACCGCGGGGCGATAGCCAAGTGCAACAACCTTACCACTGCCGGCGGTGCCAGCTGAACCGCGGCAACATCTACGTGCAGCATTGAGCTGCCGAAAGGACGGTAGTTATGAGCAGCCAGAACAAAACCAGTGGCAAGCTGACCGGCTTCGCCATCATCGCTCTGCGTGCCACGATCAAGGCGCTTGAGCTCAACGCGGGACAGAATCGCAGCAACGGCGAATACCGTTACGAGATTCCCCGCACGACCAGCCCCGAACAGCCTGTCACCGCGCGCATTTACCGCGTCGCCGACGGCAAGGATGTCGAAGGCTACAACCGCTCGCTGGACGAATGGGCCAAGGCCGGCAAGCAGATTCGCCTGGCCTTCATCGGTCTCAAGTCCGAGAAGCTCGATCTCGAGGACGGCGACGATCAAATCGGCAGCGTCCGCTTCACGCTCAATGCCATCAACGGCCAGGCTTACCTGACTGTCGACGGCGACCGCGTTAGCGGCAAACCGGAGACGATCGCCGATTGGTCCAAGCTCGGTCGCGACGTCGAGAAGCCGCTCTTCGAGAGCCTGAAAGCCGCGCAAGAGTACGGTTCGAAGGACGGCGAGCAGCAAGCTCGCGACCGTATGATCGCGCTCGGCATCATCCGTGACCCTCGCCAGCTCGGCGAGCAGACGTAAGCTGCTCGCGGTCAGCGAACACCGGACTCACGAAACGGACTCACGAAAGGTTAGTCGCAGCCGGGTTTTCAACCGGAGCCCGACTCTCCTTCCTCAGAGCCCACGGACTATGGCTTTCTGGCGCTTGAGCAGAGCGGGCGCTTGGCATCATCCGATGCGGCGCACCGTTCTTGAGCGCGGATTCTTTGGACTCGGCCGGGCTTCTTCAGGGGGGCGAGCCGGTCAATAAACACCTTTGCACCCCTATCACCGAGGTCCGAGCTCAGACGGGCTCGGCTTACTAACGAGAGGTCCATCATGGATAAGAGAAGTATCCTCTGGATGATCGTCATCGTCGTGGTTGCGCTTGCACTCGGGCGTCTGTTCAACGGCGCCCTGTTGGTCAACGGCCCGCAACCGGCTCCAGTCGTGGAGCACGTGACGTTCTCCGATCTCAACCAGATGCTGGTCGAGCACCCCGACCAGATTCAGAAGCTCATCTTCCTCAACGGAAGCAACCAGGTAATCGTCGAACGAGCGGGCAAGGCGCCCGTGAAGGTGGCGATTCCCGATGATGGTGGCAAGCAAGTTCTGATCAAGAACGCTTCGGACAAGAAAGTAGCCATGGATGCGAAGGAAACGGAGAAGAAGGGCCCGTCCGGGTTCGACTACTTCATGGCGATTCTCATCCAGCTCTTGCCGATCATCTTCATCGTCGGCATCATTCTGTTCTTCATGCGAAACGCCCAGCAAGGAGTGCAGAAGCAGCTGGCGAACTCCAAGGCTCAACAGGTGCAACCTTCGGCTGACCGCAAAACGTTCAAGGACGTTGCCGGCTGCGACGAAGCCAAGCAAGAGCTGATGGAGGTCGTCGACTACCTGCGTAACCCCGGCTTGCTCGCTCACCTCGGTGGTCGCCCGCCGCGCGGCGTGCTGTTGGTCGGTCCTCCTGGTAATGGCAAGACTTTGCTGGCCAAAGCGACTGCCGGTGAATCGGGAGCGGCATTCTTCGCCATTTCCGCTTCGCAGTTCGTGGAGATGTTCGTCGGTGTCGGTGCTGCGCGCGTGCGCGACCTGTTCGATCAGGCTCGTGCCAAGCGTCCGGCCATTGTCTTCATCGACGAGATTGACGCTGTCGGCCGCCAGCGCGGCGCCGGCATCGGCGGTGGTCATGACGAACGCGAGCAGACGCTCAATCAGCTTCTGGTTGAAATGGACGGCTTCACGGCCAACAGCGGTCTGATCCTGATGGCTGCCACCAACCGCCCCGACATCCTCGACCCGGCCTTGATTCGTCCAGGCCGCTTCGATCGTCAGGTGCTGGTGGATCACGCCGACGTCAACGGTCGCGAAGCGATCTTCCGCATTCACATGCGCGACAAGAAGACTGCGGTCGACGTCGATGCTAAGGAGCTGGCTCGGCTCACGCCCGGCTTCTCCGGCGCCGAAATCGAAGGCGTCTGCAATGAGTCGGCCACCGTGGCTGCTCGGCGCATCAAGGATCTGGTGTCCGCAGAGCTCAACCGCTCCGGCAAGTTCAGCGAGCCTGCGCTGAAAGCTACTACCGATGCCGTTCTTGCTCGGGCGACCAAGGCGGTTCAGCCGGCGCTGCTGGCCGATGCCTCAATCGCCGGTCTGGTCACCGCCGAGCTGCGCAAGCGCGGCACGGTGAGCGAGCAGGATGTCTTCGCCATTAGCGAAGAGGTCAAGCGCAACAATGCCGCAATCGAGCTCGTCATGCGCTCGATCGGCGACATCGTCATCCACCGCCCGGACTTCGTCGAAGGCATCGACCGAGTTCAGATGGGTGTGGCTCGCACTTCGCGCGCCAAGAGCATGTCCCGCGAGGATATGGAGAACACCTCCGTCCACGAACTCGGGCACGCTCTGATCATGACGTTGATCGAAGGTGGCGATCCGGTCACCAAGATCACCATCATGCCCCGTGGCGGCGCTCTCGGCGTTACCCAGTCTCTGCCGGCTGGTGATCGCTACGGCTACACGCGTACGCAGCTGCTTGCCCGCATGCTGATGGCGATGGGTGGCCGCGCCGCGCAAGAAGAGCTTCTGGGCACGGTGGACACCGGCGCTCAGAACGACTTCAAGCAGGCATGGACGATCGCTCATCGCATGGTCACCGAGTTCGGCATGTCCAAGCTCGGCCCGATCTTCGTGTCGGATGACAGCAGCAATCCGTTCCTCGGTCGCGCTATGGCTGCGCCCAGCGCCTGCGGGCCTGAGCTGGCCAATGCGATCGACCGCGAGGTGCGCTGCCTGGTCAACGGCTGCTTGACCAAGGCCAAGCAGCTCATCCGTCAGCATCGCGAGTTCATGAACGCAGCCAACCAGGTGCTGCTGACGAAGGAGACTTTGCTGTCCGACGAGTGGGTGTCCCTGCTTCAGGCGCACAGCATCGTGCCCCACAAGGTCAAGACGGAGATCGAGTGCTCCGATGGCAACGAAACGTGCACTCATTGCGGCGATCAGCCTGCCGCTGCTCAGCAGCCCGAAGCCGATGACGGCGACGGAAAGAACGGCAAGGACGGTGATCCGTCCCTGCCGGCCGCGCAGTAAGTGGCTGGACGCCACTACCGGCGGTAGCGCAATCGATATCTCAAACAGGAGCGGAGAGCGCAAGCTCTCCGCTCCTGTTGCTCAACGCAGCAGGCTGGAGCCTGGGCTGCGGCCGTTTGAGGTCAGAAGCCTCTTGAGCCGACGGTCAGAAATCGGCTGGTGCGAAAGACCACGTTAAACAGTCAGATAAGGATTACACATGTTAACTTTCGGACGAAGACTGACAAAGGAGGAGCTTGAAGGGAAAGGTGGCATCAAAGCGCAACACGCTGTCTACCGTGCTCTCAAGAAAATCCTTGCCCGAGCCAACACCGGCTGGGATGTAGAGGAAACCGTTCCCGGCTCTGAGAAGGACCGAGAAGGGGTGGACCTCTACCTGGTGAACAAGAAGTTGGGAGTGAAGCGGGCGCTCGACGTGTCGATGCGCGACAAGCCAAACAGTGAAGATACGCTGGTGCGGATCTATTCTGACTGGTTTTGGGTAAGCCCGGACGGCAGCTGGTTGCTGCTTCCCGAGTGCGAACATCGCCTGATGCGCGCCCTGCTCCCGACGATGTCTGCTCCCCATATCTCGATGGGGGCGTAACGACTGGCGAAATCCGGCATTAAGCTCCGGTTTTGCAGGTTGTTCCCCCGACGAAACGAGAGGAAGGAAAACCACTCATGAAACGAGTTGACGCTCTGGAAATCCTTGGCAACCCGCGCAAGATCGACTTGCAAGTGGGTTGCCCCCAGTGCCAAGAGCGCGCGATGGCGTTCTCGGACGGCTCGATCATCTGCATCTACGAGGGCGGGCTTTGCTTCGCCCCCGAACCGCCCGACCGCGATCTGTACAAGCTCAGGCAGCGCTTCGATCAGGAAAACGGCATCACGCCGGCTGCTCGTCAGAAGGTGCCATCGGCCATTCGCTCCGGCATGGCCCTTCCGCTGTCCGAGTTCAAAGACAAGTAACCAGGCTGCTTGTGCGTCGCCGCAAGGCGGCGCCGAGCGCGCTTTCACCACCTGCTCTGCACGATTGCGGAGACACCAGCAAGTTGAGTACCGGCAGTTCATGCCGGTCGCAAGGAGGGGCCCATGCCAGCTTTGGCACACATCAAGATCACCTCGTTCGGTTTCAAGTACGGCAAGCCGTCGCAAGCGAATCTGTTGTTCGACATGCGTTTCATCAAGAATCCGTACTACCTCGAACAGCTCAGACCGTTGAGCGGGGAAGAGCCGGCGGTGGCTGAGTTCATTCTGGCTCAGTCAAACGCCAGGCATTTCCTCTCCCGATTCTCAGAGCAGCTCAAAGAGATGCTTCCGGGTTTTCTGGCAAACGGTCACGACCATGAAACGCTGGTAATCGCCTTCGGCTGCACCGGTGGCAAGCACCGTTCTGTTTGCATGGCGATCGAGTGCCAGAAGCTGGTTCGTGCGGTGCTGGAAGAGCTCTCCCTTTCCTCGCAGGTCGAGCTTCAACATCGAGACCTCGGCCGCGAGTAGCTCGTCTGTCTAGCAAGACGTCGAGGGCAGCATCTGTGTACGGTGCAGCCGGCGGCGTCCTCACTTTTTCGGAGGCTGTTATGGAGCGCACTACTGTTTACGTGCCGATGCCGGTCTGGCAGGCGCTCGTGGCGGTGAGGTGTAAAACCAAGACCTGGCGTAGCCTGCCGGCTCGCGAGCCGCATCAGGGTGAATCTTTCCCCGGCTTGGACGGCGATTTGACCGGCTTCAGCTGCCGGCAACAGGCTCTCCAGTCCTTTGGTCGCACCGGCTTTGCCGGTGAATTCGCTCTTTTGCATGTCGTTCTGCCTGCGCACTGGCCGGACAAGTGGCTGAAGCGCAGCGAGCTGGACGGCAGTTACCAACTGACTGTCCCGCCTTTCGCTTTCGATGCTCTCGACCTGGACGCCCGCTTCTTGATGGAGGTCGTGCCTGGCGCAGCGCCGGCGCCTCGACCGCCACAACCGCTCGAATTCGGCGCCGGCCCCACCGGATTTGGTGGCTGCTGAGCGACTGCGCTCGCTGCCGCCGGGCGACATTTCCATTCCGCTCTCTTTGACGCCGGCTGCCGCGCGGCTGCCGGTCTCTCTCTGGGTTCAAACCGAGCTTTTCGCTCGCTGTTACTTGTAAGGAGACCATCACATGGGCTTTCTCGCTATTGTCGCAGGGCTCACCCTGCTCATCGTTTTGCATGAATTGGGTCACTGGGCGGTCGCTCAGTGGCGCGGTATGCAGGCTCCAGTCTTCTCGATCGGCTTCGGCAGCCCCTACATCGTGCTTTTCCGCTGGCGGGGCACCGAATTCCGGCTCACGCCCTGGTTGCTGGGCGGTTATGTCGCGCTGCCCGAAATGGCCGATGAAACGACCGTCAAGGACTACCTGAAGGAGAGTGGGCAAGATCCTTCCAGCTTCAAGCAATACAAGATCTGGGAACGCTCGGCGGTGGCTGTCGCCGGGGTCGTGATGAACGTGTTGACCGCGCTGGTGCTCAGCTTCATCCTGTTCGCCTTCGTTGGCATGCCGGATCATCGGGCGCGTGATGCTTACATCGCGGGCTTGTCCAGCAGCAACACGATCGCTCGCGATGCCGGGCTGCAGTCGGGTGATATCGTAGTCAGTGTCGACGGGCAGCCGGTTCGCAGTCCGCAAGACTTGATCAAGCTGGTCTCCGCTCACAAGGGTACGCCTGCCGAATTCGTCGTTTCGCGAGGCGGGCAAACGGTTGCGGTCACTGTCACGCCTGACCAAGATGGGCGGATCGGCATCGCCATCGGTGCGCACATCGAAAAGCGGTACAAGCAAGTCGGCGTCGGCGAAGCCGGCCTCGAGGCGCTGAAATTCAACGGCGACATGACCTGGCAGATGTTCAGGGGTCTCGGCATGATGCTTCACATCATCCCTGCGCCCAAGGAGCTGCCGGCCGGTGCCACTGATGTCCACGGCTTCGTGGCGATCGTGCAGGTTGGCAACATGGCATACAATGACGGCTTGTACAGCTTCGTCTTGATGCTCGTGCTGCTTTCCATGAACCTGGCGATCTTCAACATCTTGCCGATTCCGCTTCTGGACGGCGGCTACCTGCTCTTTTTCGCCATCGAGGCGATTCGTGGCAAACCGTTGCGGCGCGAAGTGCAGCAGTCCGTTCTGTTCGTGTTCTTCGTGCTCTTGATCGGTCTGATGTTGTTTGGTCTGTTCAACGACATCTTCAACCCGATCGACTTCGGCAAGTGAGCGCTCGCTACACCGGTTGATTCGAGCTGAGGCAGAGTGTTGCGGTGCGGGTTGCTTCATGCGCCCCACCGCCATTCTGCCGCCAGTCTCTTGCTGCCGCCAACTTGGGAAGTCGCTTTCCGTCCAACATCTAATTTTGGTTCGAATTATTATGACATATAGTGAAAGCTGCAAAAATTTCAAGAGTCGGCCAGACGCCGAGTGCTCATCGGCGTCTGGTCAAACTTCATATGCTGGCTCGGGCTGGAAGCCTAGCCCAACGACAGTGACGAGCGTCAATCAGTCTCAGTCTGCTTGGGACGATCATTCGCCGGCTTATCCCGGTCTTTTGCAGGACTTTCCTTAGGGTTGCCGCCTGAGTTTGACGAGAAGCGCTCACCGAGGCGCACGAGCAGTCGAGTCCACCAGAGTGCTCGACTGGCGGTACCAACCATTTCAGCCGGCTTATTGGCAAGGAAGTACGCAAAACAACCGGCGGCAATGCCGAGGGCAAGACCCGCCCAGAGGGTGTGTGTGACAGTGATGTAGGGCAGGAGCGCTAGCAACATGACCAGGCAGAAGACCCCGAGGCCGGCCGTAAGCGCCAGAATGATAGCGATCCAGCCGAGTCGGCCTGACCACGTATCAGTGTGAGCTTGAGCTTTCTCCAAGCTCGGAGTCTTTCCCCACACCCAGGCCGCCAGGCGCCGCATGGCAGCAAAAAATGCCTTCATCCGAGAACCTTTCTTTGAATTGACCGTCTGCTTTAGATTGGAAGCTTCGTCCAGTTTCTTCATTGGCGCTGACATTTCCGATTAACAGACGGGCAAGCGGATGCGGATGACATTCGCCACTGCGCATCCGCTTGCCACTAAAGAGGGCTCAGGGCCAATTACTTGACCGTGATGCCGACCGTGCTCCAGGCGGTCTTGAGCTTGTCGACCGTCTCGGGGTAGTTGGCTTGCGCCACCTTGACGGTCAGGTCAGCCCATTCCTGAAACGTGCAGTTGCTGGAAGCGCGCAGAGCGGTGCCGAACCAGATCTGCAGGGCCTTTTCCCAGACGTATCCGCCGAGCGACTTGGCGAACAGAGCGAAGGCCCGGTTGGGGATGCCACTGTTGTAGTGGACTCCACCGTTGTCGCTCCAGGTGTCGACGAAGTCGCGCATATGGGCGGGTTGGGGATCCTTCCCGAGGCGCGGGTGGTTGTAGGCGGTGCCGGGGTTGACCATGTCGCGCAGAGCGCGGCAGCCGGTCAACTTCGGGTTGAACAGTCCGGCGCCGACCAGCCAATCGGCCTGCTCGACGGTCTGCTTTGCCACCCACTGGTTGAGGCAGACGCCGAGCACGTCGGCCATGTGCTCGTTGAGTGCACCGGATTCCTTCCAGTACACCAGCTTGCAGGTGGTGGAGACGAACCAGTGCCCGATCTCGTGACCGGCGACGTCGCGGATCATGAAGGTCATGAAGATGTCGCCGTCGCCGTCGCCATAGACCATCTGGACGGAGAAGTAGGCGTTGTTGTACTTCAGTCCGTAGTGCATGGTCTGGACGATGTTATCGCCGTTGCCGTCCGGACCGTTGCGGTTGAAGTGGGTCTTGTAGAAGTCGCGGATCTCCTGGGCGAACTGGTGCGCGCGGTTGATCAGCTCGTCCTTCGCGGCCGGGTCATTCTCGCCACGGACCAGCTTTCCAGGCAGGTCCTCCTTGTTTTCGGCGTCATGGCTGAAACGGTCCGACTTGCCCTTGCCGAAGGGCAGGAAGGTTTGTTCACCTTTTAGCCACAGCTTCTGCGTTTGGACCAGAGTCTCCAGATAGCTGGTGTTGGTCGGGTTGCGTCGAGCAAGCTCGACCAGAAAGAAAGGCGGCAGGAAGCCGCTCAAGTTACGGTTCATATGAGGTCATCCAATCTGCTCTACCGGCTTACGAGCAACCGGGGAGCAAAGGGCGAACACGCAGCGGCGTTCGCGTTTTGGTAAGCACGGAAGTTTGCGCTCAGCAAAGAAACAGAGCGGTAAGCGAGCGCCCGGTCAGGCCAGTAGTACTGCCGCTAGTGCTGACCAGGTGAAATTGACGACAACCTAGATGGCTTGTCGAAAGAGGAACTCTCCTACCGGGCAGTAAAACATCCACTAAACTCGACCATGAGTTCGAGCTGTAACCTAAGTTTGAGATGTAGCTTGGTGCTTTAAGGGTTAAACGGCCGGTGACTTGAAGAGAAGAGAGAGTTTAAAGCTACGCGCGATTGACGATCTGGCTCAAATGAAAAATTGTCACCACTTGGCAGCTTTGCTGCTTTCTTGGAAACCGGCTAAAACCTTCACTAAATGCCTGTTATGCCAGTTGCGTGCGGAAGGCGTGCCAAAAGCTATCTAGTGATCAAATCGGACGGGACCGGGCTGCCTACGAATGGCGCGGCTTCGCTATCTGCTGTTTCGGCGGTGGAGCAGGCTTTCAATCGGAACAATCCTGCTGGAAGACTTGTTTGCGATCGTTTCAGTTGAAAAATTGGTATCTCTAATTGAGATTTTACTTAAAATTTAAACATACCAATTGTCTGTCTATGGCAGAAGGTCATAGCCTCATAAAGGCTTAGTTCTTCTCAATTTTACGGATCGACACGACTCAGATCTCCGCGCTGACGCAGTCAGCATTTACTTAGACAGCTGTTCGTGAGCAAAGAAAGCTCATGTGAATGGCGATTGCTGCTGAACCCTCGGAGGAGCCGTGCCGCTTGCTCGCGGAAAGAGGGAAACGGTTTTGTAGCGCAGCCGTACGACCCTGTCGGCTGGCGAATTAAACCGGAGGAGGTAAACGATGAAAATCTGGGTGGTGCAATGCCTGGAGCAGTGGACCGGCGTGATTGAGAAACAAGAGTTTCTGCTCGTTCCGGACTTGCTGGACATGGCGAAGGAGGAAGCTGCCTGGTTCGCTGCTGGCGGTGATTCGAGTGGAAAGAGTTTCGCCGACCATCTGGTCGGCTGCGGTGCCACTCGGCTCGACGCTCAATTCTGGACGATCAACTATCAGTAACGAAGCGCTCGGCTGCGAGGAAGCAGCAGCGCGGGGAGGCTCGAACATGATGCAAGTGATCGTAATGCTCATTGTGATGATGGCTGTCCTCTGGCTTCTGGCGCTCCTGGCGGCCTATCTTCAGCGACGCGAGAAAAAGTGGCAGCGCACTAGCGCTAACGCTCCTGACTACGAGGCGATTGCTGATGCTGTCGCTGAGCGCCAGCGTCGCCGAAGGCGACGAGTGGTCAATCACTGCGACCCGGAGATTATCTCTCCACCGCGCCTGGTGAAGAGATATCCCGATGGCAGGCGTCTGGAAATTTACCACGATGGTTGCCAGGTTTTGTACGACCGGTTCGGCAACATCATCGAATTCAAAAGCGAGGCCGGCAATGGCTAATCTACTGCCAATGCCTGATTGCTGTCGCTTCGCTGCGTGCAGGCTTGGTATCGTCGGTGGTGCCAGGCGGAAAGAGCTGTAAGGGAGAGTAACATGACTTGCGAACAACAAAAAGCTCAAGCGGCTGTCCTTGTTGGCCGGCTGCTCAACATACTTCGCGATGCCAGCCGAATTTCGGCAGCAGCTATCACAGGCAAGGAGCGGATCGGGCTCGAGCCACTTACCCAGCTTTCGCTTGCTGCGGCGTTGGCCGAACAGGTCTCGGCAACGGCCCTGGCTGGTCTGGCGGCAGTCGGACTTTCGCCGGGCACACCGAGCGGGCTTAGCAGCGACGAAGTGGGTGAGGCACTGTTCCAGACCGCTCGCTGCCAAGCCAAACGCCTGCCGCCGGCAGATCCGCAGTCAGCCGAGCTGTTTGACCGGCGAGAGGAGATTGCTGCTGAAATGCTGTTGTCTCTCGCTGGTGAGTTGCTCGGACTGTCGGTACAAGCGCTGGCTCGTGCCCAGTTCTTCTTGAAGCGGGCCGAAGTAATGGCGGAAGCGATGCTAAAAACAGGTTCAAATCCTGAGAAGGAGAGACTCATGAAGCAGACTCCGGAGATCGACGACGTTTTTAAAGGCGACGACAGTTTTGTGCACGGCTTCAAATTTCCGTCCGGATACCAGCACGAGCCGGTGCAGGTCGGTGTGACCAAGCACTCCGACAACGCCTGCGACGAAAGCAGGAAGGACGCAAAGTTTCGCGTACTGAGAGTCGATCCGTACGGGGGCGCGGAGACCGCGCACGGGTCGTTCGGCTACCGAATCTTCGCCATCCGGCTCAACGATGATTGCAGTCACAATCCAGCCGGCGAGCATATCGTGCTGCTCGTCGGTCGCCTCCGCCCGCTTGCAATCATCGGCAAGATGAAGCTGGTTTTCGAGCCGCTGTCCGACTGGCCGGAACCGGCGCCGAAGAGCCCGCCTGTGCTCTTGCACCGCTGTTGCTAACGCTTGCTTGCATCGACTTTCACGCGAATCGGACGATACGCAAACAGCGCCGGCATCGATCGACGCTGTTTGCTTGCAGTCCTTTTACTCTGGACAAGGAGATCCTTGCATGTTCGATCAAGAAAGACTGTTTGGGCGCTGGTTCGTCTGGTTCGGCGGCAGCGCCTATCTTACCTCGGCTGTTCTCAGTCTTTTCGGGCCGAAAGATCAGCCAAATCTGGTCATCTCACTCCTGGTTGCTGTCGCAGTCAGCGGGTCAATGGTTTACCACGAGTGGAAAGAGTGGAAGCGGTTGGCGCCCGAGCGCGCGGCCAGAGAGAAGGCGCAGGCCGACGAGGCGCTCAAGAAGCGTTTGCAAGGTGATGTGGCGTTAAATCCGGAATATGCTCGACACGTTCTGGAATGTGTCGAACTCGGTTTGCCCTTCGACCCGACCGCCGAGCAGCTCGATGTTAAGCGCAAGGCGCGGGCCCGCGTACTCCGCTGCCGTCATTTCGGACTGCCCGACGACGCCGATTCCGAAGCGCTGCGCCGGAAGGAAGAGGAGGAGTATCGCTGGCTCAGAAATCGCGATCAAGGCTGAGGTCTAACCGGAGATTGATTCGGTTCTGAGCCTCAGTGGTTGGCACTGCAAGTGGTGCCAACCACTGAGGCAAGCTCGCGTGCTCGGTGCATTGCGATTGTTTTGCACTAAGTTTGAACAGAACGGGGGAACAGATGTACTTAGCTGATACAGCTGTTCTCTGGCTTCTCGCTTCGGTGCGGCAACTGGCGAAATCATGGATCAGGTGCTTCGGTACAGTAGACGCTCATGCCGTGCGAGCAAGTCAATAGTAAGCCCGCCTCTGGGGGACCGCGTTTATGCCCATTCGAGTCGAGTCGGTCTCGACTTCGCTTCTTGTTACACCGGCGATTCGCCGCACAATCCGACAACAGAAAAGAGAGCCGCTTCAGCTCTCGCTAGGAAAGGGACGAAAAATGCAATCATTGCCGACAGTTCCAGCTGCTCAGACGCTAGCTCAGAAGCTCGCTCTCTTCAATCCGGATCTACCGCTCGACAAGGCTTCGACGATTCCGAAGTTGTGGTATCTCGACCCGGAGATCTACGCCGCCGAGTGCAAGTCCATCTTTGCCAACGGTTGGCAATGCGTGGGCAGGGTCGATCAGCTGGCGGCGCCAGGCCGATACATCACGGCCGAGATCGGCGGTGAACCGGTGGTGGTGGCGCGTGACAACGACGGCAGGCTGAATGCATTCAGCAACGTCTGCCGGCACCGAGCCGCCCGGGTCGCTCTGGAGGCGGAGGGTTCGGCCAGCTGTTTTCGCTGCCACTATCACGGCTGGACCTACGGTCTTTCCGGCAAGCTCAAGGGTGTTCCCGAATTTGCCGGCGTCTGCGACTTCAAGAAGCAGGAGATTGCGCTGCCGAGCTGGTCCGTCGACACCTGGGGGCCGTTCGTCTTCGTGCACGCCCGGTCGGCTGCCGCTCCCCAGCCGCTGCTCGAATTCCTGAGTCCGCTGGTGAAGCAGTCCGATGGTCTGGATTTGAGCGCACTCAAGTTTGTCGCTCGCAAAGAGTACATCCTGGAGTGCAACTGGAAGCTCTTTGTCGACAACTATCTCGATGGCGGTTATCACGTCAACACCATTCATCCGTCGCTGGCTGGTGTGATCGACTACAAGCGTTACCGTACCGAAGTCTTCGCGCAAAGCGCCGTGCAGATCAGCCCGCTCAAGCCGGGCGACCTGTCGAGCGTGCGCTCCGGCGGCAGCGCGTACTACTGGTGGCTCTATCCCTCGTTCATGCTGAACATCTATCAGGACACGATGGATCTCAACCTGGTCTATCCGCTGGGGCCGTCGCGCTGCAAGGTGATCTTCGACTTCTTCTTCCGCCACACCGAAGGGGAGGAGAGCCGGCGTTTCATCGAGCAGAGCATCGCTGTCGCCGACCAGATTCAAGATGAAGACGTTCGCATCTGCGAGGAAGTGCAGAAGGGTTTGGCCAGCAGTTCGTTCGAGACCGGGCGATTTAGCGTTCGCCGGGAGGCTGCTGGCTATCAGTTTCACCGGCTACTGGCTGCCAGCCTGAAGACCGCCCTGTAAAGCGGGTCCGAAGCTTGGTCGGCAACATCGAAAGCAGAGTCAGAGTGGCATCGCGCATGGTGCCGCCTGACTCTGCCTTTCCAGGCGGAGAGCTGCTAGTGCCGTCCCCTTTCTGACGAATCAACTTGTGCAAAAGGGGTCATGCTATGCATCACCCCTTTTGCGGCACTGTCTCGGCTATCGCAGGGTTCGGCTCGGCGTATTTTCCCTTTTGGGCTTCTAGTAGATCTGCTAGTAAGTTTGTCGGGGCGAAGACTGTGAAGGTTCAGCACCTAGACCTTTGCCAGGTGAAAGTCTAGGTGCTCGGTTCGCTTTCTGGTTGCAACTGCGCTTACTGTACCGACGATAGAGCAAAGTTGTGGAAGCGGCCGGTTTGCTTAAACTGCCTGGCCACGGCCGAGACCCTGTAGGATGCCGCCTTACAGCCGCTCACATATAAAACGGAAGCGTTGTCGTTTAGCAATGGTGCAAACGCTTGCGCGCGGCTGAGCTTTCCTGATGATTCAAGCAGCATCGCGGCGTAAAGACGTCCGGCTGCAGTAGCGTTCTTCTGCAACGATTTGAGATCGTTTACTTTGAGCGAGTGGGCGTTCTTGAAAGCGGCCCGAAAGATGAGGAATTCGGCTTGTCTGCCGCTTTCGCCGCCTACCTGGTCGGCAAATTGTGCTGCTTGCCTGAGTTCTTCCAGGTAAATTGGTTTTAAATCCGGTTTGTCCTGGAAGTCCAGAAATGCGCCGGTCGCTGTATAGGCGCTGCCAATCTCGCTGACGGAAGAGGAGAGTACTTCACATCCGGTCTGGTACTCAACCGGTGAGTCGTCGTCCAGCAACTCGAGCACGGAATGAATCCCCGCCTTACTGTCCTTGCTTCTGGTCAGGAATGCCGAATAAACGCGGCTGGCTGCGGTTCCGTTAGCGGTAAGCCACATCAGATCCTGGATCGGCAGTTGGGCGATTCGTCCTCTTAGCTGTTCGTAGAGGCGGTAAGCACGACTCTCACCGCCTTCGCCGACCTGACCGCTTTCGACGCGGGTGAACTTACTAAGCGCCACAACTGTTTGATCTACGTTATCCATCGCTGTCGATCCGGCCTGGCAGCGCTGCGGTGGGCAGGCTGCCAGTAAGAATACACCGACGGCAAGGCAGAGCAAGCGCCGAAACAATCGCAGTGAATTATGCGGTTTATTCATGCTATTTCTTTCCTTGATTCATCCGGAGGTAAGCGGCAGAGGCGCAGCCACAGTTTGTAATCGGCGCCGGTGCTTCGGCGAGAAGCTGGGTGTCGGCTGGACAGAGCCTGGGGAAAGAGCTAAGATGCGCAGTTCGATTACAGTCGAGCCGGCATCCGGCTACGGTTGCCACGCGGAGCGCACTAACATGTCCAAACTCGTTCTCGTTCGCGACACCAAATTTCAAGACCATCATACCCCGGAGCTGCATCCTGAATCTCCCCAGCGACTGGCGGCGATAGACAAGGCGCTGCACCGCAGTCAAGTGATCAATGAGGTCAAGCAGGTACATCCGCGCTCAGCCACGGAAGATGAGCTTTGCAGTGTGCACAATCCAGGTTATATAGAGCATCTGAAGCAGGATGGCGAGCAGGCGCTGAAAAGCGCCTGCATTATTCAGCTGGATGCCGATACGTTTATAAGCTCGGATAGTTACGAGACGGCGAAACTCGCTGCCGGAGCCGGACTGGTCGCTCTTGATTCGATCAAGGCTGAAGATGTTTCCAGCTCATTCGTGGCGGTTCGACCGCCTGGACATCACGCTTTGTATGACAAGCCGATGGGTTTTTGTCTCTTCAACAATATCGCGGTTGCTGCCCGCTACGCTCAACAAAAGCTTGGTATGAAGCGCATTTTCATCATCGACTGGGACGTGCATCACGGCAACGGCACGCAATGGATGTTCTACGATGATCCCTCGGTGTTCTTCGTTTCGTTTCATCAATACCCTTTTTGGCCGCCTGATTCCGGTTGGTACACCGAAGATGGTGCGGGCGATGGGAAGGGTTATAACCTCAATATCCCCTTACCGGCCGGCACCGGAGACAGAGGGTATTTGAAGGCATGGGACGAGCTGGTCAAACCGATCTGTCTGGAATACAGCCCCGATCTTATTATGCTGTCCGCCGGCTACGACGCTCATCAGTTCGATCCGCTTGGGCAGCAGCAGATATCCACTCCCGGTTATGCGCTTTTATCGGAAAAGCTGCTCGAGTTGAGTTTGTTAACCAAGGCCAAAGTCGTCGGTTTTCTGGAGGGCGGCTACAATACGCAGTCGCTCTCAGAGGCTGTAGTGGCTACTATTGATGTTCTCAACTCTGGAAAGCTGGTTAAGCCGCGGCTCCTTAACAAGTGCTCAAATGCAAGTGAAGAGCCAATAGTTAAGCCGGTTACCGGTGATCGTAATCCGGATCTGATTGACGAGCGAATTCGTGATGTCAAAGCGTACTTCGCGAGTTATTGGAAGGTCTTGCGCTAGTTGCTGATGAAGCTTCGCTAAGTGAAAATCGGATCGAGTGCTTGAAAACGTGCCGGGGTGAGACTGACCGCGGGCCGCTCGGGCGTTGGGCCTGGCCTGCGGTGCCTGAAAATTGCGGATGTTTGGCTGCTA
This sequence comes from Candidatus Obscuribacterales bacterium, assembly GCA_020050835.1. Lineage (GTDB taxonomy): Bacteria > Cyanobacteriota > Vampirovibrionia > Obscuribacterales > Obscuribacteraceae > JAGVKB01. Next base: position 31,718 of record JAGVKB010000072.1, on the reverse strand, counting down.
GATGACTACTGGTGCGTAACCGCTTATAGACAAAAGGTTCGTCCTTTTCGAGCAGTCTTAGAAACGCTGTAATTGAGATCCAAAAGAACCTTGCCTTAAGGTGAAGCCTGTTAACCAGTAAAGCTCGTCGCCTTTCTTTGAGCTAATTTCCCTGAAGTAATAGCCGGTTCCACCGATAGCAGCTCAACCATGCCAAATTGTACTGGCTGGTAAGAGGCTATTTTTGTTTGCTGGCGATTGCCATCAGAGCGCCATTTAAATCGACGAGCCGGACGGAGTTTGTGCTCGTCATTGCGAAAAGTGTTCCAGACTCAAATCTGGAGAGGGATTGTATGGACAATTCAACCCAGCTCTGCCAGCCGAGTACAGGTCAGGAAGATGATTGGAAAAACCTGTATGAGAGCTCGTTTCCAGTAGACGAGCGCATGGCGGTCGGCGAGATTCGACAGATGCTCCAACGGGGGTCTATCCTGTTGCACAAAACTCTCAACAAGAGCAATGAGCTTCTGTGCTTCTCATTGACCTTTCCGGCAGCCAACTCAGATTTCTTGCTGCTCTCTTACATTGCCACCGATCCCACCAAGCGCTCAGGCGGATTCGGCTCCAAGCACTTGCGGCGCCTGATTGAGATTCTCAAGGCGCAGTTTCCCAACCACATCGGGCTTTTCTTGGAGATCGAATCTACCAAGGAATCGGGCTTGGATGCGGCAACGCAGAAAGCGCGCCTGCGCCGGCTCGACTTTTATCAGCGCCTAGGCGCCAAGCGGCTTTGCAAGAAGTACCTCTTGCCGAGCATGGTTCCGGGCGTTGGCCCCAGGCATGGTGAGCTCCTGTGGTTCGAGTTCGGCGTCAAGGTGATTGACGATCCGGTACTTGCGAAGGTGATCGCCGAGATCTACGAGAAGGCATACAACCTGCCGGTGACCGACCCGCTTGCGCAGAGCATCCTCGCTCAATTCAGCGGCGCCACCAGCGGGGGGGCGCCCAGCACCTGCCCGCTTCCGCCCGCCGCCGCTGGTGCAACCGGCAGTGGTACTACCGTCGCTCAGCCGGACACCTCCGCACAGCCAACCGGTGGAGCTCAGCCCGCTCAAATAGTCGATCGCGGTCCTGATTCGCAAGATGCGAAACAGGATTCGATCGGCGATGCGAAGTGAGTGGCTGGGGGATAACTGTGTCACAGCAGGTTAGGCTCTGTGGTTTTGTGTTCGCTTGGGACCCAGGGAGCTTTGATCGGTAAAGATCAAAGCTTTCCTGGGTCTCGCTTGACCCTATAAAAATTTTCCGCGAAAATACTCAGGCATATAGTATAAATGAACGACTGAGCCTCGTCTGCGTTGCTTGGCACGAAAGGCTCACAGCATAAGGTTACGTAACCTTTCTGAGAACCGTATAGAGCTGTGCCAAGACGTGACACGTTTTGTGTCAAAGCCAGGAGCGCCCTGTTCGGGCGGGATTAGCGAGGGTCCGATATCTATTTTGTGTCGACGGTAAAGTGAGATGCTGTTAAGTGTTGGTTGTCGGGCGGCGATCGTGAAGGTGTTGCGAAGCTGGCGGAAGCAGTGCACCGGCTCTGGCAAGGCCCAAGCCAAGCTGAACCGAGACTGGGGATGGCAGGCATTTCCTCACTACCCTTAAAGATCAAAGCCTTGATCTAAATAACAGGCTTCTAAATTGAGTTATCTCTGGGCAAGCCAGTAGTTTAGTTACGTTCTCTTTAAAACATTGTGAAATAGGCCTGCTCACTCAAAGAAAGTCTCCTGAACTCAATAACCGGTGCCTCTTTCCAGTCCAAACAAGATTGGCGGGGGAGCACAGCTTACCTCTCGTTCTCGACGGGCTGGGGCTTGTCGAGTTTTCTCCAATTACTAGCCTCAACGGCTAACACAGCCTGAAAAGGCTATCTGGAGGGTTTGGCCATGTTACTGGCACATCCATTCTGGCTCCTTCTGTTGCTTCTTCTGCCGCTGCCCTGGATCTTTCTGCGCCGCAAAGGTTTCGTCGGCTACTCCGACCTGAGCCTGACACGTGGAGTCTCCAGCAACGGTCTGCTCTACCATCTGCCGCTTATGCTTTTCAGCATCGCCTACGTCCTTCTGCTGATCGGTTTGGCGCAGCCACAGATCCCGCACCATACCACCACCAAGACGATCAGGACTCGGGACATCGTAGTGGCGGTCGACATCTCCGGTTCGATGGACAGTGACTTCAAGGGTGAGATTCCCAAGCGCAAGGTAAATATTCCCGACCTGGACAAGGAGTTGCCGCCACGTCCGAAGCTGAAGAATCTCGATGACCCCTACAGCCAAACCGGATCTAGCTCGAGCGCAAAGCGGGATCGCCGTTTGATCGACGGAGCGCAAGCGGCGCTTCTGCGTTTCGTCGAAGATCGCTATGTCTCCCAGTCTGGCGATCGAGTCGGAATTCTGGCTTTCGATACCAGCCCGCACTGGCTGTGGCCGCTCACTGATGATCTCAAGCAGATTTGGCGAAACGGACTGTTCATCGACCAGGGACTGGGCGGCGGCACCAACTTCGGCGAGCTGAATCCGGGACCGATCGACGCGGCGGTCGAGCAGTTTCAGGAGATGGGCAAGTCCACCACCAGGGTGCTGATTCTGGTCACCGATGGTCAAGACAGCCTTTCGGACAGCACGCTCAAGCGTCTGTCCAGCCTGATTGAGAAGCACCACATCCACCTTTACGTGGTTGGTGTTGGTGACGCTCTCGGTAAGGCTAATTCCGCCTACGACATCTTCCGTCTGACGGAGATGGTAGGAGGGGCGATTTTCCACGTGGAGGACGCTAAAGATCTCACGACCTGTTTTGAGAACATCAACCGCATGGAGCGTTCGCTCGTCGAGGTTGAGTCCAAGCTGGTGCGGTATCAAGAGATCTTTTTCTACTTCGTGATTGCGGCGGTCGTGTTCATTGGACTTGGGCTCGCGGCCGAAGTCCTCATTGTCAGCCAGTAAACCCAGTTACACGTTAAGTTCGCCGGGGAACTGCAAGCGCTCTCAAAGCAAGTTTGAACCCAAGCTTGTTTTCACGGCGTTCTGCTCCAGCGAGCTTGATGTGTATGCCGGGTCCTGTGCTAGGAGAATTACCATGGAACGAGACAAGCCGTCGTTCTTTACCAGAAACCGTGGCGAATTCGCCACAATCGGCCTGGTGCTCATGCTGCTGCTGTTCGCGTATGGAGTCTTTCAGCTCCTGACCTGTAGCATTCCGATGTACCGAGGAGACTTCGCGCGCGCTTACAACAGCCCCTGCGCTGACAAAGCGGTCGTGCTGTACGATCAGGGACTGAAGGTTTACCAGGCTGGCGACTACGATGCTGCCCGCCAGCTGTTCACGGTGGCTTACTCTGCCTGCACCGATTCCAACGGTGAGATCTCGGCATCGCGTCGGGAGTTGGCGGCTAAGATCGAGTTTATGCTGGGCAACAGCTATGATGCCTTGCAGAAGACTCCGCAAGCAGTCGAGGCCTATGCTCAGTCGCTCAGGCTCGATTCGACCAGCATGTACGCGAAGTACAACCTCGAGCGGCTGCTGACCCCTCCGCCGCCTCAAAACGGTGGTGGCAATGGCCAGGGCGGCAACGGACAGCAAGGCAATCAGCAAGGACAGCAGGGCAATCCGCAGCAACAGCCTGGCAATCCGCAACAACAGCCGGGTAACCAGCAGCAGCCGGGCAATCAGCAACAGCCTGGCAATCAACAACAGCCTGGCAATCCGCAACAACAGCCTGGCAATCAGCAACAGCCTGGCAACCAACAGCCTGGCAACCAACAGCCTGGCAATCAACAGCCTGGCAATCAACAGCCTGGCAACCAGCAGCCGAGCAATGGTGCCGGCAAGGGCGTCAAGAAGGGCATCTAGCAAAGGAGCAAACACATGCACTTTCTGAATCCTGCCGTCCTTTGGCTGCTCGCCATCGTTCCGCCTCTTGGGGCGGCGGCGGTGTGGTGGGCCTGGCGGCGCAAGCAACAGCTCCTTTCCTGGTTCGGTGAAAAGGAGCTCTGGTCCAAATACTCGCAACCGCTGCCCGATGGTCGCTACCAGTGGAAAGGGCTCTGCGTAGTGCTGGCTCTCTCCGCGATTCTGGTGGCGCTCGCTCGCCCGTCTTTCGAGCAGGGCCGAGTCGAGTTTCCGCGCGGAACCATCGATGTCATGGCAGTGGTCGACGTCAGCCGCAGCATGGCTGTTCCCGACTTCAAGGGTAACGTCAAAGGTTACTACTACGGCGGAGGAACGAGACTCGACATGGCCAAGTATCTGATCCTCAACGACGTGGTGCCGTCTCTGCACGGCAACCGGCTCGGAGTGGTCACGTACTCTGGCGAATCTTTTCCGCAAGGCTTCTTGACCGATGACATGCCGGCGATGGACTGGCAGTTGCGGCGGGCGATCACCATCGGCAGTGCGCCTGGTGAAGGCAGCGCGCTGGTTAAGGCCTTCCACCTGTCCTTTCAGCTCTTCGATCTGGATTCCGATCCGAGCCACCGCAAAATCATCGTGCTGTTCTCCGATGGCGGCAACGATGACGAGCCGACAGCCTTGACGGAAGCCTTGACTGAGTGTCGTAAACGCGGCATTGAGGTGATCGTGGCTGGGCTTGGCAGTGATGTTAACGCGGCCATTCCGGTCAAGGAGTTGTCGCCTTTCGATCAGCGCGAGCTGTATGGCAAGCAGTGGTACGAGAAGGACGGCGAAGTCGTGAACAACACGGCGATTGATGAAAACGTCCTGCGCCTGATCGCCAACAAGACCGGCGGCCGTTATGTCCGCGTCCGCAAGTCTTCTGACTTCCACATCGGCTCGCTGGTGTCACGCACGGAGGTGACGTACGAAAAGGGCGAGCAGGAAGTTTTCTTCGTTCCCTTGCTTCTGGCTGTGCTCTTCCTCGTGCTGGCGATGGTCTCCCCAATGGAGGCTGTGCCTGGAGCACCGGAGAAGGACCGGAAGAACAAGTCCAAGCCGGGGCGGCGCTGATGCTCGGCCCCCTTTTGAGAGGTGCTTCATGAAAAAGTTGATCCAATCTTTCGCTTGGACCATCTGCGTGCTGATCGTCAGCGTCGCAGCGCTCACCGCGATGTTCTGGTCCAAGCGCACCATCTGGCCCGAGTTTCCTCAGTCCAAGGACTTCGTGCCGCAAGTTGTCGTAAAGGTAGAGCCTGACTTCGGTTGGCGCCTGGCCGACCGCATTCCAGTCACGCTCTTCATCAAGCAGAAGGCTGACGTCAACATCGACCTCAACAGTCTTGCTGTCGAAGGCGATTTCGAGTTCTCCGGCAGCCCGACCGTCTACAGCCGGGACAACAAGGACGGCAGCAAGTATGTGCGCATCGACTTGATGCTACAAAGCTTCGCCGTTCAGCCCAAACTGACCATGAAAGCCAACATGTCTTACCTGGTCAAAGGTGAGCCTGATCCCAAGCTGATCAGCCTGCCAGGGGTCGAGCTCTATACGTCACGCACCTGGGATGGCCGCAATCAGAGGCAGGATGGTCCGATGGCCGTCGAGCACGGATGGCATTTCTGGACGACCGGGCTGGCGCTTGTGCTCGGGCTGACCGGCAGCCTGCTGTGCGGGCTGTACCTGTTGAAGATTCGCAAGGAGGCTGCCGAGGAAGCGGCCGCTCCCTTGACTGGCCGGGCTCTTGCCCGTCAGGACTTTGAGCTGGTCTGGCAGCGGATTCAGGCTCGGCAAGACGGTGATGAGGACTACAAAGAGATCGCTCGCATCCTCCGCCGGCTGTACCGGATTGAGACCAGGGTAACCTGGGAGATTCCGATGGAGTTGGGTGACAATCACCCACACCTCAAGCAGATCCTCGGCATCAACAAGCTATGCGACCGAGTGATCTACAAGGACAATCCCTTGACCGGACCGGAAAAGGCGGAGATTCGTCGCCTGTTCGACGAAATCACCTTGCCGGCCAAAAAGCTTGCTGAAGCAGCAGCTGTACAGGCTTCCAGTAAGGCTTGACCGGACCGGCAATGAGAAGGTGAAAGTGAGCTGCTACACCGCGCTCATTTCTTACCTCTGACCGGCAGAGCGGGGCGTCCTTCAAGCGCGCTTCGTTCTGCCGGTCGGATGTCCGGATACTCACCCGATCTGCGCCGCGCAGCCCTCTTGAGCTTCCTGCTCCGGTGTCGCGGCTCAATCATCCTCCTTGGAAAGGAAAAGGTACAGCCATGCCTGATCTATGGCTTTTCGCGTTGGCAAGCGTGATTCTGGAGAGTCTTGTTTCGCTGACCGGAGTGCTTATCATTCCGTTCAGCGGGCAGAAGCTCAAAACGTTTACTTCATTTCTGGTGAGCCTGGCTGTCGGTGCGATGCTTGGCGATGCCTTCATTCACCTCTTGCCGGATGCTTTCGAGCGGACGACTTCGCCTACCGGCACCGCGCTGTGCGTTCTGGCTGGAATCTTCGGATTCTTTGTGCTCGAGAAATTCCTCCATTGGCGGCATGGGCACCAGCACGAAAACGACGAACACAAGGCGACTGTGCATCCGGTTGGCTGGATGAGCTTGTTTGCCAGCTCCCTCGACAACTTCGTCGATGGGCTGGTAATCGGCTCCTCATTTCTCTTGAGTGTTCCAACCGGCATTGCCACCACCGTGGCGATTGTCCTGCACGAGATTCCCAAGGAGATGGGTGAGTTCGGAGTGTTCATTCAAGCCGGCTTCAGCAAGCAAAGAGCGATCTTGCTCAACTGCCTGACCGCTCTCTTCAGCGTGACCGGAACCCTGCTTGCGCTGTGGATCGGTGGTAGTGTCGGAGACTTTCCGGCGCTCGTGACTCCGTTTGCTGCCGGTATCTTCATCTACATCGCTTGCTCGGACCTCGTGCCGCAGTTGCATCAAGAGTTGAAACCTTCGCGTTCGGCTCTGCAACTGGTCACGATGTTGGTCGGAGTCGGCTTGATGCTTCTGGTCAAGTTTTTCGAGTAGCCGCTTTGCTCGCCTGAGCACGGCACCAAGCGAGCGGCTCCTGCCCAGTGCGAGAGCCGCTCCCGCTCAGTTGTTGCTGGCAGTGGTCGATTCGACCTGGCAGCGAACCATTCAAGTCGGGTCGTCGACCGTCCGATTTTTAAATCGGCTTGTTGTCGACTACGGATGCCTCAAGCGAGTTGAGACAGTATTGACCGCCGACTCCGGCGGGGCATTTGCTGTCCTTGGCTCTACTGAAAAAAAGCAATAGAAACACGGACTGGTGCAACCGGGTATCAGCAGCCTTTTGTGCCGGCTCTGTTTGGGAGGTATTACTCCTATGAAACGCAAACCCACCCCAACGGCCTTCCTTACCCTGCTGGTGGCCGCACTTCTCATCCTCACGTTTACCTTCTCTTGCAACGACGTGCAATCTTCGAGTCAGGAGCCGGCCCAACCGACTGCGGCTCCCGGTGGTGCCACCGCCGGCGGTAATACTACGCAGCCGCCGGCGGCGGCGCCGGTGCTGCCGCTCAAGGGCAAGAAGATTGTGCTCGACCCCGGACACGGGGGAACCGACCCTGGCGCTGTGCGCGGTGAGGTTGAGGAGGCTCAGCTCACGCTTGCGATCGCCTTGAAGCTGAAGAAGCTGCTGGAGGCGCAGGGAGCGAAAGTGGTGCTCACCAGAGCCGACGATTCAGACAAAGAGCTCAACGAGCGCACTGATTTGAGCAACCACGAAAGACCGAATATCTTCGTCAGCATTCACATCAACGCCAGCAACAACTCTAAGGCTGACGGCATCGAGACGTACTATTACACCGCTCAGAGCAGGGTGCTCGCCAAATGCCTGTTCGAAGAGATGGTGGCGACGCTCGGAGCCAAAGCCAACTGGGTTCATCAGCGCAGTCTCTACGTGTGCAGGCTGACCGACGCCCCCGCGGTGCTCGTCGAAGTGGGATACATCTCCAACAAGGTAAAGCGGGAGAAGTTGACCACGAGTCAGTACCAGGACCTAATCGCTGAGGCGCTGGAAAAGGGCATCATCAAGTATTTTTCGCCGAAGTCTCAAGCGCACAGCTAGGGCGAACGCGACGCTCGACACTACCAACAAAGCTCCTGTCCGGACCGCTGTGTCCGGGCGGGGGCTTTTACTTTGAATGAGTGAGGTCTAAATGCCAAACGCTGAACTTCCGGTCCGCCTTGACATAGGGCAAGCGACCGATCAGGAAAAGGAATTTCTTCGCGTTTTAGAATCTCGCATCGTCGGACAAGTCTCGGGTAAGCGGGCAGCTGCCAGAGCCTTTCGGCGGGCACTCAACCAGCTGAAGGACGGCCGCGGGCCGATCTACAAGCTGCTGCAAATCGGAAAATCGCGCACCGGTAAGACGCTCACGGCCGAAACTGCTGCGCTTGCCATGCACGGCGACTCGGAGGCGCTCGTCTTCATCGACTGCGAAAGCTACAAGCAGAGCCACCAGATTCAACAGCTGCTGGGGGCGCCGCCGTCATACGTCGGATACAAGGATCCGAAAGACCAGAAGACCGGACAGCCGGATCCCTCCGCGCTTTTTGCGCGGGTCAATTTGATCGCTTCTCGCAAGGGCTCCAAAGTGCCGGTTACGATCGTTCTGCTCGACGAAATCGAAAAGGCCAGCGACGAGTTTCTGGATGTCCTGCTCGGCATCTTCGATAAGGGCAAGATTCGGCTGGCCAACAACACCGAGACGGACTTTACCGACTGCATCTTCTTCATGACCAGCAACCTGGCGATGGACAAGGTTGAGCGACTGGACAAGCCGTTTGGTTTCCGTATGCAAGGGAAACAGGCGGTGACCGAGATGGACATCCGGGCGATCGTCACCGGTGAGCTCAAGCTGCGCTTCAAGCCGGAGTTTCTGAAGCGTGTCAATGAGACGGTCATCTTCGCTCCGCTCACTGCCGAGCAGCTCGAGCAGGTCGTCGATCTGGAGGTGAAGCTGCTCAAAGAGCGGATACGGGCTAGGCTTCCCAGACCGCAGCGCTTCTCGCTCGATGTGCAAAAGTCGGCGCGTGAGTTCGTCCTGGAGCGCGCTCTGTCCGACAACGGTGGAGTAGCCGAGATCAAGAACGTGCTTGAGACTTACTGCGCCGATCTGCTGGGAAATGAGCTCGCCAAGGGCACCATTGCCGGTGGCGACCTCGTGATCGTCAGTCGTGAGGATGGTGAGGATAGGCTTTGCTTCAAGCTCATGCGCGGGCTGGCCAATCCCGGCGAGCTGGTGGACCTCGACAAGCCGCTGGTCGGAGAGCGTCCAGCCGCCAAAGGTGAGGCGCTCTCCGCGCTGGATGCTTTCGTCAAAATCAAGGCGCTCTGCATCGAGAAGCTGGTGCAAACCGCGCCGCAGCGTTCATACAACGAAGGGACGATCTCAATCGGCGTCGAGCTGAGGAAGTTGGTCCAGCAGATGGGCTATCCTGCCACCAAGTGGGAAGAGATCCATGCTCCGCTCTTCGAGTCCAAGGCCTATGAGCTGTTCTGGCAAAAGATCAGCAATAGCTACTGGTACTGGCGCCTGCTTCAAGAGTCGCTCAACCAGTCGACCAGCTTGCCAATCAAGGAGCAAGCCGTTCGCAAGGCAATCGACAGGCTGCGTGCGCAGGAAGGCGTCGCGAAAGACTACCGCCTTGACAATCCGACGATCGCCGCGCGTCTCACCGTCAAAGGTGTGATGCTGATCACCATTAATCCCGAAACGCACGAAGAGTATCTCGCCGTCAATCGCATCTTCTCGTAAGTAGGAGCAGCTCGAACCGTCGACTGCTTACGGACAGAGGCCGGGGCTGGTTTGGATGGTGCTCGTGAACCTGCCAGCCCACCCTCGTCAAAGCACAGAAAGGTAGGAATTCCATGCTTCTTCATTTCGTCGTCCGGATCGTTCTCATGGTCCTGGCCCTCTTGATCGTCGTGCCGGCTGCCACTGGTGGTGCCGTCGCCATTCGTCGGGGCGGCTTGGGCTGGGGGCTGATCGTGCTGGTCGTGCAAGCGCTCGTCAACTCGGCGCTCTGGTACCTCTTTGCGGTACTCACTGCCGGCGGTATCATCGTCGCCAACTTCGTCCTGTTCGGATTGGTCGGCTTGTTGGTAAACGGGCTGGCCTTTCTGCTGGCCGGAAAGCTCATGCCGCGCCATCTGCATGTTGAGAGTTACGGGTCCGCTGTCTGGGCGGCGCTCGTGATGACCGTGATGTCTTACGCCATTCATCTCTTGCTGGCGTAACCAGCGAACAGCGAGGCTGCCACCGGACAGCCCGCCTGGAGATTGGAAAGCGGCAGCCGGCAAAGCGTAAGGCTCTGCCGGCCGCCGCCGACTCTCTATTATGCGCAATCGCGCAAGTGAGGTTACTAAAATCATGATAGGCTCATCCAAGCAACCCAAAGCTTCGGCCGGCGATTCTGCCAATCGCTTAGCCGATGAACTTTCCGCCGGTGAAACCGGACGTCCCGGGGCCAGCAACAGTCTCATTCTCAGACTCAGGCTTTCCCGTCAGGAAGGCATGCTCGGCCGGGTGATGGCGCTGATTGGCAAGGCCGGAACAATTGGACCGATGTATCCGATCGCCTTCACTAAGGGCCACATTACTCGCGACATCACCGCTTACTTCGAGTCGTCCGAGATGAGCGACAAGTTGATCAAGCAGCTCGAGGCGCTCAAGGGCGTCGAAGTGGTCAACGTCTCGGATCGCACTTTCCTCATGCATCTCGGCGGCAAGATTGAAGTGAAGTGCAAGCGCCCGATCGCCAATGCCGAAGACCTCTCGATGGTCTACACGCCAGGCGTGGCCCGGGTTTGTCTGGCGATTCACAAAGATCCAGACAAAGCGTACTCGCTGACCAGCAAGGGCAATACCGTGGCCGTGATCACGGATGGCTCTCGCATTTTGGCCCTCGGCGACATCGGTCCGAAAGCCGGGTTGCCTGTCATGGAGGGCAAGGCTGCGCTCTTCAAGACCTTCGGCAATGTCGATGCCTGGGCGATTCCGCTTGATACTCAGGACACCGAGGAGATCATCCGAACTGTCAAGATTATCGCTCCAGCCTTCGGTGGCATCAATCTTGAGGACATCGCCTCGCCGCGTTGTTACGAGATTGAGAATCGGCTGCGAAAGGAGCTCGATATCCCGGTCTTCCACGACGATCAGCATGCGACGGCCGTGGTTGTCACTGCTGGCACCATCAATGCCGCCCGGGTGGTGGGCAAGAAGCTAAAAGACATGAAGATCGTCGCCAGTGGTGTCGGTGCTGCCGGCATGGCTTGCTGCGAGATGCTTTTGGCGCTCGGTGTCAAGGATTTGATCGGTTTCAATAAGGATGGTCCGGTCTACAACGGCCGCCCCGGCCTTACCGCCAAGGAACAGTGGTTGGCCGAACACTCCAATCAGCATTCTTTCCAGGGCAGCATGCAAGAAGCGCTCAAGGATGCCGATATGTTCCTCGGCTTGTCGGTCGGCAATGTCTTGCAGCCGAAGGACTTGCGGGTGATGGCGCGCGATCCGGTCGTCTTTGCGCTGGCCAATCCTACGCCGGAGGTCGATCCCAAGCGGGCCTCCAGGTATGCTCGTGTGATCGCCACCGGACGCTCCGACTTTCCCAACGCCATCAACAACGTGCTCGTCTTTCCGGGCATCTTCCGGGGAGCGCTCGACTGCCGCGCCAGTGAGATCACCGAAGAGATGAAGATGGCGGCTGCGCACGCTCTGGCTGCCGTCGTCTCTCCTGCCGAGCTGTGTGAGGAGCACATTATTCCCAGCGTTTTCGACGAACGGGTCGTGCCGGCAATCGCCGCTGCGGTGGTGCGCATCGCGGTCAAGCGCGGACTGGCTCGGCGCAATCCCAAGAAGTTTGTCGAGAAGCCGAAAAAGGCTCGAGCTGAGGGCAGGCGCAAGACCGTCCGCAAGAGTGAATCCGAAACCAGGATGACCAGCGGCAAGCGCACGGCTGTCCGTACCAAGAAGTCGACCGCATAAAAAGAGGTTCGGCGCAGCGGATAGCGTTCAAGGTTCTGAGGGAGCGGAGGTGTTTGCAAAAACTTGCATCTCCGCTCCCTTTTCTCTCCTTCTTCCGCTTTAAATTTTTCTATGCAGGTATATAGTGATAGCGAGATCCCGTTGCCTGGTTGAGCAATCCGGATTGAAGCTTCATAGCGGCAGCTAGCGGAAAATGTCATTATCCAGAGTTTGATCGAAATCATAGTTGAACTTCTTTCGGGCCGGTTCGGCTGCCGGTGCGGATTCAGCTAGAGTCCGGTACGGAGGCAGACCGGCGGCGGCAATCCGCCCGGCCAGTCCGAGTCCGGTCAGCGTCAAGGTAAGCGCGGTTGGTCGACGCCAAACCAGCGTTCCGAGGGTGCCGGCGATCATGGCTGCGTCCGAGCTAATGGCCAGCGCATGTGAGCCTATGCGAGCTTGAGTGCGCTCTTTGAAAAGTGCCTGGGTATCTCCGATTGCGGCAATCGCGCCGATTGCGCCACATTCCAATGGAATGAGCGTCGGCATGAGCCGGGGAATCTGATAGGCCAAGTAGCTGAACACTGCGCTTTCACCGGCGGTCAGCAAAGGGCGATGGTGCCAGGCGTCAAGGTAGGAGCTCCCGAATTGGGCCGGCAGATTGGCGTTGCCCGCCTTGTATGCTGAATCTTGAGTTTTCAAAAGGTCTTGCACTCGTCTGGCCGGGACGCTCAAGCATTGATTTGTTTGATCTTCGCCGTTGTCCATGTCTAACACACCCAAAACCGCGCCGTTTGAGTCTACCAGCGGTCCGCCTGAATTGCCCGGCCGCGAGGGTGCCGCCGACAACAGATAGTCGTTGTGAGGATAGCCGTTCCATTCGACGCGGCTGGTGTTTACGCAGCCGAGGATCTCGGTTTTCAATCTGCTGGCAGAGCGGATGAAACTGCCCGCGGTGGCGAAAGTTGTAGCCATTCCATGCGGATGACCCAGCAAGTAGATGGCATCACCAGCTTTGTGATGCTTGAGATCGCCAAACTCCAGGTGTTTGATGCCGCTTGGTGTCTTCTCTAGCTTGAGAATGGCTAAATCGTTAATGAAGTCAACTTTTTCGATTGTGGCTTCGAACTGCCGGCCGTCTGTGGTATCAATGGTGATATCACCGGGTTTGGCCGCAGTGTCGACTACATGCAGAGCGGTTACGATCCGGCCCTGACTGTCAGCGAAGAATCCGCTGCCGACTGCGATTTGCTTGTCGTCTATCGGGCAGGTAATCTTTACGACTGCCGGCGAAACCTTTTCGTAAACGATTCTAGTCGGATCGGATGGAGGCAAGGCCCTATAGCTGGCTAGCTCGGCAGTAGCGTCATCCTCAAAGACCGGTACCTGACTGAAAGCCTCTCTTTTCAGCGGCTCGATTTCGGCGGACAGACTTGCGGGTAATTGCGATTGCCCGTCAACGGGCGACGGCGAATTTTCAAAGCAACTCTCAGATCGCGACATTTCCTGAATGCTCCATCTCAACAAAGATACTGTGATGTTATTAAGCGAGCCGGCATTTGTTACTGTTGAATTGCACAGTTGTCGTTGCGGCGGTTGCGTGGGAGCGCCACTTTGTGCGGTTGCTGAAATGCAACTGTCGGTCCGGAAAATAGGGTCTAGATTCGAGACCGAGGTCATGATATTCAGGTGTGATTGAGTCAGCCTCGCCAGCTGTGATCGGAGTGGTCGGAGAGACTTCGTTCATTTTTATGCCAGGCGCAAGCGCAGAAAAACGTGCGACGAGCCGACCCTGCCGCTCATCTTTCCGGCTGAGAATGGCGCTTGTCTGGCTGGTTCTTTCTTGACGAGCTGGTAGATATGACCGCTAAATTACAAAAGATTATTCCAGTCTTTGTGCGCTTCCTATTTGCCAGGCAGAGGTATTTTGTTAGCGTCGCAGGTGTATCTCTATTAACCCAGTAGTCTTCCCGGAGTCATTTTCGGACAAAGGTCGCATTGACTAGTTAGTGAATCAGTTTAGCCGCTTTTACGAGCGCGAGTAGCTTGTTGTCCTTCCCCTGCTCGGGTTAAACGGCTCTTGCCGAGCGCACATTTACGGAGAGCCGAAGCCGCTCGAGCGGATGTGCATCGAATCGACGGCTGACATTTAGCCGCATCAATCTCTACGCCGCGCTGTTTCCCTGTCGGGCTGCGCCGGACAAATTTTCGGAAAGGAGAAGATTCATGAGCTTTCAGCTCCTGTTTCTGATTGTTGTCGCCGGTCTATTCGGCCCGCTTCTGTCAGGGAGCCGCCGGCTCTCAATCCCGCTGGTGGTTGGTGAAATCATCGCCGGCATCGTGATTGGCAATAGCGGTTTGCATTGGATCGATCCGAGCGACCCTACTTTGTTGTTCCTGTCTATGGTTGGCTTTGCCATGCTTCTGTTCATGGTTGGAGCCAAACTACCTCTGCGCGATCCCGAGTTGCGCTCAGCGATTCGCACCGGTGCCCTCGCGACGGCTCTGTCGTTTGCGATCTCGGTGCCGGTCGGCTTTGCGCTAGCCTACCTGACCAGGATTCCCAGTCCAGGGCTCTTCCTGCTGCTCTGCGCTTGCAGCTCAACCAGCACCGTCATGCCGATCTTGCTCGAGCGCAAGCTCGGCGGCCGAACTGTCGTGCTTACGACCGCCTGGATAGTCATCTCTGATATCACAGCGATGGTAGCCCTGCCGCTGGTGATGGCTACTGGCGGGACATTCAGCATTGCGCTCGGCGCGGTGATTATCACCGCCGTTGCGGTCGGGTGCCTGATTGCGATGAAGTTCTTTCGTACATCGACGAAGGGGGACCGGCTGCGTGAGCTTTCAAAGCAGCGTGGCTGGGCTCTTGACCTTCGCTTGTCGCTGGCGATTCTGTTCGGGCTGGCCTGGCTTGCCACCAGCTTTGGTACCAGTGTCGTGGTGGCCGGCTTCGCGGCTGGAGCGGTTGCTGCGCTGGTCGGGCAGCCGAAGCGTTTTTACAAGCAGCTGATCGGTATAGCCGAAGGGCTGTTCGTTCCGCTCTTCTTCGTGCATCTGGGCGCCCGGATCAATGTCGCCGACATGTTCGGGTCGATGCAGAATCTTACGCTGATGCTGCTGATAGCCATCTCCACAGTCGCCGTTCACCTGATGGTGGCAAAGCTTGTCGGGTTGCCTCGCGCCGCCGGGCTCACCGCCAGTGCGCAGATGGGGCTTCCGGCTGCGGTAGTGGCGATCGGACTTTCGGCCGGCTTCTTGAATCCCGGTCAAGGTGCGGCGGTAATTGCAGCGGCTCTCTTGTCCGTTCTGGGATGCTCTCTCGGAACAGCAAAGCTGGTCGGCGCTCCCGGCACTACAATCGTTGCTGATGAGAAGCCGGTCGAGCCGAAGCCGGACAATCAATCGGACTCCGATGACTAAGACGGCTGCGCTCGGCAATGCGCTGACTAAGCGCGTTTGTCGATTCTGTCTGCCTGTTGCCGGCTGGCGCCGAATGAAATCGGTGCTGGCCGGCAGCCATTTCTAGGGATTGATTGTTTGAATTGTTCTATTAGAAATGATAGTATTAAAAAGAGCGGCGGGCGCCGTCAAGGGCGGCGGTGCGTTCAGAACAGCGGGAATCCGTAGGCTCTTCGGAGAGATTAGACCTGCTGGTCAAGAGACTGATAGCTGTGATTACAAGTCGAGTTTGTTGTCGTAAGGTTTGATGTCACGCTGTTGCTCGGTGGCGCTATGAGTCCGGATCTGCGCTCTACTTTCAATCAATACTCCGCAGTCTATGCATTTCGGGAGCCCGGCCCGCCAGCTGGCAGCGGGCTCAGGGATGTGCCCGTAGAGCTCGCATTGCCTGTTCTTCTTGGCAGAATGAAAAATGCCTGACATCGTAGTTGTCATGCTCCTGATCACATTGGCGGCCGCCTGCCGCAGGCGAACCTCGGGATTCTGCTGTTTCTTAGCATTGTCCTTCAGCGCTTCGATCTCCGAGCCGGTGATGTGTTGTACATCGAAGTCTTCTGGAAGCTTGTTGAGCAGGAGGGAGAGATTGTCCGGATCGTAAAGTGTCTTTTTCAAACTGGGAGGTAGTTTTTTCTGCCGTGTCGGCTCCGCTTGAGCTAACTTTTCGGCCAGCTCGAAATGCTTTGGACCTTCACCGGCGCTCGGGTCTGTCAGAAATCCCTTGTCCTGATCGATCCACTTATTGCGGTCGAAGGATACTGGCGAGCGCTTTATATCCTCGAGCTCTCGGGCAAGCGCCTGGTCCTGTCCCGGCTCTTTGAAATACCAGTCGCGCCGGATTGGATCTTTACTGCTGGACATGACGAGATCCTCCATCTCTTTTTTTACTGGCCATATTCTTGTTCCCGATCATCAGACTGACTTAACGTACGCGCAGTCTATCATTCAATCAAGTTGTCCGGGAAAGTCGGCCGGTGGAAAGATCGATTGCCGAGATCTGTCAATCGCTTGAAGCCTGGGGAGCAATTCATGCCTGTTTCGCGTTGTAACCGTGAAGCTCTATAGTAGAAGTGGCTATAACGAAAGAAGATCGAGAAGGCAAGCTTGTTTATGCTGGATTGCCCTCTCGACTTTCTTCCTGGCCTGACACCACTAGATCGGTTGCGTTTCACATAAGTTGGCTCCATCTCCCCGTTCAGAGCTTAGCCGGGGAAGCGAACCACATTTGGTGCCTGGCTAACGTGCCAAAAAGTACAAAAAACGGGCTGGATCTCCTTTGAATTGAGCGATCATGTAA
Organism: Candidatus Obscuribacterales bacterium; assembly: GCA_020050835.1. Classification (GTDB taxonomy): domain Bacteria; phylum Cyanobacteriota; class Vampirovibrionia; order Obscuribacterales; family Obscuribacteraceae; genus JAGVKB01. The sequence goes on along the minus strand of JAGVKB010000072.1, from coordinate 15,038 downwards.
ATGACGGCGCAATCCTCCGGAGACCCAGCCCGCAGCGTATGTAGCTCGAGCGCAATGCTCGTCGCCGGTATCAGGAGCTCCAGATGGAACTCCCTTACCGGTCGACAGTGAGAGACGGTAAGCGGTCACCGCCTCTCACCGGCTTTCAGGAGCGCCTGCCACCGTGCTTCTTGTCCGAGCTTGAACGCTTGCCGGTCGCCTGTTTCTTGGCGGACGGTTTGCGAGCAACCTTCGGCGCAGGTGTGGGCGCGGGTGCCTCCGGAGTCGGGGTGGACTCCGGAGCGGCCGCTTGAGGCGGCATCAGGGTGATCTCTTCGCCATGCGGCAGAGCGCCCGGGAAGTCTTCGGTGTAGACCTTGAAACCGCAGTCATCGACATCGTCGATGAAGGAGCGGCGGCCGTCATTGCCGCGAATGATCGGAATGGCCGAGCCGAAGAGCACGCCGTCGACGGAGACGAACGAGCAGAAGCCGGGAGCGCGGCGATCGTAATCCCGGAAGTGACCCATGCGGGTTGGATCCCAGAAGTAGCCGACTTCGTGGAATTCGTGAAACTCGAGCACGAGCCCGGGCATCGTGTGCTTCGCCGTGGTCATCCAGCCGGAGGCCACTTTGCCGTCGAAGCCGCGGACGATGTTGAGAGCGCGCTGTTCCCATTCCACCTTGGCTGCGTCGCCGGCGTGGCGGCGGCGGAAGTCGCCAATCATGAACAACGTCTTGTTGTTGACCTTCACGGCCGCGCCGAAGCGCTTCACCGTGATGTTCGGCAGATTGTCGATCTGCAGAAGCTGGGCGAGCTTCTTGGGCAGCGGCACGCTCGGATCCGACGGTAGCTCGGAGGCGTCCGGATGATTGGCGGACCAGGCATCCAGAACCTTCTTCTTCCGCTGAATCGCTTCGATCAGCCGTACTTCGTTGCCCATGCTCAGGTGCGTGGCCGACGGAATGTAGATGACGGTGCCGCCGCTGGCTTCCGCGAAGGACTTGATGTAGTCCCCGCAGGCCTTGCCGAGCGACAAGACTTGAGCTTCGAATCCACCGGACTGACGGGCAGTTATGACCTCCGGAGCATCTTCATACTCGTGGAGGTAATTGTCTTCCTGCTCGGTCAGCTCCTTGAAGGCGTTTTCGTCGATCATGCTGCCGAGCAGCAAGACGACAGCCGGCTTGGTGTCCCGCAGGTACTGCAGGAACATCTTGTGGATGTTGCGGTCGTGGTTGGGAAAGTAGGCGTGGCCGACGGCGACCGCGCGCATTCCGTTGGCGAGGGTGAGCGGGTGAATGCCCGCTTCCACGAGCGAAGTCTTCGGGTCTTCTTTGACGACTACGCTCTTGTAACTGGTTGACTTGGACATGGTCTCATGACCTCCATTTGTTAACGCTTTGTCTGCGCATTGGTGTGAGCATTTCAGCTACGCACGGACGCGAGCACAAGCCGGACGCCCGACCGTTTAGCTGGTCGGGCGCCGGACATTGTGCCGGTTCAAGCGTTTACAGCAGCACGCCGGCTTCTTCGAGCTTCCGGTAGAAGTCGATGACGGTGGCGGCGAGCTCGCTGCGGTTGGAAAGCCGCAAGACGTTGCGGCACTGGAAGCCCTCGTTGTACTTCTCGGGGACGAGAAGCACGGCGTGAGCAGCATCGGCCACGTCGGACGCGGTCGTCTTGTTGTCCTCGACGATCAGCGGGATGTGCTCTTCGGCCATCTCCCACTTCTTGCGCGACGGCGGCATGAAGTCAACGTCCCGATCTACGTCGACCGGCAGTTGGAGCCGGCGGATCAGGCGCTTCGTTACGTCCTGGGCGATGCCGGTGTTGTAGGCCCCAGCGCCGTCAGGCTTGATGTCGGCAGCAGCCGGAGTCCAGGACCAGATCCGGATTTTGATGCCGGCGGCCTGGATCTGCTCCATCGCTTCCTTGATCCCATCGTGCGGTTCGAGGTCGCCGTAGCCACCGGTGGACGCCCGCGCGAACACGACGAACGTCTTGTCGAACAGCTCCGGCAGGACCTGCTTGGCAGGGTCCCGGCTCGGCTTGAACTGCATGTTGTAGAAATCGAAGTCATCCGGCTGGAGGTTCGTCCCATGCAGCTGGTTGTAGAAGTTGCAGAACCGCTTGAGCCACTTCACGCAGACCTCGTGGAAGTCGAAGATGACTTCGCGAGACCACTTGTGGTGCAACCCTGGGTCCAGCACGCTTTCAGGAGGCCAGTTCGCGCCCTGCAGGTTGGAACTGGCATTACTCTTGCGAGTGCTCATCATTGTGCTCCTTCCGAAAATTCGGAATTGGCAAGCGGCTGGGACGGCTCTTCTGAAGCCGCCCCAGCACCGCTTTGGTTGTGATTAGCGATCAGACTGCGTGTACACCTTCTTGCCGAAGGTGAACTTGTAGCGAGTCTGGCCGTTCGTAGTAACCTGCTTGATCGGCAGCACCTTGAGGTGCACCTTGCCACCGACAATCTGGCCGGCGCCGACAGCCGGGTGCCAGTTGTTGAGCAGATTGGCGTAACCCATATACGGGTGCTCGGGGTCGACCAGGTGTCCGAGCTCGAACGCTCGAACCATGCCGACAGCCGTCTCGCGAGCTGACATGCCAGCGCGGTGGGTGTGACCGTGAGCGGTGCTCTTGCCGGTCCGGTCTGCGTCGGCCCGGGGGCTGGCGCCGGGGTTCGGACGGACGATGTAGCCGTGATGGAACTCGAGGTCATCGTTTACCAGGATGCCACCGCCGTAGCCGCCCTTCTCCTGGAGGTCGTAGATGAAGGTGACCGGGTCGCCCGGCTTGTACCCCATCAGTCCGTGGAAGGAGAGGATCGGTTCGCGGGTGTTGAAGTCCACGATGTTCGCCAGACCGGACGCCGGATCCGTGAGGTACCGGTAGGCTCGGTCTTCATGGTTGACCATGATGTAGAACAGGTGGACGCAACCCGAAACCTCGATAATCTTGTCGACCAGGCGGCGCGTCTGGTCCAGCTCCTTCTGCATGTTCTTCACCACGCGAGGCGGTGCTGGCCAGCGAGAGAGAGCGAAGACGTCCGCGACGTCGCCGATCAAAATCACGATGTGCGGCTGGAAGTCCTTGAGGAACTCCAGGACTGCCCAGAGCAGTTTCTTATTGTGAGCCGGAACATGGATGTCCGGGAGAATGATGATTTTCGTGCCATCCGGGAGGCTCACCGGCAAGATTCCGGCGAACGTCAGGAACTTGTAGCTCCCGTCCAGATTGGCGATGCGTATCGCGTCGATGATCGCTTGCTTGACGGACTCGAGATCGAGATTCCGCACTTTGGCGATCTTCTTGGCGGCGTCATCAACGGAAGAACTGCGGATGGTTTTCGTGCTCTTGCGAGCGCTCTTTCCGGAGCTCTTCTCGGGACTCTTGCGAGTCCGCTTTTCAGTACTCTTGCGAGTGCTCATTTGAGTTGACTCCTTGATGCCTCCGTTGTCAGAGACATCGAATTCAAGCACCCCGTAAAAGGGGTGTGTGGATGCAGGAACGCTTCACCGCTGGATAGCTCGAAGAGCTGGCCACGGTAGCGTAGGGAGTCGGAAGCAAGGGAGGCAGTCGTGCAACTGGGCAACCACAATCCTGCAGGTTGCCACATTTCGCTAAATCTCACCAACACCCGCCGGTAAGGTGTGGGTGGGGGCGAAGACTGCTGGGGAAATGGAATCTTGCTGAGACTTAGAAACCTGACGAACGAAGGAAGTGTAATGAGGCCTTTAAGTTAGATGAAGATGACTGGCGTAAGCAATTAGTCCTTTTCGATATGTCGTACATGTCATCGGATGACGTTTTCAGTGGTGCAGCAGGATTCGAGGCAGCTGACTGCAGGGGGGGGACCCGCAAAGCGCGAATACTTAAGGCAATTTTGGGGTAGGAAAGCTCAAAAGTGCCAGATTAGAAAGCATCAAGAAAGCCGTCTTTCGGGAGTCTTGATAGATAGCGCAGCTTGGTAAAGGAATGTAAACAAGGTGATCTTGGCGCTAGTCAAGGGCTGGACTCCTTAACCGTTCGAGCTTTGCGTGAACTGGTGCTTTCGGTGTTCTTGTTGACAAGCTCGAGCTTGTATGCATCTCTGCCGCTAAACAGGCTCTGATCGAAGCAGCGTTGGCAAGCTATAGCTTGGTGTAGAGCGACTCTCTGGGATTGGGATCCTTGCAGGAGTCCTTTAACCGGCGGTACATTCCGACCTCTTCGTCGCTGAGCTGCTGTGGTGTCACAACTTCGACGGTGACCAGCTGGTCGGCGCCCGCCAATCCCAGACCTTTCAGCCGGTAGACTCGGCCTGATTGCGTGCGTGGTTGTACCTTCATGATTACTTTGCCGGTTGCGGTCGGTACTTCCACTTCTGCTCCCAGCACCGCTTCGTAAATGGTGATCGGCACTGTGCAGGTTATATCCCGGCCGAGGACGCTGAGAAACGGATGTTGTTTGATCTTGACTCTGAGCACGAGATCGCCGCGTTTGCCGGCAGGCATATCGAACTTGCCTATCTCTGTTTTTCTGATTACCATCCGATCGAACATGCCGGCTGGCAGTTCGACTTCTTCAGTTCGCTCCGAAGTTGCATAGCCTAATCCCCGGCAGTTCGGGCATTGCATTCGCTGCACCGGCTTCAATCCGTTGCAGCTTTCGCATGGTTTGGGCTCGTCGAACGAAACTTGCTTCTTGCTTCCCTTGACAGCTTCTCTGAGGGTCACCTCCAGATCCAGCTCCGTGTCGATCGCTCGTGGCTTCTTGTCGTCTCGATTCTGCCCGCTGGCCTGCTGTACTCCGGAAAATTTGGTCCAGAGCGCTCGTAGATCTCCCTTCTGCAGATGAGGAGCGCAATTCTTGTCGTAATCCTTGCGCTTTTCAGGATCCATCAACATTTCATAGGCTTCACTGATGTCCCGGAAGGTTTTCAGGAGCATTTCGGGGTCTTGGCCGCTCACACTGACATGCGGCCCGTACTTCTCGTAAAGGTCGTGGTAGGCATCCTGAATCTCCTGCGGAGTCGCCTCCTGCGGGACGCCAAGAATATAGTAGTAATCCTTATACGGCTTGCTGGTGTCCATATACCTGGCGCTTGACGACGAGACTCACCGGGAAGTCAAAGAAAGCTTACCCGATTTTTGGCCGTTCTAAGCGCTCGCAGGCTGATGATAAGAGGCGACAGTCTGGCAGCAAGTTACCGTCCGGCTGGCAAAGCACGGCTCCAGTCAGTGAGCGGACCGGACGTTGCCGCGGTGATTTTGACTGCAGCTAACGCTGCCGGATAATTAGTCGAAGTTGCCGGAATTACCGCCTTGAGAATTTTGCGAAACGGGCAATTCGCAGCGGTTTGCGGTGCCACGGCAAAGATGATACTACCGGCAGTGCACTAGAATGTCATTAGTCGGCTGGTGGTATGTCCGTAAACGGATATGGCTTGAACGGCGGAGGCGACCTTGAAGGCGAGACGGACTCTTTATTGCCAGTATGTTTGGTCGCCGCTAGACAGGCTGATTCTGTCTGTTGGAATCGTAAGCATCCTACTGATTATCGTCTCTATTCAGCCAGCTTCCAGCACTACTTTCATTCCGCCTTTCTTGCTGCCGCTGCTGGCTGCCCTCTCTGCGCTGGTGCTGCTATTGCTTTTGCTGGCTAGACGAAGCATCTTTGCGCCGCCGAGGCTATTTGAAAGGTTGCGGGAAGCAGTTGCGGAAAACATCCTGGAGCCAGGCAAACTGCCTGACCTGGACCGGTGGAACGATCTGTCTGGCCTGCTAACGATTGATGATTTATATCAACAGAGTCAGGACCTGCTCGCTTCGCTTGAAGACTTCTATACTTGCTTGATCTCTCCTTCTCCGGTCAGCTTTGCAGGGATGGCGAGGAGCTTGAATGACTATGGTCTGTCTTTCGGTCTCAAGAAAACGGTAGGCGGTCTATTGGTCCTCGATGCTGATGGTAATTTACTGCCAGAGCAAGACGAGCTAGAGCGCCCGAGAGTAATGGTGGTAATTCAGGACAGCGCTGCCTTTAAATCTGGATTCAGACCGGGTGACATCGTTGTCTCGGTTGCTGGCAAAGCGGCCGCTGGACTTTCGCTTGGGCGGTTAAACTCTTTGTCCGAGCATGAGGATACTGACTTCGTTTTGCTCCGGGACGGCTCTGAAATGCAAGCAAGACTTTCAGTTAAAAGCCCAAGGGTTCCGCCTTTGAGATTGAGCCATCTGGAAGGCGGCGTTAGTTGTCTGCGGGTCGAGTCGTTCGAGAAAGTCTCCAATGCCAGTTTGCGAGCGGCTGTCGAGCGACTCGCTGGCAATCGGGCGATGATTGTAGACCTGCGGGGCAATCGGGGCGGTGATCTTCGCAGCTCTTTGATTCTGCTTTCTGCTTTCCTCGGGCAAGGGACTCTGGCCTGCTTCGAGCGGCGCGGGCGAGCGGGTGAGTTGGAAAAGATGCGATTTCAGCTTGGTCCCACTCAGATAGTGATTGAAAAAAGAGAGGAAGGCAGCGAATTTGTACCTGTCGGTCAAAGCGAGCCGCTCAGGAGGCTGCCTGAGCGGGGGCGAGGCAAGCCGTTGATTGTGCTGGTGGACGGCTGCTCAATGAGCGGCGCCGAGCTGTTCGCCGGGGCGCTGAAAGATTTGGGACGAGCGAAAATCGTCGGTGAAAGGACATTTGGAAAGGGGGTTGGGCAAGATGTGATCGGCATACCGCCCTGCGTCAAGGTAAGTGTGACCGCTCTGCGTTTTACAACGCCGTCCGGCATCTGGCCGGGTGACGGGGCGATCTCAATCTCTAATGGCATAGAACCGGACGAGTTGATCGCCACCGGCGATGGTGTCGTAATTGGTGGCACGTCCGATTTTCAGCTGTGGCACGCGGTGAAAATGCTGAGAGACCAGCTCTGACTTTTCGGTCGGTTTCGCGGAATTGCTTACCCGGCAAGCGTCTCGGTCTGGACTGAGTTTGAATTGTCTATTTGAGGTAATATCAAAATAGATCGGGTTAATCCTGGTGAGAGGATTTTTGCATGGAAAGGCGATTGTTCTTAGCGATAGCGACAGCTATCGTGAGCCAAGCGATGTCGGTGTCGGCATATAGTCAAAACGCGCAGACGTCGCAGGGTGGGTTCTACACGTACAAGCCCGGGCAGCTCCAGAAACCAGCACAAAGTCAGTACAGACCAGAGATTCAAATAATCAACACGACACCGATCGTGAAGGATTTCACCGGTGACGAAGAGCCCGGACCGTCTTACGTGATCCCGCTGCCGACTCATAAGCAGCAAGGCGGCGGTGGCGTCTCAGTTGAAGGAGCAGACGGCAGTCCGTACACCGGGCGACCGGGCTATGTCATCTTGAAACCGCAGGGATCCGAGGGCAGGATTCTTGCCAAGCCTGGCTTCGAATCGAATATGCATGCACTTAAAAACCCACAGCCGGCGCTTCCTGGCGGGCAGAGTGTCGGCGTGCATGGACAGCTGAGTCAGACTGCCAGCGGACCTCAGCCGAGCGCTCTACCGAGACCAGCTTCGCAGCCCAGCCACAATCAGTCTACCGGTACGGCTCCGGCGCAAGTGCTCTCCTATCCGAAGGCGCAATCGAGCGGAAGTGGCAGCAGTTCAGGCTCTGGCAAGACTACCACTAATGTGACGGGCGTTCTGAAACCGCATGAACGGTTTAGTCTGCTCAACAAGCATTAGACATGGCATTGGCTAAAGTGACCAGCCGGCTCGATGGGCGGCGGTTTTTGCCGGTCACCTGCTAACGCGCGCAAAAAGAGAGAGGAGATTGCTCTCCTCTCTCCCCTTCTCTCTTTTGCGCGTTCTAGCCGCACTTGGAGTAGCTACAGCCCTGGCAAACCAGGCAACCATCTATCTTCAGCCATTCCGAGCTGCCGCATTTGCCGCAGGCCGAGATTGACTCGGACCAACCGTTGTCGAACGGCGCCTGCTGTCCGGCGGCTTCGACCTTGGCGGCAGTGAAGCTCGTCGAGCCGGCTGCATCGCCGTTGCTGGTTGGTTGTCCTTCAAAGGTGCGGCGATACTGTTGGATCGCTTTTGCCAGTCCGTCGCAAGGTGATTGAATTACGAGCGGCTTTTCGTGATCGCTGAACTTGAAGAAGGCCGGATAGCCAGATTGAATGTTGACTAGTTGGCGCACGATCGATCGCTCAGCTTTCGCTCGCTCGTCTTCTCCGAATTCAGCTGCGTATTGCAAGAAAGCAGAAGCCAACCGCCCGACCGCTTCAAACAAGCCAGACTCGATCGCGCCTGGTTTACCCATGCGAGCATAGACTTCAATCAATTCGCCGGGCCGAGCCGACTCGTGATTGAGGCTGACATGCAGCGTCGATCCGCCGCTTGGTGAGCCGACTCGGACTTTGTAGGTCTGACCGCTCGTTTCGTCTATATTGATGTTGCGGCGCTCCTGGTGGCCGACCAAAGTCAGCAAGTCGACTTCGCCGGCGTAGTCTTCGCGAGCGATCTTTTCCACCGGTTGGCTCAAGCGGCTGCCGTCTGGATAGAAGGTGATGTCTTTGACGCCCAGCTCCCAGGCCAGGATGGCTGAGTCGTGAACCGCCTGCTCGCTCATATCGAGCGGAATCGAGCAAGTGTTCGAGACGGAGTTGAAAGCTTCCGGGTAGTCGTCTGCGCCTTTGTGGACAGCTGCCAGATGCCGAATGTAGACCTCCGGTTCAAGCTCCACTCTTACCGGGAAAGCCTTTTGCACCGCTGCCGGTACTTCGGCTAGACCGCGGCAAGACTTGTGATTGGCCCGAATCTTCTGCATGAGAGCAGTTTGACCGGCTTCTGTGTCCGGCCAGGCGTGGTGCTTCTGCATCAATTCGCGGAAGCCGGGCGCAACGAAGTCGACGAAACGCGAACGCACCTTGCGCGAAAAGACGATGCCGTTATGCGGATCGACTCCCCAACTGGTCTGCATCGCCTGCGCCAGGGTGCCGGTCGGAGCGTTGTTGGTCATACAACTATTGCGCACCCGCAAGCCCTTCTTCTGAAAGCGGCTGCCCTCCCAGAGCGGATAGACCCCGCGTTCTTTCGCCAGCTCGATCGACGCTTCGACCGATGCACGTGTGTATTCGCGATAGAGCTCTTCGACAGCAGCGTGCGACGCTGCTTCACCGAATTCCAGCTCCAGGCGCGAGAGAAACTCGGCGATGCCGGCGAAGCCGCCGCCGTTGCGGCGTTCCAACCGAGCCGTCATGTTCTGGGCTGGGATCGGATACCAGCTGACGTCGGTGACATTGTCCATGAAGCGTTGCTGCACTTTGGTGACTGATTTCATCGCTGACATATTGAAGCTGCCGTCCGGATTCCAGAAGTCGCGATGGGCGGCATGCACGGAAGAGAGATTGCAATTGCCCATGTAGGTGCGGCCGTCGTGCCCGGGCCCGGCTGGTAGAAATTGCTCGCCGCAGGGATTGCAGGTGTTCAAGTCGTAGGCATGGGGATTAGCGTTGCCGGCGTTAATCGTCTCGTAGAATGCGATGCCGGGCTCTCCCGATGTTTTCATGCCTTCCACTATCCGACCGAAGACTTCCGGCGCGTAGAAATGCCCGCGTACTCGCACATACTTGTCCGTCATCTCGACAATGGCGTTGTTGAGCTTGCGGGCAGCCTCGAGCACCTCCGGGTGTCTGGCGATCTCGACCGAGTACTCTTGGTATATGTTCTCTTTGGTCAGCTTGTTGACTGTAGTCATGCCGGTTTTCTCGTCCACCACCGGTTTGCGAGGATCGTAGACGGAGCCGTCCCAAACTTTCTTGGCAAAGCTCGCCGGATAGAATCGCTTCTCTTTGACTGCCTCCATGAATCCCGGCATGGCCAGTACGGTGACGTTGGTGTTCTTGAGATAATTCTGGCGTTCTACATATTGTGAATGAAGCTCGCCATAGCGCCGCTCGGATTCAGCGATCAAGCGCTTTTTGTAAGCCATCGCGCTTTCGCCTGATTGTTGGCGCATTTCGGCTTGGACTTCTCTGTAGACGCCAGAAAGCTTCGGTGGTGGAATCAACTTCTTCTTGTCTATGAAGAACAAGATGTCCGGGTGATCTGAATTGCGCAATTCGATCAGCGCGCCGCCGCGCCGGCCGCCTTGCGCCACCGCTTCAACCGCTTTGGCGATCGTCTTTTCGTAAAAGCGATCTGGTCCGGAGGCTGCTGCTCCGTTTGAGATGACCGATGACCAGGGTCTGAGCGTGGATGTGTTGAGTCCCATGCCCATCGCCGCTTTGGCGGCGAGCGCCTCAATTTTCGCGGCTTCCTGAATCCCTTCCAGGCTGTCTACTACGTAGGCTACACCGCAGGCGGCCAGGCAGCCTCGTCCGCGCAAGTCGGAGGCCAGCCGTCCCATTTCAATTTCGTATGCGGACAGCGCTTCTGTGTTCTGATTGATGAAGGCCAGTCGAAGCGGTTCTGACTTGAGCCAGATATCCTCTTCTTTCAATTTGGCCAGCGTGCCGTTCGCCCAATATTGAAGGACCTTAAGTGATACTAGGGGATCGGCGTTGATATTGGCAGGGGTGTTGGCCCAGAAGCGTTGATTGCCGATGTTGTCAGCGAAAGTCTTCTTCCACTGAGCGACTCTTGGATGGGCAATCGCCTGCTCCAGGCTGCACGCCAAGATCTCTTCCGGGCTCAGAACATACTTCAATTCAGCGATCGCCACCGCCTGTGCGACCCGGTGAATGATGTCGTTGATGCGCTCAACTGGTTGACCGGTCTTCGGGTCGCGCTTGCCATATAATCCGACCAAAGTTTCCTGGGTGGATTCCCAATAATGCTCGGTAAAATCCGTTTGCAAATCGCCTGCAATCGACTGGCTGTCAGTGCGTGTCTCAGCCGTCCTGGTGCCGGTCGGCTCGTCACTTCCTGCCGCACCACGCATCGCTGCACCCATCTGATTGCCTGCCTTTTCCTTGTCTTGAGATGGTTCCTTCGGGAGTGTCTGCATAGAGCTTCCTTTCTCTGCCGGGGGCGAGTCCTATAAATGAGACGAACGTTTGGTCGAGATAGTTCAATCTGGGCAATAGCCAGCCCGCGCGTAAACCCAAACAAAAACGTGGCATGAAGCCAGACAAACCTGAGTTGTATCCAGGTCTATATAGGTTGGAGATGCGACGAACCGAATCAAATTTTTAGCTGGCAGTACGATACTACCGGTAGGGTCTCAGATGCAACATGTAAATTCTGGTTCGAAACCTGTAGATTGTTGAAAAGCCGTATCATTGCTGGCGTTCAGGCTTTGGTTAAATTCACTGGGAGTGGTGCCCCTTAACCTAGATATAGCGTCGTTTCCAAGCAGTCTGATAAATTTAGATAAGAGCGCTCCAAGGCTCAACCCGGCAGCGATTGCCGGGTTTCAACTGAATTTTGGTGTATATGTCATCGCCGGTGATGGCGCATACGAATTGGGTGTATTGAATATGGTGCAAATATCTCGGCTTCAATCTGGCTGCAGATACGTCGAAGCGCTATAAAAGAGATGTTAGCCAAGCGGAATGTGTGCCGAAGGTATATCTTTTGGATGCGAATAACAGATAATAATTCGGACGAATAGAATTCAAATTAGTAAGGGATTGATCGAGCGAGATATGCGGACTGGCCTCCAGTTCATTCGAGCGACTCTGAGAGCGCTCAGACCAAGAAATGTGGCGCTCGTCGAGGCTTGCGTGATCGGTCTGGTGGCAGGTTTTTCTGCCTATCTGTTGAAAGAAGGTGTGCACTTGTTGACTGCCTGGCGCTGGCAGCAAGCCGCCCTCTATCCGCCTTATCTGGTCTTGCCGTCAATCGGTTGCATCGGGGGGTTGATCGCCGGATGGCTGGTGGAGCGGGTTGCGCCTGAGGCATCCGGAAGCGGCATTCCGCAAGTGAAGGCCTTGCTGGCGCGGATTGCGATCAAACTCGATCTAAGAGTGGCCGTCGTCAAGCTGGTTGGCGGCATTATCGCGCTTGGCTCCGGAATGCCGCTCGGACGGGAAGGACCGACCGTGCAGGTCGGTGCTTCGCTGGCGTCCGTGCTCAGCCGGCGTGTTACCGGTTCGCCGGAAAGGCGCCGGCAACTAACAGCGGCCGGGGCCGGGGCCGGATTGTCAGCGGCTTTTAACGCTCCGATTGCAGGCTTTCTCTTCGTGCTCGAGGAGTTGATGCAAGATCTCTCCGCGCTCACGGTCGGAACGGCGATCGTTTCGTGCTTTGTCGCGGCTGTCGTCTCGCGGCTGCTCGGCGTCCATTCATTGGATATCCGCTTTGGCGATCTACCCAAGACCGGCAGCTTTTCGCTGGTGGACATTCCTTTCTATGTCGTGCTCGGGGTGTTGTCCGGAGTGCTGGGAGCGTTGTTTAACAAGCTCTTAATTGCCACCATGCACTTCAATATTCATGTCTTAAAGTTGCCGCTGCGCTGGCGTGTCGCTTTGGCCGGCTTGATTACCGGGTTGGTTGCCACGCTCTTGCCGAGTTTCTTTGGAGAGAATTCTGCTCTTAGGCAGATGATTGTGACCAGTGAAGCAACCTGGCAGATCGCCGCTATCGCCTTTTGCGCGCAGATTTTTCTAATCCTGATCGATTACGGCTCGGGCGCGCCGGGGGGATTATTCGGTCCAGCGGTGGCGCTCGGCGCCTCTTTGGGATATCTGGTTGGCTGCTGGGAGCATCCGTTGGTTGGTGGCGGTTTGCCGGGGACCTATGCGCTGGTTGGCATGGGCACATTTTTCAGCGCGGTCTGTCGAGTGCCGATGACGGCGATCGTGATTGTCTTCGAGATGACACACAATTTCAATATTGTGCTGCCGTTAATGGTTGGATGTGTGATATCGACGGTGGTGGCAGAGAGCATCTCGAGCGGATCGGTCTACGATCTCCTGTTGAAATTCAGTGGGATCGAAATCAAGAAGGATTCCCCGGCGGCGATTGCGCTTGCCGAGGTTACAGTTGGCAGCATTATGCAGAGAGATGTCGTAAGTTTTTCCGGCGATACGACGGTTGCGCAGGCTGTCGAGCAATTCAACGCTTGCCGACATCGCACCTTCCCGGTGGTGGTGGCTGGGCGGCTGGCGGGCATTGTGACGCAGGAAGATTTGATTGCCAGCGCCGGCAGAGGAGTCCCGCCCGGTATGGCGATTACTGAGATAATGACCGCCGATCCAGCCTCGGTTAGAGTTGACGATAGTGTGGCATTCCTGGTCGGAAAGCTCGATTGGGATCAAGTTGGGTTATATCCGGTAGTCGACGGAGATCAGCTGTTGGGAATCGTCACTCGTAGTGATGTATTGCACTCGATCTCGGCTGTTTTGAGCAAGCCAGAGTAACCTTTCGCGGACTAACTGACAGCTCGAATTGCCGGCGGTTCTACCCGGATTGTTGGCGCGGAGCGCTTGCAACCGGCAGTTGCACTTGCTGCAAGTGTACTGCCCACTCGTTCGCCTAGCGCGAGACTCGCTACGAGCTGGTCGCGATGGCAGTGCCGAAATTGCGTGCTTGCGAAACTTTTTTCCGCTAAGTGCGACGTTGCCGGAAAATCGGACCTTAAGACCTGAATTCCGGGCGCTCTTGCTCGTCGGCATAAGCGCCCGGGCTGGCGGAGTCGTCTCGGTTCGGTTTGAATTCATTTGATTGCAGGTTCTTTCGACCGTTAGGGTGAAGTCTCCGTTTAGCTCAATCTTTTCGTGCAGGTACCAACCAAGCCTTACAAGCGACCGGCGTATTGCTCTGCGTATCCTCAGTCAAGCAGCTTCGGCTGTTCCGCTGAGCGCGTGAAGCGACCATGAGAAGTGAGATGGCTGAATGGTTGAGAAGGGAAGCTAGTATGTTCTACGCAGTTAACCCGGCATTCCTGGTTTATTTGCTCTGTCTGCTGTGGGGAGGGTTGCTCGGCTGGTTCACGCGGGTGCCGGAGAACGAGAGACCGGTCCTGGTCTTGATGTTTTTTTCGGCGGCATCGATAGTTCTTTGGGGAACGATGTTTCACGTGTCCCTTTTGGGTCAGCTCGCTTTGTGCGGAGCGCTTTTGGGCGGTGCGATTGCAGCGAGCAGCGGCTCGACCGACTGAACAAGCACTCACCTCGACCAATCCGACCAACTAGAGCGACTGCAGGCTGGTAGACAGCTGTCCAGCGTCGCTCAGCGACGATAGATCCGATCGAACCAAATAGAAAAGGATAGGTACAAGTCAATGGCTAAGAAAAAAACTCGCCTGAGTAAGCGAGCCGACAAGGGCTCGGTCACGATTCAATGGGTGGAGCGGCAATCCGACACCGCCGGCAATACCGAATCGAAGCCGGCCGATCAAGCGATTCAGGTCGGTCCGAAAGGTCACAAGCAGATGCGGCGCGGCCGCGCTCCGCGCGTTCGCTTGATCGGCTAAGCGGAAAGAGAGGGAGGTATGTGACATGCTGGCAATTTTCGCATTTCTGATCGTTTGCGCGCTGGTCTCGTTCGTAGCCGGCTTTCTGGCGATGACGGTTGAAATCGCTTGCAATTCGAAAACCGGGACGAAAGCAGACCAGTCCTACTATGTACAAGTGGCGGCCTGCGCTGGCCTGGCTGCTATGCTCGGTTTTTGTCTGGCCCGCTTGCTGGGTGGACCGATGCTCTGCTGGGCACTAGTCTGGGCTGTTCTGCCGGCCGTTTTTCGAATCGTCAGCTTTTATGTCAGCGGGCGCGCCTTCGTTGACCGTTTCGTCGGAGCCGGACAACGGTGCGCCCTGGTGCTCAAGCGGCGAGAGGCTGCCAAGGCGGCTCAGCAACAGCAAAAGCCCGATCAAAAGACCACACAGGCGGCGGCACGGGCGGCGATCGAAGCGATAGAGCGGGAGCTCAACCGGAAGCGAAGCGACGAGGATGGCTCTGCTCAACTGACTTAGCGAGATCGGGACTGGATGGAAGATTGTCCGGGAGCTCTCAGCTTCAGGCACAATCGCACTACCAGCTCCCGATCTGTTTTTTTTCCCGATTTATTCATACATATAGTATGTCAAGCGAGGACTGGCGCGAAATGGGCATTCCAAGCGATTTGTTTTGGTTAACGTACAGGCAAATTTTGATT